>CAWKBC010000026.1:0-27243 GCA_963847705.1 uncultured Pseudomonadota bacterium | reverse complement strand
CCTTCGTCTGATCTGCGCCTCAGCGGATGAACCCGATCTCGCCGGATGGTCCCCGATCCTTCGAAGCCGTCCGCACCGGCGCGTCCTCACGCGCCGACTGGTTCATTGTACCGCTGGCGTCGCCGGGATGCCCCCCCCCCGACGCTGCCAAAGAGGAACAACTGGATGTCGTTCGGGTCATTGAGCTCGTTCTCGGTCGGCAGGTGGGGGGCCTCGTGCGGCGCCACCGGCTTGGCCAGGTGCGCCGTGACCACCACCAGCAGCTCAGTCTCATTGCGTTGGTAGCTGACCGAGCGGAACAACATCCCCAGGATCGGAATGTCGCCCAGCAGGGGAATCTTGCTGACCGTCGACTGAATCTTGTCCGAGAGCAGGCCGGCGATCGCGAAGCTCTGCCCGTCGGCCAGCCGGACCGTCGTTTCGCTCTGCCGCGAGGTGAGACCCGGAATCGAGACGCCGCTGATGGTGACCGACCGGGTGGGATCGACGTCGCTGACCTCGGTGGAGAGCTTGAGGTGAAGCGCGCCGTCGGAGATCACGGTGGGGGTGAAGTTCAGGATGATGCCGAACTTCTTCCACAGCACGGAGATGGCGCCCAGGCTGCTGGCGATCGGGACGGGAAACTCTCCGCCGACCAGGAACTTGGCCTCCTGTCCGGACAGCGCCACCAGCGTCGGCTCGGCCAGCATCTTGGCCAGGCCGCTCTGTTCGAGGACGTTCAAGACGGCGCTGAACGGAAAGCTGGGGAGGCCCGAGAAGAAGAGAGAAAACCCAGTGCCGGGCGAGCCCTGAATCCCGGGCGTCGCGGCGCCGCCCGTCCCCGGGACGCTGGTAAATCCGTCGATCGCCTGACCGGGGTTGGTGATGCCGGCGAGGTAGCGGCCCCCCGCGTCCTGGTGGAAAAAGTTGATGCCCAGGTTGCGCAGACCCGCGCGCGAGACCTCGGCGAACTTCACCTCCAGTTGCACCTGCTGGTTGCCCACCACCTTGATCAGGTTCGCCACCTTCTCGGCGTGGAGCTGGGCCACCTCGGCCGCCCGCTCGGGAACGCGAACGTCGGAGACCTCACCGGACAGGACGACCAGATCGCCGGCCGTCGAGACGGTGATTTTTTCCTCGGGAAACAGCTCTGCGAGCTGACTCTTCAGCCGGTCCAGGTTGCGCGTCACCTGCAGCGCCAGCACCAGGGGCTCGTCGCGCTTGTTCCAGAGCGTCAGGTCGGTCGTCCCCACGCCACGCGAGGTCAGCAGGAGCTGCACCGGCGTGATGACCTTGAGGTCGGCCACGCGTGGATCGGCGACGGAGACGCGACCGATCGGCTCGGTCAGGATCAGGAGGCGGTTCTGGCCGGTCTCGAGCGCGAGGTTTCTGACCGCGCCGACCTCCCGCTCGATCCGGATGGCCGGGACCGCGCTCAGCCCGGAATCCGCGGCGGCAGCAACGGCGCCGCTCGCTCCGCTCAACACGATCAATGACAACGACGCTGCGACGACAGCAGACCGCGTCTTCACTAGCGACTATCTCCCTTCGAGAAGTTGCGCTGTTCGAACCGGTCACCGCGAAGAATTTCCACGACGTCCCTCTTCGGCTGCTCGCTCGGGAGAACGGGCGACGGCTGAGCAGCGGCGACCTGCTTTCCCCGCCCGCGCCGGGTGGGGACCGGCCCTGCGGGATGCGGGCCCGCCGCGTCCGCCGGCTTGGCCGGCCCGGTCGCCGCCGTCGGGTCTCCCACCAGCTCCTCCGCCACCGCACCGCCCGTGTTGACGGGGAGCGAGTCGGTCCAGCTCCGCAGGGTCAGCAACAACCGTCCCTCGGCCGAAGCGAGCGCCAGGCGTTCAGAGTCCTGGGGCGAGACCAGCAGCGTGGCAACCGTCGCCGGGTTCGCGTGCATGCGGGCCTGATCGTTCGCCTCGACCTCCTGACCGACCGCGAGCACCTTGACGTTCTGCATGAACACCTTGGTGACCGTCTCCGCGCCGGGGCGACTCGGGTGCAAGGTCACGAGCACGTCGACCCGATCGTCGGGATGAATGAAACCGGCCACGCCGACGACGTCGTCGACCCGGACGGCCATCGCCCGCATGTTGGGCGGGATGAGCGCCGCCAGCCCGTTCCCCGCGTTCTTCGCGGCCAGCATCCCCGGCAACACCGGCTGGCCGGCGAGCACGCGGGAAATCAGAATGCGATCGACGACCTCCTTGGGATCGCGCACCGCCCCCAGCGGGAGGTGCTCGGCCGGCCATTCGGAGAGCTTCAGATCTTCGGGGCGAATCTTGCCGGCGAGCGGCATGTCCATCGCGGCGACGACGATCTTGGCCATCGGCACCGCGCTGCCAGCCTGTCGGGTGTTGAGATAGCGCGAGATGAAGAGCGCGGTGGCCAATCCGGCGACCAGAGCAAAGGCCCAGAAGAGCGCCGCGCGCGTGCCCGAGCGACGCGAGGCACCAGCCGCTGCGCGCAGCCGACCGGGTCCCATTGATTCATTGATCGCCAAGGGCATCTCCTAGAAAAAGAAGGCTTCCAGGGTCACCGCGTCTGGACGCGCGCAGAGCATAAAACGGATCATCGACGAACTGCGCCGTAGAGTTGAGATGGTGAGATGAGATGCTGCCACGAGCAGTGCGAACGGATCGCGCCTCACTGTGCAAGTTCGCATGATTGACGGAAAGCATCAAGCGCGTGTCGTTCGCGAGAGCGCCAATTTTTTCGCTGGAGCCGCCTGCGAGCACGACCGGCGAGGTGGTCGAGCGAAATGGTCGAGCGATGATCGAGAGGTGATCATCAGAGAATCACGGGATGAGAAGAAACACAGCTGAAGCACCAGCTGCGATCGCCAGGGAATAGGGAAGCGACAGGTGGCCGGCCCGATGCGAGGGGACGGAGGGAAGCTCGTTCTGAAGGGCCGCCAACGTCAGGTTGGCGCGGATCTCCGCCTTGGTCTCGGCGCGTGCCCGGACGTAGTAGATGGCTGCAAAGAACCCGCCGGCCAGCGCGCCCGAGAGGACGAACCACGGCAGGCGTGCGAACGGCACCCAGGCGGCGGTCGCGGCGGCCAACTTCACGTCGCCGCCTCCGATTCCCCCCATCAGCCAGGGGCGATAGAGCGCGGCGACGACCAGCGCCGCCGCGCCCACCCCCGAACATGCGGCCCAACCACCTTGGTCGTGCCCACGCAACACGAGCGCTGAGAGGAACACGAAGCCCGAGATGGCATTGGGGATCCGTCGCCATCCGAGATCACACAGGATGGCGACGGCGAGCCCGAGCGCCAAAGGCCCGAGGTGGAGGAGCGGAAGCGGCATCAGTTCTCTGACGGACGCGGCCGAGATCCCCGCCGTCGGAGCCTTTCGGCTCGTTACATCACGGCTTGAACGTTGTTGAAGTTGTTCTTCACCTTGCCGCCGAGCACGAACACGACGGCGATGATGAGACCGGCGATGGCGGCCACGATGAGACCGTACTCGACGGCGGTGGCACCCTCTTCATCCTTGAACAGCTTGACTACGTTCTTGAGCATTGGAGTCTCTCCTTCGGGGGGTTGGTCAGGTCGTCTCGTTGCCCGAATCAGACCGACCATCATCGGGCGCTTCTGGCACTACATTCAGAATTCGTGTGAGTGCCATGACAATGCATCGACCGGGGACAAGGCGACCTTTAGCGATATCTTGCGCTCGGCAGACCCGGTGGGAGCAAGAGCCCGTGAGTCGCCGATCCACCTACAGCAGCGCGCGGCCAACGCCGCGCCGGCGCTCACCAACCCTGGGAGACGTTGTTGTAAAGGTTGTTGGACTTCGCGCCGAGAAAGTACACTACGCCTGCGACGAGGCCGGCGATGGCACTCACGATGAGCGCATACTCGACGGCGGTTGCTCCCGATGAATCGTCCGCGAGCCGCAGCAATCGAGGAATCGTCATCATTGGTTCCATAGAGCGCGGATTCGATCTGCAAGTCAAATGCTGTTCCTCACGTGTTCGCGCCCGGCGCGAGCGCATCCCTGGAGCCACGAAATGAACGCCTCTCCGACGCTTCGCCGGCCGCTCTCGCTCGTCGCCGTGCTCTGGCCGCTGGTCTTCGCCGCCTGCGGGCGCGTGCCGGGACAGTTCGAGATCCTGAACGACCAGGTCCCCACCGTGGGCGCCGGGGGAGGCTGCACGGTTCCCGTCGACGCCGTTCTCTATCAGGGTGCGGGCCGCCTCGACCTCAGCATCGTCCGCAGCAACGCCGACGCCGCCTATCTCTTCTTTCCGCTCATCGAGAACAATCTCCCGGGCGCGAAGAACGGCGCCCAGGATCCCAATCAGATTCAGCTGAGCGGCTTCAACATCGACATCACGCCTCTCTCCGGCACCTCGACCGGCACGAACACCGTGCTCGCGGGCAACGCCCTGGCCCACTTCAAGACGGCCTGGTCAGGCGGCGTGGCATCGGGCGGCGGCCAGATCAACGCCATCGTCAACGCCTTCCCGGTCGCCCTCGCCGAGCAGCTCCTCAATGAGGGCGGCGTCAGCAGTGATCCCTCGGCGACCCTCAACCTGCGCATCCAGGCCCTGGGGACCACCACCTTCGGAACCGAGATGCAATCGGATCCGTTCAACTTCCCGCTCGAGCTCTGCGTCGGATGCCTGGTCGCCACTGTTCACGCCTGCCCCTTCACCAGCGCGCCCACCAACCTGGGCAACGCCTGCAATCCTGCGCAAGACGCGCCGGTCGACTGCTGCACGCAGGACGGCGCGCTCATCTGTCCGCCGACGGTGGCGGCGTCGCAGTGAGCCCCAAGCGCGTTCTGCTGGCGCTGGCGCTCCTCGGCCCGCTCGCCTGCTCATCGAAAGAGAACAACAACAACTTTCTCCCGCCAAGCGACGGCGGCGGAAGCGGCGGGACCGGCGGCAGCGCGCCGAACGGAACGGTCGAGGTGACCATCACCTCGCCGACCGCCATGGCGATGGTGAGCCAAAACAGCGCCCTGGCGGTGAGCGCCACCGTGCACGACAGCGGCAGCGACGTCATCGACAACAGCAGCGTCACCGTCACGTTGACGGCGGTCAGCGGGAGCACCCCCCTCGCCGTCGGCCAGCTGGTCTCCTCGGACGGTGCGAGCTACTCGGGGACGCTCAGCATCGGCGCGCTTCCGGGCGGGACCTACACGCTCACGGTATCTGCGGCGAGCTCCGGCGGAGCCACCGGACAGGACACGGTCCCGATCATGATCACCGCAGGGCCGACGCTCATCGTCACATCGCCGGTCGAGGGGCAGTCCTATAGTGGCAGCGTGACGATCGAGATTCTGGTCGATCCCGGCGCCATGCCCCCCACGGTGACGGTGGCCGGCATGCCCGTGACGGCGTCGGCGCTCATGCTGGCGAGCCAGGGAACCTCGCCCGGGACGTACGACACCTATCAAGCGACCATCGCGTTCGGTCCGAGCACTCCGCCAGTCCCGCCGGTGCTGGCGTTTCCGCCGCTCTCCGGCGTGCAGCTCCTCGACGTCACCGAGAGCGACGGCCACACCACCTCGGAGGTCAAGCGGACGTTCACCATCGACACCACCGGGCCGACCATCAGCAAGACGTTCCCCGCGGCCGGCGACATCGTGGGCGGCGTGGTCTCCATTTCGGCCGAGGTCAGCGACGAATCGGGCGTGCTCGCCTCGTCGGTCATCGCGGTCATCGGCGACCAGGCCGGCAACCCGGTGTTCACGCTGAACCTCGCCCTCGATTCGACCGGCAGCTACAGCACCCTGTTCGACACGGCCAACCTCACGGGTTGCCAGCCCCCTCCGGCGACCAGCCTCTGCATCGTCTATCCGACGATCTCTTTCCGCGCCGTCGACCTGGTGGGGAACCAGAGCGTGGTCGGCTACGACATCTCCGTCGACAACGTCCCACCGGTCGCCGATCTCGATCCCCCCCAGATGCGCGGCCGGCGCCTGGGCGTGGCCGGATACGAGTGCTCGTTCGCCTTCGATCCGCTCAGCTTGAACAGGTCCGTGGGCGACATGCCCAACGACAACTGCCTGGTGCCGCAGGTGTTCGATCTGCGGGCCCGCATCGAGGACGACGGCAACCGCGCCGTCGGGCTCAAGGTGGTCCCGATCGCGGGCATCGATCCCGACAACACCAACATCTACGTCTGGCACGTCGTCGACCCCAGCGACCCCAACGCGCCCCCGCTGGCGGTCGACACCGACGGTGACGGGACCTGCGACGCGATCAATCCGCTGCTGGTCCCGACCAGCAGCCCGCCGACACAATCCAACCAGGTGCTCCAGATCCGGCTGGCGGGCGTACCGCCCGCGGGAAGCGCCGACTTCCGCCCAGACAGCACGCTCCCCTCGAGCGCGCCTTGCGGGGAGGGGACAGCCACCGCGCCGCCCAAGGAGCTGTGCCTGAGCGGCCAGCCGACCATCGCCATCGGCTATGCCGACAACGATCCTGCCATCTGGTCGGTGGAGCCGATCGATTCCGACCGTTGCCTCGGCAACCAGTTCGACGCGCTGGCCAACAACATCCCGGAGGGGTGGGCCTGCATCGCCGTCGCCACCGCCGATCTGGCTGGCGCCAAGAGCGTCTCGAACCCGATCCGCGTCTACATCCAGTACGACGATCCCTCGGGGTTCTGTGCGGCCCCGCCCTCGAGCGCAGGCGCGCCGCCGAACTGCACCGGCACATTCGATCCGACCACCAACACGGCGGCGCTCGGGAGCTGCCAGGCGCGGACGTTCCCCGCCAACGAATATTACTGCGCCGCCGGCGGCTGCTAGGCCGCGGGCCCGGCGCCGACGCGCTATCCTCGGCGACCCATGGGCGACCCAGCCGTCGTCGTCGATTCGCTGGTCAAGCGCTTTGCCGCCAAGACCGCGGTCGCCGATCTCTCCTTCTCCGTCGCCGCGGGCGAGATTCTATGGTCTCCTCGGACCGAACGGGGCCGGCAAGACCACCACCCTCCGGGTCCTGGCGGGGATTCTGACGCCGACCAGCGGGCGCGCGCGCGTCGCCGGGATCGACGTGGCCGCCGATCCGCAGGAGGTGAGGCGGCGGCTCGGCTTTCTGACCAACACCACCGGGCTCTACGCGCGGCTGACCGGTCGCGAGCTGCTCGACTACGTCGCGCGCCTGCATGGCCTCCGGGCCGCGGAGGCCGACGCGCGCGTCGCCGTGCTGGCGCGGGCGCTCGATCTCGCTCCGTTCTTCGGACGCCGCTGCGAGGCGCTCTCGACCGGTGAGCGCCAGCGGCTCTCCATCGCGCGCGCCATGCTCCACGATCCCGCGGTCATGGTCCTCGACGAACCGACCGCTGGCCTCGACGTCCTGGCCTCGCGCTTCCTGCGCGCCTTCGTTCGGGCCGAGCGCGACCGCGGCAAGGCGGTGGTCTTTTCCACCCACTACCTGGCCGAGGCGGAGCTGCTCTGCGATCGGATCGGGCTCCTGCACCATGGGCGCCTCCTGGCCGAGGGGACCCCGGCGGCGCTCCGGGCGATGGCCGGCGAGGCCCCCAGCCTGGAAGAGGCATTCCTGCGTCTGGTCGGCGCCGTCGACGCGCCCGGCGTGGCGGGGACGGCGCGGTGAAGCTCCGCGAGGTGATGCTGGTCGCGGGGAAGGAGCTGCGCGAGACATTGCGCGACCGGCGCACGCTGGCGGTGATGGTGCTGTTCCCGCTGGTGATCTATCCGCTGGTGTCTCTGGTGACGGCGCAGGTTCTGGCCGCGCGGGTGGCCCGGATCGAGGCGCATGTGGCGCGGGTCGCGGTGAGCGGGCCGCCTGCGCTCGCCGGCGAGCTGCGCCGCCGGCTCGCCAGCGCCGAGCTGGTCGTCGTGGGGAGCGGCGGACAATCCGACACCGCTGTTCGCGCCGACACGGCTGAGCAATCCGCTCGTGCAGATCTCGCCGCCGGCCGCGTCGACGCCATCGCGCAGGTGAAGCCCGGGGCGACCGGGAAGCCGCCCGAGGTGCGCCTCCTTTACGACGAGACCCGCGAGGAGTCGACCGCCGCGCGTGACCGGATCGAGCAGGCTCTGGCCGCCCCCGCGGGCGGCGCGAATTGCAAGCCGGCGTTCGCCGTCGCCACCACCGGCATCGCCGCGCGCGCGCAGGTGAGCGGCTACATGCTCTCCAAGGTCTTGCCCCTGGTGGTGGTGGTGATGGTGATGCTGGGGGCGTTTCACCCGGCGATCGACATCACCGCGGGAGAGCGCGAGCGAAGCACGCTCGAGACGACGTTGTCGGCGCCGATCGATCGGGCGTCTCTCATGGGGGGCAAGGTGCTCGCCGTCGCCACCCTGGCGTCGCTCACGGGTGTCCTCAACCTGGCGTCGATGTCCTTGACCGTCCTCGAAGGGACGCACCTCATCGCGGGCGGAGCAAAGGCCCCGATCCCCTGGCTGCGCGCGGCGGCCGCCTTCGCGGTCGTCCCCCCGACCGCGTTTCTGTTCGCCTCGGTGATGGTGGCGATCGGCGCGCTCGCGCGCAGCTTCAAGGAAGCGCAGACGCTCCTGACGCCGGTCTACTTTCTCTGCATGGCGCCCGCGTTGACCGCCGGCCTGGGCGACTTCCGGCTGGGCGGCGTGACCGCCTGGGTTCCAGGCGTCGGCGTGACGCTGCTGGCGCGCGATCTCATTCTCGGACATGCGTCGCTCGGCGTGACGCTGGCGGTCCTCTGCAGCACCGCGCTCTACGGTGCGGCCGCGCTGGCGCTCGCGGCGCGGCTCTACGACTCCGAACGGTTGTTCTTCACCGACGAGGCGAGCCTCGGTCTCGGAGCCTGGCTCCGCCACGTCGTGAGCGGCCAGGGCGGCTCGGCCGACGCCGGCGCGGGCACGGCGGACGAACCGCCGTCCGCCGGCCACGCGCTCGCCCTCTATGGAGTCGCCTGCGTCCTGCTTCTCTTCGTCTTCGTTCCGCTGCAGAGCTGGCGGCTCGGACCCGGGCTGGCGCTGTCCGAATGGGCGGGGCTCGGCGGCCTGACCTGGCTCTACGCCCGCGGACGCGGACAGAAGCTGTCGCGGGTCATCCGCGCCGTCGCCCCGCCACCGACGGCGGTCGCCGGCGCCGTGCTGATTGGGCTGTCCGCCTGGCTGGTCGTCGGCCTCCTCGCCGAGTGGATCCTCCCGGCGCCCAAGGAGGTGGTCGAGGGGCTGCGCCGCGCCGTCGCCCCGGCCGACGGCGGCCGCGGCACGCTGGTGACCCTGTTGCTGATGGCGCTGACGCCGGCGATCTGCGAAGAGGCGCTCTTCCGTGGTCCCATCCTGCGCGGCTTCCGGACCAGACTCTCGCCGGCCGGCAGCGCGATCCTGACCGGGCTGCTGTTCGGCATCTACCACCTCGATCCCTGGCGCCTCCTGCCGACCGCAATTCTGGGCGTGGCGCTCTCGGGGATCGCGCTCGCCAGCGATTCGATCATCCCGGCCATGGTGGCTCACTTCGTGAACAACGCCAGCCTCATCCTCCTGGCGCGCCTGCACGCCGACGACACCGATGCGCTGCCGACGAGCACGAAGCTTCTCCTCGGCACGCTCGGTGCTGCCGTCTTGTCGATCGGGATCTTGCTGATGAGACGGGCCGCGACTGGGCGCACCGAGACGCGGAGCGGTATGTAGCCTACTTCACTAACTTTTCACTACCCGAACCGCTTCTCATGCTACAACCGCGTCAGAATGCCGGCGGACGACAAGGAAGTAATAGGCCTTTTGCGCAAATGCGAGGTGCTGGCCGAGAGCCCCCTCGACACCCTCCAGGCGGTGCTGCCCGGGTTGACGATCGGGAATTACCGCCCGCGTCAGGTCATCTACCTTCCGGGAGACCGGGCACAGGCGGTCCACTTCCTGACCAGCGGAAGAATCAAGATTTCAAAGGTCACCCGCGACGGCAAGGAGCTGACGCTCGCCTACCGCAATGAGGGCGATTTCTTTGGCGAGCCTTGCCTCCTGGACGGAGGGCCGCGCGAGGAGATGGCCGAGGCGATGGACGCCTCGACGACCGTCGAGATCCAGCGCGAGGCGCTGGACGAGGTGCTGAGGAACGACGGCGGGGCGGCCTACAAGTTCGCGCGCGCGCTCATCGCGCGCCGCAAGGATCTCGAGTCGCGCGTCGAGCAGCTGATCTTCAAGGACGTCGGGGCCAAGCTGGCCGAGCTGCTGCTCAGCCTCGGTCAAGAGCACGGCGTTCTGGACCAGCGGGGCGTGGTCGTCGGTCTCAAGATCACGCATCAAGAGATGGCCAACCTGATCGGCTCCACCCGCGAGACGGTCTCGCTGACGCTCTCGCAGTTCAAGCGCAAGGGTCTGATTCAGACCGAGGGCCGTCGGGTCATTCTCGCTGACCAGGAAGGCCTGCGCGCGCTGGCCTGAGGGCCGCAGCGCGGCCAGGTTAGACTGGCCCCGCCGCCAGAGTCGAGCGCGCCAGGGTGCTGGTCCCTTGCGGACCACGACAGATCACGGGCGCGCTTCCCGGAAAAAACCGGCTTCTACCAGCCGCCGCGACGAGAGCGGCCGCGGCCTTCGCCACCGCCGCCTCCCTCTCCGCCCCGGCCCCGACCGCCGCCACCGCCGTAGCCACCACCCCCGCCACCGTAGCCACCACCGCCACCCCCGCCCCCGTAGCCTCCGCCGCCGCCCCCATATCCGCCGCCGCCACCGCCGCGCGGGGCACGTTCACGCGCCTCGCTCACGTTGATGGCGCGTCCCTGGATGTCGCGGCCGGTCAGCGAGGAGATCGCGGCCGCCGCCTCCTGGTCGCTGCCCATCTCCACGAACGCGAATCCGCGCGGACGACCGGTGTCGCGGTCCATCACGATCTTCACCTCCACCACGTTGCGGCCATCTTCAGCGAAGGCGTCTCGCAGCTCGGGCTCGGTCACGTTGTACGACAAGTTTCCCACGTAGAGCCTAGTTCCCATCTCTTCTCTCTCCTTCGTTGCACGGATTCGGCGGTTAGGCGCGTCTCGGGCACCAACTAGGGGGAAAACTGGGCGACGGACGACCGCCGTCGGGACGCGCCGGACCCGAAGGTCGACGGCGGCGATGCGCGCAGCTGCCACGACGCGCGGTCGGGATCAGCACCGGCCGGGCCGAGAGCGAGAACGGGGGGCGACGAACGTAGCACCGGAAAGACTCGGGCTTGACTGGCTAAAATTTAACAGCTTGGCCTTTGGCTGTCGAGGGGGCGCCGGGGCCCGGAACGGCCGAAGGAGCCGCGCCAGAACGCCAGCGGTTAGCTGCGCTGCAGCGCCGCCAGCACCGCGTCGCCCGCGGTCGCCGTCGTCGCAGGCGCCGTCCCCGCGGGCGCGAGATCTCCGGTCAGGATGCCCTTGCCGATCGCCGCCGCCACCGCCGCCTCGATCGCGCGCGCCTCGGCCTCGAGACCCAGCGAGTAGCGGAACAGCAGCGCGACGCTGAGGATCGTGGCGTACGGGTTGGCCACCCCTTTGCCCGCGATGTCGGGCGCGGAGCCATGGATCGGCTCGTAGAGGCCGCGTTTCCCTTCGCCGAGCGACGCCGAGGGGAGCAGCCCCATCGAGCCAGCCAGCATCGACGCCTCATCGGTGAGGATGTCGCCGAACATGTTCTCGGTGACGATCACGTCGAAGTCGGCCGGGCGGCGAATGAGATGCATGGCGCAGGCGTCGACCAGCATGTGCGAGAGCGCCACGTCGGGGAACTCCTCGGCCATCACCCGCACCGTGACCTCGCGCCACAGACGCGACGTCTCGAGCACATTGGCCTTGTCGACGGAGGTGAGCTTCTTGCGACGCCCGCGGGCGATGCGCGCCGCCGTGCGGACGATGCGCTCGACCTCGGCGACGGTGTACACGCAGGAGATCCGATGCGCGGTCGCCGTCGCGCAGCTTGTCGCCGAAGTAGATCCCGCCGGTCAGCTCGCGCACGACGATCATGTCGACGCCGGCCAAGAGCTCGGGACGCAGCGGCGAGGCGTGCACGACGTTGGGGTTGACCGAGACGGGGCGCAGGTTGGCGTAAAGACCGAGCGCCTTGCGAATCGCCAGCAGGCCCTGCTCGGGGCGCACCTTGGCGCGCGGATCGTCCCACTTGGGGCCGCCCACGGCGCCCAGCAGCACGGCGTCCGCCGCGCGCGCGATCTCCAGCGTCTCCGGCGGCAGCGCCGACCCGGTCTGGTCGATGGCGATCCCGCCGATGGCGGCGTCGTTCAGCGTGAAGGTGTGTCCCCACTTCTCGCTCACCGCCGACAGCACGCGGCGGGCCTGATCGACGACCTCCGGACCAATTCCGTCACCGGGCAAAACTGCAATTACAGCGCGCATTTTTTTACAACTCCTCCGGTTTTGAGCCGGCGCAACATACAAGAAGGCCAACGGACCGCAAGAGGAAGCGTTTCTCGACCTCGGGACCCTCCGCCTCGGCGGCGTCTAGCCTCGCGCGATGGGATAACGGCGGCCGGGGCCGAAGGACTTGCCGGTGATCTTGAGGCCGGGCGCCATCTGGCGACGCTTGTACTCGCTCTGTTGCACCCGACGGACGACGTCGCGCGCGACGGCGGCGTCGAATCCCTGCGCCACCAGCGCCGGCAGATCGAGCCCGCGGACCAGGTGCGCGTCGAGAATGGCGTCCAGCACATCATACGGCGGCAGGCTGTCTTGATCGGTCTGGTTGGGGCGCAGCTCGGCCGACGGCGGCTTGGTCAACGTCGCCTCGGGGATCACGCTCCGCTCGCCGTTCACCGCGCGCGCCAGGCGATAGACCAGCGTCTTCGGGACGTCGCTGATCACCGCCAGCCCGCCGGCCATGTCGCCGTAGAGCGTGCAATACCCGGTGGCGATCTCGCTCTTGTTGCCGGTGCTGAGCAGCAGCCGATCCTGCCGGTTGGAGAGCGCCATCAGGATCGCCCCCCGCACGCGCGCCTGCAGATTCTGGGCGGTCAGATCGGCGGCGGCCTCCGCGGCCTGCGGCGTGCTGGGCGCGGCGAACCGCTCCAGCGCCGGTGCCAGGGTCTCGAGGTAGGCGGCGAACATCGGTTCGATCGAGACGACGGTGAAGTCGATCCCCAGGTTCTTGGCCAGCGCCTCGGCGTCGGCCAGCGACCCGGGCGACGAATAACGGGACGGCATGGCGACGCCGAGCACGTTGGCCGGCCCGAGGGCCCGCGCGGCCAGACAGGCGACCAACGCGGAGTCGATGCCGCCCGAGAGCCCGAGCAGCGCCCGCGAAAAACCGCAGCGGCGCGCGTAGTCGCGGGTGCCGAGCGCCAGCGCCCCCAGCGCCGACCTCTCGTCGGAGGGTTCGAACGGCCGGAGCTCGCCGGCGGTGGCGTCGATCCTGGAATCGCCCGAGACGTCGACGATGACGAGATCGGTCTGGTGCTCGGCGCCGCGCGCGACCACCTGGCCGCTGGCGTCGAGGGCCAGGCTGGCTCCGTCGAACACCAGGTCGTCCTGTCCGCCCACCTGGTTGACGAACAGCAGCGGGCGGCGCCATCGCCGCGCGGTCGCCGCCAGCATGCGCGGGCGCAGGTGGCGCTTTTCCAGGGTGTAGGGGGAGGCCGAGAGGTTGAGGATGATCTCCGCGCCGGCGCGCACCAGCGCCTCGATCGGATCGGCCCGGTAGAGCCGTGCCGGCCAGAAGTCGGCGTCGTTCCAGATGTCCTCGCAGATCGAAACTCCCAGCGTCTGCCCCCGGAACGAGATCGGCGCGACCTCGGTGGCCGGATCGAAGTAGCGCCGCTCGTCGAAGACGTCATAGGTCGGCAGCAGCGATTTGCGCACGATGTGGACCACCCGGCCGCCATCGATCAGCGCCGCGCTGTTGTAGAGGCCGTGCCCCTCGGCCGTCTCGCCCCTTTCGGGGAACCCGACCAGCGCGGCGGTCGTCCCGCCGGCGCGAGCCGCCGTCAGCGTGTCGAGCGAGGCGCGCGCCGCCTCCACGAACGCGGGCCGCTCGAGCAGGTCCTTGGGGGGATAGCCGGAGAGCGCCAGCTCGGGGAAGATGGCCAGCGCGGCGTCGCGCGCCTCGGCCGCAGCCAGAGCTTCCAGCACCAGGCGTCGGTTCCCGTCGAAGTCGCCGACGGTGGGGTTGATCTGGGCGAGGGCAATCTTCACGCAGCTGTGATTCTACAGGGCGGACGCCCGGCGTCAGGCGTGATAAAATGAGGGTGTGACCACCGCGAGCGAGGTGATCGCGCGTCCCCTCGAAGCCCCCGACCCCGTGGCTGCGACGACGCGCCCCCTGGACATCCCTCCGCAGAGCCGGATCTACGTCAACCGCAACCTGCGGCTCGACAAGATCGAGATGGTCGGCTTCGACATGGACTACACGCTGGCGCTCTACAATCAGGCGCGGATCGAGGAGCTGTCGATGCGGGCCACCCTCGACAAGCTGGTGACCGCCAAGGGCTACCCGGAGGCGATCCGCGCCCTGGCCTACGATCCGATGCTGGCGGTGCGTGGTCTGGTCGTCGATCACGAGAACGGCAACATCTTCAAGCCCGACCGCTACGGCTTTCCGGGGCGCGCGCGCCACGGTCTCAAGAACATCGACCGGGTGCTGGTCGCCGAGCTCTACCAGCGCGAGCGGACGCGGCTCTCCAGCCAGCGTTACGCCTGGATCGACTCACTGTTTGCCCTGCCGGAGGCGGTGCTCTACGCCGTGCTGGTCGACTACTTCGACCACCACAATCCCCCGGGCAAGCCGGACTACACTGCCCTTTGGCATCACATTCGTGAGTGCATCGACCTCGCCCACCGCGACGGCTCGATCAAGACCATCGTCGGCGCCGACTTCCCCAGCTACGTCGAGCGGGACGAGGCGCTGGCCGAGACGCTGCACAAGTTCCGCTCCTCGGGAAAGCGGCTCTTTCTCCTCACCAACTCGGCCTGGGACTACACCTCGGCGATGATGAGCTATCTGCTCGACGGCGCACACAGCACCGAGCAGTCGTACCCCTCGTGGCGCCACTACTTCGACATGATTGTGGTGGACGCCGGCAAGCCGGGGTTCTTCACCGAGGATCGCCCGTTCATCGAGCTCGACAGCCAGGGGAACCCGCTGCTCAAGAGCCCGGGTGGCCCGTTCCAGCGCGGGCGGGTCTACTCCGGCGGCAACATCAAGGAGTTCCAGGAGCGGGCGCGGGCCAGCGGGGATCGCGTCCTCTTCGTCGGCGACCACATCTACGGCGACATGCTGCGCTCGCGCAAATCGTCGAACTGGCGCACGGCGATGATCCTGCAGGAGCTCGAGCACGAGGTGACGACGCACGCGCGGCTGCGTCCCGAGGTCAGCCGGCTCGACCGGCTCGATGGCGAGCTCAACCATCTGGACTCGGAGCTCAACGAGCGTCAGGCGGCGCTCCGCGCGCTGCAAAAGAGCGGCGGCGAGGCGCCCGACCCGGCGGCCGCGTCCGGCAGGCGGGTCATCAAGGAGGCGATCGAGCGGCTGCGCCGCGAGCTGCGCGCGACCGCCGCCCAGCACCGCGTCCTCGAGGACACCATCGACGACGGCTTCAATCCCTACTGGGGCCCGATGTTCCGAGAGGGTTACGAGGTGAGCAAGTTCGGCGAGCAGGTCGAGGCCTACGCCTGCGTCTACACCAGCCGCGTCTCCAACTTTCGCTTCTACTCACCGATGCAGTACTTCCGCGGCCCGCGCGACCGCATGCCCCACGAAAGGTGAGCGTGGGAGGGTCGGAGCGTGGGAGGGGCTACGCCCTGCCACGGGCTCACCCCACGCGACGAGAGCCGAGCCCGGATCTTGCCCGGCACACAGGTCTCCGGCGGGCAAAGCGCGCCTCCGATCAGCAGAGTCAGAACCGGGCGTGCGGGTCAGCGGCGGAGGCGACTACTCGTGGCTCTTCGCGAGATCGCCGAGCTCGACCGCGCGATCTCGAACCGGCGAAGGCGGCCCGCGTCGCAGCTCATCCAGCAAGCGGCGATCGGCGGGCGTGCCGGCGGCCGCGAGACAGTCGAGCATCTCCACGGCGTCGGCGGGCGGCGTCGACGGCGCCGCCGCCATCGTCCGCGCGGTCGCCACGGCCGGCGCCGCCGGGGGTCGCTCCTTGCCGCCGCGCACGGCGCGGGCCTCGACACGGCACTCGGCCGCCACCGCCGCCGCGCTCACCCCCCGATCGCCGTCCGCGATCGCACCGGGCAAAACGGACGCCCGCTCGGGACCGGCCGCCGCCACCAGCACCGCCGCGCGCCGGATCTCGGCCGCCGGGTCGCGCGCCAGCGAGGCCAGATCGCCGTACGAGCCGCAGCTCGGCGCCGCCTCCAGGATCGCGTCGAGCGCCGCCAGCCGCGCCGGGGGCGTCGCCTCCTTGCGCGCCGCCAGCGCGTGCAGCCCCCAGCAGGCGCGCGCCACGAGATCGGGCGGCACGTCCCAGTCCTCGAGGGCCGTCGGCGTCGCGCCGTCGAGCAGCGCGCCCAGCGCCGCCGCGGCGGCCACCGCGCGCGCCGGGTCGGGCGCCGCCAGCTGGTCCGCGATCGCCCCCACCAGCAAGACCCCGCCGCGCGCGAGGGGCGCCGCCGCCAGCGCAGCCTCGGCCACCCGCGCGTCGCTTCCGCCCATCGCTTGCGCCAGCCGCGCGGGACCGATCCGATCCCCCAGGCGGCCGAGCGCGCTGCGGTCGCCCTGCTTGCGGGCCTTCACCAGCTCGGCGAACGCAGGGACGAGCTTGCCCGTCCGTTCATTGGCGTGGTGCGATCGCGCGCGCGCCGCCGGCGGATCGACGAGCAGAAGGGGGACCAGGGCAAAAAGGACGAACGCTCGGAGACGAAGCACTCACATCAGGGTTATCACCCCTTTGGCGTAAACGTCTCCTTTTCCGGCAGGCACATCGTCCCCCCGCGCGATGACGGCGATCTCGTACCGATGCCCCCGCTCGAAGCCCATCACGCTGGTGACGACCAGGTCGTTGATCTCCAGCTCGGTCTGGCCGGGCTGGCCGTCGACCTCGAACATCTTGACCTCGCGCCGGTCCTTGGGATCCGTCACGTCCGTCGCCCGCAGCCGAAACGAGGTGACCTGCGGCGGCGGCTCCAAAAAGGCGACCATGTGCAGCCGCCAGAATCCGTCCGCCCCCTCGACGGTCGTCCGTTTCAAACGGTGGAGCGCCTCGCTCATCGCGGCGTCCGACGGAAACTGGGCCGGCGACGCGATCATGATGTCGCTGAAGACCACCTGCCCATGAAACTGTCCCCGGGTGACCACTGCCACCGGGGCGACAGCCGTGACCGGGGCGGCGGGGGCCGCCGGGGCGATCACCGCGACCGGCGCGGCCGGCGCGACCGGCGCAGCCGGAGCGCCCACCGCGACCGGCGCGGCCACCGCGACCTTGGAGTCGGCGCGGGCGCGGCCGCCCATCAGCGCCACGAGAGCCGATACCAGCAGCCAAAATCCGAGTCCCGCCAACGCCACATCCCGCCGCATCCCCACCTCCCGTCGCGAAACAGCCTCCGCTTCAATGTTGGTCTTCACCGCGCCCCGTCAAGGCCGTAACCCGCCGTCCATATTGTATTGACCCCGTGTCCGCGCTAAAAACTGGGGACGGCAGCGTCTCCGCGCGGCGCCCCTTTTCTCGAGACGCGTCACCCTTACTGAAAGGCCTTGGCGATGAAGCTTCACTCTGGACTAGTTACTGTGGGTCTCCTCTCTCTCGGGCTCCTCAGCTACTCCTGCGCCAACGGCGACACCGTCTCGAGCACCACCGGGAACGGAACGGGAAACGGCGGCTCCAACGCAACCGGCGGCTCCAACTCGACCGGCACCGGCGGCACGCACACGGGCGGCGTCAGCGGCACCGGCACCGGCGGCACGCACACGGGCGGCGTGTCCGGTAGCGGCACTGGCGGCGCCATCGTGACCGGCACCGGCGGCACGCACACGGGTGGCGTCAGCGGAACTGGCACCGGCGGCACTATCGTCACGGGCACCGGCGGGACCACCACGACCGGCACGGGCGGCGCCACGATGACCTGCTCTGCGACGTTCACGCCGACGACCGGCGGCTGGGTGTCCGCGCCGGCGGCCAACGGCACCTGCTGGAATGGCTACGCGTACAACTTCGCCGACGCGCTCGGGACGACAATCACTCCCCCCACCAGCATGACTTACGCGTCATGCACGACGACCTGCCCCCTCACGGCGATGGGAACGGTGGCCGCGGCGAACGCGGCGAACAGCTATGCCACGTACGCTGGGATCGGATTCAACATCAACCAGACGCAAGGTAGCGGATCTGGAACGCCGCCGACGCTCACCCCGGCAGGCTCGGGCTTGACGATTAGCTTTACCGCGACCACGAGCTTGGCTCTGCGAGCACAGATCTCGGATGGAACTACGAACTGGTGCTACGCAATCACCGGAACCAGTCCCGTCACGATCCCGTACGGCTCGTTCAACACGAAGTGCTACGACACGCCCGCGGACGGTGTTGCGTATGCGAAGAATCCCATCAGCGCGTTCCAGCTCCAGGTTCCGGGAGGCGCAACGGCTGGTGCTTACACCATCGCGCTGACCGGCGTGCAAGAGAACAACTGATCGATCGTCTGATCGAATCGATCGTCTGATCGACCAGTGCAGGTCGATCCGAAATGCTGCGCTGCACCGGAGCCGTCCCGGTGGCGGATGGTGTCGGGATCCTGACCGCGATATAAACGCGGCCGTGGTCACGTTCAGGAGTGCCTTGACGCGGGGCCTTGGGTTGGGGCTGCTGACCGGGCTCTTCCTGTTTGGCTGTCAGGGCCCGGACGAATTTCTCCGCGCCGACGAAGATGCTGGGCTGTCGGGGTTCGGCGGATCGCCGCTTGGGACCGGCGGTGACAGGGGGACCGGCGGTTTCGGCGTGGGCACCGGCGGGATCGAAGCGACCGGTGGGATCACCGGCACGGGCGGGCGAGCCACCGGCGGCATCACGGGGACCGGTGGCATCAGGGCGACCGGCGGGATCATCGGAACCGGCGGCTCGGCCACCGGGGGCATCACCGGCGCCGCCGGCAGAAGAGGGACTGGTGGCCTCACGGGCGCGGCCGGCGCCAGAGGCACCGGTGGTCTCATGGGCGCCGCCGGCGCCAGAGGCACCGGTGGTCTCATGGGCGCCGCCGGCAGAAGAGGCACCGGTGGCCTCACGGGCGCGGCCGGCGCAAGGGGCACCGGCGGCATCACGGGGGCCGCCGGATCGACCGGGACCGGGCCGTGCGCCGGGTTGTGTGATAGCCCAACGAAATTCACCACCGAGAGCTACAGCTCGGGCAATGTCGGCACCGGCGCCGCGTGCTTTGAAACGATGGCCAGCATTCAAGGCGGAAACTGCAGCAACGTGACCGCGCCGCGCACATTCTCCGTGAACGGAACGGTCGAGACGTGTGGCCAAAACTGGCCGTCGCTGCCGGCGAAGATCGACGGTGGCTACTGTTTTGAATTCAGCGCCGGCAGCCCCGAGTTCTCGGCCTTCACGACGTTCTAGCGCGTCCATTTTTTCAGGTATTCCGCCGCGCGGCTCTGGGATCGCCGTCGGAATCGGGCTACAATCGGTCGTTGCGAGGCCTCTTTGCCGACGACTAAGACTTTCGTTCTGCGTGCACTCTTCGTTGTGGCGGCGTTTGCTTTGGCCGTCGTTGCTTGCCAGGGCCCCGAGGCGTTCTACCGACCGGGAGGTGGCGAAGGAGGGACGTTCGGGACAGGCGGCGCCGGACTCGTCGGAAGCGGCGGCGTCACGGGCACCGGCGGCATCGTCGTGACCGGAACGGGCGGCTCGCCTGCCACCGGCGGCTCGCCAGGCACCGGCGGCAGGGCCACCGGCGGAGCGCCCGGAACCGGCGGCACACCTGCCACGGGCGGCACGACAGGAACCGGTGGCAAGGGCACCGGCGGCGCGCCCGCCACCGGCGGCTCCCCGGGCACCGGCGGCACGCCCGCCACCGGCGGCTCCCCAGGTACCGGTGGCGCCCCCGCCACCGGCGGCTCCCCGGGCACCGGTGGCTTGCCTGCCACCGGTGGCTCGCCAGGCACCGGCGGCGCGCCCGCCACGGGCGGCGCCACGGGTACCGGTGGCGTCCCCGCGACGGGTCTTGTCGTCGTGGACACGGACTGCCAGGCCGCGGCGTCGCCTCAATCCATTGGCCTTTACCTCGACATCGAGAACACCTCGTCGGCGGCGATTCCGCTGAGCCAGATCACCTTCCGCTACTACTTCCAGGTCGCCGAGACCACCGATCCCCCGCATCTGGACGTCGACTACTCGACGACCGTTCCGAGCGCGGACATCACGGCGAAGTTCGTGGCCATCTCGCCCGCCGTCACGGGGGCCAACGAGTACATGGAGGTCGGATTCACCGCGGCCGCTGGCTCTCTCGCGGCGACCTCGGACACGAAGCAGATCCAACTCCGCGTGCACGGGACGAACTACGCCAACCCGTTCGACTCCATGCAGACGACCGACTACTCGTTCCAGACTTGCGCGGCTGGCAGAACGGCCAACACCGGAGCTTTCGCGCAGCAGACGACCATCACCGCCTACGTCAACGGCGTCCTGGCGTCAGGCGTCGAACCGAACTAGCCAAGCTCGACGGTAGATTTGAGGATACCGGACCGCCGTTTGTGCGGCCTGGTCGGCTCGGCTACGATGCGCCGCCGTGCTGACAGATCGCCGTGGCAACGATCCGGGCTCGACTGAGTGCTGCGAAACCGATGGCGCCTCGATGCTCCCGGCAATCGCCGCAAAGATTGTCCCCACCAACGAGCAACGCCGTCGGATCTGGAGTTGCATCTTTCTGATCGGGCTCGCCGCCACGTTGATTGGATCGACGGCGTGCGGGGGCGGCCCCTCTGGATCGCGTGGAACGGGCGGAGCTGTGGGCACCGGCAGCGGCGGGATGACCGTCGGCGGCGGTGCCACGGGCGGCATGCGCGCGCCGGGCGGAAACACCGGTGCGGGTGGTGTCCAGGCGAGCGGTGGCAGCGGTGGCAGCGGTGGCAGCGGTGGCGGCGGTGGCGGTGGTGGCGGCGGTGGCAGCGGTGGAACGAAGGCCACCGGGGGCGTGCCCGGAACCGGCGGCGCTGCCGTGGCCTGCGCCGGTTGCAAGGTCACCATCGCCTCGGAGTGCCAGAGCGGGGCCGACACCAAGACGATTCACGTCACCGTCGACGTTTCGGATGGATCGCTCGGGGCCCTGCCGCTGGCGGCCGTCACGTTCCGCTACTGGTTCGTGCTCGGCGAGACGACCAATCCGCCCCAGCTGGCGATCGACTACGCGCAGATGTTTCAAGGCGGCACCGGCATCACGTCCAAGTTCGTGGCGGTGTCGCCCCCGGTGACCGGCGCCAACGAGTATCTCGAGGTGGGCTTCTCGGCCGGCGCGCCCACGCTGACGATGTTCGACGACAGCGGCCAGATCCAGCTGCGGTTCTTCGGGGCGAACAACGCCGACTCGTTCGATCTCGATCAGACGATGGATTACTCGTACCGCGCGTGCGGGGCGGATGCCTCGACCGGCTTCAGCAACGCGTCGAACATCACCGGTTACATCAACGGCGTCCTCGCCTGGGGCACCGAGCCCCAATAAAAACAAACGACGAAAAAATGACGACGCCCGCCTGAGCGCCGCGTCGTCAAACAGCCCGCCGCGGCTTCCGCGCCCGTGCTTTTCAGGTTAGCGTCTCGCGGCCGGCGGTGTGCCGGTTCTTCATCCCCGAGGATCCGAAATGATCGAGAGTCTCGCTTGCCGACGCGCGGCCACATCGCGCGCGATCGCTTCCTGGGTTGGTGCACTGGCCGTCTGGGCAGCCGCTTCGTGCGCCCCCACCGCGCCCGCTGCGCCGCCCCCGGTCACGCCGGCGGCAGCGCCCGCCGCGCAACCCACGCCGCCCGCCACGCCCGCGCCGCCCGTCACGCCGGGGCCGGGGGCGCCCCCGGCCCCGACCCCAGCGATCGGCTCGGACTGGAACGCCGCGCCGACCAATGGCTCGCCGGGGGTCAACGCGCCGAAGCTGTCGGGGAACGATCTGCTGAAGAACAACAGCTTCGAGGGGGGCAAGTACCTTCCCTGGAACACTTCGTTCACCGCTCCGGCAAACGGCGCCGCCTCGGTCAAGGACGGCCAGTTCTGCATCGTCGTCACCAACAAAGGGGTGAACGCCTGGGACGCCCAGGCGCGGCACCGCGAGATGGTGATCCAGAAGGGCCACACCTATTCGATCTCGTACGTGGCCCACGCCTCGAAGCCGATCCAGATGAAGGCGAAGGTCGGGATGTCGGGACCGCCCTACAAGGAGTACTGGACCGACACCAACGAGCTGACGACGCACCCGCAGACCTTCGTCGGCGCGTTCACGATGGAGAGCGCCGACGACGCCTCGACCGAGCTCGCGTTTTTCTTCGGAGGCGGCCTGGCCGGCGAGACCGCCGCGCCGTACACCGTTTGCCTCGACGATATTCATCTCGACGATCCGCAGTTCGTGAAGTCGAAGACGCCGACCTCGGACGAGGCGCCGATCCCCAACGTGCTCGTCAACCAGACAGGTTACCTGGCCGAGCTCCCCAAGCTGGCGGTCATCAAGACGCCCTCGAAGAACTCGCTCAAGTGGGAGCTGCACAAGAGGGGGGGCGCCATCGTGGCCTCGGGTGACACCAAGCCCTTCGGCAAGGACGCCGCCTCGGGCGACGACGTGCAGATCGCCGACTTCTCGCTCTGGAAGACGCCGGGGAAGGACTACACGCTGTGGGTCTCCGGCGAGGGGAGCCACCCGTTCGACATCGGCAAGGACGTCTACAAGAAGCTGAAGTACGACGCGCTCGCCTACTTTTATCAGACCCGCAGCGGCATCGAGATCAAGATGCCCTATGCGGGCGGCAAGCAGTGGACGCGACCGGCCGGACACGTCAGCGTCCCGCCGAACCAGGGGGACAAGAACGTCCCCTGCCTCAAGGACAGCGGCTGCGACTACAAGCTGGACGTCACCGGCGGCTGGTACGACGCGGGCGATCAGGGGAAGTACGTCGTCAACGGCGGCATCGCGGCCTGGACGCTGATGAACCAGTACGAGCGCGCCGTCCTGCGCGGCACCGACGGCGAGTTTCGCGACGGGAAGATGAACATCCCCGAGCGCAAGAACAAGATTCCCGATCTGCTCGACGAGGCGCGCTGGGAGCTGGAGTTCATGATGAAGATGCAGGTCCCCGACGGGCAGCCCAAGGCGGGGATGGTCCACCACAAGGTCCACGACAAGGATTGGACCGTGCTCGGCACACGACCCGACAAGGATGCGGAGCCGCGCTTCCTCTGGCCGCCGTCGACGGCTGCGACGCTGAACCTGGCCGCCACCGCCGCGCAGTGCGCGCGCATCTGGGAGAAGCTGGACAGGGCGTTCTCGGCGAGGTGCCTGGCCGCAGCGGAGAAGGCCTGGAACGCGGCGGCGGCGCACCCCGCCGTCTACGCCGGCACCTCCGCGGTCGGCGGCGGTCCGTACGACGACGCCAACGTCGGCGACGAATTCTATTGGGCCGCGGCCGAGCTCTTCATCACCACCAAGAAGGACGGCTACAAGGCGTTCCTGGAGAAGTCGCCCGCCTTCAAGAAGATCCCGATCATGCAGGGCGCGGACGGTTTGCCGTCGGCCTTCGACTGGGGGAACGTCGGAGCTCTGGGGACGATCTCGCTGGCTATGGTCCCGAACATGCTGCCGCCGCAGGAGATCGACGACTGCAAGGTCGCCGTCGAGACGGCGGCCGACGCGTTCCTGGCGCTGGTCGCCGAGCAGGGCTACCGGCTGCCGTTCAAACCGGGAGCGAAGGGGTTTCCCTGGGGCTCGAACTCGAACGTCCTCAACAACGCGATCTTGCTCGGGCTGGCCAACGATTTTTCGGGCGAGTCGAAGTATCTGGCCGCGGCGGCCGAGAGCATGAACTACATCCTCGGGCGCAACCCGCTCGACAAGTCGTACGTCACCGGCTACGGCGAGCGGCCGCTCTTGCACCCGCACCATCGCTTTTGGGCGCATCAGGCCAACGCCGCGTTCCCGCCGCCGCCACCCGGCGTCCTGTCGGGCGGGCCGAACTCCGGCCTGCAGGACCCCTACGTCCAGGCGGCGGGCCTGGCCGGCTGCGCGCCCGAGAAGTGCTACGCCGACAACATCGAGGCCTGGTCGGCCAACGAAGAGGCGATCAACTGGAACGCGCCGCTCGCCTGGGTGACGGCGTTCCTCGACGAGAAGGCCGAGGTCAAGGCGAAGCCGCGCCCCAAGGCCAAGGTCGCCGCCAAGGTCGCGGCAAAGAGCGCGACCGAGGACGCGACCAAGAGCGCGACCAAGGTCACGACGAAGAGCGCGACCGAGACAGCCAAGTAGCGCGTCGAGGTCACGACGAAGAACACGACCGAGGACGCGACGAAAAATGCGACCAAGGGTCGCGACCAAGACAGCCAAGTAGCGCGTCGAGGCCGGAATTCCACGATAAATTGAAGGGCCTGGATTTCGACCTTCGAGGGTCCTGTTGATCCCCCGGGCGGGCGAGCGACTACTGGGTCATGTCCCATAGGTTGCCGGACATCGCCATCAGCGACAGCACGCCCCAGGAGGCGTTGTAGTAGGTGAACGCGCCGCTGCTGTTCATCGCGTTGCTGGTGGTGAAGGCCTTCACGGTCAGGTAGGAGAGGTTGCGCAGCGTGGCTTCGCTGTCGCCGGCTGCCATCGCACCAACGCCGGCGGGACCGAGGAACGCCATCCCGGCTGCGTAGGTCATGTAGGTTGCCGGCGGCGGGGTGCCACCGGTCGTGGTGTAGCCGTCGTAGATCCCAGACAGGGAGGTCGAGGTCGACTTCGAGGCGTAGAACGACGAGATGAGCTGCGCGTAGGTCTGCGCGCGCGCCTCGCCGTTCAAGCAGTAGTCCATCCCGATCCGGAACGGGATGCGGCAGGCGTCGTAGCCGAAGTAGATCCCCTTCGCCGAATCGACCGCGCCGGTCCCGACGCCGCTCGGCGTGACCCAGTTGGGAACGAGCCCGTAGCTCCCCGAGGCCGCCGCGAGGATCGTGTAGCACTGGTCGAGGACTCCCATCCAGTTGTGCCCCGAATCGACGGTGGCGAACGCGCGGTAATAGGACGGCGCGAAGTACGACGGGTCGAGCTCGTTGAGGCCGCTCGAGCCGAAGCTGTCACCGGCCACCAGCGTGGTGCCGTTCACCTCGTGCGCGTAGATGTTCCCGATCAGCGCCGTCGCGTCGGAGGCGTAGCTGCCGCCGCTCCACTGCTTGCTGGCCATCAGGAGCGCGTACGCCATGTCCTCGTCGCCGTCGGTCGCTGACGTTGAGCTGGTGGTGCAGCTCCCGCTCTGACCGGTTCCCTGGCACCAGGCCATGAGGTGATTCGTATTGAACTTTGACTTGCCGTAGGCCCAGAGCGTGTCGAACATCGGCTGGTCGTTCATGAAGACACCGATCAACATCCCGTAGCCGATCCCCTCGGAGACGGTGTCGTTGCCGTTCTCGGGGCGGATGATCTTGGTGCCGTCGAAGAACTTCGCCTTCCAGTTCGTGTAGGCGGTCTCGACCGTGTCGGTGTTGTAGGCCGGGAAGGTGCAGTTGGGCAGCGCGTGCCCCTGCGGGTAAGGGAACGCCGCGCTCGAGCCGGCGTTCTGGCTGTAGCTCGACGAGGGGTTCATCACGCTCACGTTGCCGGTGCCGCCTGTCCCGCCACCCGAGCTGCCCCCGGTGCCGCCGCCGACCCCGGGGGGCGCCGACGCGCAACCCAGCAACGACAGTCCGAAGAGAAGACCAAGCAAGCGAGTGCGGCGCGACATCAAGAGCCTCCTAAATAAGGGTGTAGCCGTGGAGATCCGGGGTCCGCCGGGCCGGGGCGCCGTGCCAGGCGGCGCCGCCTCGGTCTTGACGGGCTCAAACTCGGGGAAGATACTACCTCCTTTTCAGGATATCCCCGAGTTTTTCGGGGACACTGCTGTCGCTCCTCGACAGATCCCCCCAGAACCCAAACGTCACGAGGCCTAAATCATCATGAACAAGAATTCCAATCTCTTTATGGCAAGCGTGGCTGGCGCGCTGTTGCTCGTGGGCGGCGCCTGCAGCAACGGCGGCAGCGGCACCCCCGGCACCGGCACCGGCGCGGCTGGCAGCGGCGGCAGCACCGTCTGTCAGGGGTGCATCGCACTTCCCTCGACCTCGACCGGGTTCGTCCAGGACCTGACCGGCGGCAGCAACATCATCGGCCCCTGGTACTCGTATGGCGACAGCGTGGGCGCGAACGCGAGCGTGGCCAACGGAGCCGACGCCGCCAACAGCGACTGCCAGCTCAAAGGCGGATTCCCCGCGGCCGACTGCTCTCAGATCGCCTTCCCACCGCCCGGCCAGCCGTTCCCGCCCAGCGACGCGGCCACCAGCAAGATGTGCACGGACGGCGTCGCGGCGATGGTCATGAACAAGGGCGGCTCGCCCGACTACTCCGATCTCTGGGGCGCGGGCATTTCGCTCGATCTCAACAACCCGGGCGGCGACGCGGGCGTGAAGGGCGACATCGACCTGAGCGGCTTCAAGGGCATGGCGTTCGACATCAGCGCCTTCACCGGCGCCGACCCCCTCGGCGGCACCTCCAACGGCGCCGGCGTCCCTCCGGGCTCGGTGCGGGTCAACTTCCCGTTCACGGGTGAGCACGGCACCGACTCGCCGTACTGGATGGGCGCGGGCAAGGCCTCGTCCCCGCTGACGCCGACCCCCATGCACGTCGAGGTCGACTGGACCGACGTCGGCGGCCCGTTCTACCTGACCCAGCAGTCGCCGGCCGTGACGCCGCCTGCGTTCGATTCGACGAAGATCCAGTCGATCCAGTTCCAGGTGTTCACCAACGCGACGGCCACCACGCCCTACGCCTTCTGCGTCGCCAACCTGGCCCTCGTTCCCAAGTAGTCACTCGATTCGACGCGCGCACGTCGCGCGTCCGCACGAAAGAAAAGCCACCTGCGGCTCGACCGCAGGTGGCTTTTTTGTTTCCACCAGATGCGACGGATTCCTACCGCGAGGCCGCGCGCATCTTCTTCGATTGTCGGCGGCGGGGCGTCGCGGTTCGAAGCACGATCGATTGCCTCATCGCCGCGCAGGCGCTCGAGAACGCGCGACCTTGCTTCACGACGACCGGGACTTCGATCGGATCGCCTCGGTGCGCCCCCTCGAGGTCACCAGGGCTCAGACCTCGCAGTCGACGATGACCGTCGCGCCCGCCTTGGCGTAGGGGACGAGATCGCCGGCGATCGGCTGGCCGTCGACGGTCAGCTTGGGTGCAC
>CAWKBC010000025.1:0-95890 GCA_963847705.1 uncultured Pseudomonadota bacterium | reverse complement strand
GCCGTGAACCTCTTGGTGAACGAGTAGCCGTAGAGAAAAAACAGCGCGACCGGCGAGAGCGCCAGACAGAGCGGCCCCAGGCAGCCGCGGCGCCCACGAAGACGGCCGTCGCGGCCAGGGTCATCGTCCAGGCGGCGCGCACCGAGATGGCGCCGGCCGGGATCTCGCGCCGGGCGGTGCGCGGGTTCTTGGCGTCGATGTGCCGGTCGACGATCCGGTTGAACCCCATCGCCGCCGTGCGCGCGCCGGCCATGGCGATGACGATGCCGGCCAGGCGCGCGAGCGAGAGGCCGTGGCCGCGGGCGGCGATGGCGGCGGCGGCCAGCGCGAAGGGCAGCGCGAACAGCGTGTGCTCGAACTTGATCATCCGCCCGAATTTCACGACCTGGTGAGCGGTGCCGGGCCGGTGTCGTCGGGAGGGGCTGCGGTGGTCATGCGTGGGCCATCCAGCGCAGGGTGGGGCGTGGATCGCGGACCAGCGCTTCGACCGGCGCCGCGAGATCGTCGACCAGCACGTCGAGCAGGCCGGGGCGCTGGCCCGGCGCCAGCGTGCCGTGGGCGGGCAGGCCGAGCGCCTGGGCGCCGCCCCGGGTGGCGGCCTCCAGCCAGCGCGCGGCCGGCACCGCGGGAAAGTGCGCCGCCAGCGTGGCCATCTCGCCCCACAGCGACAGGTCGGGCGCCGAGGCGAGGCTGTCGGTTCCGAGCGCGATCGCGACGCCGTCGTCGAGCAGCGCCGGGACGTCGGCCAGCCGCCCGCCGATGTGCAGGTTCGAGCGCGGGCAGAGCACCACCGTCGCGCCCGCCTGGCGCGCGATCCGGCGATCGTCGGCGCCGGCGTAGACCATGTGGACCAGCAGCGGCGGCGCCGGTCCGTCGAAGGCGCCCAGCGACGCCAGATAGTCGACCGGCGATTTTCCGGGCGCGCGCGTCGAGGCGTCGATGCCCATCGCGGCCAGCATCGCGGGCCAGGCGCCGCTGCCGTCGCGCAGGAAGGCCAGCTCGTCCTCGTCCTCGGCGACGTGGATCGAGGTGGCCCGCCCTCGGCGGCGGCCGCGGCGAAGATCCTCCGCAGCAGATCGGGGCCGACGGAGTAGGGGGCGTGCGGCGCGCGGACGTAGCCCAGGTCGGCCGGCCAGGTCGGCGCGGCGTCCGCGCGCTCGCGGGCGGCGTCGGCGAGCGCGTCGCCGGTCCTCGCCTCGCGCGAGCCGAGCAGCTCGTGGAAGAGGACGCCGCAGAGGCGCGCGGCGCCGATGGCGGGCGCCGCGTCGAGCGTGTTGCCGACGTCGCCGATGGCCGCCGTGCCGAGCCGCGCGGCCGCGGCCGCCGCCTCGCGGGCCGCCGCCCGCCGGGCCTCGCGCGCGGTCTCGCCGACCTCCTTCAGGAACCGCCGGGCCCAGGTGATGAATCCGCCGCCGCCCGGAACCATCGCGCCCAGCGCCGACAGCTCCAGGTGGCAGTGCGCGTTGACCAGGCCGGGGAGCAAGGACCCCTTCGGCGCGCTCTTCGGGGGCGTCGGAATTTTCGGCGCGCAGCGCCGCTCGCGGACCGACCATCCGCACCGTACCGTCGTCGTCGAGCGCGACCGCGCCCTCGGCGAGGGGTGGGCGATCGATCGGGACGACCCAGCGCGCGCTGACGATCCGCATCGCGTGAGGCTCAGGCGGCGGCGAGCCGCTCGTAGCGCATGTTGCGGCGGCGCGGCTCGAAGCCGGCCGCGCGGATGTAGCGTTCGATGTCCTCGGCGGAGAGCTTGAAGACGGCGCCCGCCTGGGAGACGACGTTCTCCTCGATCATCGCCGAGCCGAAGTCGTTGCCGCCGAAGCGCAGCCCGACCTGGCCGACCTCCGGCCCCATCGTCGGCCAGGAGACCTGCAGCCCGGGGAAGTTGTCGAGGTAGAGGCGCGAGAGCGCGAAGATGCGCAGGTAGCGCATGGCGGTCGTGTCGTCGTGCAGCTTGAGGCGCGTCCCCTCGGCCTGGAACGGCCAGCAGATGAAGGCGGTGAAGCCGGCCGTCTTGTCCTGCTGCTCGCGCAGCTTCTCCAGGTGGCCGATGATGTGGCGCGGCTCCTCGCCGAACCCGAACACCATGGTGGCGGTGGTGCGCAGGCCGAGCGCGTGGGCCTGCCGCATCACCTCCATCCAGGTGTCGGTGGTGCACTTGAGCGGCGAGATGGCGTGGCGGATCTCGTCGTCGAGGATCTCGGCGCCGCCGCCGGGGATCGAGTCGAGGCCGGCGGCGATGAGCCGCTCGATCACGGTGCGGATCGACATCCCCTCGATCTCGGCGATGTAGCGGATCTCCTCGGGCGACAGGCCGTGGATGGCCAGCGGGAAATTCGCCTTCATCCAGCGGAAGAGCTCCTCGTACCAGGTGATCGGCAGGTTGGGGTTGAGCCCCCCCTGCAGCAAGATCTGCACGCCGCCGAGATCGACCGTCTCCTGGAACTTCTTGGCCAGCTCGTCGCGCGACAGCACGTAGCCCTCGGTCTTGTTGGTGGGCGGGCGGTAGAAGTTGCAGAACTTGCAGCGGGTGACGCAGACGTTGGTGTAGTTGACGTTGCGATCGATGATGTAGGTGACGACGTCGTCGGGGTGGAGCATCCGGCGGCGCGCGTCGGCGGCGGCGCCCAGCTCCAGCACCGGCGCCTCGGCGTAGACCCGCATCGCCTCCTCGGGCGACAGGCGTCCGCCGGCGGCGGCGTCGCTGAGGAGCGCGTCGACCGAGCGGGGACGCGCGCCGTTGCTCGCAGCGAGCCGTCGCCGCGGTTCCTTCATAGAGGCGCGCGCGCGGCGTTCCCCCGAGGAGGCCGGCGGCGCGGGCGCGCGAGAAGAAGGCCGCCATCCCGGAGAGCTCCTCGGCCCCCAGGCGATAGCGGATGTTCTGCGACAGGTACGACTCGTAGACGGCCGGATCGCCGCCGTGCGCCTCGGCGTGGGCGCGCGCGATGAGCGGGCGCGCGGCGAGGCCGTCCTCGAGGCTCCGCTGCAGGGCCGCGACGGCCTCGGCGTCGACGGCGCCGGGGCGGCCGGCCCACACCGCGTAGACGAACGGCAGCCCGGTCAGCTCGTGCCAGGCGGCGCCCAGATCCTGTACGTGCGGGAAGCGCGTCTCGGCGTCGAAGCCGGCGTCGCCGATCACCAGCGCGCCGGTCGTCCCGCGCGCGGCGTCGAGCACCTCGTCGTGCGCCACCTCGCGGAAGCGGGGCGTCAGGCCCCGCTCGTGGCAGAGCAGCTTGAGCAGCATCGCCGAGCTGCGCGAGGCGCCGTCGAGCGCGATCTCCTGCATCTCGGCCCAGGGCACCTCGCCGACCAGCAGCACGGTGCGCACGGCGCCGTGGCCGGCGATGGCGATCCCGGGGACGATGCGCAGCTCGTCGGCGCTGGCCGCGTAGGCGCCGACGGGGATGAGCCCGAGGTCGGCGTCCCCGTCCGCCAGCCGCTCCGCGCAGCGGGAGGGCAGATCGAACGACAGCTCGAATCGATCATCCGCGGCTCCCAGCGCCTGCTCGAGCCCGTAGGTGATGGGCCGCGCGTTCAGGAACGAGACCGCGGAGATGCGGATCTTGGCAACGATCTGTGTCTGGGCGCTCACGAGACGACCTCCAGGCTGCGGCGAACGTCGCGGCGGAACGGCTTGTCGGAGATGAGCGCCGCCCCCTCGGCGACGACGTTGTAGAGCGTGTCGCGCTCGACCGGGGTGCGGCCGGCGTTCTGGATGAGGCGAATGATCTCGGTCGGGTGCATCACCTGCGGCGTCGCCGCGCCGGCCATGTGGTAGATGCGCTCCTCCTGCACGGTGCCGTCCAGATCGTCGGCGCCGAACCAGAGCGCGGTCTGCGCGGTCTTGATCCCCAGCATGATCCAGTAGGCCTTGAGGTGCGGGATGTTGTTGAGCAGGAGCCGCGCCACCGCGTAGGTGCGCAGGTCCTCGACCCCGGTCGGCCCCGGCAGCTTCATGAGCGCGTTGTTGTCGGGGTGAAACGCCAGCGGGATGAAGGTCTGGAATCCGCCCGTCTCGTCCTGCAGCGCGCGCAGGCGCAGCATGTGATCGACGCGCTCCTCGGCCGTCTCGATGTGACCGTAGAGCATGGTGCAGTTCGAGCGCAGCCCCATCCTGTGCGCCACGCGGTGAACCTCCAGCCACTCGTCGGCGTCGCTCTTGTCGTCGCAGATCTTCTTGCGCACGCGGGGCGCGAAGATCTCGGCGCCGCCGCCGGGCAGCGAATCGAGCCCGGCCGCCCGCAGCGCCTGCAGCACCCCCTCGATCGACATCCCGAACTTCTTGGCGAAGTAGAAGATCTCCACCGCGGTGAAGGCCTTGAGGTGGATGGTCGGCTGGATGCGCTTCAGGCCGGCCAGAAGGTCGGTGTAGTAGTCGAAGGCCAGGCCGGGGTGCAGGCCGTTGACGATGTGGATCTCGGTGATCGGATCGTTCGCCGCCACGCGCGCGCGCAGCTTTCCCCAGGCCTCCTCCAGCGTCATCGTGTAGGCGGCGGGATCGCCGGGCTGCAGGCGCGCGAACGAGCAGAACCGGCAGCTCGCCTCGCAGACGTTGGTGGCGTTGATGTGCAGGTTGCGGTTGAAGTAGGTGCGGTCGCCGTGCATCCGCTCGCGGACCTCGTTGGCCAGCGCCCCCAGCTCCATCAGGTTCGGGTGCTGGTAGAGCGCGACGCCGTCCTCGAACGACAGCGTCTCCGCGGCGCGAACCTTGTCGCGGATCTGGTTGAAACTGATCATCACGCGGGGACCTCCTCGATCGTTCCGTTGCCCAGGCGCTCACAGGGCGCCAGGCCGGCGCCGCGGATGAGCGTGGCGGCCTCCTTGCGGGTCAGCGAAGGGTTGTGGGCGTTGGCGCCCAGGCGCAGGGCGCGCTCGGCGACGATCGGCGCGAAGAGCTCGTCGGCGCCGAAGCCGAACGCCATCTGGGCCAGGCGCGGACCGAGAGTGCTGACGTCGGCCAGCAGATGCGGGACCCGCGGGAGGGCCAACCGGCAGAGCGCGAAGAAGCGCAGCGTGTCGAGACCGTAGGGCTCGCCGGCGGGCGCCGGCATGAGGCCCCAGACGTCGTACGCCGCCTGGTCGATCGCGGCCAGCCGGTCGAGACGTTCGCGATCGTCCTCGCCCAGGCGGTAGGGGACGCGCAGGAGGATGCGCAGCCCTGCCTGGGAAGCGGCGCGGGCGTGCGACGAATCGGCCGGCGCGACCAGGAGATCGATCCCCGCGGCGCGCAGGGCCGGCAGACCCCCGACGGCGGCCAGGTCCGCCTCCTCGACGGTCGACTCGGCGGCGTCGCGCGGCCCGCGCCAGCCGCCGCTGGCCAGGAGCTGGCGCGCGCGGATGAACGTTCCGCGCCGGCCGAGCTGCCCGTCGCGGGCCGCCGAAGCCTGCCGACCGAGAGCGAACAGGTCGAGCGTGGCCAGCGATTCGGGCGAGGGCGCCGGCTCGGGCGTGGGAAGGCTTCGCGCCTCGACGCTCATCGCGATTCTCCTTTGGCTTGGTCCGCGCCCCAGCGGGGCATCAGCTTGTTGGGGAGCCCCAGCTGGTCGAGCACGCGTCCGACCACCGTGTCGAGCACCGCCTCGATCGTCGCCGGCTTGGAATAGAACGATGGCGCGGCCGGGAGCACGACCGCGCCCGCGCGGGTGGCAGCCAGCATGTTCTCGAGGTGGATCGTCGAGAGCGGCGTCTCGCGCACCACCAGCACCAGCTTGCGGCGCTCCTTCAGCATCACGTCGGCGGCGCGCCCCACCAGATCGTCGGAGATCCCGTGGGCGATCCGGGCCAGGCCGCCGGTGGAGCAGGGGATGACCACCATGGCGTCCCAGCCGGCCGAGCCGGAGGCGAACGGCGCGCGAAAGTCGCGCAGGCCGTAACGCTTGAAAGGGTAGGGCGGCACCTCGCCGATCTCGTGGTTCCAGACCTCACTGCCCGAGTGCGTGAAGACGAGTCCGACCTCGAGAGTAGACGCCAGCGGCACCAGCGTGTCGAGCAGCCGGCGGGCGTAGACCGAGCCCGACGCTCCCCCGACGGCGACGACCAGCTTCACCAGGCCACCACCATCGTGGCGACGCCCGAGGGGAACAGCGCCTTGGTCTCCACCGAGGCGAACCCGACCTCGCCCAGGAGCGCCGCGAACTCGGCGGTCGAGCGAAAGGCGGCGATCGAATCGGGCAGGTAGCGGTAGGCCTCGCGATCGCCGGTCACGGCTCTTCCGATGAGCGGGAGCACGTGGGGGTTCCAGATTCGATCGAAGAAGAACCGCGTCTTCTCGGGGCGCAGGAACTCGAGGATCACCACCCGTCCGCCCGGCCGCACCACGCGGCGCAGCTCGGCCAGCCCGCGCGGCAGATCGCGCAGGTTGCGGACACAGAACGCCGAGAACGCGCCGTCGAAGGCCGCGTCTCGATACGGAAGGTCGTGCCCGTCGGCGGCGTGGGTGGCGATGCGCTGGCCGCCGCCGTCCACGCTGCCCAACTTTTGCCTTCCGGCGCGCAGCATCTCGCGCGCGAAGTCGGCCGCGGTCAGGCGCGCCCCCGGCGAGCGGCGTGCGATCTCCAGCGCGCCGTCGAGCGTGCCCGCCCCCAGATCCAGGATCCGGGGCGTCTCACCCAGCCCCTCGAGAAGGCGGGTGATCGCCTTCTTGCGCCAGACCACGTCGATCCCGCCCGACATGATCCGGTTGGCGGCGTCGTAGCGGCGCGCCACGCGGTTGAACATTCCCTGAACGTCCGCGCCCCCTTCGGCCAGGCTGGCCGACGCGCTCACAGCCCCAGCTCCTTCATGAGCGCGGCCATCCGCGCGTCGACGGCGGCGTCCATCTTCAGGACCTCGGGCCACTCGCGGGTGAACCCCTCGTCCTTCCACTTGCGGGTGGCGTCGACGCCCAGCTTGCCGCCGAAGCCGAAGGCGCTCGAGGCGTGGTCGAGCACGTCGATCGGCCCCTCGGCGAAGAAGACGTCGCGCTTGGCGTCGATGTTGTTGAGCGTGCGCCAGGCGACCTCCCGCACCTCCTGCACGTTGACGTCGTCGTCGACGACGATGATGCACTTGGCGAACATCATCTGCCCCATCCCCCACAGCGAATGGCAGATCTTGCGGGCGTGGTGCGGGTATTCCTTCTTGATCGACACGATGCAGAGGTTGTGGAACACCCCCTCGATCGGGAGGTTCATGTCGACGATCTCGGGGAAGGTCATCTGCAGGAGCGGCAGAAACAGCCGTTCGGTCGCCTTCCCCAGCCAGGCGTCCTCCTGCGGCGGCGGACCGACCACCGTCGTCGCGTAGATGGGCGACTCGCGGCGGGTGATCGCCGTCAGGTGAAACACCGGGTAGTCGTCGGCCAGCGAGTAGTAGCCGGTGTGATCGCCGAAGGGCCCTTCCCGCCGCAGCTCGTCGACGTCGACGTAGCCCTCCAGGATGAAGTCGGCCGAGGCCGGGACCTCCAGGTCGATGGTCTTGCACTGCACCATCTCCACCGGCTTCCTGCGCAGGAACCCGGCGAACAGAAACTCGTCGATCCCGTCGGGGAGCGGCGCCGTCGCGGCGTAGGGCAGCACCGGATCGCCGCCCAGCGCGACCGCCACCGGCATGCGCGACTGGCCCAGCTCCTTGTAGCGGCGCATGTGGCGGCGCCCGGTCTTGTGCAGCTGCCAGTGCATGCCGGTGGTGCGGGCGTCGTAGACCTGCATCCGGTAGCAGCCGACGTTGCGCGTCCCCTTGTCGGGATCGCGCGTGATCACCATCGGCAGCGTGATGTAGGGGCCGCCGTCCTCGGGCCAGGTCGTCAAGACCGGCAGCTTGCCGAGATCGATGTCGGTCTCCACCACCTCCTGGCAGGGGGCGTTGCGGACGGTCCTGGGCGTGGCGGCGGCGATGCGCGCCAGCTTGGGGAGCATGCGGACCTTGTCCATCAGACCGACGGGCGGCTGCGACCGCACCAGATCGAAGATGGCGCGCGCGTGCTCGTCGAGATCGGGGACACCCAGCGCCCAGGAGATCCGCCGCCGCGTGGCGTAGGTGTTGATGAGCAGCGGGTAACGCGACCCCTTCACCCGCTCGAACAGCAGCGCCGGACCGCCCGCGCGGACGGCCCGCTGCGCCAGCGCCGAGATCTCCAGCACCGGATCGAGCTCCTGGGTGATGCGCCGGAGCTCCCCGCGCTGTTCGAGGTAGCGGACGAAGGTGGCGAGATCGTCCCAGTGCCCGGGGACGGACTCGGTCGCGCCATCGTCAGCGGACGCCGTCAGCGCGGTCTTGAGGGGCGCCTTGGCCGCGGCGGTCGACATCAGGAGCTCCTGTCGGCCGAGGCGTGGGCGAGCGCGATCAACCCGTCGCGGTAACGCGAGGCCGGCAGCTCGCTGACCGCGATCACCGCCTCGGCGGCCAGCGCGGCGGCCTTCTGGCGCGCGCGCTCCACGCCGCCCGCCGCGCGGACGTCGCTCAAGATCTCGGCGACGATCCCGGCGGGCACCCCCTGCTCGCCCAGGTGCTCGCGCACGCGCCGCGCCAGCGCCGGCTCGGCTTCGCAGGCCAGCAGCACCGGGAGCGTCAGCTTCCCCTCCTGCAGATCGTGACCGACCGATTTTCCGGCGGTCGCTTCGTCGATCGCGCTGTCGAGCACGTCGTCGGCGATCTGGAACGCCCGCCCGAGCGCCCGGCCGTAACGCTCGAGCGGCCCGGCCAGCGTCTCGTCGACCGAACCGCCGACCCGCGCGCACCAGGCGATGAGCGAGGCCGTCTTGCGATCGATGACCCGGAAGTATTCGTCGACCGAGGCGTCCGGGTTCCCGGCCCGCTCCAGCTGCGCCACCTCGCCCTCCGCCATCTCGGTCACCGTGGAGGCCAGCGAGCGGACCATCGGCAGGGAGCCGGTCAGCGCGACAGTCTCCAGCGCGCGCGCCAGGCAGAAGTCGCCCACCAGCACCACCAGGCCGTTGCCGAACACCATCCGCGCAGCCGGCCGTCCGCGCCGCACCCGGCCGTCGTCGACGACGTCGTCGTGGTACAGGGTGGCGGTGTGGATCAGCTCGGCGGCGCAACCGACCGCGATGCCGTGCTCGAGCGGCGCTCCGGCCGCGCGGGCGGCGAGCACCGACAGCAGCGGCCGCAGCCGCTTGCCACCCGCGCCCAGAAGATGCGCGCCGATCTCCGGGATCGCCCCCACCGGGCTCTCCAGCCGCTCGCGCAGGCGCGCCTCGACCGCCCGCATCTCCTCCTCCACCAGCGCGACGGCGGACGCGATCGTCCCCACCGGCTTCGAGGCGCCGGGTGGTGGATCAGGGGGAGAGACGGCCGCGGTGGTCAAGGCGCTGATATTCGTCATAGACCCGGCCGTGGTCACGATGTTTCTAAATATTCAAAAATAATTGAAACTTGCAAGGGAAACCGCTGCGCCTGCCGAGGCTCAGGGGAGCGTGTTCAGATCCCGGACGCCCACGTAGGATTTGAACCCGCGCCCGGTCGCCGCGCTCTCCGCCCAGCGCGCCAGGGCGATGTCACCCACGTCGGCGTAGTCGATCGTGAAGACCGGACGGCGCGCGACCGCCAGCGCGTCGGCGATGCGGGCCAGCTTCCATTCGCGCTCCTCGTCGGTGGTCTCGCGGTAGAGGCGCCGCCCAAAGTCATAGGTCGCGAAGACCCCCTCCACCACGAAGCCGTCCACGAAGGCCGCAGCGTCGGCCAGCGCGGTGGTCCCGTTGGCGACCAGCGCGGCGTGCGGAAACCGGGTCCGGATCTGCGCCAGAAGATCGCGGAGCGCCTGGCGCGACCCGGCGAAGCGCGTCGGGTCCTTGGCCTCCAGATAGGGCGCCGTGTCGATCGTGTCGAGCATCAGCCCGTCGAATCCTTGAGCCAGCAGGCGGGGAATCTCGCGCGTCAGCAAGATCTCCTGCCACCGGCGATCGCGCAGATCGACCCGGACGTTCTCGGGCCAGGCGGGATTGGGCTCGACCAGGAACGGCGCGCCGCGCACGTCGTTCCAGTAGGGGCGGCGGGGATCGGCCTCACCGACGCTCAGGTAGCCGAGGCGCACCGTCTCGCGCGGGAAGTTGCCCGGCGCGATCTGCGGATCGCCCCCCAGCACCACCAGCTGCGTGTCGCGCGCCGCCTGGTGCCAGTCGACCCCCTCCAGCACCGGCGAGGCGCCGATCAAGATCCACCAGCGACGGACGCGCCCCAGATCCGCGCCGCTCGCCGGCGGCGAGTGACCGCACGCGCCGGATGACATCGACAGCAGCGTCAACAGAGAGGCAAACAGCAAAGGCGAGGCTGTGAGGCCCCGCCGGTCGCTGCGAAAGCTCACGCGCCCTGGAAGATGGCGATCACTTCGCGGCCGCCGGAGCGGCCGTCGTCTCCCAGCCGAGCGCCGAGTAGACCTCGTCGGGCGAGGTGTACGTCTTGTCGGGGAGCGTCTGATCGAACCACTTCTTGTCGTCGGGCTTGATCCCCTTGACGTGCGACACGATGGTCGCCTTCGCCGCCGGGTACTTCACCTTCTTGATCTCGGTCCGCAGCTTGTTGTGCTCCTTCAGCTTTTCCTGATCCTCCTTGGACAGTCCGGCCGGCGCCGAGTCGTCGCTGCTGGCCACCGCGGTCTTCGCCACCGCCGATCGCGCCGTCATGAAGCTGGGGGCCGCGAGCGCCAACGCCAACACGAACATTCCACCCTGGTGCAACTTGCGCATGTTCTTATCTCCTCGGTTGAGTCAAACGTTTTGCAACTTAGGGTCGACCTCTTTGCTGTCAAGTTGCGGCTCCGCTCATCCGCCCCAGCGTTACTCCGCCGTAATCAACGGTGTCGAAGCGTGCACACGTTCCTGTATACGGGCGGCCAAACGCAGGCATGGCGGTTGCAAAGTTCTCGCCCGTGGCGGCCGCCGGCAGAGGGGGGACAGCGTGGGCGAGTCGTGCCGCGGCCGCCGCCTTCATCGCCAGCGTGCTCTATCTGGTTTTGATTTCAGGCGCCGCCGCACAAGAAGATGACGGATTCTCCGCCGTCAAACCGTTACCTCCGGAGGAGGCGCAGCGGGTCGAACAGGAACGAAAGCAGGCGACCGAGACGCTGTCACGCGGCGATCTCGATCGGGCGCGGCGCCAGTTCGAAGAGGTGTTGAAGGCGCTCCCCCATGACGGGCCGGCCGAACGTGACGCGGGGCGCGCCGCGTCGGCGGCGGGCGAGTTCGAGTACGCGGCCGAGGCATTGGAGAAGGCGCACCACTTCGAGGGACACAAGCCGGATCCCGAGCTGCACTACCTGCGCGGCGAGGCGCTCTTCACCTTGGGGCGCGACGAGCAGGCGCTTCGCGAGCACCGCATCGCGGAGCTGGAGATCGGCCCCAACCCCGAGCAGCGGATGGCGAAGCTCTGGCTGGCGCGCATCTACGCCCGTCGCGGCTACGTGGTCCTCTCCGATCGCCTCTACGAGACGATGCAGCCGCCGCCGCCCAAGTTCGACGAGGAGGTCTCGTTGAATCAGGCCGACGCACACCTCCTCAACAAGGACTGGGAGGGGGGAGCGCGCGTTCTGCGCCGCTACCTGGCGCTCGATCCCAAGAACGTGCGCGGGCGGCAGATGCTGGCCTGGGCGCTGGAGGCGGACGGCGATCTCGACGGCGAGCTGGCGGTGCGCCGGAGCCTGGTCGAGGATCATCCGACCGCAGAGAACCAGCGCGACTACGGACGGGCGCTCGAGCGCGCCGCCAGCTATCGCGCCGCCAGCCTGCAGTACCACGCCGCGCTGGCCGACGGAGCGGCCGCCGACAACACGCTCCGCACCTCCTACGATCGCATGCACTTCCGCATCACCCCCGAGCTGTCGGGGGGCGGCTGGGTCCGCTCCGATCCACAGGCCTGGGATTGGCGGGTGCAGGCCGGTGCCGCGCTGCCGTTCGGGTCGCATCATCAGGCCGGGCTGCTCTTCTGGCGTGACACCTCGACCGACTGGTCCGCCAATCAGGTCGTCGGCTCGAACGTGTTGCGCGAGACCGGCTCGGTCACCGGGCTGGGCGGCTACGCCATGTTCGGCCGCCGCTCGGGGACGTCGCTGCTGCTCGGCGCAGACACGCGTTTCTCCACCACCAGCGGCGACAACTCCGCCGGCGATGAGCTCTACGGTCCGGCCCGGCAGCTCGCCTTCGGCGGCCAGGGGGAGCTGGACTCACCGGTCTCGCACTACGTCCAGGTCAACCTGCACATCGACGGGAATGAGCAGTGGAACGACGCGCCCGTGACCATTCACGAAGGCGGCACGCAGACCGGCGCCCTCGGGCACCTCTATCTCTTTCCCAGGAGCCGCGTGGTGTTGGTCGACAGCGGCGTGATGGTCCGCCGGCTGAGCTTGCGCCCGCTCGAGGAGGGCGACCCGACGCCGACCGCCAACCAGCTGCTGACCTGGGCGGGGGTCGACTTCAACCTGTGGAGCGATTCGAGCACCGTCGTGCGCGGCGAGACGCTCGACGAGAAGATGGTCCGTCGCACCGCGCTCGCCGACGCCGGCGTCTTGGCCTACCGACACTACGAAAACTTCGCCCACCTCTCGCCCAACTTTCGCATCGCCCTCTACCCGCGCGACTCGATCGACAACGGCACCTTCATTTTTCGCAAGGCGCTCTGGGGCGGGCGCACCGGCGTCGAGCTGCGCGGTGGGATCGGCTACGACAACATCCAGGACCAGCTGCTGGCTCAGGCCGGCGGCGCCATCATCGTCGCCGCGTCCTGGTCGACCCGATTGACGGTCAGCTACGACTACACACACCAGAGCGCCACGACCGGGATTCCGGGCACGCTCCAGATTGGATGGATCGCCTTTCATGCAGATCTCTAGCCGGCGCCTGGTGGTCGAATCGACCGTCGCGACCGCGATGGTGCTCGCGGCGGTCGCGGTGGCGACGCCCGCGCCTCATCTCGGCTGGGGGTTCCTGCGCCCTCATCCGGTCTGGTTGGTGGTCCTGGCCCTGTCCGCCCGTTACGGCGCGCGGGGTCTGGTCACCTCGGTGCCGATCGCCTGGGGGGCGCTCGCGCTTCTGGCGGAACCCTGGCGCGCGGCGCCGGCCCGTGCGCTGACGGAGCTCTCCCGTCCATCCGAGCTGGGGGCGCTGGCGGCCGCGCTGCTGGTCAGCTGGATTGCCTCGGTCCACGAACGGCGGGCGCAGGATCTGGAAGAGCAGCGCGCCCTGCTGGCGGGGAAGGCCAGCCACGAGGCGGCCGCGCTGGGGGAGCTTCGCCGGGCCGCGCTGGCATTGCGGGCGCGCAACGATCGTCTCGATCTGGCGCTCACCTTCCTGCGGGACGTGGCGCGACGGATCGACGGCGGCGACGTGAGCACCGCCTCGGAAGCGGCGCTGGCGCTGGTCGTGGCGCGGCTCGGGGCGCGCGCGGGGGCGGTCCAGATTCCGGCGACCGCCGGCGTGGTGACCGGCGCATTGAGCATCGTCGCCACCTCCGGCGCCTGGGCCGGGCCAGGGCCGGGCGAGAGCGACGCCACCGTGGGCGAGGCCCTGCGCCGGGGAGAGCCCGTCCGCGCCATCGACCTGCCCGGGGCCGGTTCGGGCGACAGCGATTCTGGCCGCCCCCATCATCGTCGGGGACGACACCGTCGGCGTGCTCTCGGTGCGTGGTCTGGCCCGCGTCGGCGCCGCGGCGCTGCGCGATCTGGCGGTGGTCGCCGAGTGGCTGGCCACCGCGTTCGCGCGCGCCCGCGCCCGCCGCAGTCTCGAACGGGGCGATCGCTCCAGTGGGTCGTCCATCAATGTCTAGCCGCCGCGGAGCGAACAGCGCCGGCCCGCGCGCCAAGGTGGTCGATGCGGCGGTCGTCCGCAGTCGACCGCTGCCGGTGGTCCCCTGGGTCTCGGCCCTGCTCATCGATCTGACCGCGGTCCTGCTGCTCTTCGGCCACGCTTCCAGGCCCATCATGATGTTGACGGGGGTCCTGCATCTCGCCGCCCTGGTCCCGATCGCCGTCGCGCCGGCGTTGCCGCGCAGCGAACGGGTCCTGGGGGCGGCCTACGCCTTCGCCATCCCGGTCTTCGGGGCACCGCTGGCCGCCCTCTCGCTGGGGACGGCGGGGCACGGTGAGCTGGTGGAGGCCGATCCCACCGCGGTTCCGGTGGCCCCCGAGGCGCCGCGCGCGGAGGAGCTCCGCAGCCTGGGCGAGGCGCTCCCCACCTGCGAGGCGCTGCTGGCCGGGAGCATCGATGAGCGGCGGGCCATCATCGCCACGCTCGCCCTGCGCGCCGACGCGGGCTCGGTGGCGCTCTTGCGCTGGGCGCTCGGGGCGGCCAATCCCGATCTGGCGGTGGAGTCGGCGCTGGCCATCGAGGAGATGACGGCCTCGTTCGAGGCGCGGATGGACGAGCACCGGAAGTCGCTGGCCGCGACGCCGTCGAGCGCCGGGGAGGCGCTGGCGGCGGCCGAGCTGGCCACCGACGCGATCGAGGCGGGGTTGGCCGAGACGGCGCTCCTTCCCTCGCTCGCGCACGAAGCGCGCGGCTACTACTCCGTGGCGCTGGCGGCCGAGCCGACGCTGGCGGCGGCCGTCGCCATCGGCCGCGCGCGGCTGGAGCTGGCGGTGTTGCACCCGGACGCGGCGCTGGAGGCCATCGACGAGGTCGTGGTGGCCGGCGGGGAGGCTGGGAACGAGCCGGTGTTGGCGGCCAAGTCGATCGAGAATATCGAGCCCGCGGAGCTGGAGATGCTGCTGGCGCTGCGCGACGAGGCGGTGATGGCGACGCACGCGCTCCCCTGGGAGAGCGCCTCCGCGCTGGCCAGCTACCACCCGGCGTCGCCGCCGTCGTTCGTCAGGCGCCGCCTGTCGGCCGCTCGGCGCCTCTCCGGGCTGCACCCGCGCGGCGCGACCGGCGGTGCGGGCGTCACCGTCGGTGTCGTGCAGATCCCAGCACCCGCCAGCACCCGCGAGGTCCCGGTTGAAAAGCCCTGAAGCCGACGTCTGTTTGCTGGTGGAAGGAACGTACCCCTTCGTCTCGGGAGGCGTGTCGTCCTGGGTCCACGACATCATTCTCGGCCATCCCGAGCTGCGCTTCGCCGTGCTCAACGTGGGGTCGCACCCCGCGGCCTACGGTGAGCCGCGCTTCCAGCTTCCCGGCAACGTGGTGGGCCTGCACCGGGTCTTCTGCCAGGAGACAGCCGGGCCGCCGCTCGACGGGGCGGCGCGCGCCGATCTGCGGGAACAGATCCGGAGCCTGCGGGCCACCGTCGACACCCGCGCCCAGCCGTCGCGCGTGCTGGCGGGTCTGCGACGCATGCACCTCGACGGCGGCGGCGATTCGGAGTCGCAGCGGGGCATCCTGGACGATCTGGCCACCAACGATCTCGCGCTCGACGAGCTGCTCTACGGCCGCGCCAGCTTCGATCTGCTGACCCAGCTCTCCGATCGCGCGGCGGCCGAGGCCCCGTTCCTCGATCTCTTCTGGCACTTCCGCGCCATCCACGTCCCGATGCTGCGGCTGCTGGCCGCCCCGGTGGTTCCGGCGGCCTGCTACCACGCGATCGCCACCGGGTACGCGGGCCTCCTGGCCGCCGTCTGGAGCCGGCGAACGCAACGGCCGCTGGCCCTCACCGAGCACGGCATCTACGCCCGCGAGCGCGAGATGGAGCTGGCCCGCGCCGACTGGATCCGCGAAGCGGCGGAGACCGACGACGGCGGCTTCGGCCTGCGCACCGCCACCTGGGCGCCGCACGTCTCGCCGCTGCGCAAGATCTGGTCGGGGTTCTTCCGGGCGCTGTCGCGCCTGGCCTACGCGCAGGCGGGGCGCATCGTGACGCTCTCCGAGGTCAACCGGGTCAAGCAGATCGCCGACGGCGCTCCCGCCGCCAAGATCGAGATCGTCCCCAACGGCGTCGACCTCCCCGACGACGCGCCGCCGCTCTCGCCGGTCAACGACGACGACGGGCCGGACGACGACCTCATCGAGCTCCGCCCGGCGCCGTTGCGGGTGGGGTTCGTCGGCCGGGTGGTGCCGATCAAGGATCTCATCACCTTCATCCGGGCCTGCGATCTGGCGCTGCATTCCGTCGAGCTCGAGGTGCGGGTGATCGGTCCGATGGAGGAGGACGCCGCCTATGCCACGCGCTGTCGCGACCTCGTCGCCCGGCTCGGTCGCGGCGCGCAGATCGCCTTCGTGGGCCCGATGCCTCCCTCCGCGATCTACGGCGATCTCGACGTCGTGGTGCTGACCAGCTTCAGCGAGGGGCAGCCGCTGGTGATCCTGGAGGCCTACGCCCGCGGCGTCCCGGTGATCGCCAGCGACGTGGGCGCTTGCCGGGAGATGATCGAGGGGCGCGCCGCCGCCGATCGAGAGATCGGCCCCAGCGGATTCGTCACCCGCGTCGCCACCCCCAAGGAGACGGCGGCCGCGCTGGTCCGGTTGGCCCGCGATCCCAAGCTGCGCCGCAGGATGGGCCAGGCGGGGCGACGCCGGGTGGCCGCCTACTACCAGCGGCGCGACATGCTGGCGTCGTACCGCGCGCTCTATGCGGCCATGGGCGCCGGCGATCCGGCGATCGAGGTCCAGGGCGTCGAGGCCGGCGGCGCCGAGCAAGAGCAGAGAGGAGCGGGGACCCTCTAGGGGTTCCCGAGGTGAACATGGCGGGTATCGGGTGGAAGCTGCAGCGCCTCATCGATCGCGGATCGCTGGCCGGGACGATCGGCGCCTACCTCACCGGCGTCGCCGTCACCAGCGCCCCCTGGCTGCTGACGACGGCGGTGCTGACCAGCCTGCGCATCGTGGCCCGGCGCAGCGGCACCGACTTCGCGGTGGTCGAGCGGTTCCTGACCCTGGTCTACGCCTTCACGGTCATCCTGTCGGCGCCGATCCACGTGGTGGTGTCGCGCTACACCGCCGACCGTCTTTACGACCATCACATCGAAAGGATCGGTGCGCCGCTGCGGCGCGCGACGGCGTTGATCCTGGTGGGGTTCGCGCTGATGGGCGTCGGGCTGGTGCTCCTCTTGAAGCTGCCGCTGCCGCTGGCGGTGGTCGGGGCGCCGCTGACGGCGATCATCGGGGCGCAGTGGTTGATGCTCTCGGTGGGGGGCGGGATGACCTCCCCGATGATCGTGATGCGGGCGTTCGGGATCGGCGCGCCGCTGGGGCTGGTCTCCGCCTGGACGCTCGACACCACCTTCGGCTTCGGCGCGGCGGGGTACCTCTACGGCTTCGCTGCCGGCCAGCTCGCCACGCTGGCGGTCCTGGTCCAGGGGGTGGCGCGCGCGGTTCCCGGTGACGCCGATGAGGCGGCGCGCCTGGCCCCCGCCTTCCGCGAGTACCGCCTGCTGGCGCTGTCGGCGCTCGCCTACTACGTGTCGATCTGGGCCGACAAGATCGTCGTCTATCTGGTGCAGGGAGGCAACGCGGCCACCTTCTACGCCGCCATCGCCGCGGTGGCCTGGTTCTCGGTCATCCCGGCCTTCGCCTGGATCTACGTCCAGATCGAGACCTCGTTCTACCGCCGGTTCCGGACCTTCTACGCGGACATCGAGATCGGCGCGCCGCTGCGCCGGCTGCAGCAGGGGGCCGAGGAGATCTCCACCGAGGCGCGCCGCATCCTGCGCGGCGCCGGCGTCGTGCAGGCCTCCGCGAGCGGCATCGCCATCGCCGCGGCGCCGTTCCTGGTGCACGCGGTCGGCCTGTCGCCCAACGCCACGCCGCTGTTTCGGCTCAACGCGATCGGGGCGGCGGCGCAGATGATCACGCTGCTCGAGGTGTTGCTGCTCTACTACTTCGATCTGCGCCGCGATGCCCTGGTCATCTCGGCCGGCCTCCTCTGTTGCACGGTGGGGCTCACCTTGCTGGCGCTGGCCGTCGGCTGGCAACCGGTGATCGGTTATCTGCTGGCTTGTCTGGCGACGTCGATGTTTGGCGCCGTGCTGGTCCGCCGCCGCCTGAGCACGCTCGTGCTCGACACGTTCCAGTCACAGCCGTTCGGCGTCTCGTGACGCCGGACGTGGGCGCGCCGACGCCGAGCCCTCTCCGAGTCCTGGGTCCGAGTCCTCCTGGACCGGTGGACTCAGTGGGCGGACGAGGCGAGCTGTCTGCCGAGGCCGATCGCCGCCTCGAGCGCCCGACGATCGAGCGGCGCGTTGTAGAGGTAGACCCCCACCAGCGCGGCGGCGACCAGCCAGCCACATAGATGATAGAGACTCCGCCGGCGGGCCTCTTCCGGGACGGGCGAGTTTCCTCGATCCTCGTGCAGGCGCGCCGCGATGGAACGCCAGACCTGGGGCGAGGGGCGCTGCGGAATCAGGGCCGCCCCCAGTTGCGCGGCCACCAGCTCCGCCGCTGCGACCGCCTCCCGGCAGCCACGGTGCGGAAAGCCAGTGGCCAGGTGGTGCGCGCAGGCCGACCGCTCGTCCTCTTCGAGCGCGACCAGCACGTAGGCCGGCGCCATTTCCTTGAACTCGTCGCAGGTCATGCGGGCGTTGGTGCTGGCGCTGCGGGCGTTCATGGTGGCGCTCAAGAGAAGTCGTCTTTGAGCAGGGTCTTCAATTTTCCAACCGCCAACTTAACGCGCATCTTGACGGTCCCAAGGGGGCTGCCGGTCTTGGCGGCGATCTCCGTCTGTGACAGGCCGTCGAAGTAGGCGAGCTGGATCGTCTGGCGCTGCTCGGCCGGCAGTGTCGCCAGGGCCTCGGCCACCTTCGACTCGGTCAGCCGGCGCTCGGTGTGCTCCACCGGCGACGGGGGGCCGCAGGGGTGCACCTCCGGCGTGGCGATCACCTCGTCGATCGTCCGGCCGGCCGTGCTGCACGACCGCAGCCGATCGATGGCGCGGCTGCGGGCGATGGTGACGATCCAGGCGACCAGACCGCCGCGGCGCCCGTCGAACTGAGGCGCGCGGCGCCAGAGCTCGAGGAACGTCTCCTGGACGATGTCCTCCGCCTCCTCCACGTTGCGGAGGATGCGACGGGCGATCGCCATCGCGCGCGGCGCGTGATCGTTATAGACCAGACGCAACGCCGCCACGTCTCCGGCCGCGACCCGGCCCAGCAGGACCCGGTCAGAGCTCTTTTCTGGCGCCCCCGCTACGGCCGGGTGCAGCGCCGATGCTGCTACGGATTTTCCCAACGGTCGTTCAGTATTCGGGACCCGTTCCGCTTCGGCACGCCAAAAGGCCGGAAAAAACCACGCTTGAGCGCTCATTTCTCTATGGATGAACTACGGATGCGCGCGTTCCGCGGACGTGTGGCTCGTCCGCGCTGCGCGAAAAGTTTGACATACGGCACATTTGTTCCGTACGCTACGCATGTTCAGTGGAAGAGATCGCCAAGCGGATGGCCAAGACCAGGGCAACGGCCGAGGCCACGGTAACGGGACGACGGAGGGACACATGGGCTCGCTGACTCTGGTTCGCGACGATTCACGCGGTGTCCTCACGGACCGACAGCGGGAGATCCTGGACTTCATCATGCAGTCGATTCGCGAACGCGGCTACCCGCCGACCTTGCGCGAGATCGGTCTGCACTTCGGCATCCGCTCCACGAACGGGGTGAACGATCACCTCCGCGCACTCGAGAAGAAGGGGCATCTCTTGCGCGAGGATCTCAAGTCGCGCGCGTTGCGCCCGGTCGGCCCGCGCGGCGCGCCGGTCCGTTCCCCTTCCCGCGACGAGGACATGATGGAGATCCCGCTGGTCGGCCGCGTCGCCGCCGGCGTGCCGTTGCTGGCGGTCGAGAACGTGGAGGACACGGTCAAGGTCGATCGCTTCTTCATCGGTCAGACCCGCGAGGTGTTCGCGCTGCGCGTGAAGGGGGAGTCGATGATCGAAGACGGGATCTTCGACGGCGACTACATCTTCGTGCGCAAGCAGCTGCAGGCCAGCCGTGGCGACATCGTGGTCGCCATGATCAACGACGAGGCGACGGTGAAGCGCTACTACCCCGAAGGGGACAGCATCCGCTTCCAGCCGGCCAACGCGGCGATGCAGCCGATCATCGTGCGCAAGCGCGACTTCAAGACCGTCAACATCATCGGCCTCGTCGTCGGCGTCTACCGCAAGATGCGCGCCTGACCTTCGTTCGCTGAGCCGCCACGCGCGGCGCGAGCGCACCGACGGCCAGCCTCAGGCGCGCGTGGAAGGTAAGCTGAAGCTGCAATCGGTGTGAGCTGAAGCACGATGAGTGCAGCGCCTCAAGGCGGGCACCTAGAGTGCGTGTTACGCTGACGACTCTCATGCGGCAGCGTTTGTCTCCACGCGTGCGCGGAAATCTTTCGCGCGGCGCGCTGATCTCCCTGCTGCTGCACCTGAACGTCGTCGCGCCGGTGGTGATCGCGGCCTGGATCTACGGCGGGCGCCAGGAGGCCCAGCGCGCGGAGGAGGTCGACGTCGCGTTTCAGGCGGCCGATCAGACGGAGCTGCCGCCCGATCTGCCGCCGATCGAGCCGTCGCCGGAGACGCTGGAGCCCCAGGCCAAAAAGGCCCCCAAGCCCGACAAGAAGCGCCCGGAGCTGGTCAAGGTGCCCAAGCCGGACGCCCAGAAGAAGCCGGAGCCGCCCAAAAAGGAGAAGCCGGAGCCCGAGGTGGTCGCCCCGCCGATGCCGCCCATGCCCCCGCCCCCACCGCCGGAGCGGAAGGGGCACGAGAAGATGGTCGATCTCGACAACGACAAGGATGTCCCGCCACCGCCCGACGCGAAGTTCCTGGCACAGAAGAACAACCGCGCCGAGGTGGAGACGCGCGCCCAGGACACCAACATGGTCAAGACGCAGAAGGGGGAGGGGGAGGCCTCGTCGAAGTCGGACCGCGACGACAAGCAGGTCGGCGGCGACAAGGCCAAGATCGCGCAGCTCGAAGAGGAGAAGTCCAAGCTGGGGCGGAGCGCGCCGGACGTGACGCCGCACCAGAACCCCGAGCTCTCCCAGCCGAAGGACCAGCCCGAGCACCGGGACAGGTCGCTGCTGGCGCTGCGCGACCCGACCCCGAAGCAGCACGAGCTAACGCCCGAGACGGCCGACCTCTCGCTGCCGCACGCGGCCGACGGCGAGATGCCGCTCCCCTCGCACGCCGCGCGCGGGAACAAGAGCGATCCTTCGCATCTCGACGACGCCAAGCGGGTCAAGCTGGCGTTCACCGCCAAGGACTACGAGTACCTGTTCGGCGCCGACGCCGCCGCCGAGCGGAAGCTGGCCCAGCAGACGCGGTCGACGCGGCAGGGGAAGTTCCAGAAGCGTCTGGCGCGCGTTCAGTCGGCCGTCGAGAACTTCGTCCCCGAGGTGAAGCCCGGCAACCAGACGGCGCTCAACACGCGGGCCGCGCCGTTCGCCGCTTACCTGGCGCGCATGCACCGGAGCATCCACGAGCTGTGGGGCTTCGGGCAGCTCGAGGAGTGGGACGAGAAGCCTGGCTCCAGCCCCTACAACAACCGCAACCTGGTGACCGAGCTGGAGTTCGTGCTGAACGGCGACGGGACGATCGATCGGATCGGCGTCGCGCGCTCCTCCGGCCTGCTCGAGTACGACGTCGCCGCCGTCGACGTCGCCTACACCGCCGGCCCGTTCCCCGATCCTCCGCGCGAGATCCGCTCGGCCAACGGAAAGATCTACGTCCACTGGCACTTCTTCCGCGACGAGCGGCAGTGCGCGACCTCGGGGGCTGACCCGTACATCCTCGAAAATGCCTCGGCCGGCGCCGACAAGACGACGACGGTGCTCGACCTGCCCAGACCGCCCTCGGCGGCCGGGGCGGGCGCGTCCGGTGGGGGGACGACCGCGGGCGGCCCACGGCGGCTGCAGCGATTCGACGACAGCAATCCTGCGCATCGCGCGAAGCGAATGGCGCTCGACGGCGAGGTGGCCGCCGCCGAGGGCCAGCCCCAGGGCAGTGCCGAAGGCTCGGAAGGACCTTCAGCCGAGCCGCGCCCCTCGCAGTCGCCGCAGCCGGCCGGCCAGGCACCCGCCGCGCCACCGAACACCAATGACCCCGTCGCGCAGGCGGCCGCGCTGCGCTGGTTCACCGCGCTCGCGGCGGGCGACACCGGGCATCTTCTCGAGATGGCGGCGCTCCCCTTCAAGACCAGCGGCAAGGACGTCAGCAAGAGGGACGATCTCTCCGCGATGCTCGCCGACCTGGCGAGCGAGGGGATTCGCCGGCCGCGGTCGGTCCAGCTGGTGACGGCGGCTCGGCTGCGCGCGGCCATCGGCAAGCTCCCCCCGAGCCTCGACGACACCGGCAGCGGCCAACTCTATTCGGCGATCGAGATGGGCTCGGACCAGATGCTGATCTTGATCCTCGGCCAGCGCGGTGGCGCCTGGCGTCCGGTCGGGATGGTCAGGCGCTGAGCCGGGTCGGTTGAACTAACGGAGCTCGACCGCGGCGACGTGGCGCAGGTTGAGGAAGTTGATCAGGAAGTGCGCGATCACCGGCCCGGTGAGATCCCCGGTCCACAGAAACATCCCGCCGAACAGCAGCCCGGCCCCGAACGAGCTGGCCGTCCAGGGGAGGTGGCGTGCCTTGGGACCGATGTGGAGCAGCGCGAAGAGCGCGCTCGAGGCCACCAGACCGACCGCCGGCAAGAGGGCGCCCCGGAAAAACATCTCCTCGCCGACCGAGGAGGCCCCCGCCAGAACCAGGATCTCCGGGTCGGTCAAGGGGAACAGCATGTGGCGCAGCTCACGGTGGAGCGCCCGTGCCCACTCGAACCGGTAGAGCGCCATCCGGGAGGCGAACACCAGCACCAGCCCGGCCGCAAGGCCGCCCAGGATCCCGGCGAAGGTCATTGATAAGACGGGGTCTTGCCCGCGGAGGTGCCAGACGTTCGGGTGCCCGCGCAGGTTCCCCCAGGCGAGCGCGACCGTGCCGAGCGCCAGGTAGGCGACCATCACCAGGACCGGTCGAGACCAGCTAGACCCGCGTGACCACACGGTTTCTCTCCAAATCCATGGCGCGCCTGGCCGTCATATTACGGCATTTGGCGGGGCGATTCTGTGAACTTGTCAGGCCCGGGAGGCATTCCAGATAACCAAATAATATCAAATGGATATCAAGCAGGCGGGCACGGTCGGGGTGGGAATATTTTTCCCCGGGTTTTGCCGGGATTGCCCCCCGTCGCCATGGTAAACGAATCGACGCAATGGCCGTCGCGGCACTTCGCACCCGGCACCGAGCGTCGCGCAGCGTCCCGCTGTTGCCGACGACCGTCATCCGCGAGGTCGGGCAACAGAAGCTGCTCGCGACGCGCATCTGCGATCTCGATCTACGTCCGGAGGGAACGCTCGCCGAGTGCGTCGAGCAGGTGATCGGCGAGCTGCGCGACAAGGGGATCACCTTCGTCCCTGCCTACTACCTCGGCGATGACGATTTTTGGACCGCCGACCGCGCGGTCAGCGTGAACATCCCCTGGTACCTGTCCAACCCGCAGCTCTGGGGGCTGGTGAACGACCACCTGTTCGAGTACACGCGCGAAGAGGTGCTGATGTACCTCCGCCACGAGGCGGGGCACGCCATCAATTATGCGTTCGAGCTGTGGCGGCGGCGCGACTGGACGCAGACCTTCGGCGACTTCCGCCGCCCGTATCGCGACGTCTACAACCCGAACCCCTGGAGCCGCGACTACGTTCGCTACCTGCACCGCGCGGGCATGTACCACTACGCGCAGAAACACCCCGATGAGGACTGGGCCGAGACGTTCGCGGTCTGGTTGGAAGGCGGGCCGTGGCGCCGTCGCCATCGGAACTGGCAGGTCGCCCTGGCCAAGCTGGAGTACGTCGATCGCGTGGTGGGGATCGAGCGCGCCTGCCGCGGCAACCCCCCGAACGTTCGTCTGGGACTGCGGGTCCCGTACACCGAGATCAAGGAGACGGTCGCCGAGTACTTCGACATCGGCGACACCCTGGATCTGGATCTGCTGGAGTACCGCAAGGACGTGGTCGAGATCTTCGGGCGGCGGCCACCGCGCGCGCGCGCCATCGCGATGCGCGGGCTGACCTCGCGGACGGCGAGCGCCCAGTCGGCGGCCCGCTTCATCCAGCAGCACCAGACCATCCTGGTCGATCGGATCAGCCGCTGGATCGGCGACTCCGACAAGCGCGTGATCCTCCGCTACCTCCGCCAGCTGCAGGCGCTCTGCACCGCCGAGCACATGGTCGTCCCGGACAGTCGCCGCACCGAGAAGCTCGTCGAGCTCACCGTCGTCGCCACCTGGCACATCGTCGACGGCATCCATCGACTTTCATAGGCGGGTCTTCACGACGGCGCCGCCGTCAGTCGCGAAGACGGCTCGTATCGGATCGCGGCCGTCAGCTCGCTTTCTTTCTTCCCGTCAACGGTGACCCATTGCAGTGTCTTGCTCGCGAGAAGCCCGACCGTCGGCCAGGGCGACCTCCAACGTCGGCGTCGCGCCGACATCGCCATCGGTCACGACCAGGGGCGCACCGTAAAAGCGAGCGCCGCCCGACGACGTCCTCGGGCCTGCCGCGGCCGCCGCTCTCGTTCGAATGCGCTTTTTTTCCCATCGCTAGATCTTCAGCAACTGCTCGGCCCGCCGAGCGCGTGAAGCGCCCGCTTCCGGACGGGAAGATTAGCTCATGCGCGGTGTCGAGCCACAAGAGAGGGAGTCAGCGCCCGGACTGACCTCTCGGGGGAAACTCGCGACCTCCGCTGGCCCCCCGGAACGACTGGGGGAAACTCGGACGCAGCAATCGGTTTCCCGGGCGCCGGTACTCGTTGACAGCAGGATCAGAACCTAGTAACTACGCGCACTTCTACCGCGAGGATGGCGGAACTGGTAGACGCACTAGCTTGAGGTGCTAGCGGTTAACAGCCATCGGGGTTCAAGTCCCCGTCCTCGCACTAGGAAAGCCCTGGAAGTCACAGGGCTTTTCTTTTTTTCTGGGCGGCACCCCTCATGCTGCGTCTTGGGTCCTGCGCGCCCGCGATCCCGTGCTGGCTGTCGACGGACTGACTGAGGACGTGTTGAGTCCACGCCTTGAGCCAGGCGAACGCCTCGACCGGGATAGCCCCGCGCCCTTGGAGAATCGCGTCGAGACGAAAATCTCACCGTGCGGAGGCTCGATGCCTTCAAGTCGGTGCGACGCGCCAGGTATTCGTCGAGCACGTCGCCTGCTGCGTGACCGCCGTCCTCGAGGGTGCGGCGGACGCCCCTCGAGATGAAGCTGACCGCGTCCTCCAGGAGGTCGAACACCTCACAGGACCTCTCTCCGTCCAGTGTCTTGAACCAAACACGCCACCGCTCGTGTGCCGGTACGGCCTGGCTGATATCCATCTATACGTTCTCTACATTGGCTCCTCCAGGTCTGAGGAGCCGCTCCCGTCGGCTATTGAGCGAAGAGTGAGGGGCGCTGAGCGGAGTCGACCTGTCAGCGCTCTGGTCGCGGCAAAAAAAAGAAGCCCCAGCCAAGGCCGGGGCTTCAAAACGGTCGTGTAGCCGAGGTCGCGAGCTACTCGGCCTTCTTCATGGCGCCGTCGTCAGCTTTCTTCTTCTTCTTGCTCTTCTTTTCCTTTTTGGCCGGCGCGTCGGCCGGCGGCGCGTCCTCGGCGTAGGCGACTGTCCACGACGTCGGGACGAGAACAGCGAGTGCGAGGAAAATGGCTCGGGTAAGGTTCATGTGGCTGGCTCCTTTTGTGGTGATGAGACGGAGTTCCCTGCAGCTATCGTTTTGCAGCAGAAGTCGTGCCACGACCGTCAAGGTCCCGCAGGACTCGTAACCTCCCCTGGTTTGCGGCCCCAGTCGAAAACAGAGGAACGAGAAGCATGGAACGTGTGGCGATTCTGCGGAGCACGATCGGCGCTTTGCTGAAATTTGCCCCACAGGGCTCGACCTGACTCGCTGAACGACAGGCGACTCGCAAACCCATTACAAGTGGAAATACAACGACGATAAATTGTCTCCGACAGAAACAACTCCTGAAAGGTCAGAAGGAAGCAGTCAGCGTTGCCGTTCAGGATGCGGTTGTGCCGGCGGGTACGGGCATCATGCCGCGGAGGGGGCCCCGTGCACCATCCGACGCCCGACCGGCACGAGGTTGTACCGGCCGTGCGGCGCGTGCATCCGCCGGCTTCGCAATGACCACGTCACCGTCGGAGCGGCTGGAGCGAGATCCTGCTCGCCGATTGAAACTTTGTGCCCCACACCCGCCTGCCCAGCTATTTCGGCGCACTCGCCCGGCGTTCGCCGCCGCCTGTACCGGAATCGTGCCGGCCACCGTCCCCGGGGCCTCTCGGGCAAGGTCCTGCGCGAGTGGGAACTGTCAATTGGAGATTGTGGGCATTGAGCGGAGACGTCGGATCATCGGTGCGGTCAGTGTCCCATCATCCAGGGACGGCCGTGTGCGGCCCGTGCTGCCGGCGCCGGCCTGGGCTCCTGGTTCGCTCGCCTCACCACCCGCCGCGGCTCCGCGCCCGCGGGTGGGCGAGCGCCCCGCCCAATGGCGACTGCCGACAGTATGCGCGGCGCCCGTCTCTTGCACGACGGGCAGCGCAACGGTGAGGACGCCCGCTGGATGGGCCTCGACGCTTCAAAGCCTCCGCAGGCCGGACACTCGAACTCATAGACAGGCATTCGTTTTCGACCTCAAACCGGCAGGATATTCTTGTCGAAGATCCCGGTGGGCAACGCCAGCGTGGCGCAGGCGTTGGGGATGTCCACCACCCCGCTGATGCGGCCCTCGACGGGGGCGCAGCTCAACAGCATGTAAGCTTGCTCACCCGTGAAGCCGAATTTCTTCAGATACTCAATGGCATTCAAGCACGCCCGTCGATAGGCGACGTGGGCGTCGAGGTAGTACTGTTCGCCGGTGAACTCGTCGACCGAGATCCCCTCGAAAATCAGATACTCCGAGTAGCGCGGCTCGACCGGTCCGGGCTTGAAGATCGGATTCACCATCCCGTACTTAGCCATGCCGCCCTTGATGACGTCGACGTGCAGATCCAGATAGCCGGCCATCTCGATGGCACCACAGAACGAGATCTCGCCGTCGCCCTGTGAGAAGTGGATGTCACCCATGGAGAGCTTCCCCCCCGACACGTAGACCGGAAAATAGATCTTCGAGCCCTTCGAGAGGTTCTTGATGTCGCAGTTGCCTCCGTGTTCGCGCGGCGGGACCGTCCGCGCCGCTTCGGACGCGACCCTGTCGAACTGCGCGCCCTTCAACGTGCCCAGAACTGCGTTTTCCGGATTGGGTAGGTTGGCCAGCGGCGGTATCTTGGGCTTCCACGTGGGGCCGCCCTTATCAATCAACGCCTTCTCGCGCTTGTTCCATTTCGCCAGCAGATCCGCCGATGGTGCGCAACCGATCAGGCCGGGATGAGAGAGCCCAGCAAAGCGAACGCCCGGAATGTGGCGCGAGCTGGCGTAGATGCCCTGGATGTCCCAGATGGTCTTGGCGGCATTCGGATAGTGATCGGTCAAGAAGCCGCCGCCGTTGGCGCGGTCGAATATTCCGGTGAAGCCCCACTCGTCGCCCGGCAGACAGCCGATGTCCAGCAGGTCGACCACCAAGATGTCGCCCGGCTCGACCCCCTCCACGTGGATTGGGCCACTCAGAACGTGAACCACCGAGAGCGTGACGTCCTTGACGTCCGACGGATCGTCGTTGTTCTTGATCTGCCCGTCCGTCCAATCCTTGCACTCGATACGGAACACGTCTCCGGGTTTCACGGAAACGACTGCGGGGATGTCCGGATGCCAGCGATTGTGTCCGGGGATCTCCTGATCCGCGCAGGATTTCGTCAGATCGATTTTAAACAGGGTCTTGGGCATCGATTCCTCCTCTGAGGTTAGGCGTTGGTCCCCTCGGTAATTGATACATCAGACTGATAGCAGCCGCCCCAGCGTATCGCTGTCGATCTCGCTGCGGGAGCTCTCCTGAACAATGTGGCCACGGTCGATGACCAGGATCCGATCCGCCACCGAGAGTGCAAAGCTGAGCACCTGCTCCGAAACCACGATGGCCAGCTGCCACTTCTCCCGGATGCGTTTGAGAATCTCGGCCAATTCCTTGATGATCGACGGCTGAATGCCCTCCGTTGGCTCGTCGAGCAGGAGTACCTTGGGGTGGCTGGCCAGCGCGCGGGCGATGGCCAACTGCTGCTGCTGCCCGCCCGAGAGATTCCCTCCGCGGCGCTTCTTCATCTGCTGCAGCACCGGGAAGAACTCGTAGATCTCGGCGGAGACACGTTCCTTGCGAGAGCGCAGCCCGGCCTCGATATTCTCCTCGACCGTGAGGGTCGGGAAGATCATACGTCCCTGCGGCACATACCCCAGCCCCTTGGCGACCCGGTTGTAGGGCTCCTCGCTGGTGACGTCCACGCCACAGACATCGACCCGACCCGCGCGCACCGGCAGGATGCCAATCATTGCCTTGAAGAGCGTGGTCTTCCCCATCCCATTGCGGCCCATCACCGCGACGATTTCGTTGTTCTTCACCGAAAATGAGAGGTCCGAGATGACCTGACTCTGTCCATAGCTGACGCTCAGATGGTCGACCTTCAAGAGGTCGGCCGCCGCCGATGTCTCAGTGTCCAAGGTAGACCTCGATGACCTTGGGATCGCTCTGCACCTTTTCCATGGTCCCTTCTGCGATCCACTTGCCTTGATGGAGAACGGTGACCCGGTGGGCGATGCTGCGCACGAAGTCCATGTCGTGCTCCACGACGACGACAGCACAACGCTTGCAGATTCGCTTGAGGAGCTCGGCGGTCTTCGCTCGCTCCGCAACGCTCATCCCGGCCACCGGCTCATCCAGCATCATGAGGACCGGGTCCTGGATGAGGAGCATACCGATCTCCAGCCACTGCTTTTGACCGTGGCTGAGCAGCTCCGCCGGGTCACTGAGCCGCGACGTCAGCTCGATCATCTCCGCAATCTCCTCGACCCGTCGAATGACATCTGGGGTGCGCTTGAACCACCAGGCTCCGAAAGCCGTCCGTCCCTTGGGATAGGACATCTCGAGGTTCTCAAACACGGTCAGCGATTCGTAGACCGTAGGGGTCTGGAACTTCCTGCCGATGCCCCTACGGACAATCTCGTGCTCGCGCAGGCCGCTGACCTGTTCGCCCTTGAACAACACACTGCCGCTGTCCGCCCGGGTTCGCCCCGAGATCAGATCGAGCACCGTGGTCTTACCGGCTCCGTTCGGTCCGATGATGGCGCGCAGCTCCTCCTTGTCGACGAAGAACGACAAATCGTCCACGGCCCGGAATCCATCAAACGAGACGGTGAGACCCTCAACCGCCAGCAAATAGGTCCGGTCGGCTGGCACGGTCATGCGCCCACCGACCCTTCAGGCAGCGGCGCTGAATCAGCCGAAGCCGGTAGAACCGGAACCGTCGGCGCGGGCGCAGCGACCGTCAGCGGCAGGGCGACGATGGAGCTCCCTTCCTGTGCGGCCGCTCGCCGAGCCCGCCAGGAAGCGAACGCGCCGCGCAACGCCGAGACTCTGATTCCAGCCAGCCCGCGTGGGAACACCATGACCACGCCGATGAAAAGGCCCCCGATCATGAACAGCCAGAGCTGAGGAAACTGTTCCGAAAAGAAGGTCTTTCCGAAGTTTACGACCAGACTTCCATAGATGGCCCCCAGCAGCCAGTCGCGTCCGCCAAGCGCCACGCAGACCACCATATCGATGGAGGGGATGATTCCGACAAACGAAGGCGACATGAACCCCACCTGCAGCGTGAACATGGCGCCCCCGATTGCGGCAAGCACGGCGGCGAAAACGAAGGCAAAGGTCTTCAGATTTGCAACGTCGTAGCCCGAGAACCGGACGCGATCTTCACGATCCCTCATCGCCACGAGCAACCGACCGAGCTTGGTTCGCGACAACTGAATGCAGAGCAGCGTCGCTCCGAGCAGCAGAAGAGCATTCGCGTAGTAAAGGATCCGGTGGGCCGAGTCGGTGCGAATGTCCCAGCCGTGCATGGTCTTGAGATCGGTGATCCCATTGATCCCTCCGGTGTATCCTTGCTGACCGACGATCAAGATGGTCAAGATGGCTGCCACAGCCTGAGTGATGATGGCGAAGTAAACGCCGCCCACGCGCCGCTTGAACATCGCGAAGCCGATGATGAGCGCCAGGATCCCAGGAATCGTGGGGACCGCAATGACCGTGAAGGCCAGACTCTTGAAGGGTCGCCAGAATGCCGGTAAGGCGGTCAGCTGATTCCAATCCATGAAGTCGGGAATGCCCGGCGTCGATTGAATCGCGGTGCTCACCTTGTCGGACGCCTCGAGCTTCAGAAACATGGCCATGCAGTAGCCACCAATTCCGAAGAAGATTCCTTGGCCCAGGCTCAAGATCCCGCCATAGCCCCAGCAGATGACGAGGCCCAGGCCCACGAAACCGTACGTCAGATATTTGCCGACCAGGCCCAGCCGAAACGGCGACAGAAACAGCGGAAACACCGCCAGAATCAGGATCGCAGCGATCAGGAATGCGTTGCGCTCCTTGCTTCCGTCGAAGAAGCGCCCGCGAGCGGCAGCGGCCTCATGGGGGGCCGCAGGCGCGAGCGCCAAAGGCTCTGCTTGTTCCAACGGTGTCATTCGAACTACCTCCGTACCCGTGTAGCGAAGAGCCCCTGCGGGCGAATCATCAGGATCACGACTATCGCCATCAACGTCAGAACCTTGGCGGTCGAGCCCGTCAGGAAGAACTCGGTGACCGCCTGGGTCTGGGCGATACCAAAGGCTGAGGCAATGGTGCCGAGAAGGCTCTGGGCGCCTCCAAACACCACCGTGAGGAATGTGTCCACGATGTAAAGCGAGCCGCTGGTTGGACCGGTCGATCCGATGGTCGTGAAGGCCGCGCCGGCAATACCGGCCAGGCCGCACCCGGTCGCGAACGCCAGGCTGTCCATCTTCCGGGTGTTGATTCCAGCGGCCCCGGCCATGGTCCGGTTTTGCGTCGTGGCGCGAATCCAGACTCCCAATCGGGTCTTGAACAGCAGGATGAACAGCGCCGTAGTCAAAACAGCGGTGACGACCATGACCATGACGCCGTTAATCGGAATGTCGATGGAGTCGGTCGGCTTGAATGATCCCATGAGCCAGTCGGGAAGGACCGCGCTCACCTCCTTCGCCCCGAAAACCGACCGGAAGATTTGCTGCATTATGAGGCTGAGACCCCAGGTCGCCAGCAGGGTGTCGAGCGGACGTTTGTACAGCTTGCGTACCATGAAGCGCTCGACCAGCCATCCCACCCCCGCTGCGACCACGAACGCGACGACCATCGCCAGGATGAAGTACGTCTTCTCCAGCCAGGGTGCCCAGCGCTGGCTGATCTCGGAAAGTCCATAGGTGGTGTAGGCGCCGATGGTCAAGAATTCGCCATGGGCCATGTTGATGACGCCCATCTGACCGAAGATGATCGCCAACCCCAGCGCCATCAGCAAAAGCACGCAGAAGGTGCTGAGGCCGTTGAAGCCCTGCATGGCGACGATCGAGAAGAATTCTTTGGCGGTCATACCCTGGACCTTTCGAAAAAGTCGCGCTGATCGTTAAGTGCATCCTGGCTGGCGTGATTCCACATCAGCCCGTGATCATTGATAGCCCTTGGGGAACGGATTGGGCTCGATCAACGAAGATTCGTAGAGAACCTTGTACTGGCCATTGGCCTGCACCTGCCCAATGCGAAGCTTGCTCCAGAGGTGGTGATTGACGTTGTGGATCCTGACGTAGCCCTCGGGCGCCGTCTTGAGCTCGATATTGGGCGATGCCGCCACCACCTTGTCGACGTCGAAGCTCTTGGCCTTCTCGACGGCGGCCTTCCAGAGCCATGGGCCGAGGTACGCGGCCTGGGTCACGTCACCAATCACGGAGTTGGCACCCCAACGGGCCTTGAACGCCTTGACGAACTTCTTGTTATTCGGGTTGTCCAGGCTCTGGAAATACTTCATCGCCGCGTAGAAGCCGACCATGTTCTCGCCGCCGATACCGAGCAACTCATCTTCGGTGACGGAAATGGTCAGGAGCGTTTGCTTGTCCGACGTTACCCCGGCGGCCTTGAGTTGTTTATAAAACGAGACGTTGCTGCCGCCCACGACGATGGCATAGATCGCATCAGGCTTTTTGAGCTTGATCTTGTTGATGAGCGACCCAAACTGAGTGGTGCCGAGGGGATAATACTCCTCGCCGACCACGGTCCCATGCAGCACGTTTTCGATGTGTTTGCGGGCGATCTTGTTGGAGGTGCGCGGCCAAATGTAGTCCGACCCGATGAGGAAGTAGGTCTTGGCTTTCTTTTCCTTGTAGAGCCAGTCCAGGCCCGCCAAGATCTGCTGGGTCGCCTCTTGGCCGGTGTAAAACACGTTCTTCGATTGTTCGAGACCCTCGTAGAAGGTCGGATAATAGAGCAACCCATTCTCCCTTTCGAAAACGGGCAATACCGCCTTCCTCGACGCCGAGGTCCAGCAACCGAACACGGCGGCGACCTTGTCGGACACCAGGAGTTTCTTGGCCTTCTCGGCAAAGGTGGGCCAGTCGCTGGCGCCGTCCTCCTGGATGATTTTGATCTGGCGCCCGAGAATTCCGCCCGAGGCGTTGATCTGCTCTATCGCCAGCCGCTCGGCCTGGATCGATCCCGTCTCGCTGATCGCCATGGTGCCCGTGGCGCTATGCAATTGGCCGACGGTGACTTCGCTGTCCGTCACCGCCAAGCCGGTGGTGTCGACCGCAGAGGTCGGAAGCTCGGCCCTGGCTGGCCCCTCGTATGTGGCGAGAGAGGTGACGGTGGTCACCAGGAGCAAGGGAAGCAGCGAACGCGGCGGCAAATGTGCACGTTGGCGATTGCGGCTCTGTCTAGGAGCAAAGTGCATGCGTGGGTCTCCTTGCCAATTACGTTTTGGTGTTGTTGTTAGGCGACTCATCGATTCAGTGACTGTGTGTTGCCGCCGATGATTTCTTGTACCAAGGCGCTTATGTCGAATGGGTTACCAAGCAGTCAAATGAGCGTTAAGGGGCGAGATAGGTTACGCGGTTAGCCGGGTGAGTTTGTTTGGTCATGTGGCGCCCGCCGTGCGGATATCGCGTGTGGTCGTGTTGGAAACAGACGCTTTAGGGTGCTCTTCGAGCGTGAGCCAAATGAGTCGTCTCGTGGGGTAGCGGCGTTACGGGAGCGAGGAGGCCGGCGGGCCCGACTTGACGGACACCTCGTGGAGCCTGTGCCATACGGAGAAACCGCTCGCCGAGAGCCGGGTCGTATCTCCTGACTGCTTGATCCCGACGTCTGCCGACGCTGTCGGCAACGCCGTGCAGGTGGTGATCCCGACCGACGCCTGTCGCACCTTCGGACCTGACACGGCACAACCCGCTCCTGGAGCGCCGCCGACACGCCCGAACGACTCAGACGCGACCGGTGGTTACTACCAGCCGCTGACAGTCTCGCTCGGCAACTCCTTGGCGGTCGGTCTCGAGCGCGTCACCTGTGAGCTGCCCGATGCCTCCTGGGCGACGTCAGCCGCTTCCGAGCGGCGTATCTCCCGAACCAGAACCCAACCATCTCGGGTCTGAGCTTCATGGTCGGGGGCACGCCCGTCGACCCGATGGCCGTTCGGCCTGGAGCCCACGTCACGACAGCGGCCACCTGGCTGGCCGGCGCCATCGAGATGTACCCGGTGTTCGATCCCGCGTCCGGAACGATTGCGGAGACTCAGGAGACTCTCCTCGTCTCCTGGTACGTCACGGGAGGCGATCTTGTTCGGGCCGCGGAGGATCTCGGCGCGAGTGGACGCGGGCGTGTCGCAACCGTGGGGCGGGCTGAGCGTGGTCCGCGTATCGGGCATGAGCGAGGACGAGCCCGGCGGCAGCGCCGTCTTCGTCCTACATGGGTGGGGCGCCACGGGCGACGGCACCTCCATCCGAACACCCAACCGCCGCACGCATCTACCGATCAACTCGGGAGCGGGCTCGCCTGGTTACCGGCTGACGAAAAAATCGTTAATAGTTAAAATACGTTAGGAGACCTTCGGTAGTCGAGGTGCCCGCGGTTAACAGCCATCGGGGGTTCGGTCCCCGTCCTCGCGCCAGAAAAGCTCCGGGTCGTTCTCCAGGGCTTTCGTTTTTCTGGGCTACTTCTCCGCTTTCTTGTCCGTCTCCTTGTCCTTCTGCGCCTTGCCCATCAGGTAGGACTTGAGGAGCGCCTTGTCCTCCGGTGAAAGCTTGGCGTCGGGGTGCATCGGCAAGATGTAGAACCAGGGAGGCATCTCGCCCGATTCGACCTTCTCCCAGGCGTTCTCGCGGTCGGTCTGACGCTCGTCCTCGTCCGCGTCGGCCCACTTGGAAAAGTTGAGATGGTTGCGCCCCTTGTGGACGTCGCGCGCCATGAGCCACGAGCCGGGCGCGACGCGCGCGTAGAGCGGCCAGCGCGTTTCGTTGGTGTGGCAGTCGAAGCAGGCTCGCCGCATGATGCGTTCGACCTCCGGCGGGCCGTCGAAGGCGAAGCGCTCCGGTGGATTCGTCCCGATGTCTTCGGTCGGAATGCCGAAGAGGCGCTTCACCGGGAAGACCTGGAGGAGGGCGAACCCGACGATCGCCATCAGGAGGCCGCGCTTGAGAACCTTGGTCAGTTTCGGGGAGAGCAAGGGCATGGCAGGAATGATAGAACGAGAACGATGTGCCGACGAATCACCTGCAACGTCTGCGCGAGGCCCTCGTTCGCGGGGTGCGGCCTCCATGTCGAGAGCGTGCTCGGTGACGTTCCGCCGGCCGACCGGTGCCGGTGCGGCGAAGCCGCGGAGACCGGCGCCCGCGCCGCGGAGGCCGGCGCGGCGGCGGGCCAGTCTGTGGGCAGGTCTGTGGGAACGTCCGCCGGTGGCCCGGCAGGCCAGCTGACCGGTGCGCTGGCCGGTTCGATCAGGCGAATTCGGGGGTTCCTGGGGCTGGGGCGACCGGATCGCGGCAGCCGGCGATAGCCCGCGCGAGGCCGCAGCCGCCGGCCGCCGGCCGACGGTGTGGGCCTCACCGCGTCGGTTGCGCCACCTCGCTCCGTGCTGCGCCACCTCCCGGGCCGAAAAGTTTCGAGCCGCCGTCTCCTAAACTAGAATCTCCGTCATGCCCAAAAAACAGGGTCCGGCGGGGCTGCGGGGTGCGCCCATCCCCTCGGGCGATGAGCTCGGTGCGGCCGAGCTGGCCGGGCGGGTCGCGGAGAACCTGCGGGCCCAGCGGAAACGGCGGGCGATGTCGCTGGACGAGCTGGCCCAGCTGACCGGGGTGAGCCGCGCGGCGCTCTCTCAGATCGAAACCCGCAAGACCAATCCGACGATCGGTGTCTTGTGGAAAATCGCCTCTGGGCTCGGGATCACGTTCGCCGACCTGATCGGCGAGACCCGGGCCGAGCTCTCCGTGTTGCGGCGGGGAGAGGCCCAGCCCCTTCGCTCGATGGACGGCAAATTCGAGAGCCGGCCGCTCATGCCCGCCGTGGGGATCCCGCAGGTCGAGATGTACGAGCTGCGGTTGGCGGCCCGCGCGCGCCACGTCTCCGAGCCGCACGGTCCCGGAACCCGCGAAATCGTGGTGGTTCTGAGCGGCGTGATGAGGATGACGGTTGGCGACCACAGCGACGAGCTCGGCCCCGGGGACTCGGTGGTCTTCGACGCCAACAAGCCCCACGTTTACGAGAACTCGGGTGGCTCGGAATCCCGTTATCACAACGTCATCGTTTATGGCCGTTAGGCGGCCCTGCTCAATTTGACGCACCAATCTTGGAAATAAACTTTTTGAGTAAGCCAGCCACGTGTAACTTCCCCACATGAGCCACGGGCCTCCACCCGACCGGAGAGTCGTGAAGGAGCCCACCGCTCCCTTCCCGCCCAAGTCGCTCAAAAGCGGACCCCTCGAGGCGGCCTTCGGTCTCAGTGACGCCGACCTGCGCCTGGTCCTCGACGCCGGTGAGATCGGCGGCTGGGAATGGGACATCGGAACGGGCGTGGTGCGGTGGTCAGACAACTTGGAGCGAATTCACGGGCTGCCACCGGGCAGCTTCGGCAACACCTTCGAATCGTATCAGGCGATGGTCCACCCGGGCGATCGCGAGCGGGTGGTGAACGCGCTTCGAAGCTGCATCGAGGGGCGCTCCAATTACGAGATCGAGTTTCGCTCGGCAGAGAAAGCTGGGGAGGTGCGCTGGATGCGCGCCAAGGGTCGGGTGCTGTCGGGCGAAAAGGGCGAGCCCTTTCGGATGATCGGCGTCTGCTGGGACATCACCAAGCGCAAGCGGGAAGAAGAGGCGGTTCTCGAGACCAGCCGGCGGAAGGATGAGTTCCTGGCCATGGTCTCGCACGAGCTGCGCAATCCGCTCGGCGTCATCATGAACGCGTCGACGTTGATCAGCCACCTGACCAGCGGCGACGATGACCTCTCAAAGGCCAGCGCCGCCATCCGGCGCCAGACCGAGCAGCTGGCGCGCATCGTCGACGATCTGATGGACGTCTCCCGGCTCTCGGCCGGCAAGCTGACGCTGGAGCGGACCAACGTCGACCTGGTGGCTCTGGTCCACCGATGCGTCCACGACTTCGTCGACCGGCGCCTCTTCGAGCGGCATCGCCACGAGCTGCGCTGCGCGGGAACGCACGTGCACGGGGACGGCCCGCGCCTGGAACAGATCGTCAACAACCTGCTGATGAATGCCATCAAGTACACGCCGGCGGGCGGGAGGATCATCATCGAGGTGGAGCCGGAGGGCGGCGACGCCATCCTGCGCGTCAAGGACACCGGCGTCGGGATCTCGGTCGAGCTCCTCCCCCGCGTCTTCGATCTGTTCGTGCAGAGCGAGCGTGGACTCGATCGGCGAGACGGCGGCCTCGGTCTGGGGCTGGCGATCGTGCGCAGTCTGGTCGAGGCGCACGGAGGGCGGATCGATGTCTGGAGCCCGGGCCTCAACAGCGGGACGGAGTTCGCGGTTCGCCTCCCGCTGGCCGCCACCCTCGCCTCGGGAGACCCGCGTGGCGGGCTGGGGCCGCGGCGGAGGATCCTGGTTGTTGACGACAACGTCGACGCGCGTGAGGCGTTGGCCAGGCTGCTCGAGATCGCCGGACACGAGGTCTACCAGGCCGGGGATGGCCCCGGAGGGCTCGAGGAAGCGTCGCGCTCACGGCCCGAGGTGGCGATCGTGGACATCGGGCTTCCTGGAATGAATGGCTTCGAGGTCGCCCGCCGTCTGAAATCCGGCGCTCCGAATTTGCGACTCATCGCACTTACCGGGTATGGTCAGGGCGATCACCGCCGGATGGGCGACGAGGCAGGTTTCGAGACCTATCTCATCAAACCGGTGGCCTTCGAAACACTGCAACGTGCCCTGGCCAACAACTGACGGCCAGCAACTCAACGCCAAAATTAAGCCCCCAAAGTTAACGCAAGCCGCCTAAAGGGCGGGTACAATAGCGCGTGGATGGGGGAGCCTCTGGTGGGACTATTTGGCGATCTCGAGCGCAGGTTTATTGACGTCCTTGATCGGGTGAGCGACGCAATCGTCGCCCTCGATCGCGACTGGCGCCTCGTCTACATCAACCAGGCGGCCGAGAGGCACCTCGGCGCGCCGCGGGATCACATGTTGGGAAAGATCTGCTGGGATCTCTTCCCCGACATGGCGGCGTCGGCGAGCGGCGAGCGGTACAAGCAGGCCCTCGCCGGAATGACGCCGGTCGAGTTCGAGTCGATCTCGCCGATCACGCGGCGCCCCGTTCGGCAGAGACTCTACCCATCGGGATCCGGGTTGACGATCTACTTGCGCGACGTCTCCGACGAAAGCCAGACGGCGGAGCGGGCGGAGCGGGCGATGAGCCTCCTCGCCGACGCGGGCGAGGAGCTGTCGCTGTCGCTCGAGCGCGACGAGATCATCCGCAAGCTGACCTCGCTGGTCGTCCCGCGCGTGGCCGACGTCTGCATCGTTGATCTGCTGGTGGGCGAGAGCTTGACCCGGGCCGCGGTCAAGCAGCAGGAGGAGCTCACGGCCGGCGCCTTCGCGAATGTCGGGACGGGGCGGGTCATTCAGACCGCGGCGTCCGAGCTGCTGAGCTCGGTCACCGAAGCCGCCGACGGGCTGGCCCCGCTGGGCGTTCGGTCGGCGCTGCGGGTCCCCCTGCTGGTGCGGGGAAAACCGACGGGGGTCCTCTCCCTGCTGATCACCAACGACCGCCGGCGTTTCGTGGCGGACGATCTTCCCACCATCGAGGCGTTGGCCGATCGGGCGGCCCTGGCGCTGGAGAACGCGCGTCTGTACGAGCTGGCCGTCAGCGCCAAGCGCGCCCGTGATGAGATGATGAGCATGGTCTCTCACGATCTGCGCAACTCGCTCAACGCGATCGGGTTCATCGCCACCGAGCTGGCCCGACAGAACGGAAGTCCGCTGGCCACCCAGATCCGGAGCGCCGCCACCCTGGCCGACCGGCTGCTCGCCGATCTGGGAGCCATGTTCGTGATCGAGTCGGGCGCGCTGGTGCTCGGACGGGTCATGGAGTCGATCGACTCGATCATGAGCGAGGTGGCCGATCTCTTTCGCCCACTCGCCGAAGCGCGCGCGGTCCGCCTGCGGGCGGTCACCGAGAAGAAGGGGCTGACGGCCTACGTCGATCGCTACCGGATGGTGCAGGCGGTGAGCAACGTCGTCGCCAACGCGGTGGAGATCAGCCAGGACGGCGGCCAGGTCGATCTGGCGGTGAAGCAGGTGGGCGATCACGTCGAGGTGGCCGTCTCCGACACCGGCCCGGGCATCCCGCCCGACGAGGTCGACCAGATCTTCGATCGGCATCGCTGGGGGAGTGACGGCCGGCGCCGGGCCAGCGTCGGGCTCGGCCTGGTCATCTCCAAGGAGTACGTCGAAGCGCACGGCGGACGAATTCGCGTTCAGAACCGGCCTGGAAGTGGCTCGACCTTCATCATCGCGATCCCCATGCAGCCGCGGGGCGTCCCCCTGGAGATGGCGCCCCCCAAGCGCCGCGCGCCCAGCCCGTCCCGATCCCGCTAGGCGCCTTCGGGCGCCACGCCGTCGGGTCATGACTTTCCTGGGCGATGCTCCCCCTCGAGCCGGCGCGTCTCTCTTTGTTCCGGTCACCAGCCTCGGTCTCCTGGCGCTGGACGCTCAGCGAGAAGGCCGCCTCGGCGAGCTGCCGGGCGACAGCCTGGTGATCGCCGAAGCGGTCGCCACCGGGCCGGGCGATCGAGGTTATTGGATGCTCGAGCTGTGGCCCCAAAGTGGTCTTTGCCTTGCGCCGGCGCCGAGGCGGCCCCATCCCTCTTTGCGCGGGGCGCCGCTCAAATGCGAATTGGGATTGTCACCGAATACTACTACCCGACGCTGGGTGGGATTCAGGAGCACGTCCACCACTTCGCGCGGGCGGCCCGGCGTGTCGGTCACGACGTTCGAATCCTGACACCGGTGGTGAGGGACAACCTGGCCTCCGAGAGGGAGGTGCTCTCCGCGGAGGCCGCGCGGCGCGCGGACCAGGAAAACAGCGTCATCCGGATCGGCGTCTCCGTTCCCGTGCTCTCGGGCGGCTCGATCGCGCGGACGTCGACCGGCAGCGATCTCTCGACCCGAATGCGCGAGGTGATCCGCGCGGAGAGGTTCGACGTGGTCCACGTCCACTCGCCGCTGATGCCGACGCTTCCCCTCTTGGCGTTGCGCTGCTCCGACGCCGTCAACGTCGGGACCTTTCACAGCGCGTTCGAGCGCAGCCTGCTGCTCGCGCTCGTCAGGCGGCGGTTGCAGCCCTACGTCGATCGGCTCCATGCGGCGGTCGGCGTCTCCGACACGGCGCTCACCGGGGTCCGCCGCTATTTTCGGGCGCCCTGGCAGATCATTCCCAACGGGGTGGACGTGGCGGCGTTCTCTTCGGGCCGCCGCCGTCCGGAGTTCGACGACGGCCGCTTGAACGTCCTGCATGTCGGGCGATTCGATCCCCGCAACGGCGTCGACCACGTGATCCGCGCGTGGGTCGGGGTGAGGCGCCTGGGGACCGACGCCCGCCTGATCGTCGTGGGCGACGGTCCCCTGCGGCCGAGGTACGAGGCGATGGTCCCCTCCGACCTCCGCGACGACGTCCACTTCGTGGGGTTCGTCCCCGGTCCGGAGCGCCGATCATATTATGCCTCGGGCGATCTGCTGCTCTGCCCGGCCGTCGGCGGGACCTTCGGGATCATCGTGCTCGAGGCGATGGCCGCCGGGTGCGCAGTCGTGGCGGCCGACACGCCCGGTTTCCGCAACGTCATGCGGGACGGTGTGGAGGGCCATCTGGTGGACGTCGCGGCCGACCCCGCATCGACCGAGCTCGCCCGCTGCGCGAACTGGCTGCTGACTGACGAGGCCGCGCGGCGGCGCTGCGCGGAGGCCGGACGTCGCACGGCGGCGCGCTTCGACTGGCCGGTCGTCACCGATCAGGTGCTCGCGCTTTACGCCCGGCTCCTCCGCGGCGGCGGGAGCGAGCCTCAGTCGACGGCGCGGTCCGCGTGACGGCGCGGGCTCGGAACGCGCTCCTGCTGCTGGGCGTGTGCCTGGTCCTGTTCAACTGCCAGGTGGCGAGCTGGTGAGCGCCGCCGGCAATTCCTCGATGTTCGCGGCGATGCTGCGGTCGATTTCGCGCGCCGGGCCGCTGGCGACCGGGGTGGCCTTCGCCGGCGTCGCGCTGCTGGTGGCGATCCTCTTCGGCAACATCCGGAGCACCGCCCTGGTGCTGACCTCGCTCTTGACTGGCCTGCTCTGGATGGGCGGCGCTGGCGCGGCCGAGTCATCAGCCATTGGACGATTCGTCCAAAACCTGACGGCTGTGCGACCTGTCTCACGGCTGATCTTGGGCCAATTCCCAGTGATCTCCGGGACCGCTTCGAATGGCACGCTCCACGGTGCTGAGCTTGCATCTGGCGGCAGTGGCTCAAATGGTTAATTCAGTCAGTAGGACACCGACGTTGCAAAGCCAGCTCGTGTTTCTTGGGCGCCTTGGTCAGCTGACCCTCGTGGCCTATCTGAAGTTGTTGCGGGTCGTGATCGCGGAACGATTGTGGTCGGTCGACGACATCCCACCGCCAAAGGAGACCTCGCCGTGAGCCTTCACCTATCGCCGAAGGTTATGGATGTCGTGTTCCTGGTGGGATTCGCCTCCTTCTTCTCGCTCGCGCTGTTCACCTACGCGGTGCGGGTGGCGCTCCGCCTGTCGACCTTGCCGCCGCTGCGCCCGCGCGGAGCTGGACGTCGCCTGCTCCCCTCGCTGCTGGTCGGGTACTTTTACTGGCTGACCAAGCCCATCTGCCGCCTGGCCATCCGCAGCGGACAGTCGGCCAGCTTCTTCACCGTGCTGGGCCTGCTCCTGGCGTTCGCCACGGCGATCGCGGTCGGTGCCGGTCACTTCGCCCTCGGCTCGGTGCTGTTGATCTCGACGGGGGCGCTCGACGTGATGGATGGCGAGGTCGCGCGCGCCTTGCGGTCGACCAGCGCGCGCGGGGCGTTCTTCGATTCGACCATCGACCGGGTGGCCGACGGCCTCATGTTCGGCGGTTGCGTCGTCTACTACGCGGGGACGGTGGTCATGTACGCGGCGCTGGTGGCGCTGGTCATGTCCTTCGTCATCAGCTACGCGCGGTCGCGCGCCGAGACGCTCGGCCTGACCGGCGCGGAAGGGCTCATGCAGCGGGCCGACCGGATCACACTGCTCTCGATCGCCCTGGCCTTCTCGCCGCTGGTGGGACACCACGTCGAGGGTTTCGTGCCTCACCCGACCTACGCGGTCACGGCGGTCGCCCTGTTCATCATGGCGCTGCTCAACACCGGGACGGCGATCGCCCGGATCGTCTGGACGATGAAACAGCTGGGCGATCCGGCGCTGCTCTCCGCCCAGGCGCGACAGACGGAGGCCGCGCGGATCGAGCGTCTGGTGCCGGTCGAGGCGCCTGCAGCCACGACGGGCGCGGCCGCGGCCGCGGCTCTGCGTGGCCGGTCCCACCAGGTCGGGTAGGGCCATGCCGACGCCTCGGCGTCGGGCGCTCGCGGTGGTGGCCCGCGGGTTGGTGGGGGTCGCCGCCGTCGGCTTCGTCGCTCATCATGTGAGCTGGCGCGAGGTCTGGGGGACGCTCCGAAGGGCCAAGCTCGAGCTTCTGGTGGTGGTCGTGGCCATCAACGGCCTGATGTTGACCATCCGGGCGGCGCGGTTGCAGGTCCTGCTCGCGCCCGCCCGCGCGTCGCTCGGATGCCTGGTTCGCGCCGTCTTGAGCTCCTCGGCCATCAACAACGTGTTTCCGCTGCGGGCGGGCGACGTGGCCCGTCTCTACATGCTGGAGAGCTGCGCGGGGATCGGGAAATCGGCCGCGATGGCGATCGCGGTCGTCGAGAAGCTGCTGGAGGTCGTGGTCCTGGCGGCGCTCGCGCTCTCTGCCAGCTGCTTTGCCCCGGCGCAGTCGTGGGTGCTGGGAACCGGGGCGGCCGCCCTGGGCGTGGCGCTGGCGGTGCTGGTCATCCTGCGGGGGATGGCGGACGGTCGAAGCGGGCGAATCCCTGGATTCCTTCGAGCGGCCGCGGCGCGGATCGCGCCCGGGATGACCGTGCTCCGGAGCTCCGAGGCGACGGCGGAAACGCTGGGGGCGTCGCTCGCGGCCTGGTCGTGCGAGATCGCCATGATCATCCTCTGCGCCCGCGCCATCGGTCTGCATCTGGCGCCGGTGCTGGCGATCGTCGTCCTCCTGGGCATCAACCTGGCCATGGCGGTCCCCGCCCTTCCGGCCAACGCCGGGACGTTCGAGAGCGCCGCCGCCGTCGTCCTGGTGCTGGCCAAGGTGGGGAAGCCGACCGCGGTCGCCTTCGCGCTCCTCTATCACCTGGTGCAGGTCGTCCCCGTGACGTTGGCCGGTCTGGGCGTCCTGGCGCGGACCGGCTTCCGGCTTCGACCTCCCGACGCGTCGGGCGTGACGACCTCCGCGGGCTAGGGCGCCTTCGGGCGCGCCGTCGTCGGGCATGGTTCGCGGTGCTCACCGTCGCCTGACGGCGACGCCCCCTCCTAGGCGATCGCCAGGCCGAGCTGGCGCCGGACCGCGAAGTAGTCGTCGCTGACGGAGAAGGCCACCAGGTCGGCCATCCGCCGGTGGGCGGGGATCGTCGACAGCGGGATCGGCTCGCTGGAGATCACCCGGAACGCCGCCGCCAGCTCCCCGGTCAGGGAGAGCGCGAGGCGCGCGGCGGACAGATCGGTGGCGGCGATCCACCGCTCGATGTCCACCGGCTCCCCCTCGGCGCCGAGATCGCGGCTGGCCTCGGCGAGCCGGGCCAGCGCCGCGGGAGGCATCGTGCGTGCGAGGTGGGCCTTGAGCTGACCCGCTTCACCCTCGAGCGGCGGCCCGCCGTTCGGTCGGCCGAGCGCACGCAGCACCCCCAGCACGCCCTGCAGGATGGGCGGCGTCCGCAGCGCCACCTTGGGGAACCGTTCGGGGCGCAAGAAGGAAAAATGGGGCGCCAGATCGAAGACCAGATCGAAGCTGTTCCGCCGCATCGTCGGGGGCCCGAGCAGCAGCGTCGGCCGCGGGCCATTGCGGTGACGGACATTGACCAGGGTGGTCTGGCCGGCCTCGCCGTCCATCGCGTAGACGTCGGGGAGCGGCAGGGCCAGCGTTCCGGCCAGCTCGACCAGCGTGCGCGCCCAGAGGCTGGCGTCCTGCTGGAGGTCGACCTGTCCGCGTTTCTTGAGCCCGACGTGCGCCGGGTCGTAGGCGGCCGACACCGCCAGGAACGGCGAGGCGACGGCGAACAAGCCGCCGATCCGCAGGTCCTCGTCGGGGTGCCGCACCTGGCGCCAGGTCTCGTCGGTGAAGGGGCGCAGGGCGGCGCGGGCGCGCGGGGGCCGGTGGCGGTGGAACAGCTCGTCGAGCGCGGGGGTGTTCTTCTTGAGGTACCAGAGCGTGGCGGCGACGCACCAGCGCTTGTCGGTCTCGCCCGTCTCACCGTACAGCTTCGCCAGCGCCAGGTAGGAATCGGTCCGGTGGGGATCGTGGGCGATCAGCTTCTGATGCGCGGCGATGGCGCGCTCGCGCGCGTCGGGCCCCACCAGCTGGTAGACGTGAGCCAGCATCTCCTGCTTGGCGTGGTCGCCGGGATCGAGCGCCACCGCCGCCTCGTACGCCGTCATGGCCAGCTTGCGGTCGCGCAGCTGGCGCATCGCCACGGTGGCGATCCGGGTCCACAGGCGCAGCCGGAGCGGCCGCGGGGCATCCGGTGGCAGGCGCTCGAGCATCGCGCGGTGGCTGGCGACCAGGCCGGTCCAGTCCATGGCGTCCTCGCGCAGGCGACTCTGCTCGTCGAAGGCGTCGAGCATGTCGGGGGCGTCGTCGAGGGCGCGCTCCAGCATCTCGATCGCCTCCAGCGGGCGGTTCACCTGGTCGAGCAGCAGCCGCGCCGCCTCTCGCCGCAGCGCCGCGCGCTCCGCCGGTGACGTCTCCACCTTGGCCAGAGCCGCCAGCATCTCGACCGCCGGCTCGAACCTGCCTTCTTCCTGGTAGATCGCCAGCAGCTTCTCGATCGGCGCTCGCCGCGCGGGCTCGGCCTCGAACGCCCGGCGGTAGGCGGCTTCCGCGCGCGCCCGGTCGCCGAGGCGCGCCGCGCAGGCGTCGCCGATCTCCTCCCAGAGGGCGGCCCTCTCGGGCTCCGCCACGAGCGCGGCCAGGGCCTCACGCGCGGCGATCCAGCCGCCCCAATCCTCCTTGGCCGCCAGGAGCGGGGCCAGTGCCTCGCGGGCCGCGCGTGAGCTGGGGGCCAGCGCCGCGGCCTCGCGGTAGGCGACGATCGCTCCTTCCGGATCGCCGACCTCCGCCTTTCCCTGGCCGACACGCAGGAAGAGGTCAGGGATCTCGTCGAAGGGCAATGCCTCCCGGTGGAGCGCGAGCAGCGATTCGTAGAGCACGATCGCTTCCTTCCATTCGCCGCGCCCGTACCGAAGGTCGGCGAAGGTGCGCAGCATCGGCAGCAGCTCTGGCCGCAGCCGGTGCGCGGTCTCCAGGCAAGCGAGCGCCTTTTCCGCGTTTCCCAGAGCCAGCGCGGCGCGCGCCAGCTGCGTCTGCAACGCGGCCACGCGCTCGGTGTCCCTCTCCGTCTCGCCCGGCGTCCGCGCGCTCTCCAGCTCGCGGTCGAGCAGCGCCTCGACGTCGGCCCACTGTTCGCGGCGGGTGTAGACGTCGACCAGGCGCAGGTTGGCGTCCCGGTGGCCCGGATCGGCCGCCAGCGCCCGCACCAGCAGATCGGCGGCCCGATCTTCGTCCTGGCCGTGCTCCATCAACACCACGGCGGCGCGGGTCAGCAGCGCCGACTGCTCGCTGCGGTCAGGCTCCTGGCTGGCCGCCCGCTCGTAGAGCGCGACGGCCTGCTCGTAGCCGCCGCCCTCTTCCCGGACCCGACCGAGGATGGCGAGCGCCCGCGGGTGCTCGGGCGCCAGCGCTGCCACGCGTTCCAGCGCCGCCTCGGCGGCGGGACTGTCATGCAGGTGCTCGACGAACACGCCCGCCGCTTCGACCAGGACCTCTGCCCGCAGCTCCGGTTCGGTCGACGCCTCCGCCCAGGCCCCCAGCGCCTCCGCGCAAACGGACCAGCGGCCGAGACGCTCGGCGAGGCGCGCCGTGGCCTCGTGAATCTCCTCGCGGCGATCGCCCGCGCTCCTTGCGGCGACGTAGGCGTCGAGCGCCCTCTCCGGATCCCCCAGCTCGGTCTCGCAGATCTGGGCCAGTGACACCAGCAGCTCTCGCTTCGCCTCCGCCGTCTCGGTCACTTCCAGGCGACGGGAGAGCGCCTCGGCCAGGGCGGCGAAACGCCCGCGGGCGCGACAGAGCCGGGTGAGCGCCTCGAACGCGTCGCTGTCGCGCGGGTCGAGCCGCAGGATCTCGTCCAGCGCGTCCGCCGCCTGCTCCGCGCCGTCGGGGAGCGCGTCCCCCTCGGCGGCCAGGCGGCGCAGCGCGGTGATCCGCTCCGGCTGGCTGCCGGCCGCATCGGCCAGCCGGCGCAAGATCTGGAGATAGTCGTCGTGGCGCTCGGCACGCCGGTAGATCTGCTCGAGCTTGAGAAGCGCCCCGCGATCCCCCTCGGCCGCCAGCGCCTCCAGCTGCTCCGCCGCCTGGCCGAGGGCATCGAGATGGTCGACCAGGATGTCGACGCGCCGGTGGCGCAGCGCGGAGGCCTCGCTCGCCGGCAGCCGGTCGGCGCGTCGCTCGAGCAGCGCGGCCAGATCGGCCCAGCGCTTCTCGCGGGCGTAGAGCCGCTCGAGCGCGGCGGCGGCCTGTTCGCGCTCGGGGGCGATCGTCAGCGTGGCCTCGTAAGCCTGGGCGGCGCCGACCGGATCGTTGGCGGGACCCTCGAGGATCTCGGCCGCCTCCAGGAGGCCAGCGATCGCCTGCTCCGGCTCGTCGGTCTCCGCCGCGGCCGCCTTCAACGCGGCCACCAGCTCACCCCAGCGGCCGAGCGCGCGGAGGAGCGCGACCTGTTCCGCGCGCGCCTCGCGGTGGCCGGGCGTCGCCAGCAACGCCTGCTCGAGCGCGGCGAGCGCGTCGTCCGGGCGATCCAGCTCCTCGCGCTCGACGCGGGCGATCTCGCGCCAGATCCGGGTCGCCGCCGGTGTGGCCCCCGCCATCTCGGCGACCCAGCGGGCCTCGGTCGACAGGGCACCCCAGGCGCCACCCGCGCGCGCGTCGGCGCGCAGCCGTTCCCAGAGATCATCGTCGGTGGGCAGGAGGCGCAACATGACGATCTCCGCCTTGAGGGCTCGCTCCGGCGCATCGAGCCGATCGCGAAACAGGCGCGCCACCTCGCCGAGCGCCGCGATCTGCTGGCGTGGCTCGTCCTGCAGGTCGAGGCGGCGAAGCAGGAGCTCGACCAGGCGATCCCAGCGCTCTTCGTCGCGCAGCGCCCCCTCGGCGCGGGCCAAGATCTGACGCGGCTCGGGATCGTCCGGGTTGCGGGCCCAGCGGTCGAGCAAGGCCGCCAGATCGACGTCGCTGTCCGAGGACGGGAGCTGGGTGCCGATCGATCCGGCGATCATCGCCAGCCGCGCCATCGCCTCGCCGGTCCCCTCGAGGCAGGGGAGGATCGTGAGGCCGGTGCGCAGCTCCCAGACCATCGCCTCGCGGTCCGGGTCGTCCTCCGCCGAGAGGTCGAGGAACAGATAGTGAGGCCCGGCACCGCCTTGCGCCGGATGCGCGGCGAGCCAGGAGCTGAGCCACACCAGATCGGGATCGGTGGGGCGGAACCCGATCAGCACCAGCGAGCGCCGCCGCCGCAGCTGCTCGAGCCAGGCGATCCCGGCGGAGGGCAGGAGGCGGAGGCGTGCGTCGGCCGGACCCAGGCAGAGGCTCTTGGGCAGCGCGCGCCGGCCGCACAGGTGCAGGAGCGGCGTGTCGGGGCCGCCGAACTGTGCGCGCGCCGAGGCGTCGATCCCGACCAGGACGCGCAGCGGATCGCGCCGGGTCGTCGCGGCCGCCAGCGCGCGCGCCCACTGATCATCGAAGGCGGTGGTCACCACGGCGCGCCAGGGAAAATCAGCGGCCTGCCGGACGCTGTCGGGGAGCGGCGCTCCGTCGGCGAACGCCCGCTCGATCGCCTCCTCGACCTGCGCCGGTGGGAGCAGATCGCGGATCAGCGCCAGCGCGTCGCCCAGCCGACCGGCGGCGATGAGCCCGGCGATCTGCGCGCGCACGTCCGAGAACACCGGACGATCGGCGAGCGAGTCGATGAATGTTTTCCAGCTCGGCGCGCCTGCCAGCTCGCTGCAACCAAGACCCGTGACCAGAACGACCTGACGCGCCTTGAGCCTCTCGACGAGAGAGTCGGGAATCTCGACCATCGGGACACCTCGGCCGGATTTTCGTTGTTCATAGCGCGAAATCGCCTGCGGTCCTAGCCCCGTTGCGCAATGGGATGCGCCGGCGAGCGTTGCACGAAGTGAAACTTCAGCTCGTTTGGCTGAGCCGTTTTCCGTTGTGAGGCGTTTACGCGCCGTCGGTCGGCTTCAGCAGAGCATAGCCGGCCGATCTCTGCAGTCCGTCGCCCTTTCCGCGAGAGAGCAGCCGGCGGGACTTCACCACCAACCTCACGAAGAACGGCAGCGGCATCCGCCTCCCGCGGCGGACCGCCTCGTCGGCGAGATAGCGCATCTCGGCCACCTTCCATCCGTGCTGGGCGAAGAACGCAAACCAATCCCCTGGCTCGAATTGAAAAGGCGCCGCGCGCATCTGCCGGCTGACGCCGATCAGTTTGCGATAGCGCATCGTCTCGGGCGAGAAGTAGTCGACGATCCAGGAGACGCCGCGGATCGTCTTGAGATCCTCGGCCAACGCGCCAACAGCGTCGGTCGTCAGGTAGGGGAGCACGCCCTCGGTCAGGATCAGCATCTTCTTCGACGAGGCGCCGAGATCGGCGAGCAGCGCGCGGCGCGCGGTCAGATCGGCGAGGTCGAGCTTGAGGCGGTCGAGGCGACAACGCGGGCGATCGCTGGCCAGCTTGTCGGCCTTCCAATCGATGACCGGTGGATAGTCGACTTCGATCCAACGCAGCGACTCGGGCAGCGCCAGGCGATACGGCCGTGCGTCGAGCCCGGCGCCCAGATTCACGACGGTGTCGACCCCCGCGACGATGGCTTTCTGAATCAGGTCGTCGATGATCAGGGTCCGGATCACCACCTGCCAGCCGCCCAGGAAGCCGCGCAGGCTGGCGACGATCGCCCGGCCGTGCGCGCCCGCCAGCCGCGCGGCGAATGGATCGTGAAACAGCGCGTCCGGCCGTTCCGATTCGGCGGCCCGCCAGGCCGCCACCATGAACGCCGTGTCGGAGACGCCTTTGATCAGGGAATCGGCCATCGTCGCTGTGCGGGCGTTCCTTAAACTAACGACGCCGACGAACGAACGTAGGGATTATTTTCCCTGATGCTCGGCGGCGGTGCGATCGAGGAGCGCCAACATTCTGCGCGCCTCGGCGTTGCGGGGATCGAGACGGGCGGCGGTGGCCAGCTCCGGCTCCGCCGCGGCGTAGTTCTTCATGTTGATGAGCAGCGCACCCAGCAGGACGTGCGCGGGTGCCCCTGCGCCGGCCGCCACGGCCTGGCGCGCCAGGGCGTAGGCCCGGGGCGTGTTTCCGCGCTCCCACAGATCGTTGGCTTGGCGGAGCAACTTGTCTGCGGGGGCGTTGTGCGGCGGCCGGTCGATTGAATGGACCGCATGGGACGCATCGGGCGCAGGGCCGACGACCGGGCGTGCACCGTCGGTTGTGGGAACGGGGGCCTCGAGCTCCGCCGGCCTGGCCGCGATCGCCGCGGGGGCTTCGGGCAGCGGCGGCGCCACGACCGGCGGCGCCACGACCGGTGGCGCCACGATCATCGACGCCGCCGAGGCGCGCGACCGCGCCGACCGGCCGTGCGTGCGAAGGAGCCCGATCCCGGAGGTCGCCACGATGGCGGCCACGCCGGCAGCCAACCACGGACCGGGGCTGGCGCGTCGCCTGTCCGTCGCGCGCGGGGCATTCGGCACCGTCGCTGTCGGGGTGTTCGCCACCGGGGCATTCGCCACCGTCGCCGCCGGGGCGTTCGCCACCGGGGCATTCGCCACCGTCGCCACCGGGGCGTTCGCCACCGGGATATTCGGCACGGTCGCTGTCGGGGCGTACGCCACCGGGGCGTTCGGCACGGTCGCTGTCGGGGCGTTCGCCACCGGGACGGTCCGCACCGTCGCATCGGCGGGCATCGCCGGCTCGAGCACCGGCACGATCTCCTCGACGTCTTGCGGTTCCGAAAGCTCGGACAGGGCCGGCAAAGGGAGAGTGACGACATGTCCGTCGTAAAGGAACCGCTTCGCCTCGGCGATGTCATCCGCCAAAAGCTGCTTCTGAAGCGTGACGTTGAAGCAGAGCCCCAGCAGATCGGCCAGATCGCGCCTCGGGTCGGTCTCTGGCGGGATGAACGCCGCCAGCGCCGCGGCGACCTCGTCCGCCGACTGGTAGCGATCCTCGGGCGCCGGCGCCATCGCGCGCGAGACAACCTGGCCCAGCAACAGCGTGACCTCCGGGTTGAGCGTCGAGGCGTCGGGGAGCGACGCGTCGGGCGCCTCCTCGGCACGGCGGCCGGTCAGCACCTCCCACAGCACCACGCCGAGGGCGTAAACATCGGCGCGGTGGTCGACCCTCTCCCCTTCCCAGGCCTCGGGGGGGACGTAGCTGCGCCGCCCGACGACCACACCTGTGTCCGTCAGCCGCGCGTCGACCGCGGAGCGGGCCGTCCCGAAATCGATCAGCTTCACGTCCCCGGCGAAAGACAACATGACGTTCTCGGGCGTCACGTCGCGGTGCACGATTCCCAGGCGGCCAAACCCGTGCGCATGCGCGAGCGCGCGGGCGACCGCGCTCACCACGTGAACCGCGACGACGATGGGCAAGGGCCGCACCCCCAGCTGCCGCATGACCTTCCCCAGGTTCACCCCTTCGATGAGCTCCTGCACGATGCACAGCTCGCCCTCGATCTTCTCGATGCGCAGCGTGCGCGCGATGTTCTCGTGCTCGAGCCGCGCCGCAATCTGCGCCTCCCGCCGGAACCGCGCCTCCTGCTCCTCGTCGTGCAGCGCCCCGTGCAGCCGCTTGATCACACAGACGTTGGGATCCTCTCCGTCCGTCCGCAACGCCACCTCGACCCGCCCCATCCCGCCGGCGCCCGAGAGGCGCACGATCAGGTAGGGACCAAACTGAATGTAGTCGTGTTCGTCACTCACGGCAGATTCCCCTGGCGGCGAGTCTCATTGCTGGGACCCACACGTCGCAGTCGCCGGCGTGCACGCCGTGATGTTGCAGGTCCCGCTGATGTCGCCAGAACCATTCCCCGAAGCCAACACCCCGGTGCCCATCGGTGCCGCGCCGGAAGCGCAAGAGATTCCTGATGGGGTGTTTCCGGTGATCGTGACCAGGTTGAACTTGGCCGGGCCACTGGCCGGCAACGATTGAACTTTAATCCCCCCCCAGGTCAAGTCGGAGCTCGGACCGTTGTTCTTGACGGTCGTGTTCTCGATGTCGAAAGCGGCATTGCTCAATAGAATTCCGCCGCCCCCACAGCTGGTCACTGTGACGTATTCGAGATCCAGTGTGCCGCCGGAGGCGCTGATTCCCATCGACGACAAGGACTGGAAAGTCACTGAGCGAATGTTGACCGTCCCCGACTGCATGCCGAAGGCGGGAATCGAAACGCTTCCGATCGTGGGGTTCTGTTTGCCGACGATCGAGAGCTGCGCGCCGACCTGGTTGGCGTAGGTCCAGCTTCCCCCGGTGATCGTCCCGCTGGTTCCATTGACGACGACCAGATCGCGTCCCGGGGCGAGGGCGGTTGCCACCGGCTCCATCGAGCAGAACGGCTGTGTCTTGGTCCCGCCCGAACTGGAAGCAGTGGTCGTGCAGCTCGTCGTGTTGTTCTGAACGTAGATCGACTCGGAGTCGGTCGCACAGTGGCCGTCGGTCATGCAGACCCCCGGGCCTCCGGTGCAGTCCGAGTCCGGGCCGCAGGGAACGCAGGTGTTCGAGGACTGGCTGCAAATCGGCGCAGTCGGCGTGGTGCAGTCGCTGTTGCTTACGCAGACCACGCACGTCCCCTTCATCAAAGTGGTGGTCGCGGTCGTCACGCAGACGGGCTTGTTTGGATCCTTCGTCGCGCACGCGCTCGAATCCGCGCATGCCTGGCAGGTTCCCGTGGAGGTGTTGCAGATGGGGGCCTGGGAGGTGGCGCTGCAGTCGCTGTTCGCGAGGCAGCCGACGCACGTCCCCTTCTCCAAGGTGGCGGTCGCGATCGTCACGCAGACGGGCTTGGTCGGATCCTTCGTCGCGCACGCGTTGGAATCCGCGCATGCCTGGCAGGTTCCCGTGGAGGTGTTGCAGATGGGGGCCTGGGGCGTCTTGCAGTCGCTGTTCGCCAGGCAACCAACGCACATTCCGGCCAGCGAGCCGGCGTCGCCCGGCACGCAGACTGGCGAACCGCCATCCGGGCTGCCGCAAGCGCCGATCGTCGCCCTGTTGCAAGCGCGGCAGCTCCCGGCATCCACGTCGCAGATGGGGGTCTTCCCGGTGCATGTGGAATTGGGGCAGGCGAAAGGCGTGCCGCCCGTGCCCTTGGCGCCGGCCGCTCCTCCGAATCCGCCGACGCCGCCGCGGCCACCAACCCCACCGTCAACCTCGCATAGGTTGTTCTTGAGGTTGCAATGTCCCGTGCTGCAGTCACTCGACTGATCGCAGCGGCCTGGGTTGAGCTTCGTGCAACCGAAGGCTGCGGTTGCGAGCAGAGCTAGACCACACAGCCAACGAGCGCTCACAGGCGACCTCCCAGAGTCAGACCGAACGGTTGAATCGTGAGGGCCACGCCGCCGGGGTGGTCCTCGCTGCCGTGGAGAAGATAGACGACGCCGCCGACGATCGCCGCGGCGGAGATTCCGGCGGTGATGATCCCTGGGACCAGCGTCGTCCGCTGGTGCGCGCATGGGGAGATATCCGCCGGCAGGCCCGTCATGCAGTTGTCGATGTTGTTTCCATTGATGGCGATCAAGACCCCGCTCACCGCTCCTGCCGCGACGCCCGCGCCGATCAGCGTCCAGCCGAGCCAGCGGTGCTTTTTGTGCTCTGGCGTTGGGGCGGGGGTTTCGAGGAGGGGAACCGTTCCTGGGGCGGGCTCGACCGCGACGGACGGGACCGCGGTCGCCGAGAGGTTGGCGTGCAGGGTGGGGACGCGGTCGAGCAGGGGGTCGGCGGCGTTCTGGACGTTGTCGACCATCTGCTGGGCCGCGCAGATGTTGCACTCGGCGACGGCGTTGTCTTCGCGGTCGCTGGCGATGTTCCAGATCCGCAGCTCGACGTGGTAGCCGCGCATGTCGTTGCGGCCGCCGGTGGCGACCAGGACGTCACTGGCGCCCGCGCTCACCGCAGCGACCTTCAGGCATTCGCGATCGGCGCACGACCCGGCCTCGGGCGCCAGGTCGTAGCCGTGCTTGGTGACCGCGTCGTTCAATGTCGTGCGCAGCTGGGCGCGGATGTCGGCCAGGCTGTCCGGCAGGTCGACCGCGTTCACCACCACCACCCGCGGCCGCGCCGCTTCCCCTGGCGCCGCGAGACCCGCGGCCGGCACGAGGGCCGCCACGAAGGTCGCTGCGCAGAGCATCCCTAAGCCACGCATCGAGATCATGTTTGGGCTTAGACGCTACATCTAGTCGCGGCCGATCTTCCAGTTCGTGGCTCAATTTGGCACATCTTCGGCCCGGGTCCGGAAAAGGTGCGGACCCAGGAACGGCCAGAAGAGGCGCTGAAGGGTGCTAGCGAAGCTCGACCGTCTGGGCGTGAGCGGTTCGGACCCAGGTGGCGATGGTCGCCATCTCGCCGTCGGTGGCGAGGCCGACGCAGCCGTTGGAGGAGTCGAAGCTGTTGACCAGCGAGCCGAGCCAGCGGACCCAGCGGTGTGGGCCGTGGACGCCGACGTCGCCGCCGGTGAAGCCGCGCCGCCGCTGGTCCGGGGTGGGGTAGCCGATCGGGATGAAGGTGCCGTAGCGGTCGGACTTCCTCGGCTCGCCGAGCGGGTAGGTGCCGAGCGGCGTCTTGCCGTCCCCCTCGGCCGTCTTGCCGACGCCGCCGCGTCCGAGGCGGACGGAGAAGGTGGCGACCTCGCGCTCGCGTTCGCAGAGCACCAGCCGGTGGGCGCCGGTCTCGACGACGATCCGCGCGTCAGCCGCGCCGCAGGCCCCGGCTGCACCTGCCCGGCCGGGGCCTGCGAGCAGCAGGCCGACGGCGGCGAGCAGAGCGGCGCAAAGGGGGGTGGGGCGAGGCACTTCCCCGCATTTTAGCGGCGCCGTCGCCGGAGGCCGAGAAAGACCACCATGCCGAGGAGCGCGCTGAGGGAGAGCGACCCGGCGGCCGGCTCGGGCTCGAGAGCGCAGTGGCCGCAGCCGCTGCCGGAGGACGTACCGCCAGGCGCGTCGGGGGACCCGCCGTCGGAGGTCGTTCTCCCGCCGCTTCCGCTGCTGCCCGTGCCGTTGGCGCCACCTTTGCCGTTGGCGCCGCCTGTACCGCTACCGGGCGCCCCGCCGGTCCCGCCCGCGTCGAGCGGATCGGGGATGACGGCCGCCGAGCAGACGTCCTCGGAGAAGAGCTCCGCGCTGGAGCGGGTCTCGCAGTCGGGCTGGCAGAAGGACATCAGGCAGGTCTGGATCGCCTGGAGGTAGCCGGTGGCGCCGCCGTCGACGTCCTTGTTGAAGCGCATCAACGGCTGCCAGGTCATCCCTTCGTCCGGCGAGGTCTCGATCGCGAAGGCGTCGCTCATGTTGTCCAGGGCGGCGTAGAGCGTCGTCCCGCGGGCCGACATCGCCTTGAACGTGAACGGCACCGCCGGCAGCGCCGGGAACGACACGCCGTCGTCGGTCGAGCGGTACCCGACGTTGGTGGTCCCGACGACGCCGCCTGCGATGAGCGAGCCGCTCGGCATGCGCGCGAACGCGGTGAAGACCCCGCCGGGGAAGGTGAGCGGCGTGGCGGCCGAGGCGCCGCCGTCGGTGCTGATCGCCAGCGCCTCGCCTGCACTGCTGCCCACGCGGAGGATCAACCGCTTGGGGTCGGTCGGATCGATGGCGACCAGCCGGATGCTGTAGGTGCCTGCGGGCAGCGTGGTGCTGAGGTCGTGGAGCGTCCAGCTGGTGCCGCCGTTGCTGGTCACCGCCACCTTCGGCGCGTACGCCGTGCCGCTGGTGAGCGTCAGGTAGACCGTCTGCGGGTCCGAGCGGGCGATCTCGACGCCGGTGATGTGGTCTCCGGCCACCGCCGTGTAGCGGAGCTGGGGGAAGCTGGTGCCGGCGTCCGCCGATTCGACCACCGAGTAGACGCTGCCGGCGTCGGCGCTCTTGGCGACCACCGCCAGCACGCGGTTCTGGTTGGTCGGGTCGACGAAGGCGTCGACCGCGCCGCTGGCGGAGCTGTTCCAGGTGCAGGAGCTGTCGTCGGTGGTGATGAGGCTGGTCGGCGAGACGGCGTAGATGCGATTGAGCGGCGGCGGCCCCATCTGGTAGAGCGTCGCGAAGCTGTTCAGCGGCTGCTCGCACGACCAGATCCAGGTCTGATCGTGGTCGAACGACATCACCAGGCCGAAGTTGGTGGCCAGCAGCGTCTCGTTCGGCAGCTGGGCGGGCGTCAGGATGCTGAGCGAGTTGGGGAAGGCGCCGTCGGCGCGGGCAGCGCCGCTCCAGAAGATCGGCGCCCCGGCGGCGAGCAGCGCCAGCCCGAACAGACGGGCGCGCGGCAGCGCCGCCGCCCGGAGTCCGAGAGACGAACGTGCGCTCATGGTGCTGCGGCGCCCGGCACGCTCAGCCGCGCTTGCGGGGGCGCCGCGCGCGGACGAGGCCGACACCGACGAGGCCGCCGAGCGCCAACCAGAGCCCGGGGGGCGAGCCGGACGGGTGAGCCGCATCGAAGCTGCACGAGCATCCGCCCGTCAGCGTGGCGGGGGTCTCGTCGATCGGCGTCGCGCTGCCGGCGCCGGCGCCTCCTGTTCCGGCGCCCGTCGCGCCGCCGTTTCCGGAGGTGGAGGTCCCTCCGGCACCGGTCGTTGTGCCGTTGCCGCCGGTCCCGGTGGTCGTGGAGCCGCCCGTTCCCGTCACCGTCGTGGAGCCGCCGGTTCCGGTGCCGGTGGTGGAGCCGCCGGTGCCGGTGGTGGTCGTCCCGCCGGTCCCTTTGGCGCCGGCGGCGCCGGTGGTGGTCGTCCCGCCGGTCCCCTTGGCACCAGCCGCGCCGGTGGTTCCCCCGGTGCCTTTGGCGCCCGCGGCGCCGGTCGTTCCGCCGGTGGCAGTGGTGCCGGTCGTGCCACCGGTGCCGGTCGTCGAGCCCGTGCAGCTGGTCGGCCCGGGCGCCGTCAGCGCCGTGCCGTCGATGCAGGTGGGCGAGCCGGTTCCGCCGTTCGGGTAGCTGACGGTCACGGTGGCGCCCGTCGCGCTGATCGAGGTCAGCGTGATCGTCGGGCCGCCCGCCGGATCGACGAAGCTCTGCCCGGCCGTGGTGAGCCCGGCGAAGGCGTTCGCGGAGGGGTTCATGTTGAGCAGCTCGGTCCAGACGCTGTTCTGCTGGGTGGTGCCGCCGCGCGTGCTCGTCGTGGGCACCCGGATGTTGTCGCTGGCGTAGACGAAGACCGTGGGCCCGGTGAAGACGACGCCCGAGGTCGGCGCGCGCGTGGCGTAGGCGTCGAAGATGCCGCCCGCGGTGCGCAGCTCGACGTAGTAGTCGTTGAGGTTGACGGCGGTGGTCGTCGACTGCGGATCGCTGACCGTCAGCGTCGCGGGGAACGGGACCTGCAACACCTGGATCCCGGTGCCGCCCGAGCAGTTGGTCTCGAGAGGCAGCAGGTTGAAGGTGCCGTTCGCCGGCGTCTTGACGCCGTTGCAGCCGGAGAGCCAGCTCATGTACCAGCGCTCGTAGGCGTTGAACTGCTTGCAGCCGCCACCCATCGTCGTCATCGAGCTGCCGTACTCGGTGATCGTGCAGGAGGTGGCCGGCGTGGTGGAGAAGCTGCTGGTGCCGCACTTGATGGTGTTGGCGTGCATGAGGCCGAGGTTGTGCCCCGGCTCCTGCATCAGGACCACGCAGCTGAGCGAGCCGTTCATCCAGGTCCGCTTGGCCGGCTTCAAAGAGGAGCCTTCTTCCCCGAGCCCGCCGAAGTCGCAGAGGCTGGTCTCGTTGAAGTAGTAGATGAGGTGGTTGTACGTGCCGGTGATCATCGGCTCGATCGCCTTGTACATCCCGGTGGTGTCACAGGTGGTCATCGAGAAGGGGTAGGGGCCGATGACCGAGCCGGTCACTTGATACTTCCCGTACGACACCTCGTCGTAATACGCGGCGAATGATTTATCGGTCGGGGTCTGGCTGGCGAGGTAGGCCTGCCCCTGCGCCGCCGTGAGGTTGACGCCGCTGCCCAGATCGACGAGCACCAGTGCGTAGGAGTCGGGCGACGGCGCGGCGTAGGTGGTCGGCGGCGGCTCCCCTTCGGCGGCGATCTGCAGCGCCGGGAGCTCCTCCAGCGTCGCGACGTGCATTCGTGCGCCGACGACGTCGCCGTGAACGCGCACCTGGGTCCCGGTCGCGGTCAGGGACGGCGTGTCGAAGTCGAGCCGGACCTCACGTCCGTCGGACGTGCGGACGGCGTGCCACCACTCGGTGGTGCCGTCTCGCTTGTCGGCGATGTAGGTCACGAACTCGCCGGTGACCGCGTGCGGATCGCTGTCGACCGCGCCGATGTCCGGACCGTTCGTGTCCGGGGAGCTGGGAGCACAACCTGGGGTGAGGGTCGCCAATGCCAGCGCGACAATGCCCGCACCCAATCCTCGGTACCGGGGGCGCACCATATGGGTAAGTGGCTATTCCGGCGTGATCGGGCTCAAAAAAGTTGGTTTTTTTGTAAGCGCCGTCGCAAATCACCGAAATGATAGGGATCACCCCTCGGAGGTCGGAGGCTCCCCGGCGGGCAATGGCACGGCGTGCAGGCGCCGGACGCGCCGATCGCGCACGTCGAGGACGGTGAAGTGGAACCCCACCGTCGAGATCTCGTCGCCGGGGACGGGGAGCTCGGGGAGCTGCGTGATGATGAAGCCGCCCAGCGTCTCCACCTCGGGCGGGACCTTGGGGAAGATGAGACCGAGCTCGCGCGCGGCGACGTCGAGCGTGAGGCGACCGTCGACGTCGAAGCTGCCGTCGGCGTTGCGACGAATGGGGGGAATCTCCTCGGCGTCCTGCTCGTCTTGAATCTCGCCGACCACCTCCTCGACGAGATCTTCGAGCGTGACGATCCCCGTGAAGGTGTGGCCCGAGCCGAGGATGACGGCGATGTGCACGCGGCGGCGCTGGAACTCGCGCCGCAGCCACTCGAGCCGCGTGTCCTCCGAGGCGTAGATCGGTTCGCGCACCAGCTCCCGCATCCGGGCCGGTCGCGTGTCCGAGGCCAGCGCCGTCACGATGTCCTTGAGGTGGACGTAGCCGACCACGCGGTCGGTCACCGGCTCGACCAGCGGGTATCGGGTGTACTGGTTGGCCACGGCGATCCGCAGGTTGTCCTCGAACGGCCGTCCCGCCTCCAGGGTGACGACGTCGCGCCGCAACGTCATCACGTGGCGCGCCAGCCGATGGGTGTAGTCGAACACCCGATCGATGAGGCGGCGGGCTCCGGGATCGAGGTGGACGTGCTGCAGGACCAGGCGCAGCTCGTCGGGGGAGTGGACCATCTCTGCCTCGGAGACCGGCGGCAGTCGCAGGATCTTGAGCACCAGCGCCGCCGCCCCCTTGAGCATCCAGATGATCGGGAAGGTGATCACGTAGAACACCCGGAACGGCACCACCGCCCACAGCGCGATCGGCTCGGTGAGCTGGATCGCCAGCGCCTTCGGTGCCAGCTCCCCCAGCACGGTGTGCAGGAAGGTGATGACGATGAGGCTGACCGTGGCGGCCAGCGTGTGCACCGTTCGTTCGGACATCGCGCCGGCGCGGTGGAGCGCCGGCCGCAGGATTGCGGCGAAGGCCGGCTCACCCAGCCAGCCCAGCGTCAGCGACGCCACCGTGATGCCCAGCTGACTGGCCGACAGATAGGCCGGAAGCTGCTGGGTGATGGTGATGAGGAGACGGGCGCGCCGGCGTCCCTCCTTGGCCAGCTGCTGCAGCCGCGTCGGGCGGATCTTGACGAAGGCGAACTCGGCCGCGACGAAGAAGGCGTTGGCCAGGACCATCACCGCCGTCAGCAGCAGCGCGAGACTCGGGTGCATGAAGCCCCGAAGAATCGCATAGGTGGGGGCTCGCCGCGACTGGACTGTGCGCGGCAAACCCCAGGTTGGCCCGGCGAATTTGGTGGTAATGTCGCCCCGCTGTGATCTCCCGTAAATTAGCCTTGGGGTTGGGGTTCGCGCTGGTCACGCTGGCGTCGGGCCGCGCAGGCGCGCAGGCGCTGCAGTCGTCGGGCGACTGCACGACCGACAACCTTCTCGGGCGCAAGGTCCCCGTCTGGCGCCAGGACATCCGAGGCGATTTCAACCTGCCCACGGACAACGCCGCCGCGCCCGAGGGGGCGCAGTGGGACGCGCCGGTCGGCGTGATCCTGGAGACGCCCGCCGGGTCGTTGACCTACGACCTCGGGTCGATCCGTCCGGTCTCGTCGTTCCTGCTCCAGGCCGACGCCAACGACACCTACAAGATCTTCGGCGCCGACGTGAACAGACCGGAGGCGTTCAAGCTGCTGGTCGAGATCGACAACGTGGTCGCCTCGCAGGGGCACGGCTTCCGCACGCGGACCGCCACCATCGACCCCACGCCGGTCCGCTTCCTCAAGGTCGGCGAGCCGGTCGGTGACGGGGCCTACTCGATCGCCGAGTTCCAGGCCTACTGCCGCGCGCCCACGCCGTTCCCCCCGAAGCTGAACATCAGCAACGCGCCGCCGGCCATCGTCGTCGAGCCGGGATTCTGGAAGTTCGCCTGGTGGGAGAACGACGCCAGCTCGCGGTTGGAGATGTGCCTGGCGCTGGCGGCAATGGCGCTCATCGGCTGGGGGATCTGGCTGGCCAGGAAGGGGCGCCCCGACTGGAAGCGCAAGCTGCGCGATCGCCTGCTGATGGTGGTCGGCGTGCTGTCGTTCTGCGCCTACTGGAACTTCTTCAGCTTCCACTTCGGGAACTACGTCCACATGTGGGACACGTTCCACTACTACATCGGCTCGAAGTACTTCAAAGAGCTGTCGTACGACCGCCTCTACGAGTGCGTCGCGGTGGCCGACGCCGAGGAGCCGGGGCTGAAGCGTCGGGTCGAGCTGCGCAAGATCATGAACCTGCGCACCAACATGATGGTCGACACCAAGAACGTCATGGCCGACCCGATCGGCACCTGCAAGGTCCACTTCACGGCGGAGCGCTGGGCCGACTTCAGGCACGACGTCGCCTACTTCCGGAACCACCACGACATCAAGCGCTGGGAAGAGGCGCAGACCGACCACGGCTACAACGGCTCGCCGGTCTGGAACATCGTCGGTACGACGCTGACGAACCTGTCGCCGATCAGCGACGCCCAGGTCAGCTTCCTCACCAAGATCGATCCGTTCTTCATCTTCGGGATCATCCTCATGTCCTGGTGGGCGTTCGGCTGGCGCACCATGTGCGTCGCGCTGGCGGTGTTCGCCACCAACTTCCCCTCACGCTTCTATTGGACGGGCGGCTCGCTCTTGCGCTGGGACTGGCTGTTCTACCTGGTGGGGGGGGTCTGCCTGGTGAAGAAGGACCGCCCGCTCCTGGGCGGGTTCTTCCTCGGCTATTCGACGCTGCTGCGCATCTTCCCGCTCTTCATTTTTTCCGGCCCGATCCTGGTGCTGATCCGGCAGCTCTGGGGCAAGGTGGGCGTCTTCCCTTCGGACACGCCGTCCGAGAAGGGCTCTGCCGAGGCCGCGGGGGCGGGCACAGTGGCGGCGAGCGACGGGCCGCCGCCGCGCCCCTGGTGGAAGCCGGAGCCCTGGGACTCCTGGCGAGCGCTCGTCGCCCGCGCGGATCGCCGCTTCGTGGCGATCCTGGCCGGCGGGGCGCTGGCGGCCGCCATCCTGGTGCCCATCAGCTTGGTGACGAGCAACGGCATCGCCGGCTACCGCGCCTTCATCTTCAACACCAACAAGCACAAGGAGACGCCGCTCACCAACTACATGGGGCTGCGCACGGTCGTCGCCTACAGCCCGTCGGAAGCGGGCCGCGTGATGAAGGACGATCGGCAGGAGGACCCCTGGGGCCCCTGGAAGCGGCAGAAGGTGAGGACCTTCCACGCGCGCTATCCGCTCTATGTCCTCCTGGCTGGCGGATTCGTGGTGCTGCTCTATCAAGCGCTGCGCGACGCCGAGCCGTGGGTGGCCTGCTCGCTCGGCGCGATGATGATGGCCGTGGGCGTCGAGCTGACCTGCTACTACTACTCGTTCCTGTTCGCGATCGCGCTGCTCTATCACAAGCGCCGCGAGGCCGGCGTCATCCTGCTGGGGATCACGGCGATGACCGGCCTCATCGACTGGTCGCCGACCCGTTACATCCCCGACGTGAAGCCCTGGATGGGGCTCAAGTGGTCGCAGTGGCTCGACGAGCAGTACATGGCGATGTCGATCGCGACGCTGCTGGGGTTCGTCTGGATCCTCTACCGGTTCGCCTACCAGCCGCCCTGGGATGCGACCCCGGCGTCGGCGGTGGTCGTCGCTGATGCGGCTGCCGCAGCCTCGGTCAATCGCCGCAAGCCCTCGCGGCGCGGCGGCACCGCCGGAGGGAACAGCCGGCGTCGCGGTGGCGGCGGCGGTCGACGCGGGCGCGGTCGATAGCGCAGAGCGGCCGTGACCAAATGAAAAGGGCCGCCGGCACGAATGCCTGGCGGCCCTTTGAATCGTCGTTGGCTCAACTGCTCCAACGGCCGAGCAACTGATCAACTGACCGGTCGCTCAACTAGCGGCGGCCTTTCTTCTTGCCCGCCGGCTTTTTCTTGCCGGCCGACTTCTTCTTGGCGGCGACCTTCTTCTTGGGGCCGCCTTTCTTCTTGGCGGCCACCTTCTTCTTGGCGGCCGGTTTCCTGCGGGCGGCGGCCTTCTTCGACTTGCCGGGCCCGGTCTTCTTCTTTCGCTTCTGCCCGCCGACGGCCCGTTTGGCACGTGCAACGTCGCCGTCACGATCGACGAAGTAGATGTAGTTCGTATCGACCTGAAAACCACCGTCGGCGACCTTCTCCGGCCGTCCTTTGGGCACGCCCGGCTGCTTTCGCTGAACCTTCCAGACCTCGCCGTCCTTCACGTAATACATGAAGTCCTTCTCACGCTCGACACCCAGCTTTGCGACTTTCTCCGCCATCTCGGAGGCCCTCCGTCAGAAAGTTTGCGAAAAAATCAGCTGCAAAAGGTCACGTGCATCGTATCGGGGGCCGCAGGGCTGTCAAGGGGGATTCCCGGCGCCGATCGCCTGTCCGGCCCCTGTTTTTAGCTTTGTTTCGAGCCCACGCGGCGCGTCGTCCTCCGCTTCGTCTTGCTTTTGGTGTCCCTCGTTTTGGTGTGCTCGATGCGTGCCAAATAGATGTGTTGCTCGCCGCGCTCGTCGTCGGGATCGAGTGGAACACCGTCAAACGAGCCCCAACTGGCGATCAGTCTGAGCCCGGCGCGGGCCAGCAGTGCTTCGATTTCGCGGGGTTGAAGCAGACGGTGACGCAATGAAACAGTCCGGGCTCGTTTTGTCCCCCCGGTGACGGGTTGATAACGGAACGTCATCGCCAGGACACGACCGTCGAGAACGTGGCTCTCGGTGTAGATCGTCGCGCGTCCGCTCCGCGGATCGCGAAACCGCGTCGGGGCCGACGGCCCGCGCCGCTCGACGAACCGGCGGGTCGGCGCGAACGTGTCGAACGCCAGCCACCCCCCGGGCAAGAGCGCGGCGGCCGCCCCCCGAAAGAACTGCAACAGCTCGCGGTCCGATTCGCAGTGCTGGATCGTGTGAAACGCCGCCACGGCGAAGGAGAAACTTCGCTCCGCGAAAGGCAGCGCCCGCAGATCGCCACGGACGAGCAGCGCCCGCCGCCGCAGCTCGGCGCGGAGGCGCGCCACCCGGGCAGCGGCGCGGGTCAGCATCGGCCGCGCGCGGTCGACGCCGACGACGACGTGCCCGTCGCGCAGCAGCGGCAGCATGAGACGCCCGGTCCCGCAGCCGAGATCGAGCACCGGTCCGCCGCGTTCGCCGGCCAGCGTCCGGTAGAAGCGGACGTCGTCCCGTCGCCGGCGGTACTCCCAGTCGTAGAGAAGCGGGTCGTCGAACGGGCTCTGTGCGGAGGGCATCGTCGATGGGCATTGTACGCGGGCGATCGGCGAGGGATCGCCGTTGGCGGATGTGGCGGCCCCGGCGGCCGAGGTGTACGGGCCGGCGGCGCTTGACTCCGCGGCGTCGGCTGCGGGAGCTTGGGCCCCCCATGGACGCCATCGTGCTTCTGTCAGGTGGAATCGATTCGGCGACCGCCCTCGCCATGACCCGGGCGGCGGGGCACCGCTGTCACGCGCTTTCGTTTCGCTACGGGCAACGACACCACGTCGAGCTGGAGGCGGCGGCGCGCGTGGCCCGCGCCCTCGGCGCCTCCCGCCACGACGTCATGACGCTCGATCTGCGGGCGATTGGCGGCTCGGCGCTCACCGACGAGATCGCCGTCCCCAAGGGGCGCGACGAGGCGGCGATCGGCAGCGGCATTCCGGTCACCTACGTGCCGGCGCGCAACACGATCTTTCTCGCCTACGCGATCGCGCTGGCCGAGGTGCGCGAGGCCTCGGAGATCGTCGTGGGGGTCAACGTGCTGGACTCGTCCGGCTATCCCGACTGCCGGCCCGAATGGCTGGCGGCGATGCAGGAGGTGGCGCGCCTCGGAACCAAGAGCGGCGTCGAGCGGCGTCCGGTCACCATCCGCGCGCCGCTCATCAAGATGTCGAAGGCGGAGATCATTCGCGCGGGGATCAAGCTGGGGGTCGATTACGGCCTGACCCACTCCTGCTACGACCCCTCGCCTGCGGGCGCGGCCTGCGGCGGCTGCGACTCGTGCCAGCTCCGCCGGCGGGGGTTCGAGCTCGCGGGCGTCGAGGATCCGACCCGCTACGCGTGAGCGCTACTCGGCGCGGCTCCAGGGGCCGCCGAAGGCCCCGCCGCCCAGAAAGGCCGGCCGGAGCTCGGGGGTGAGGAGCGCGCGGGCGGCGCTGGCGAGCGCCGCGAGGTTCATGGGCGGCGATGCGGCGGTGGACGGCGCCAGGGGCGGACGGGGCGCGTTCGAGGGTCCTCGCCCCCGGTCCTGTCCCCGGTCTTGCCCTCGATCTTGTCCCCGGTCTCGGCCGCGACCGCGGTGCCGATCGTCGTCGACGTAGATGATCTCGGGCTCTTCTTCCTCGCCGCCCGCGGCGGCCTCGTCCGGCGTCCCTTCGCCGAGCACGGTTCCCTCGAGCAGGATGGGGCGTCCGGCGAGAATCGGGTCGGCCGACTCGGCGTCCAGCACGATCTCGGCCAGCCGCCGCGCTTCCCCGGCGAACTCTCCGTTGACCCTCGTTTTCCTGCGGCGCGGATTCTTCGACGCCAGCAGGTGTCTGAGCGCCAGGAGGATCTGGCGGGCGAGCTCGCTGTCCCGGCGCGAGGGGCGCAACCGCTCCAGCGCGGGCGCGATCGCCTGCGCCACCAGCTGCCCCACGTCGCGCACGCCGTTGCTGTCGGGATCGAGCGAGTCGCGCAGCGGCGGCAGCAGCAGCGCCGCCAGGATGAGGGCGTTCGACGGCGCGACCGGACGGGCCGCCGTCGAGCGATCGAGCGCCGCCATGTAGCCCCACAGGCGCGCGCGGCGGAGCGTCGCCTCGTCGTCGGCCGGCTCCCCCTTGAGCCCGCGGGCCAGTTCGGGGACCAGGAGCTCGAGGAGATCCATCTCCACCAGCAGCTCCAGCGAGCGCTTGGCGGCCCCGCCGCGCAGCAACCGATAAAACTCCTCGGAGACGCGGGCCTGAGCGCACTTGGCGATCTCCTGGCGGTGCTCCATCATCCGCCGGTAGGTCTCGGGCTCGATGGTCAGGTTGCAACGCGCGGCGAACTTCACCGCGCGCAGGATCCGGATGGGATCCTCGCGAAACCGGATGTCGGGGTCGCCGATGGTGCGCACGAGCCGCGTCTCCAGGTCGGGCAGCCCCTGGACGTGGTCGATCACCTGCTTGGCATCGATGTCGTAAAAGAGACCGTTGATGGTGAAGTCGCGGCGCCGGGCGTCCTGTTCGGGCGTGCCGAAGACGTTGTCCCGCCGGATCAGCAGGTCGCCGGTCTCGGGCGCGGCGCCGTCGTTGTCGTCGTCCTCCATCTCCCGCGGGTTGGCGCGGAAGGTGGACGTCTCGATGATCTTCGGGCCGAAGAAGACGTGGGCCAGCCGAAAACGGCGGCCGATGATCCGGGAGTTGTGAAAGCGGCGTTTGATCTCTTGCGGGGTGGCGCTGGTGACGACGTCGAAGTCCTTCGGCTTGAGGCCGAGCAGGAGGTCGCGCACACAGCCGCCCACCAGGTACGCGGCGTGCCCGGAGTCTTTCAACCTCCGGACGACGTTGGCCGCGTCGGGATCGATTCGATCCAGGGCGATGTTCATTGCGTCTAGGGGTAACACGCCGATCTGGCCACGGCAATCGCATGAACGGTCGTCAGGGGCAGCTGGGCACGCTCATCCGCAGGCGCGCGCTCTCATGCGCAGGAGCGAAATTCATGCGCCAGGAGCGCTGGCAGACGTCACTCGATCGACGGCGCCATGGTGGCGTCAGGGTCTTCCTCGACCGGCTTCTTGCCCCTCGTCGACTTGTCGGGCCTGTCCGGCTTCGCGCCCTCGTCCGGCTTGGTGGCTCCCCCGGTCGCCTCGGACGAGGCCGCCGAACGGCGCCGATCGGCGTGTGCCGAGGCCGAATGAGGGCGCCGCGCCGTTGATTCAGCCGAGCTCGACGGCTGCGTCGTCTCTGGCGGAAGGGCCGCGGCCGCCGGATCGTCGTCGTGGGGCGGCGTCGCCGCGGCCCTGCGCGGCGCGACCGCCGGTGCGGGGCGCCTGGCGGCAGGCGGGGGTGGAGCCGCCGCGGGCGCGGGCCCGGCGGGCGGCTGCGTCGTCGCCGTGGGCGCGGTCGTGGCGCGCGGCGGCGTCGTCGCCGGCAGTGGGGCCGGTGGTGCTGCGATCTGCTGGACCTCGGCGGCCCTCTGCGGTCGCGGCGCCGGGATGGACACTGGGGCACGCGCGCCGAGGTCGGTCTCGCCATTGGAGTGAACCCAGAGCAGCGCCGCCCCCACGATCGCGGCGATCCCGGCTCCTGCCACTGCGATCCGGATGGCGAGCTTGCGCGATGAAACCGTGCGCAGGGCGATCGGCGTGTCCTCTGATTGAAACCGGCTCGAGCGCGGCGGAGGGGGCTCCCGCCCCACCGGGATCTCCGTCCGCTGGGGATAGGTGCCCGGTTGGAAGACGGTGATCTCGTTGGTGGTCGGAACGCCCCGCTCCACGACGGCGAGCGCGGTCGACGTCTCGACCAGCATCGCGCGCCTCGCCTCCTCGAGATCGGGGAGGTGAACGCCATGTCCGAACATCGTTCCGCGCAGGGCCCGATCATCGAACGGCTGCGTGGTTTGCTGCCCCACGACCGGGCCACTCACGCTGCGTCCGACGGCCGTCCCGCGCGAGGGATCGATCGTGATCTCCGGCATCAGGAGCTCCGCAGGAACCGGGACCGACGGCGTCACGCGGGCCGGGTCGGCGAGCACCTCGACGATCGCCTGGTCGATCCCGGTCAGGGGACCGAGCGGCAGGTCGAGCGAGCGGAGCTTCTTCAGCCCCTGCTCGACTTTGGCATCGTCGACGACGGTCGGGCCCGAATAGTGACCCTGCGAGTTGCTGCTGCTGTCCGCGGCGTCGGCCGGATCCAGCGGGGGCACCTCATCCTCCAGGTCGCCAATCCCTGGAAAGGTCTTACCGGCCATTAGCTTGGAATCTTAGCGGATGTCGACATAAAGACCCAGCGTTCAGGCGGCGCGGCGGGGTATAGTTTTCGCCGCGCCCATGCGGCTTTGCTTCGTCGTCAACAGCGCCCGGACGCAAAGAGCGAGCTACACGACCCTGCACCTGGCGTTCGCCGCTTACCGGCGCGGGCACGACGTCGCCTTCGCCTCGGTCGACGCGTTCTCGCAGGGGGAGGGCGCCGACATCGTGGCCGAGGTGGTGCGCCCGAAGCCCGGCCGTCTCCGAGACGCCGTCGCCTACGCCAAGGCGCTGACGGGACCGGAGGCCCCGCGCGAGGACGCGCGGCTCGTCGACTTCGACGTGATCTTCCTGCGCAACAACCCGAACGCGGGGGGCGGAGAGGGGGGGACCGCTTCAACCCGGCGCTCGACTTCGGGCGGCGTCTCAAGCAGCTCGGCGTCCTCGTGCTCAACGATCCCGACGGCCTGTCGCGCGCGGGGTCGAAGATGTACCTGGCCGGATTTCCGGTCGAGCTTCGCCCGAAGACGCTGGTCACCCGATCGATGGAGCGCGTCCGGGCGTTCCTGCGCGAGCTCGACGGGCCGGCGATCATCAAGCCGCTGGCAGGCTTCGGCGGAAAGAACGTCTTCTATGTCGCGCGCGGGCAGAGCGCGAACCTGCAACAGATGATCTCGACCGTGCGCCGCGCCGGGTACGTGATCGTGCAGGAATATCTGCCGGCGGTGGCGAAGGGGGACAAGCGTGTGCTCCTCCTGGGGGGCGTGCCGCTCGAGGTCGGCGGCGTCGTGGCGGCGTACAAACGGATGCGCCCGAAGGACGACATCCGGAACAACATCCACGTCGGCGGCTCGCGCAAGCGGACCGACTTCTCCGAGGCCGAGCGGCGAATCTGCGATCTGCTGCGCCCGCGCCTGGTGGCCGACGGCCTCTACTTCGTGGGCGTCGATCTGGTGGGAGACAAGATCCTCGAGATCAACGTCTTCGCGCCCGGCGGGATCGCCAACATCAACGACCTCTACGAGATCGATGTGGCGACCGCCATCATCCGGGACCTCGAGCGCAAGGTCGAGCTCCGGTCTGTGTACCCCGATCCCATCCCGCCGCACGTCTTCATGCGCGCCTGAAGGCCTCCCTCCAGTTCCCACGACTGGGACCTCACGATGGGGACCTCAGGTCAGGGCCTCGCGGAATCGAGGGCGGCGGCTCGAACACCCGCTCTCCTCCGCTCGGAGCTTTTGCCGGCGCGTGGTCTGCCGTTGAAGTTGTTGCAGACCACGCGCCGGCAAAAGCCCACGTACGGAGGAGAGCGGTGAATCGAGGGCTGTCCTCGATTCCGTACGTAACTTGCGAGGTGTGCCCGGGACAATCCGGGGACCGCTCAGGGGAGTAGGGGGCAGTTCGGGAGCGGGAAGGAACCAGGGGCAGTTCGGGAACTGGAAGGAACTAGGGGGCTGTTCGGGGGGGTGTTTCAGAGCTGAATATGCAGCGGGAGACCTTTTTCGATGGACTCGGTGGCCCCGTCGGCGACGAGGTGCCAGATGTGCCGCAGCTGCGCCTCGATGACGGTCCCTTCGTCCTCTTCCTCTTCCTCGTCTTCCTCTTCGTCCTCTTCCGGCTCCTCGGTGTCGACCGAGAGCTCCTCGCGCATCTCCTCGAGGACGTCGAGCAGCGCCTGCGACGACGCGACGCGGAAGTCGCCGACGACGACGCGCCCCTCGAACTCGACCGGCATGTAGATCTCCGCGCCCAGATCGTGGGCGTCCAGCCAATCCAGGAACTCGGTCAAAGCCTCTTCGGACAGGCGGGCGGCGATGGTGTGCGAGGCGTGCTCGTCGGTTTTTTCCACCGGGGACGCGCCCGCGTCGGCCAAAAGCTTGGCGAGCGTCCGCGTCTCATCTTCGTCAAGGCGATGCGACAGCGGCGCCAGCTCGATCTCGGCCATGGGGATAACCGTGCCGCACGCCCCGACGGACGTCAAATGAGTCCCGTCGGATTCTGATAGTGTCTGGTCTCGATGACGTTGGATATCGTCCGGGCATTTTCGGAGGCCCGCGAGCGTGCGGCGGCGGCGGTGCGCGCCGGCGGAAACGGGATCGAGGTGTCGCGGGCGCTTTCCAGCGACGTCGACGCGATCGTCGTCGAGGCGGCTGGCCGCGAGGTGGCGAAGTGCAAGACGCCGGTGGCGGTGTTCGCCACCGGCGGCTTCGGTCGCTGCGAGCTGGCGCCCTATTCCGATCTCGACCTCCTGGTCCTCTGCCCGAAGACGCCGGGGCCGGAGGTCCAGACGCTCGCCGAGGCGATCCTCTACCCGCTGTGGGACGCCAAGGTCGACGCCGGGCATGCGGTCCGGTCGTACGACCAGGCGCTCTCCTTGCCGGCCAGCGATCTGGCGGCGGCCACCGCGCTCCTCGACGCACGCTTCCTGACCGGGGACGAGGTGCTGGGGCGCCGCTTCCTGGACGCCTTCCGCAAGCGGGTGGCGAAGACCGCCGCCGAGGACTTCGTGGCCCGCCTGCGGGCCGAGCAGACGGCGCGCCACAGCCGGTTCGGCGACACGATCTTTCTCCTCGAGCCCGACCTCAAGAACGGCCCGGGCGGCATGCGCGATCTCTGCGTCGGCCGCTGGGCGGCGATGGCCCGTTTCGGGACTTCCGATCCCAAGGAGCTCCTGGCCAAGGGGGTGATGACCGGGCGGCTGGCGCAGGCGTTCGTCGCCGCCACCGAGTGGTTGTTGCGCGTCCGGATCGCCATGCACGCCGCGGCCGGCCGCCGGATGGATCACCTGAGGTTCGCGCTGCAGGAGGCGATCGCGCCGGTGCTCTGTCCAGACGCACGGGACCGGGGCGGCGTCATTCGTCCGGCGGTTCACCCGGCCGTCGAAGCGCTGATGCACCAGTACCACGCGCACGCCAAGTTGATCCGCAACGAGACCGAGCGGCTGCTCCAGCGGGCGACCGCGCGCGACGAGCCGCGCCGCCCCAGCCAACCCGTTCCGACGCTCGACGGAGGCGCTGTTGATGACAGCTTCGTCGTGCGCGAGGGGGCTCTCGAGGGGAAGGACGGCTCGGTGTTCGAGAAGAAGCCCTCGGAGATGCTCCGCATCTTTCAGGTGGCGATCGCCTTCGACATCCCGCTGTCGCTGCGGACGCTGGAGATGCTGGGCGAGCTGGCCGCCACCCACGGCGAGGCGCTGCGCGCCGATCCCGACTCTGGACGCTGCTTCATGGAGATCGTCTGCGACGGGCGCGACAAGGCCAACCCGTCGCGCCTGGAGCAGATGCAGGACCTCGGTCTCCTCGCCGCGCTGATGCCCGAGTGGGAGCCCTCGACGGGGCGCGTGCAGCACGACATTTATCACGTCTACACCGTCGACCAGCACGCGCTCTACGCGGTCGGGCGGCTGCATGCGCTCGGCCGTGGCGACCACGCCGATCAGTTCCCGATGCCGACCGAGACCGTGCGCGCCGTGACCCGCCCGGTGGCGCTGGCCGCCGGGACGCTGCTCCACGACGTGGGCAAACCGTACGGCAGCCCCCACAGCGAGATCGGCGCCGGGCTGGCGGTCACCATCTGCCAGCGCCTGGGGATCGAGGAGGAGGACATCCGGCGGGTCGAGTTCCTGGTCCGCCAGCACCTGGTGATGGGCCAGATGTCGCAGCGGCGCGACCTCGACGACATCGGCATGATCTCCGACTTCGCCGCCCTGTGCGGCGACGAGGAGAACCTGCACGAGCTTTACCTCCTCACCTTCTGCGATCTCGCCTCGGTGGCGCCGGACGCGATGTCGAGCTGGAAGGAGACGCTGCTCGGCGAGCTCTACACCCGCACGCTCAAGTTCCTGCGCCGCGGGCCTGACCTGCTCGGCGCCGAGCGCGCCGAGATCGTCGAGCGGCGCCAGAAGCGCGCGGCCGCCATCCTCGAGGAGCCGGAGAAGAACGCGGAGCTCACCACCCTCTTCGGCGGCTTTCCCGATCGCTACTTCGCCGAAAACTCGGCCCTGCGGATCGCCAAGCACGTCCGCCTCATCCGGGAGCGGCGCCAGGCCCACAAGAGCGCGCTCGTCGAGGTTTCGCACGAGCCGCGCCTGGGGATCACCGAGATGGTGCTGGCGGCGCGCGACCTCCCCGGCCTTCTGGCCGAGGTGGCGGGGGTCCTCTACGCCAACCGGATCGAGGTCGTCGACGCCGCCATCTACTCGCGCCAGCCCGTCGGCGTCGGCGAGGAGGCGGAGGCGCTGGACGTCTTCCGCGTGCGGGACGGGATGCGGCGCCCGGTCATGGACGAGGGGCGCTGGAAGAAAGTCCGCGAGGATCTGGAGGCGGTGCTCTCGGGCAAGGTCACCGGCGAGGCGCTGGTGGCGGCGCGCCCGCGCGGCGACTCGATCGCGTCCTGGAGGACGCCGGCCGTTCCCTCGGAGCTCAAGCTCGACAACGAGGTCAGTCGCGACTTCACGGTCCTGGAGGTGATCACCGAGGACCGGCCGGGCGTCCTCTACGCCATCACCCGCACCTTGTTCAACGAGGGTCTCGACATCCACCGCTCGAAGATCGCCACCGAGGCGAACCGCGCCATCGACGTCTTCTACGTGCGCGACAAGGCGAACCTGGTGAAGATCACCGACCCCGAGCGGATGGCGCGGATCAAGACCAGGCTTCTGGACCTGCTGACCGAAAGGTAGACTGCGCGCGATGAACGCGCTCCCGCTGCTGTTGGTGCTGCTGGCTCAAGAGACAGGCGGCGGCGCCGCGCCGCTCCTGGAAAAAGGGGAGCGGCTGTTTCGCCAGGGCGACACCGCCGGCGCGCTGGCCGCGTTTCAGGAGGCCGCCCAGGCCGATCCGCGCGACGCCCGCCCGCAATACCTCACGGGCGTGGCGCTGGAAAAGAAGGGAGACGCGCCGGGCGCGACCGCCGCCTACCGCAAGGCGGTGGGACTCAAGAGCGACTTTCCCGAGGCGCACAACAACCTGGGGGCGCTGCTGCTCGCCCGCGGCGACGCGGCCGGCGCCGCCGCCGAGCTGGAGGCGGCCCTGCGGACCAAGCCGGACTACGCGGAAGCCGCTTACAACTTGGGGGTGGCCCGCGACGCGCTCGCCAAGAACGGAGAGGCGGTCGCCGCCTACCGCACCGCCGTGCGCCTCAAGCCCTCCGACGCAGGTTACCGCCTGAACCTGGGCGCGGCTCTTCGCCGCACCGGCGATCTGCCCGGCGCGGTCGCCGCGCTCAAGGACGCCACCCGCCTGGCCCCGCGCGATCCGGTCGCCTGGGCCGATCTCGGCATGGTGCTGTCGGACCAGAAGGATCTCGACGGCGCGCAGGCGGCGCTCGACAAGGCGACCAAGCTCAAGCCCGACTTCGCGCTCGGCTGGAACCGCCTCGGCCGGGTCGAGCTCAAACGCGGACAGCTTCCGGCCGCGGTGGCGGCCCAGGAGCGGGCCCGCAAGCTGGACGGCAAGAGCGCCGCCTTCGCCGCCGATCTCTGTCGCGCGTTGCTGGAGCAGAAGGACGCCGCGCGCGCCGCTGGCGAGTGCCGGGCCGCCGTCGACCTCGACCCCAGGAGCCCGCTTGGGCACTACGAGCTGATGAAGGTCCTGGTCGCCAAGGGGGACTGCCCGGATGCCAGGGCGGAGCTGGGCAAGCTCAAGGCGCTCCCGGGCGTCAAGCCCGAGGCGCAGAAGCAGGCCGACGCCATCGTCGCCAGCTGCACCAAACACGGCGTTCACTGAGGCTGGGAACCTCCGGCAGACGCCTCCGGAAACCGGGCAGATGGCCTTGCCGCACCGGAGGTCGTTCGGCTAATCTCCCGAGATGCTGCCGGACGGTCACCTTCGGGAAGCGCTCACCTTCGATGACGTGCTGCTGGTTCCGGCCGACAGCGACGTCATTCCGAAGGACGTCGACGTGCGGACGCAGCTGACGCCAGGGATCAGCTTGGCCATCCCGATCGTCTCCTCGGCCATGGATACGGTCACCGAGGCGGCCACCGCCATCTGCATGGCCCGCGAGGGCGGCATCGGCATCGTCCACAAGAACTACACCATTCCCCAGCAGGCGCTGGAGGTCACCAAGGTCAAGAAGGCGGAGAGCGGCGTGGTGGTCAACCCGGTCACCGTCGGCCCCGACCAGAAGCTGGCGGTCGCGCTCGAGCTGATGAAGCGGCACGAGATCTCCGGCCTGCCGGTGGTCGCTTCCGACGGGCGGCCGGTCGGGATCCTCACCAACCGCGACATCCGGTTCGAGCGGAACCTCGAGCAGCCGATCAGCGCGATGATGACCAGGAAGCTCATCACCATCGCCGAGGGGACCAGCGTCGAGAGCGCCAAGGAGCTCTTGCACCGGAACCGGATCGAGAAGCTGCTGGTCATCGACGGCGGCGGGTTCCTGAAGGGGCTCGTCACCATCAAGGACATCGAGAAGGCGCAGGCGCATCCCTTCGCCGCCAAGGACGACTTCGGCCGGCTGCGCGTCGGCGGGGCAGTCGGCGTGGGGCCCGACCGCGACGAGCGGGTCGACGCGCTCCTCAAGGCGGGCGCCGACGTCATCTGCATCGACACCGCCCACGGCCATTCGCGCGCCGTGGTTCAGGCGGTCGCCGACGTGCGCAAGAACTTCCCCAAGGCGCAGATCATCGCCGGCAACGTGGCGACCGGCGAGGCGGCGCTGGCGCTGGCCAAGGCCGGGGCGGACGCGATCAAGGTGGGGATCGGCCCGGGCTCGATCTGCACGACCCGCGTGGTGGCCGGCGTGGGCGTTCCGCAGATCACCGCCATCAATGACTGCGCCCGGGCGGTCGCCTCGATGAACGTCACCATCGTCGCGGACGGCGGCATCAAGTACTCGGGCGACGTGGCCAAGGCGCTGGCCGCGGGCGCCCACAGCGTCATGATCGGGAGCCTGTTCGCGGGCACCGACGAGGCGCCCGGCGAGATCATCCTGTACCAGGGGCGCAGCTACAAGGTTTACCGAGGGATGGGGTCGATCGGCGCCATGCGCGCCGGCAGCCGCGACCGCTACTTCCAGGGCGAGGTCACCAGCGACGCCAAGCTGGTCCCCGAGGGGATCGAGGGGCGGGTGCCGTACCGCGGGCCGCTCTCGCAGTCGCTCTACCAGCTGATCGGCGGGGTCAAATCGGGCATGGGCTACACCGGCTGCCGGACGATCGAAGACCTGCGGACCAAGGCGCGCTTCGTGCGGGCGACGGCGATGGGGCTGCGCGAGTCGCACGTCCACGACGTCATCATCACCAAAGAGGCGCCCAACTACCGCGTCGAGCAGTGATGTCCCGCCCCGCCGTCAAATCGACCCGCGACCTCATCCTCATCCTCGACTTCGGTTCGCAGTACACGCAGCTCATCGCGCGGCGCGTGCGCGAGCAGAAGGTCTACTCGGAGATCCACCCCTTCAACCTGCCGCTCGCGCGCATCCGCGAGCTGGCGCCGCGCGGGATCATCCTCTCGGGCGGGCCCTCGTCGGCCTACGACGCAGGCGCGCCGCGCATCTCGACCGAGCTCTACGACCTGGGCGTGCCGATCCTGGGGATCTGCTACGGCGTGCAGCTGACCGCGCTGCTGCTCGGTGGGAAGGTGGCCGCCGCCGATCGACGCGAGTACGGCCGCGCCACGGTGAAGGTGAAGGAGACCGGTGACCTCTTCCACGGCTTCACCCCCGGCGAGGAGATCCCCGTCTGGATGTCGCACGGCGATCGGATCGAGGCGCTGCCGGCCGGGTTCGACCTGGTCGGCGAGAGCGCCAACTGCCCGGCGGCGGCGGTCTCGGCCCCGGCGCGGAAGTTCTGGGGCGTGCAGTTCCACCCGGAGGTGGTGCACACGCCGCGGGGCGGAGAGATCCTGGCCAACTTCCTGTTTCGCATCTGCGGCTGCACGCCGAGCTGGACGATGGCCGGCTTCGTCGACGAGGCGATCGCCACCGTCGCGGCGCGCGTCGGTCCCCACGCCCACGCCGTCTGTGGGCTCTCGGGCGGGGTCGACTCGTCGGTGGCGGCGGCGCTTGTCTTGAAGGCGATCGGGTCACGTCTCACCTGCATCTTCGTCGACACGGGCCTGCAGCGCGCCAACGAGGCGGCGCAGGTCGAGTCGCTGTTTCGGGACGCCTTCAAGGCCGATCTGCGCGTCGTCGACGCCAGCGAGCGGTTCCTGAGCAAGCTGGCGGGGGTCACCGATCCCGAGCGGAAGCGCAAGATCATCGGCGGCGAGTTCATCGCCGTGTTCGAGGAAGAGGCCAAGAAGCTGGCCGGGTCCTCATCCGGGGCCGAGTTCCTGGTCCAGGGGACGCTCTACCCCGACGTCATCGAGTCGGTCTCCTTCAAGGGACCGTCGGCGATGATCAAGTCGCACCACAACGTGGGCGGCCTGCCCGAGCGGATGAACCTCAAGCTGGTCGAGCCGCTGCGTGAGCTCTTCAAGGACGAGGTGCGCGCGCTCGGCGCCGAGCTGGGGTTGCCCCACCACGTGCTCTGGCGCCAGCCGTTCCCCGGCCCCGGCCTGGCGGTGCGCATCCTCGGCGAGGTGACCCGCGAGCGCTGCGACGTGCTGCGCGCCGCCGACGTCATCATCGAGGAGGAGATCCGCGCCGCCGGCCTCTACGAGTCGATCTGGCAGTCGTTCGGCGTGCTCCTGCCGGTTCGCACCGTCGGCGTCATGGGCGACGAACGGACCTACGCCGACGTGCTCGCGCTGCGCGCCGTCCACTCGCGCGACGGCATGACCGCCGACTGGGTGCCGCTGCCGTACGATCTGCTCGCCACCCTCTCGTCGCGCATCGTCAACGAGGTCAAAGGGGTGAACCGCGTCGTCTATGACATCTCGTCGAAGCCCCCCGCGACGATCGAGTGGGAGTAGGGCAGCGCTGGTCTTCGCGTCGATCGCCCTCGGGGCGGTCGCCGCGGCGGAGCCTTCCTCGCCGTCGCCATCGCCGTCGCCGTCGCCCCTTTCCGCCGATCTGATCGACACGCACGAGGGTGTGACCGTCGACTGGCGCGCCGGGACGCTCTCGGCCTCCGGGGGGGCGGCCGCCGACCTGCGGATGCCCAGCGTCGACCTGGCGCGCCCCGGCGCCGAGCGGCGGGCGCGTGCGGCGGCCACGGCCAAGCTTCGGAACGCGCTCGGGGGGCTCCCGACGGGGGGCGGGCACAGGCTCGACCCCGATCGGATCGACCGCGCGCTCAACCGGGCGCGCACCGCCGACGTGCAGTACCAGTCGAACGGCGGGGCGGTGGTCCGGATGGAGGTCGGGTTTGCCGACTGGCTCGAGGATCCCGGCGCGCCGACCACGGCGCTGGCCGTTCGTGAGGCTCGCCTGGTGGCGACGCCGAGGGCCGTGGTCGGTGGTCAGGAGATCTCCCTGGGGGCGGCGACCTATCGGGTCGGCTCCCCCCCGCCGACGCCGGCGCGCGCGCCGCCCGCATGGACCGTTCGGGCCGGCTGATGCTCGACGGCGGGGCCGATCTGGCCGCAAAGCTCGCCCGGGGCGTCGCGGTGGTCTACGTTCAGAAGGTGCTGCGGTGAAGAGGCAGTTCGGCATCTCGTGGTTGGGCGCGCTCGGCCTGGCGTTCGCGCTTTCGGCCATCGCCTCGGCCCAGGCGGCGGCGCCCGCCGCGCCGGTCGCTGCCCCGCCTCCGCCCGGGGTCGGCGAACCGTTGGGCGAGCCGAGCTCGCCCAACGCGCGCGTCACCACCGGCCAGGCGCCGGTCGTGGGTGGAAACGCCGCCGGCGCGCGCGAGCGGGCGCTCGAGGACGCCCTCCGGCAGGCCGTCGACCTGATCATCAACGAGCTCGTCGTCGACCCGCAGGCGCGAGCGGCGCAGGGGAAGACGCTCCGCGCCATCGAAGCCAAGGCGCACAGCTTCATCGGACGTTACCGGACGCTGGAGGAGGGGGAGGTGAACGGTGTCTACACGATGCGCGTGCAGGTCGAGGTCGACCGGTCCGCCATCCAGAGCAGGATCGACCGCGGGGCCGCGCCGCCCGCGGCGTCCGTGGCGCCCCGCGCCGCGGCGCCCGCCATCGTCGTGCTGCCGGGCGATCGGACCCCTCCGGTGTTCGTGGCGAACATGGTCGCGGCGCTGTCGTCGGCTGGCCTGCGCGCAAGGGCCGGGGATCCCCTCGCCAGGGCGCCTGCGTCCGCCGCCGCCACGGTGACTGTCGAGACCGTCGACGAGGGCGCCTTGCGCGGCACCGGCCGCCTCTCGGTGGCCTGCCGGGCGACGGCGCGGTTCACCGGCGTCTCGCTCCCGGACCGCACGGCAGCCGCCCGGGCGTTCGCCGAGGCCGTGGACGCCGGTCGCACCGATTGCCTCGGCCGTCTTGCCACCGCGTTGGCGACCGAGACCGCCTCGGCGCTGACCGCGGCCGCGGCACCGTCGGCCGATCTGCCGCTCCTCACCATCGACGCTGACGTCGTCGAGCCGGGGGCGGTTCCCGCGCTGCTCAAGACCGTCCGCTCGGTGGGGGCGGTCTCGGCCGCCGACCTGGTGCGGGTCGGCGGTGGCCGCGCCGAGATCTGGGCGCGCACGCGCTCGGGCCCCGCCCTCCTGGCCACGGCCCTCTCGCGCGACGCCGACGCGATGATCAGCTTGAGCGACGTGCAGACCTCGGGCGCCGTCATCAAGCTGCGCGCCCGCTTGCGCGCCCCGGCAGCCCCGGAGACCGGGAACAATCCATGACCAGATTCAGTCGGTTGCTTCGTCCGTATCGTTCGCTTCGCGCCCTGTTCCTCGTGGCGTTCCTGCTGGGCGCCTCCGCGCTCGGCGGGTGCGCCCACACGCTGAGCTCCGGGGCGGTCGGCGTTCGCGTCGAGTGCAACGTGCCCGACGCCACCGTCTGGATCGACGATCTGCTGGCCGGGAGCGCCAAGGAGTGGAAGAGCGAAGGGCACCAGATCCGCGCCGGCTTCCACCGGATCGAGATCCGGCACCCCGGTTACTTCTCGTTCTTCCAGGAGGTCGACCTGCCGCCCGGCAGCCGAACCGTCGTCAACGCCAGGCTCCGCGAGCTGCTGGATTAGATCGCCTGAGGGCGCGCCGGCGTCGCCGCCGCGAGCTCGCCGCGGGGGACGCAGGACCCCGTTGGGGTCCCGACCAGATCAAAAGGCCGTGGTGGTGATGCCGGACACTGCGGCGTCGTAGGTCGTCACGGCGGCGCCCGACTTGGGCGTGACGCTGGAGCCGTTGGTGAACGAGACCCCGGTGGCGTGGAAGATCTCCATGCCGGTGGTGGCCTGGATCTTCACGTTGTCGAACACGACGGTCGCGATCTTCTCTTCCGGTAGACCCCAGAGGATGCCGGCGTTGGTCGAGCCGGTGACGGTCACGTTCTTGATCGTGATGTTCTTCCAGATCGGCGTGGTCGCGGTGACCGCCATCGCCGTGTCGGCCGACGGATCGGTCGGCAGGGTGGGGTAGTAAGAGGTGATGAAGATGGGGTTCTGCACGTTGGTCATGGTGATGTTGCTGTAGGTCAGGTTCTGCACCGTGCCGCCGCGGTCGCGCGCCGATTTCATCCGGATGCCCGACGTGGTCCCGTCGAAGGTCAGGTGGTCGACGGTCACCCCGGAGACACCGTTCTCGGTGATGCTGCCGATCGAGCAGCCGTGGCCGACGCCGAAGCTCGAGTGGCCGAGGTAGAGGTTGGTGCCCCCCATGGCGATGTTGTCGTCGCCGGCGACGATGTTGTTGTTGCAGAAGTACATCCCGGTGGCGCTGACGTCGACGCCGTCGGTGTTCTTGGGCGGCGACTTCCCCGACGTCCCCGGCGTGGCGATGGTGATGCCGGTGATCGTCACGTCGGTGTCGCCCTTCACCCAGATGTGCTCCTCGGGCGAGTTTTGCAGGCGGATGCCGCTGATCTGGACGCGCGTCACCTTGCCCAGGCTGACCTCCTGGGGGCGCGCGGCCGTCGAGCCGTTGGCGAAGGCGTCCCACCAGTCTTGACCCTGACCGTCGATCGTCCCCGTGCCGGTGAGCGCGATGTCGTGGCTGGTCCCGGTGGACGTGATGAAGGCGACCCCGCTCGTCGGGTAGCTCGCCATCGGCAACATCTTGAGCACAGCGCCCGACGCCAGATCGAGGCGCGTGCCGCTGCTGATGACGACCGGGCCCGAGAGAAAAGTCCCGGACGGGATGGTGACCGTGCCACCGCCGGCCGCCCCTGCTGCCGTCAGCGCGGCCTGGATCGCCGTGGTGTTGTCGGTCTTGCCGTCGCCCACGGCCCCGTAGGTCGTCACGTTGAATGTTCCCGAGCCGATGGTCGGCAATGGAACGGCGGCGTTGCTGGCGCTGCAAGGATCGTTGGGGCCGGAGCCCGCGGCCCCGGTGGCGCCACCGGTGCTCGTGCCGCCGCCTGTGCCGTGCCCCGCCGCCCCGGAACTGCCGCCGCTGGCCGTTCCGCCCGTGCCGCTTTGGCCCGCCGCACCGCTGTTCCCCGAGCCGCCTCCCGCACCCCCGCCGCGCCCTGTCGCGCCCGCTGCGCCCGTTGCCGCTCCGCCCGTGCCAGCCGTGCCGCCCGTGCCGGTTCCACCGGTCCCGGTCGTCCCCCCGCTGCCGGCCTTGCCCGCCGCGCCGCTCCCCCCGGAGCCGGTCGTGCCGGTCGTCCCACCCGAGCTGGGAGCGGTCCCGCCCGTGCCGGTGCCGCCGCCCTTTCCGGCGTTGCTCCCGCCTGTCCCGGAGCTGTCCCCCGAATCCTGGGTCGCATCTCCAGAGCCACTGGCGCAGGCCAACCCGGCGAGTCCGGCGAGGGCTGCGGCCACCACCAGGGCGCGCATCGGCATGGCGATAGATGCGCCTGGCGAGCGAATCGATCACCAAAAGGAGCTACTGGCTGTAGCTCGGCGTCCAGCCCGCCAGGATGTTCGCGACCGTGAAGCTCGCCGCTTGACTCGCGCTCAACTGGTCCGCCGGCCGCGCCGCCCCGTCCGGCCCCGCTCCCACGCAGCAGCTCTTGACCGAAAACCGGATCAAATGACTTCGCAGAACTCGATCTGGCGCGGAACCTTGTAGGGCGCCAGGTTGCGGGCGCAGTGATCGATGATGTCCTCGGCGCGGCAGACGCCGGCGCGCACGACCCGCGCCACCACCATCGGGCCGCCCAGATCGTCGGTGATGACGCGTGCCTGCGCCGCCTTCACCTTGGGGAACGCCTCCAGGCACCCCTCGACCTCGCCGAGCGCCAGGCGTTTGCCGTCGACCTTGACCAGGTCGTCTTCGCGGCCGGTGATCACCATTCGCCCCGCTTTGTCTTGCTGACCGAGGTCACCGGTGCGCAGCCAGCCGTCGTCGACGCCGCCGATCGGAATGCCGTCGCTGCGCTTGGGCAGATGGATCTTCGGCACCGAGACCGTCGACAGCGCCCGCGAGCGGACCCAGATCGGCCCCGCCTCGTGGGCGGAGAGCCGATCGCCCTTCGGGCCGGCGACGCGCAGCTCGACGCCCTCGAACGAGCGTCCGACGCTCTCGGGGTCCTTTCCGCTGCGGTCGATCGCCAGCGGCCCGGCTTGCGTGCTGTGGTAGCAGGAGAGCAACCGCACCCCGAACCGCTCCTGGAAGGCGTCCGCGATGCTCGCCGGCAGCGCCGAGCCGGAGCTCAGGAAGCGCGCGTCGCCGTTCTTGAGCGGCTTCACCGTGGGGACCCGCACCAGCGATCCGAAGAGAGCGGGCGTCCCGGCGAACAGATCGATCCGCTGCTCGCGCAGCAGCTTGGCAATTCTCTTGGGCGCCACCTCGTCTTCGAGGAACAGCGTGGCGCCGGTGGCCAGCGAGGTCAGCAGGCCGAAGTCGAAGCCGTAGCTCCCGTGCAGCGGCAGCGAGCAGAGGATGCGATCGGCGGCGGTGGCGTCGAGCGTCTTGCGGATCGCCTCGGCCGAGGCCTCGAGGTTGGCCGACGTCTTGACCACCCCCTTGGGGTCGCCGCCCACGCTGGCGGTGAGCTGCACGACCTCCGGGCCCCCCGGTCCCGGCGTCAGGTTGGTGAGCGTCGTCCGCTTGTAGAGCCCGCAGGTGAGGAGGGTTCCTTGCAGCCTTCGCCGCGATTCGGGGATGAACTTCGAGGGCGGTCCCGCGGGCGGCCGCGGGAGGACCGCGCCGGCGTAGTAGGGGAGCCCGGCGGCCACCTGTCCCCCTTCGCCGCCGCGCGGCCGGGTGATGAGCGCGCGCAGCGGCGCCGCCTCCAGCACCATCTCCAGCTCGCGGTTCCCGGTGGTCGGATCGAGCGGCACGATCACCGCCTCGATCTTCGACAGCGCCAGCGCCAGGATGACGAAGTCGGGGACGTTGCCGAGCATCAGCCCGACCCAGGCGCCCGGCGCGATCCCCAGCGCGTGCAGCTCCTGCGCGCGCCGGTCGACCCGGTGGAGGAGGCCCCGCCAGGAGAGATACGTGTCCCGATAGACCAGAGCCTTTTCACTGCTCCGGTTCGAGGCGACGCTCGAAAGCCATTCGTAAAGCTGCATGCTGCGGGCGGAGGGCCTTTCGAAAGCGCCGCTCAGTTTATACGCCGACGGTCACCGGCCACAAGACCCCGTCGGGAATCAGCCCAAAAAGGCCAGGAGGGCGTCGCTGCAAGGCGATGGTGAGCGTGGTGGACGACGACGTGGCCCGACGGCGCGTCGCCCGCAGGCACCCTAGCGCGCCGCAACCAGGTGGGTCCCCGCGCGCTCGTTCTTCTCGTTCAGGTACTCGGTCACGATGTGGCGGCCGACGTAGGTGGCCTTGATGCGCCAGTTGGGGGCATTCCCCAGCACCACGGCGAAAGCGATGGTGGGGTGATCGGCCGGCGCGTAGCCGACGAACCAGCTGTAGCCGAGGGGGCCGTGGTCGGTTTCGGCGTTCAGCGTCCCCGTCTTGCCGGCGACCTCGATGGGCAGGTAGCGCTGGCCGCGCTTGTTGCGAAACGTCCCCTTGGCGGTGCCGATCCGGGTGGTCAGCTCCATCATCCGTCCCACCTCGGAGGCGGCGGCGCTGGCGGCGACGTGACGGGGCGCGGCGACCGGCAGCTGTTCGAGCTGGCCCTCTCCGTCGACGGCGCGCTCGATCAGGGTGGGAGCGGGCATTTCGCCGGCGTTGGCGATCGTCGCGGCCACGAGCGCGCCGTGCATGGGCGACAGCGTCGAGTGCCAGAAGCCGGCCGAGGCGCGCGCCATCTCCAGCTTGTTGTTCGCCGGCACATCGAGGTGCGACGGCTCGATCGCGAGCTCGAACGGGATCGCCTCGCCGAAGCCGAAGCTGCGCCCTTCACGGGCCAGATCGGCGGCGGTCAGATGGGTGGTGACCAGCTTGGCGACGATGGCGTTCTGCGACTTGCCGATCCCGTACGCCAGCGTGGCGCAGCTGCGGTCGATGGCCGGGATGTCGATCAGGTTGTCGGGCAGGATCGACGAGACGCCGCCGTGGTAGCAGATCCGCGTCGCGCCCGAAACGCCGCTCTCGACGAGCGCCGTCGCGGAGACGACCTTGAACACCGACGCTGAGGGGGCCCACGGGTGCAGCGCCAGCTCGGCCGGGCCGAGCCGCGGATCGGCGGCCGAGCGTCCGACCATCGCCAGCACGCGGCCGTCGGGGATCGAGATGACGACGGCGCCCGCGTAGGGGATCTGGAAGGTGCGCAGAACGTCGTCCGTGCTGGTCTGCAGCCGCGGATCCAGCGTCAGCTCGGCGTGCCCTCCGTCGGTGAGATCGGCCACGTAATGGTGTCCGACGAGCCGGATCGAATCGGGCTTGAGAGAGGGGGACTGGCCCCGGGCGGGCAACGAAACGAAAAGAAGCGCGGCGACCGTTGCGATCCGGTGGGTATGTGCCATAATGACACCGTCTTACATGTAGGTATAGGTGTCAAATTATCCTCCCCTTGCCGCCTTCGTGGCTTTGACCTAGCCTGCTTCGCCGGACCCCGTGGCGCGCCATCCCCGAGATCCCAACGACACCTCCGAATCGGACCACGTCCGAGCGAAGACGGTCGTCACCAGCATCAGCCGCATCACCGAGCGGCCAGCCGGCAATGAAGCGTGTCTGGTGGTGATCTACGGCTCCGAGCTGGGGAAGAAATACAACCTCAACGCGGCGTCGATGATCATTGGCCGCTCCTCGAAGTGCGACATCCAGATCGACCAAGAGTCGATCTCGCGCAATCACTCGAAGATTGTGAATACCGGCAAATCGATCCTGGTGCGCGATCTCGGCTCGACCAACGGGACCTACGTCAACGACGAGCCCGTCGACGAATACGTCATGCGCGACGGCGACCTGATCAAGATCGGCCGAACGATCTTCAAGTTCCTCACCGGCGGCAACATCGAGAACGCCTACCACGAGGAGATCTATCGCCTCACCACGGTCGACGGCCTCACGCAGATCTTCAACAAGCGCTACTTCCTGGACACGCTGGAGCGCGAGGTCGCGCGCGCGCATCGCTACCGCCGCCCGCTCTCGCTGGTGATGTTCGACATCGACCACTTCAAGAAAGTGAACGACGGCTACGGCCACCTGGCGGGCGACTACGTGCTCAAGCACCTGGCGCAGACGGTGCGCGCCAAGATTCGTCGCGAGGACTGCTTCGCCCGTTACGGCGGTGAGGAGTTCTCCATCGTGCTCCCCGAGATCGACGGCGGCAGCTGCCTGCCGTTCGCCGAGAAGATCCGCCAGATCGTGGAGAAGACGGACTTCAAGTTCGAGAACGTGCGCATCCCCGTCACCATCTCGATGGGGATCGCCACCGTCGACGCCGAGCTCACCGAGGGCGCGGCCATCATCAAGCGCGCGGACGAGCGGCTCTACGAGGCCAAGGCCAGCGGGCGCAACCGCGTCTGCGCCTGAAGGCGGTCGACGGCGCGCGCGGGCGTTCGCTCCGGGGCGCCCGTCCGAGGCGCCCGTTTACTGTGATCCGCCGTCCAGGACGAAGCTGCTGTTTGGTCCGTTGGCACAGTGGTCGTACTTGAGTGATCCGTCGGACTGCCGCGTGTAGACCCGCTCGCACTCCTCCGCGGCGCAGTCAGATTCGCTCGGGCTTCCACAGAAGCAGCCGGTGGTGCACACCTCCACTCCCGGAATGCTCGGAATCAGCTCGTCGCAGGCGCCCACGGTCAACAGAGCCAACACACAGCCCCAGCGCACCGCCGTCCGCACAGCGGGCTACCTGATGCTGGGCTCGAGGACGCCGTCTTCGTCGTCCTTCGGGGGATGCTGTTGCTGAGCCTGGGCGGCGGCCGCCGCCGCGCGCGAGCGGCGCGAATGGGACGGCGCCGGTGCCGGCGCGCCGGTCGACCCGCCAGCGCCCTCGGTCGCCGCCGGTTCGATGTCTGCGCGCCGCAACGTCGCGAACAGCGGTGAGGGGAGGTTGGGGACGACGTACATCGTCTTGGGCTCGTAGCCCTGCTTCTTGAACTGGAACTCGACCGCCGAGTCGCTGTAGGCGATCTCGATTGACAGGGGCGTGAGGCCCAGCGTCTTTCCGTCGGGGCGGACCACCACGGCGCCGTCCGGATCGGAGTTGAAGTTCACGCGCACGGTCGCCGGGTGGAGCGGCATGCTCGCGACCGGCAGGGGGCGGCGGGTGTCGTGGCGCCCGAACACCGCGAACAGCGCCACGGCCGCCGATCCCAGCCCCAGCAGCAGGACCAGGCGGCTCCCCGAGCGGGTGCGGATCAAGTTGTCGATGTTCTCGATCAGCTCGCCGCGGCCCGACGGTGTCCCGCCCGGCGGTGGCGGGGTGAGGATCTGCGAGGGGTGCCCGAGCGCCGAGCGCAGCTCCAGCTCGGCGCGCGCCATCGGGGCTGCGGCGCGGGCGATGCCGGAGAGATCGTCAGGGATGCTGAGCTCGGGGGCGGAGCTGGCGTAGCGCTCGGGGTCGAGCAGCGCCTCGCGCAGGTCGGCCATGGTCTGGAACCGCTGGTCGCGATCCTTGGCCAGCACCCGATACATGATCGGGTCCATGAACTCGGGCAGCTCGGGGACGACGCTGCGCACCGATGGCGGCGGCATCGTCACGTGCTTGACGATGATCTCGCCGTAGCCCTCGCCGCCGAAGGGAACCTTGCCGGTCAGCATCTCGAAGATCAGCACGCCGAGCGAGTAGATGTCGGCGCGGTAGTCGATCTCCGTCTTCCCCTCGCACTGCTCGGGGGACATGTAGTAGGGCGTGCCCATCACCGAGCCGGTGCGGGTCTTGTGTGTCACCTTCTGATCGTTCTGTGTCAGCTTGGCCAACCCGAAATCGAGCACCTTGACGAACTCGCGGTTGGCGCCGCGGTGGCAGAGAAAGATGTTCTCGGGCTTGAGGTCGCGGTGGATGATCCCCTGCTGGTGCGAGGCGTTGAGCGCGTCGGCGATCTGCGCGCCGATCGACATCGCCTGTCCCAGGGGAATCCGCTTCTCGCGCTTGAGGCGGTCGGAGAGCGACTCGCCCTGCAAGTACTCCATCACGAAGTAGAACTCGCCCTCCGGCGTGTTGCCGAAGTCAGCGATGTCCACGATGTGCTCGTGCCCGATCTGATTGACCGCCTTGGCCTCGGTGATGAAGCGCGAGACGACGTCGGAGTTCTTCGAAAGCTCCGGGTGGATCGCCTTCATGGCGACCTTCTTCCCGATGACCGGATGCTCCGCCAGGTACACCACCCCCATGCCCCCCTCTCCGAGCTTGGCGGTAACCTTGTAGTTTCCGATCGTGTGCCCGATATCGATCATGAAGCCGGGGCTAAGTCCTCAGTTTATAACTGAACTGTATAGTGCCGCACGAATATAACGTACGAGAAGCCAAACGTTTCCCGCCCATCAATCGACTGTCCCCACTATCCGAAAAGAATCGAACGTCGCTTGACCAGAAGATCGGCGATCATCCCGTCGATCGCCGTGCGGACCGCCTCGGCCACACGCACGGTCCCCGGTCCATCCCCTGGCGCAGGTGGCGGAATCGGGGCGCCTATCTGGATTGTCCATTTGGTGGGGACCGGAAGCAGACCGAGTGGCCCAAGCCATGGAAACGTGGGCGTTATTGGGATGTAAGGTAGACCCAGAGGTTCCGCCAGGGAGGTGATTTTCCCGATGATGGGGTGAATCTCCTCGGCGCCGACGATGGCCACGGGCAGCAGGGGCACCTGGGCTTCGCTCGACAACCGGACGAACCCGCCCCGGCCGAAACGGGCCATCCTGTAACGTTCTCGGTAGAGTTTCCCGACCCCACGCAGACCTTCTGGAAACACGGCGATGAGCTCCCCCTTGGCCAGGAGGGGCAACGCGATCTCGCGCGAGGCCCGAACGCCGCCAATGCGCGAAATGACGTTGGCGATCCAGCCCTGACGGAAGGCAAAGTTCGCCACCAGCGGACGCACGCGCCGGTGGCTCGGATGGTCACGGTGGACGCCGTGCAGCAACAGTGCACCGTCGTAGGGGATCCCGCCCGAGTGGTTGCCGACCAGCATGGCGGCGCCGGTCGCGGGGACGTTCTCCACCCCGAGCAGGCGCACCCGGAAGTAGCGCGACCAGAGAAACTCGAGCAGGGGCGCCGTGCGATCGAGGAAGGCGGGATCGTGGCCGCCATCGGGCAGCTCCGCCGCCCTTTGGGCGTCGGGTCCGTAGGCTGAGCGGACCGCCTCCATCACGGCGGCGAGGGCCGACTTGATCGTGCCGTCAGATCCGGCAGTCGCCACGGGCGCCCCCCAACGATTCGATCACCTTCATGAAATCGTCTGGCGGCGTCGCCTCGAGCCTGATCGGCGCGCCGGTCACAGGGTGCGGGAAGCCCAGCAACGCGGCGTGCAACATGAGGCGGGGCGCGGGGAGCGGCTGGCGGCCGTCGCGCAAGAGATCGCGGATGTAGACCGTCTCGCCGACCAGGGGATGGCCCCGCTCGGAGAGGTGGATGCGGATCTGATGCGTTCGTCCCGTCTCGAGTCGCACGCGACAAAGTGTAGCGACGATCGTGCCCGCTCGCCCGGCCGGCCCGGTCGATTTGCGCGCGTAGTGCCTGAGCGGTTCGACGTAGGTGATGGCCAGCTGGCCTTCGTTGGGGTTGGGGTGGCGGGCGGAGCCGCGGATGCCGTCGCCGCGGTCGGCGACCAGCTGTGATTCGATGCGCGCCGCGGTCACGTCCCCTTCGGCGACGGCCAGGTAGGCGCGGGCGGCGGTGTGGCGCTGGAAGACCTCATGCAGCGCCCGCTCGGCCAGCTTGGTCTTGGCGAACGCCAGGAGGCCGGAGGTGTCCTTGTCGATCCGGTGCACCGTGTAGAGCGGCGTCACCGTGGCGCGCTTGCCGGCCCGCTTCCAGCTGGCGCGAATGAGATCGAGCGCGGTGCCGGTCTCCTTGCGCTCGTAGGGGACGCTGGTGATGCCGGACGGCTTCTCGATCACCACCAGGTGAGCGTCCTCGAACGCGATCCGGAAGCCCGCCGGGACGGTGTGCGGTTTCGGCGCGTTCGGTCGCAGCTCGATCCGCTGGCCGGCGCTCACGCGGACGGCGGGATCGAGCGCCCGCTCGCCGTCGAGGCTCACCTTGCCGGTCGTGCAGAGCGCGCGCACGTCACTCCAGCTCTCCCCGGTGAAGCGCCGGCGCAACGCCGCGGCCAGCGTGACACCAGCGTCGGTCGCGTCGAGCTGGAAGGTCTGCGCGAGCCGGTTTTCAGCCACGGACGAGATCGAACACCTTCGCCAACGCCGCGTCGAGCGCGGTGGGATCGGAGCCCCCCCCCTGCGCCATGTCGGGCCGACCGCCCCCCTTGCCGCCCACGGCCTTGGCCACCTCGCCGACGATCTTGCCGGCGTGGTGCTTGCCGACCAGATCGGGGGAGACCATCGAGACGAGCGCGATCTTGTCCCCCTCGACGCCGGCCAGGACGATCACGGCCGAGCCGAGCTTGTCGCGCAGCTGATCGGCGACCTCGCGCAGCGCCTTCGGATCGGCGACGTCGGCCCGGGTCGCCAGCACGCGCACCCCGTTGACGTCGCGCGCCTCGGCCGCCAGATCGCGTCCGCCGCCGGAGGCGAGCTTGCGGCGCAGCTTCTCGAGCTCTTTTTCCAGCCCCCGCTGGTCGGCCTGCAGCTTGGTGATGCGCGCGGCGACCTCGAACTCGCCCGCGCGCAGAAGGCGCCCGGACTCCAGCAGCTCACTCTCCATCTTCCGGACGAAGGCCACGGCCCCGGCGCCGGTGGTGGCCTCGACGCGCCTGACGCCCTGGGCGACGCCGGTCTCCTCGGTCAGCTTGAAGAAGGCGATGTCGCCGGTGCGCGCGACGTGGGTGCCGCCGCAGAACTCCTTCGACTCGCCCATCGTCACCACGCGCACCGTGTCGCCGTACTTCTCGCCGAAGAAGGCGATGGCGCCGGCCTGCTTGGCGTCGGCGATCGCCAGCACGGCGGTGTCGGTGGCGACGTTCTTGCGGACACGCGCGTTCACCAGATCCTCGACCTTCTGCTTCTCTTCGTCCGTCAATGGGGCAGTGTGCGAAAAGTCGAAGCGCAGGCGATCGGGGGCCACCAGCGAGCCCTTCTGGGTCACGTGGGTGCCGAGGACGTGGCGCAGCGCCCAGTGCAGGAGGTGCGTCGCCGAGTGGTTGCGCCGGATGTCGTCGCGCCGCTCGGTGTCGACGGTCAGCTCGACGGCGTCGCCGACGCGCAGCTCGCCGCTCTCGACCTCGGCGAAGTGGACCCAGAGCGTGGAGACCGGCCGCTTGGAGTCCCGCACGGCCAGGCGCGCCTTGGACGAGGCGATCGTCCCCGCGTCGCCCATCTGCCCGCCCTGCTCGCCATAGAACGGCGTCTCGGCCACGATCACCGCGACGTCCTTGGAATACGGGCCGACGACGTCGACCTCTTTTCCGTCGGCGAGGAGGGCCACGACCTTGGACGAAGCCGAGGTCCGGTCGTAGCCGAGGAACTTCGTGGCCCCGACGCGGTCGGCGATCTGCTGGAACACGGCCGCCACCGCGACCTCGCCCGAGCCGTGGAAGTCGCTCCGGTGGCGTTGCTCGTTCATCGCGGTCTGGAAACCGGCCTCGTCGAGGTCATAGTGGTGCTGCTCGGCGATCACGCGCGTCAGATCGAGCGGGAACCCGTAGGTGTCATAGAGCATGAAGGCCGTCGCGCCGTTGATCTGCTTGGCGCCGCCGGCGGCGAAGACCTTCTCGTCGAGCAGCCGCACGCCGCGCTCGAGCGTCTCGCGAAACCGGGTCTCCTCCTCGCGCGTGATCTTGGCGATGAGGCTCTGCCGCTCGACCAGCTCGGGATAGACGCCGCCCATCTTCGTCACGACGTCGGCCGCCAGCGCGTCGAGGAACGGCTCTTTGATCCCCAGCAACCAGCCGTGATAGACGGCCCGCCGCATGATCCGGCGCAGCACGTACTCGCGGCCGGTCTTGTCGGGGAAGACGCCGTCGGCGATCAGGAAGGCCGCCGCCCGCGCGTGGTCGGCGATGGCCCGCAGCGAGACGCTCTGCCCCTCGTAGTCGGCGGGGACGAACGGCTTCTTCGAGAGATCGGCCACCCGATCGATGAGCGGACGCAGGAGGTCGGTCTCGTAGTTGGACCGCACGCCCTGGAGCACGGCGCAGAGGCGCTCGAGCCCCATGCCGGTGTCGACCGACGGCTTGGGCAGCGGGCGGCGATCGCCCGGGGCCACCTGCTCGAACTGCATGAAGACCAGGTTCCAGATCTCCACCCAGCGGTCGCAGTCACAGGCGGGACCCTGGCAGTGGCCGCCGGCGGTCTCGACCGCGCAGTGAATCTCGGCGCCCTGCAGATAGTGGATCTCGCTGCAGGGGCCGCAGGGGCCGGTCTCGCCCATGGCCCAGAAGTTGTCCTTGTCGCCCAGGCCGATGACGCGATCGTCGCTGACCCCCGCGATCTTCTTCCAGAGCACGCGCGCCTCGTCGTCCGACTCGTGAACCGTGTAGACCAGCCGCTCGGGCTTGATGGCGTAGGTCTTGGTCAGGAGCTCATACGCGAAGGCGATGGCGTCGGGCTTGAAGTAGTCGCCGAAGGAGAAGTTCCCCAGCATCTCGAAGAACGTCTGGTGGCGCGCCGTGCGGCCGACGTTCTCCAGGTCGTTGTGCTTGCCGCCGGCACGCACGCACTTCTGCGAGCTGGTGGCGCGCGAGAAGGTCGTCCTGGCCTTGCCGGTGAAGAAGTCCTTGAACTGGTTCATCCCGGCGTTGGTGAAGAGCAGTGTCGGATCGTTGAGCGGGACCAGCGACGCGCTCGGCGCCTCCTGATGGCCGCGCTTCACGAAGTAGTCGAGGAAGGCCCGACGGGCGTCGATCGAAAGGGAAGGGGACATGGGCGCAGCGAAGACTAGGAGGGCGTTGCCGCAAAGGCAACGGCGAGCGAAGCGAGCCATGCCCGACGACGTGCCGCCCGGAGGCGGCCTAGTCACCCGGGGTGTCGTCCTCGACGGCCGCGCGCGGATCACTGGTCCGCCGCTTGCGGGGCGGCTCGGCCGGGGGCTCGAAGGTCAGGCTCCCCGGTAGCTCTGGCGTTCCCTGCGCCAGGGCTCCCTCCGCGAGCTGCGCTCGAGCTTCGGGTCCGACCCGCAGCAACGTGCCGGCGGGCCCCCGGCGCTTGCCGTCGGAGGCGGGAACCAGACGCTGAACGATGATGCCCCGCAAGCTAGCAGCGATCCGCGCGCGCGTCAGAGGTGCGTCGTCCTCCGGCGTGGCGGTCAGCCGCTCGACCACCTGCGGGATGTTTCCGGCCAGGAGGCCGGCCAGCACCAGCCGGCCTGTCTCCACCGCCTCGACGGCCAGCCGCGCGGCCGCCGGGTCCGTCAGATCGCCGACGAGCAGAACGTCGAGGTCCTGCCGGCTCAACGAACGCAGGGCCGCCGCGGTCGACGGGACGTCCGTTCCGACCTCCCGCTGGACGACCAACCCCCGTCGATCCTTGAGCAGGTATTCGACCGGCTCTTCGATCGTCACCACCCGGCAGGGGCGCCGCGCGGTGAGGTCCTCGACCAGGGCTGCCAGCGTGGTGGTCTTCCCCTGTCCGGGGCCGCCGGCCACGAGCACCAGCCCCGCGCCGGGCTCGGTCAGCGCGCGCACCTCGGCGGGGAGCCCGAGCGTGTCGAGCGCCGGGACCTCGGGCGGGATCAACCGAAGCGCCAGGCTGAGTCCGCCGCGATGGTGGAAAAGATGCGCGCGCTGCCGTCCGCCATTGCTGGTGGCCAGCGCCACGATCACGTCGCCGGTCCGCTCCAGCGTCTCTCGGCGCCGATCGTTCAGCAGCGAGAGCCCCAGGCTGTGCAGGAACTCGCGCGACAAGGGGGGAACGTCGCTCAGCGTGCGCAGCTCGCCCGCGATCCGAAGAATTGGCGCCAAGCCAGGCTTCAGGTGAACGTCGGAGGCGCCGAGGCGCCGCGCCGCCAGCAGCGCTCTGTCGAAGAAGGAGTCCATGTCCGAGGCCCTTGCGATGCCCAAACTCCTCAAAGAGTACCAGCTCGCGCGCCAGGTTCTCTTGATGCCTGACCGAGCGCCGGGGTAAGTTCATCCGCACCGTGGCCAACCAACCCGCCGCCGCCGGGCAAGAGGTCCTGGTCGTCGACGCCGATGACCAGGTCGTCAAGGGGCTCGACCGGCTGCTGACCAAGGCTGGCTTGATCGTCACCGGGACCCACGATCCGGTCCGGGCGCGCGACCAGCTGCTGAACAAGTTTTACGCCGTCGCGCTGGTCGACGCCGACACGCCGACCCCGGGCGGGGGGATCGAGCTCCTGCAGTTCGCCCGCGACAAGTCGCCGTTGACGTCGGTGGTGATCATGACCGCCCGCAAGTCGTACGAGACGGCGGTGAAGGCGTTCCGTGCGGGCGCGGCCGACGTCGTGCTCAAGGAGCCGGACGTCGTCCCTTACCTGCGCGAACGGGTGATCGAGGCGGCCGGGGAGATCAAGGCGACCGCCGATCGCAACAGCCTGCTCGAGGAGGTCGCCGAGACGCACGAGGAGTTCCTGCGCCGCCTGCGCGAGGTGTCGCACGAGCTGCTCGACCACGAGGACCGCGCCTCGGGGCGGACCTCCGACGATGCGACCACCTCGGCGGCGGTCAGCGTCGTCCTGGTCGACGACGATCCGGAGGCGCTCGAAAAGCTGGAGAAGGTGCTCACGGCGGCGGAGGGGTGGCATTTCCGCGCCGCGCTCTCGGGCGGCGAGGCGCTGGACGTCGTGACCCAGATGCGGCCCCAGAATCGTCATCGTCAAGGAGGACCTGCCGGATCTGCCGGGGAGCATGGTGGTCACCACCGTCAAGGCGAGCGCCCCGGACGTCCTCACGCTCCTCTACAGCCCGCCCGGCCGGAGCGGGCGCACGGGCGAGGTGAAGCTGATCGACGCCGGACGGGTGATGACCCTGGTCGGCAGCTACAGCGAGGCTGGACAGCTGGTCGGCCCGCTGGGCGAGATCCGCGAGGCGCTCAAGCAGAAGGCGCACGAGCGCCGCTACCTGCAGGCCTTCCGGCAGAAGCACTTCGAGTTCCTGCAGCGCTACAACGGCATCAAGACCCGGCTCAAGGACGAGCTCGACCGGCGCAAAAAGAACAGGTAGCGGGATTCGGGGCTCGAGGGGGAAGGCGCTACTCCTCGAGCGCGCAGATCCCGGGCAGGTTGCGGTAGAGCTGACGGGCGTCGAGGCCGTAGCCCACCACGAAGGCGTCGGGCGCTGGGAAGCCCACGAAGTCGAGGGCCACCTCCTTATATGACGGCTTGGCCAGGAGCGCGCAGACGTGGACGCCGGCCGGCCCCCGCGCCTTCAGGAGGTCGAGCAGGTAGCGGAGCGTCAGACCGGTGTCGACGATGTCCTCGACCAGCAGGACCTGGCGGCCGGCGATCGGGGCGCCCAGATCGCTGGTGATCTCGACGACGCCCGAGGAGACGGTCGCGTCGCCGTAGCTCCGGACGGCCAGAAAGTCGCAGGTCAGCTCCCGCGGGATGGCCCGGACCAGGTCGGCCATGAAGACGAAGGCCCCCCGCAGGACGCCCACCACCGTGAGCGGTCCGGGTGGCAGTCGGGCGTCGATCTCGGCCCCCATTTCGGCGATCCGCCTGGCGATGGCGTCGGCGGGGATCAGCTCGCGAACCGGCATGCCCTCCACGGTGCCCGACCGGTTGCCTGGGATCAACCGTCAATGAAATGGCCCAAGCATCCGATAGGACCGAGCGGATGGGAACCTGCGGATGGGAACCTGGCACCCTGGGACGTTGTCCTTAAGACTGACGAGAAGGACCTTCACATGACGAAACGACTCTGGGTGGTTCCGCTGATGCTGCTGGCGGCCTGCGCCGGCAAGGGGAAGAACGATGTGACCGTGGTCCCGCCGGGGGGGCCGGTGGAAGAGATCGAGATGGACCCCATCAAGATCGCCGCGGTGAAGGGGCCGGAGGGGACCCACCTCGAGACCTACGACGTGACGGAGCTGTTCGAGCGGGCAGGGGCCGCCCTGTCGGCGAAGCGTCCGGCCGACGCCGCGCGCGACTACGACCAGCTGCTCAAGGAGTTTCCCGACACCCGCTACACCAAGGCGGCGCTCTACAACGCGGGCCTGGCGTACGAAGGGACCAAGGACTGGCAGACCGCCATCGCCCGGTTCCAGCGGCTGGCCACCGAGCACGCCGACAGCTCGGACGCCAAGGACGCCCAGTTTCAGATCGGCGCCTGCTACGCGGAGATGGGAAACTGGCCCACCTCGGCGACGACGTTCGCCCAGATTCTCGAGCGCAAGGACCTGAACGCCGACGACAAGATCGAGGCGATGGGGCGGCGCGGGTTCGCCCAGTTCCAGCTGAAGGATCTGGACACGGCTGAGCGGACGTTCCAGTCGGCGATCTACTTTTTCAACAGCATCGCCAGCGAGGAGCGGCTGGACACCGACTTCTACCTTGGCCTCGTGCGTTACCACCTGGGGGAGATCCCGCACGAGCGGTTCCGCGCCATCCCGCTCCGGCTGCCGGAGAAGCAGATGGGGATCGACATGGAGGACAAGGCCCGCCTCCTGCTGGCGGCCCAGCGCCAGTACATCGAGACGATCAAGCTCGGCAACCCCCAGTGGGCGGCCGCCTCCGGCTACCAGATCGGGTCACTGTATGAAGAGTTCTACGACGCCTTCATCCATGCCCCCATCCCGGACGAACTGCAGGGGGAGGCCAACCAGGAGAAGCGCGAGGTCTACTACGAGGAGCTGCGCAAGCGCATCCGCATCCTGCTCGAGAAGTCGCTGCGCACCCACGAGCAAAACCTGTTGATGCTGGAGCGGCTGGGCGTGCAGAACGAATGGCGGGACAAGTCGAAGCTGGCCTTCGCCAAGCTGCAGAAGCTGCTCGACCCGACCTACAAGTTCGAGTTCGCCGACCCGGCGACGGCGGGAAGCGAGACCCCTGCGCCCCCTCCGCCCCAGGTCCCGACCCCGCCGGCGGGGCACGGCGGCACGCCCGGAGAGGGTACCTCGGCCCCGTCCATCCGCGATCCCAAGGACCAGAGCCCGGCGGCGACCGGGCCGGCGCGCCAGATTCTCTAGGAGGGCGTCGCCGAAAGGCGAGGGTGAGCGAGGCGAACCATGCCCGACGACGTGCCGCCCGGCAGGCGGCCCAGCCAGATCAGCAGCAAAATCAGCTAAAAGGCGGCCGGCTAACGCGATGGGCCAAGGGCGAGCTGGCAAGAAGCCGGCCAGCCTGCTCATTGTCGCTTGACTCTGTCATGTGATCGAACTATACGTTCGCGCTCTGCGCGCCGGCCTGGGATACCTATGTCGATGCGGGAACAAAGTCAAAGTCATCAGAATCACACGACAATGGACAGGGATGGATACCGGCGCTGGCGTAGCTCAATGGTAGAGCAGCTGATTTGTAATCAGCAGGTTGCGGGTTCGAGTCCCATCGCCAGCTCCGTTGGCGTTTTTTCGGACGGGTTCCCGAGTGGCCAAAGGGAACAGACTGTAAATCTGTCGTCTCTGACTTCGAAGGTTCGAATCCTTCCCCGTCCACCAGAGAGCCAACCGAGCCAACAAAGAAAACAGTGGAAGAGAAGCACGGCTTTCATGACGAACCGGACATACGCGGGAGTAGCTCAGTTGGTAGAGCTCCAGCCTTCCAAGCTGGACGTCGCGGGTTCGAGACCCGTCTCCCGCTCTAGCAATGGCGCCCACGTAGCTCAGTTGGCAGAGCACGTCCTTGGTAAGGACGAGGTCACCCGTTCAATCCGGGTCGTGGGCTCAAGCAAGTCGCGTGGAGCTCGGCGAGCTTTGCTCGCAGGGTTCCTTCGCGGGAGGTCTGGAACCCTCCCGGGGTTCCAGGTCAGATAAAGAGGACAAGTCGATGGCAAAAGAAAAATTCATCCGGAACAAGCCCCACCTGAACATCGGGACGATCGGTCACGTCGACCATGGCAAGACCACGCTGACGGCAGCGATCACCAAGGTGCTGACGAAGAAGGGCTTCGCGAAGTTTCTGGCATACGACCAGATCGACAAGGCGCCCGAGGAGCGCGAGCGCGGCATCACGATCGCGATCGCGCACGTGGAGTACGAGACGGACAACCGGCACTACGCCCACGTCGACTGCCCGGGACACGCCGACTACATCAAGAACATGATCACCGGCGCGGCGCAGATGGACGGCGCGATCCTGGTGGTCTCGGCGCCGGACGGTCCGATGCCGCAGACGCGCGAGCACATCCTGCTGGGCCGTCAGGTCGGCATCCCGGCCATTGTCGTCTACCTGAACAAGGTGGACATGATTGCCAAGGAGGACGCGGAGCTGCTCGATCTGGTCGATATGGAGCTGCGCGAGCTTCTGTCGAAGTACCAGTACCCGGGTGACGATACGCCGATCATCCGCGGCAGCGCGCTCAAGGCGCTGGAAGGCGATCAGGGCGAGCTGGGCGAGCCGTCGGTGCTGAAGCTGCTGGACGCCTGCGACACGTTCATCAAGGAGCCGAAGCGCGAGATCGACAAGCCGTTCTTGATGCCGGTGGAGGACGTGTTCACGATCTCCGGCCGCGGCACGGTGGTCACGGGGCGCGTGGAGCGCGGGATCGTGAAGGTCGGCGAAGAGATCGAGATCGTCGGGTTCAAGGACACCGTGAAGACGGTGGTGACCGGCGTCGAGATGTTCCGCAAGCTGCTGGACGAAGGTCGCGCGGGCGACAACATCGGGGCGCTGCTCCGTGGGACGAAGCGCGAGGAGATCGAGCGCGGGCAGGTGCTTGCGAAGCCGGGGAGCATCACGCCGCACAAGAACTTCATGGGTGAGGTCTATATCTTGAAGAAAGAGGAGGGTGGTCGCCACACGCCCTTCTTCAAGGGATACCGGCCGCAGTTCTACTTCCGCACCACGGACGTGACCGGCCTGGTGACGTTGCCCGAGGGCGCGGAGATGGTGATGCCCGGGGACAACGTGAGCCTGAAGATCGAGCTCATCACCCCGATCGCCTGCGAGGAAGGTCTGCGCTTCGCGATTCGCGAGGGCGGCAAGACCGTCGGCGCCGGCGTCGT
>CAWKBC010000024.1:0-3996 GCA_963847705.1 uncultured Pseudomonadota bacterium | reverse complement strand
AGTCTTCAGCCGTGCCGCCCCATTTCTTCACCGAGGAAAGCGCATGGTGATAGGGATGTCCCATCGCCGCCTCCTCAAAACACATGCTGGGAATAATCGGATTCCATATGCCGCTCGTTGTAGTCGAGCGTGATGGTCCGGTCGGCGACGTCGAACGTGAAGTCGCCGTAGGCGCCGTCGCTGTTCTCCCAGCCGTCATGGGTTTGGCCGAGGAAGCTGTAGACCAGGGCCTCGATGGCGTCGTGGATCGACAGGCTCTGCCGGTCGATGTCGTTGCTGCCCCAGACTGGGCGCGCGATCTCGATCGTGCCGGGCGGCAGGGTGACGATTTCGTCGCCGGCTTTGGCTTCGATATTCTCGATCTGGCCGCTATCGCCGTATCCGTCGAAAGTCACGACGACGACGGTGATGTTCGCGGCAGCGAGCGCGTCGAACAGGGCGGTCTTGTTCGCCGGCAGCAATTCGTCGGCACGGCTGGTGTGCTCGCGTTCTTGCCGATCCCAGGCGGCGAAATCGAGCGCCGGGACGGGGGCGGGTTCGCAATCGGTCATGTCAGGTCTCCACATGAGAAAGCCCGGCGCGATGGCCGGGCTTTTGGATGGAAATGGATCGGGAAACGGGTGCGGGGCGGCCGAAGCCGCCCCGCTGATGCGCGCTATTCCGCCGCGATGGCGTGCGGCTCAGGCTCCTCGGAATCGGCGGTGCCGGCATCGTCCTCGTCACCGGCAAGGAAGTCCGGCAGGGCCTCGGCTTCACCGGCCGGTTCGCCAACCGCCGGCTCGGACCCGGCGAGACGCAGCGGCTCCGGCAGCCAGCCGGTGCCGTCCAGCAGCCGTTCGGCCTCCTTGGCCATCTCGGCCTTCTTCAGGTGGTCGATGAGCTGCGCGGAGTGCTCGCCCTTCGCCTCCCGCACGGCTTCGAGGATGCGCGCCTTCGGCACCCGGCCGAGATAGTTATCGACGGTCGGCTTCCAGCCGGCGGCGGCCATGTCGAGACCCACGGCCCGGGCGAGCTGATCGCCATGGGCAAAAGCATCCGGCCGTCGGTTCCACGGCTCCTTCACCACGTTGACGGTGAGCGAGGCGCAGTGGGCGAACAGCGCCGACTGGCTGTCGCTGTCGAACGCCGTCAGCGTGTCCCACAGATCGGCCGGTGTTTCCGGCAACTGCTTGGCCCATTGCGCGTGGCGGGCGTCGATCGCCTTGGCGGAAGCGGTCTCGGCCAGGCCGGGCGCCTGTGCCGAGAAGCCGGACTGCTTCGCCGTGATCTCCAGGCAGGTGCTGGCGGCGTAGCGGTAGAAGGCGTTGAGGCAGAGGGCGTGCAGCACCGCCTGGAACGCCACCTGCGGGTCGTTCGCCACGCCGTCGCGCAGCGCCAGGGTGCGATGGGCGGTCAGCTCGGTCACCAGGCGGTCGGACAGCGGCCGGATGGTGTCGTCTTCCTCCGGCGCTTCGGGCTCGGATGCAGACGGTGCGCCGCCGATGGTGATGACCGCGCGCTGGACCGGGATCTCCGTGCTGGTCGGCTCCGGCGTGTCGTCGGCCTCGGTCGGAACCGGCTCGACCGGCGCCTCATCCTCGGGCCGGACGAAGCCGCGCTCGACGCGCAAGGCGCCGTCGCTATCGATGCTGACGAAGATGCCGGCGCGGGCGATGTCGGCGGGATCGAACCGGATCGGCCGGTTTTCGAACGCCGCCATGGCGGTCTCGATCTCGCCGAGGCGCTGATCGACCGCCTCGGGCAAGTCGTCGCCGCCGGCGTGCTCGGCCTCCAGCGTCTCGTATTCGGTCCGCAGCGCCTCGAAGCTGGCCGCCTCCTCCTCGGTGAGTTCGGCGGTCTCGCCGACCAGGCGGCGCAGACCGGCGCTGTGGCCGTAGGGGAAGTCGGTCGCGACCGCGATCCACTTCCAGCCTTCATCGCGCAAGGCCTCCGCTTCGGCCTGGAGCTTCTCGGTCACCAGCCGATCGAGCAGCGCCGGGTCCTGGAGCCAGCCGCCGTCATCGTGCTGGAACAGATCGCGCATCACCACGCCACCCGCCGCCTCGTAAGCCTCGATGCCGACGAACAGCGCGCGCCGGTCGGACGCGCGGACCGCACCCTCGGTGAGCTGGCGGCGGATCAGGTAGGGCTCCTTGTTGTAGCTCCGCGAAACGGAATCCCAGACCTGCTCCTGGCGGGCATGGTCGGCGGTGACGGTGAACGCCATCAATTGCTCCAGCGTCATGCCGTCCTCGGCATAGATGTCGAGCAGCTTGGGCGACACCGCGGCGAGGCGCAGGCGCTGCTTCACCACGGTCGGGTTCACGAAGAACCGTGCGGCGATCTCTTCATCGCCGAGGCCCTTCTCGCGCAATGCCTGGAAGGCGCGGAACTGATCGAGCGGGTGGAGCGCGACGCGCTGGACGTTCTCGGCCAGCGAATCCTCCTCGGCGATCCCGCCGTCCCGCACGACGCACGGCACCGGCGCGGTCTTGGCCAGGCGCTTCTGCTTGACCAGCAATTCCAGCGCCCGGAAGCGCCGGCCGCCGGCCGGCACCTCGAACATGCCGGTCTCGTTGCCGTCGGCATCGACGACGGCGCGGACGCTGAGGCCTTGCAAGCAGCGTGCGCCGGGCGATGTCCTCGGCCAGCTCCTCGATCGAGACGCCGGCCTTCACGCGCCGGACGTTCGCCTGGCTCAGCACCAGCTTGTTGAAGGGGATATCGCGCGAGGCGCTGAGGGTGATCTTCTGAATGGCGGTCGCCATGTCGGTTTCTCCGTGACGGGCGGTCGAAAGCCTCTCTCTCGACCCGACCTCGTCACGAAACCGGCGCAGCCCTCTTACTCTTGGAGGGCCGCAGACCCGGAAAGCCGGAAAAGCGGGAGCACGGATATCCGGCTCTGCGTTTCGGCTGAAACCCGACCTGGCGGACAGCACCATCAGGCCGCCTCCCTCTCGTCGTCGGCCGCGATTGCAGCGTCGGCCTCGAGAGTTTCGGACTGGAACGCCAGGATGTAATCCGCCGCCTTCGACGCGGCGCTGGCGGCGCGCACGATGGCGCGGTTGTCCTCGCGCAGCACGTCGAGCCACGAACCGATATAGTCGGCATGGCGCACCGTGGGCGTGATGTTGAGAGAAGCGCATAAATAGGCGGCTGAAATTTCTGCGATTAGCTCCTCGAACGCGTATTTCTTCGACCCGAAGGAGCCGGACAGATCGCGGTTGAGGCGGGAGGAATGGCCGCTGGCGTGACCGATTTCGTGCAGGGCGGTCCGGTGCCAGTTGATCGGCTCGAAATAGGCCTGCGGGCGGCGGCACTTGCACGAAATCGTGCCGCGGATCGTAGAAGGCCCGCTCGCCGCCGATCCGGAAATCCACGCCGGTTGCGCGGATCAGCGCCTCGGCCTGCGGCAGAACCAGATCGGTTTCGACCGGAGGCGCCATCGCCATCATCTCGTCCGGCAGGCCCTCGCATTGCGCGGTGTTGAAGACGGTGAAGCGCTTCAGGAACGGGATGGCCTGCGCCTCCTCGCCGGTCTCCGCCGCGCGCCGGCGTTCGTCATCCGGCGTGAACCGGTCGGCATAGACGACGGTCGTGCCGCGCTCGCCCTTGCGGACATGGCCGCCGAGGCTGAGCGCCTGGCGGAAGGTCAGCCAGCTCTGGCCAGCAAAGCCGTGCTCGATGACGGCGCCCCAGAGAATGAGCACGTTGATCCCGGAGTAGCGCCGTTGGGTCGCAGGCGTTCCTGGGCATGCCCAGCGGCGCCTTCGCCGCCGCCGTCCCCCAGGGCTGGACCCAGGGCGCACGGCCCGCCTCCAGCTCGGCGATGATCTTGTCGGTGATTTCCTGATAAAGGCCCGTCCGGTCCTGGCCGGTGCGGGCGCGAGCAGTGTGTCTGGACATCGCGGATCTCCGCGACGGGCGCTTGCCGAGCCTCTCTCGACAACCCTCAACCCGTCACGGAAAACCCGTCCGCACTCTCACTCTCGGGGCGTTGCGGGGTGTCCCCGCAGA
>CAWKBC010000023.1:0-70139 GCA_963847705.1 uncultured Pseudomonadota bacterium | reverse complement strand
ACGGCCCAGGGCGGCAAGCCCGGTGAGGCAGGCAAGCCGGGTGAGAAGCCGGCGCCCGGGCCCAGCAAGATCTCGACCGAGCTCGACGCCGGCCTGGCGCTCGACCTCATCGACGTGGTCAACGCCAACCCCAAGGACCCCGGCGCGCCGACGGCGCTCAACAACGCCTGCGTCATCTACGAAAAGCTGTTCCAGTTCGGCCAGGCCACGAAGTGCTACGAGCGGCTGTACAAGGACTACCCGGATTCGGAGTGGGGCAAGGAAGCGCTCTGGAACTCCTCCCGCAACCACTACCGCTTCTTCGAGTTCGATCAGGCGGTCAAGGGCTACCTGACCGTCGCGCAGGATCCGAAGTTCGCCGGGTCGGAGCACCGCAAGGAGGCGCTCGGCCTCACCGCCTCGCTGCTGGACAACGATCAGCAGTACGGACGCGCCGCCGACATGTACAAGAAGTACTCGGAGACGCTGGCCGACAAGCCGCAGGACAGCGCGCAGGCCTATTTCTTCGCCTGCAACGCCTACGAGAAGGCCAAGGACGTCAGCCACCAGGTCGCCTGCCTGAAGGACTTCATCAAGAAGTTCGACAAGAAGCCGGAAGCGGGCGAGTACGTCGTGCAGGCCTACATGAAGCTGGCCGTCGTCGCCGAGGCGACCTCGAAGAACAAGACCGAGGTCCTCGCCGCCTACAAGCGGGTGCGCGACGAGTTCATCAACCGGAAGCTGCCCCCCGCCACGCCGGCCGCCGGGTTCGCCGCCAAGGCCGACTTCATGATCATGGAGGAGAAGTTCAAGGCCTTCCAGAAGCAGGAGCTGAAGTTCGGCAGCAAGCCGGAGCAGATCAAGAAGACCTTCGACTCGTTCACCAACGAGGCCAAGCAGCTCAACGAGGACTACCAGAAGATCTGGGCCTACAAGGACGCCACCTGGACGCTGGCCTCCTTCCTGCGGACCGGCGACGTCTACTACGAGTTCGCGCAGAAGCTGATCAAGGCGGCCGACAATCCGCCCGAAGACCTGAAGAAGCTGGCGCGGCAGGCCTGCAAGCTCAATCCGGACGACTGCGGCGTGGTCGAGGGGCAGTACAAGGACGCCATCTACCAGTTCGTCACCCCGATCGAGGACGAGGCCAAGCGGCGCTGGAAGGACACCCTGGCGCGCGCCTCGCAGCTCGGCGTCACCAACGACTACGTCAAGAAGGCGCGCGAGAATCTCTCGAAGTACCTCCCCGATGAGTTCCCGTTCATCAAGGACGAGCGAATCGGCCTGGAGTACCCATGAAGATGGAACTCCCTCGGTCTTTTCGTTGTCTCTCCGTCATGGCCTTGCTGGCGGCGAGCCTGGTGGCGCCCACCGTGGCGCACGCGCGCCGCGAGCCGCCACCGGCGGTCATTCCCACCGCGGAGACCGAGCAGGCCGAGCAGCTCTTCAAGGCCGGCCGCTACGCCGACGCCGTGACCCAGGCCAAGGTCGCGCTCACCAAGAACGAGCGCTACACGCCCGCCATGCTCGTCATGGCCAAGTCCTTCTACAAGCTCCACAAGTACGAATGGATGAAGAAGCTCTGGGAGATGATGCAGGCCAACGGCGCCTCCAACCCGGAAAAGGCCGAAATTTACCAGCTTCTAGCCTTTCTCGAGGTCGATCAGAAGAACGTCCCGGGAGCCATCGTCCTCTTCAAACAGGCGACCGAAGCCAAGCCGGACGACGCCATCCTCTGGAGCAACCTGGGGGCGCAGTATCTGGCCGCCAAGAACTACGGCGAGGCGACCCCGGTGCTGGAGAAGGCAGCCAACCTTCAACCGGGATTCGCCAAGGCCCATCTGAACTTGGGTGACGCCTACCGGGGAAACAAGGACTACGAAAAAGCTCAGGCGGAGTATCAGCGCGCCCTACAGCTCTTCCCAAATTATGCCGACGCGGTGTTCAACCTCGGCATCCTCTACCTGGATGCCGACAAGATTCCGAACATGGATCTTTTCGCCAAAGAGAACACCGCGATTCAGTACCTCCAAAAATACAAGCAGATGATGGGCGGGACGCTGGCTGCGTCCGACCCGGCCGACGGCTACATCGTGGAGGCGCAAGACAAGATCAAGAAAGAGGAGAAGCGGCTCGATCGGCTCAAGAAGCAGCAGGAGCGCGAAGCTGCGCGTGCTGCCAAGAAGGCCGCTGACGACGCCAAGAAGGCCGCTGCTGGCCAGCCGGCCGGCGCCGCCCCTCCGGCCCCCGGCGCCGCCCCTGCAGCACCGGCCCCCGGCGCCGCCCCCGCAGCCCCTCCGGCCCCCGGCGCCGCCCCGGCCCAGGAGGCCGCGCCGGCCCCCGGTGAGGCTCCTCCACCGCCCCCCGCGGCCCCCGCCGCGCCAGCAAAGTAAAGCGGACACCCGAATGCGTCGAAGAACCACAACCTTGGCGTTCCTTGCGATGACCCTCTCGCTGGCTCCGGTTTCTGCACGCGCGCAGACGCCGCCCTCGCCGCGCACCCCGCCGGCGTCCGCCGCGGCCGCGCCGCCGGCCGCAGCGCCCGCCGCCCCCGGGGCGCCCAAGGTGAAGGTCGAGCACGGCGCGGGCGGCAAAAAAATCTACCGCATCACCGACGAGATCCGGATCGAAGGCAAGATCCAGAAGCCCGAGGCTTTCTTCTTCTACCAAAAGTCGAGCATCAACTACGACTGGCAAGAGCTGAAGCAGGACTTCATCCCGAAGATCCTGGACAGCGTTTCGCGTTCACCATTCTAAGGCAACAGATGAGAAGAGAAGGGAACTGACGAATGGCGACCCAGGCAGCAGCCCGACAAGCGCAGGTGGGATCGGCTCCCAAGCCCAAGATCCTCCGAATCGGGATCATTCAAGGCGGACGGATCGTCGAAGAGCGGTTGGTCCGCAAGCGCGAGAACATCACCATCGGGCAGTCGGCGAAGAACATGTTCGTCGTCCCGTCGGATGCCTTGCCGCGCAACTGGCTCCTGTTCGAGGCGAGCGGCAGCCAGTACGTGGCGCACTTCTCGGACGGCATGGACGCCCGCATCGCGGTCGGCAACGAGATCATCTCGCTGTCGCAGCTCAAGCAGACCGGCAAGATTCAAAAGAAGGGGTCGAGCTGGCCGCTGCCGCTCGACGAGCGTTCGCGCGGGAAGATCTCGCTGGCCGACATGACGATCCTGTTCCAGTTCGTCACGCCGCCGCCGCCGCAGCCGCGGCCGCAGCTCCCCGCCTCGGTGCGTGGGTCGGCCCTGACCGGCGTCGACTGGTTCTTCACCACCATCGCCGCGATCTCGTTCCTGCTTCACCTCATTCTCATCATCTACCTCCGCAACGTCGACTGGCCGCGCAAGCCTGACATCGAGGCGGTGCCCGATCGCTTCGTCCAGATGGCGATGAAGAAGCCGGAAGAGAAGAAGCCGGAGGAGAAGAAGGTCGTCGACGAGAAGAAGCCCGAAGAGAAGAAGGTGGCCGAGAAGAAGAAGGGGGCCGACGAGGAGAAGAAGGCCGCCCCCAAGCACGAGATGACTGAGGAAGAAAAGGCCAAGGCGGCCGAAGAGAAGGCCCGCGCCGACGCGGAGCGCCGCGCGCGGCTGGCCGACCAGGTCAAGTCGACGGGGCTCCTCAAGCTGCTGGGCGCCAAGGCCGACGGCGACGGGTCAATCGCCGACGTGCTCGGCAAGGGCGACGTCGACCGCGACCAGGAGAAGGCGTTCCAGGGCGTGGGCGGCGTCGGCGTGGCCAACAACAACGACCAGCTGCGCGGCATCAAGTCGGGCGGCAGCGGCTCAGGGCGCGTGGCGAGCGTGGGCGGTCTGCGCGGCGGCGGCTCGATCGCCGGCGGCGGCACCGGCGCGGCGGCGACCGAGAAGAAGGTCTCCGGCGTGGTGAAGAGCGAAGCGCCGGCGGTCGACGGTGAGCTCGACCCGGCCATGGTGGCCAAGGAGGTGCGCACGCGCCTCGGCGCCATCAAGGCCTGCTACGAGCGCGCCCTCAAGCGCAACCCCAACTTGAGCGGCAAGGTCGTCATCCACTGGACGATCACCCAGGCCGGGACGGTCTCGGGTGTCGACGTCGAGCAGGACACGCTGGGCGACGCCGAGGTGGCGAGCTGCATCAAGTCCCTGGTGGCGCGTTGGCGCTTCCCTGCGCCGTCGGGTGGATCTGTCGAGGTCTCATTCCCGTTCGTATTCCAGGCCTCACAGTAGTGAGGGTGAAGGAGATCGAGGAACGAAGGCACAACCTACAGATCAGCCGGGTAAGGGCATCTCGGCCGTTGACACACCTTCCTATGATGCCTATAATCTCTACCGTTGCGATAAGTACCTGATTTCCTTCGATTTAGTTGGTGGCCGCGGGGGTTTTAGGGTGAAAGGATTGGCGCTGTGTTGAAAACGAAGCTCTTACTGACGACGATCTTCATGGGGAGCACTGTTTTTGCGCAAGGCCCTGCGCCTGAAGCGCCGCCGGCGCCGGGAACTCCGGCCGGAAGCGCCGTGGACCTGTCGGTCAAGCAGAAGCCGACGCTGACACCTGCGGACATGGTCAATCAGTCCAAGGAGTACTTCACGGGGATGGGCGGGGTCGTCAAGCGCATCCAGACCCTGCAGGATCAGGCCAAGCGCGAGAAGGACATCATTCGCCTCAACTGCGTGACCGACAAGTTGGTCCAGGCTCGCGTGAACGTGAACATCGCCGAGCAGTCGATGGCGACCATGCAGGAAAGCATCGCCCGGAACGACGAGGGCGAACAGACGCACGAGTTCACCCGCCTCACCATTGTGAACCAAAAGGTTACAGTTCTCGGCGCCGAGGCCGAGAACTGCATCGGTGAGGACCTCAGCTTTGTCGGCGCAACCCGCGTTGACGTCGAGGTCGACCCGAACATTCCGCAGTACGACCCCACGCAACCGGGCAGCCCATTCATCGACATTACCCGTCCTCCTCAGGCGAGCCCAATCGACTGACCGCGGCGACCGCCCTCCTCCGCGCCAGTCAACCTCCTTGTCGAGATAAAGATACCCTTCTATGAACCGTCGTCTTGCTCTGTCGATCGGTCTGGGCGCGCTGCTCGCGGGAAGAATCGCGTCCGCGCAGGACGTGACCATCGGTTACTCGGGGCTTCCCGCGAAGTCGAGTGGCGAGAGCAACACCGGCATTCAGATCGCCGACGGCGTGTTGCTGCATGCCGGCTTCGGGGTCGAGGCTGGCTACGACACCAACGTCTTTTACGCGCCCACGAACACGATCGGGTCGTCGATCTTCCGGTTCATGCCGTACCTGGAGCTCACCAACGCGACCCGGACCGGGCCGACGTCGAAGGAGCTGAGCTTCGATGTTCACGCGGGCCTGCAATATCGCCACTACGGCAACTCCGTGGTCTCCAACGCCGGCTACGCCGACTCCTGGAATCCCAACGCGGGCGTCTCGCTGAGCCTGGGCAGCGCCCAGTTCGGGCTCGGGATCGCCGATGTCTTCGCCCGGGTCGAGGATGCGCCCTACGCGAACAACACCGGTACCGGGGGGGTCCCTCCGATGGGCGTCGGCATCGAGCGCAACAACAACCAGGCTTCGATCGAAGGTCGATGGTCGCCGGGCGGCGGTCGCCTGACCACGATCCTGCGCTTCACCAACATGGTGAACATCTACGACGAGAACAGCCAGCAGAGTTACAGCTACGCGAACGCGATGACCAACACCCTGATGCTGGACGTCGCCTGGAAGTGGCTCCCCAAGACCGCCATCTTCCTGAACGTATCGCAGGGTTACATCTACTATCTCAACCGCGAGGCTGCGGCGCTCAACAACCTTTCTGATTCCTACCCTCTCTACGTGACGACGGGGCTCAGAGGTCTGCTCACCGAGAAGACGTCTGCCGTGCTGACCGTGGGTTACGTGAACGCGTTCTATAGCAACGGCACCTCGACCGCCGGCTTCCTGGGGAGCACCTATCTGGACCTCGCGTTCACGGCGCGGTTGACGCAGCTGAGCCGTGCGGTGCTCGGCTTCCGACACGACTTCGTGAACGCCGTGATCTCCAACTTTGCGTACCAGGAGACGGCCTACGCCTCCTACGTCCAGCAGATCGCTGGCCGCTTCGCGCTCGATCTCTCCGCCCGGTACGCCTATCTCTCGTACCAGGGCGAGACAGGTGACGTTACGCAGCAAGGCCGGGTCGACAACTTTTTCCAGGTCGGCGCGACGCTCGATTACTTCCTGCGCAACTGGGCCTACCTGGGCGTGGGCTACTCGCTTCTCGACAACCGCAGCAACAAGCCCAACGACGAGTACCTGAAGCAGCAGGTGTTTGCGCGCCTGGGCGTCACGTACTAACCTAGGCCGCCAATGTCCGTGCGGTGTCGTCTGGCCTTGCTGGCCATCGTGTTGGGTTGCCTGGCGGGGGTGTCGGCTTGCTATCCAGCGCCCAAGCACGTCACTGCGAGCGACGAGGTCGGCTCGCCCGAAGATCGCGTCGGAATTGACGACACCTTCGACGTGCGCGTCTACGGCGAGTCCGACCTCTCGGGGATGTTCCGGGTCGCCACCGACGGAACCGTCGACTACCCGCTGGCGGGACGCCTTCAGGTCGCCGGGCTGCGGACCGGCGAGATTCAGGAGCTGCTGGTCAACAAGCTCAAGGACAAGTACCTCAAGGAACCGCAAGTCATCGTCACGATCAAGGATCGGAACAGCCAGAAGATCTCCGTTCTGGGCCAGGTCACCAGACCGGGGCAGGTCGGCTATTACCCGAACATGACGATCGTCGACGCGATCGCCAACGCCGGCGGGTTCACCGGCATCGCCGCCAAGAACTCCGTCAATCTGCGGCGGCAGGTCGCCGGCAAGATCGAAACTCATACCTTTCCGGTCGCCGACATCAGCGAAGGGCGCTCTCCAAACGTGATGGTTCTCCCTGGTGACGTCCTCGTCGTCGACGAACGGGTCTTCTGAGGCCGGAGCGGCGCCAATCCCGGGCTTGAAGAGCGAAGGCGGCACCGGGCGGCGTTCGGGCCGCCGTCGTCGGAGTCGCCTCTCGGAGATCTTGATCCGCGTGGGCACCGTGGCCTGCCTGGGCGTGGTGGCCGGTGCCCCGATTCTCGTCGGCGGGGTTCATCGGGAATCGATGATCGGGCTGATGGTGGCAGGGGCCGCGGGCCTGGCCGCCCTCATGACCGGCCTGGGGATGCAGGGGCGAACTCTTCGGATCGGGCTCGGTGCGCTTCTGCCGCTCGCCTTCCTGGTCATCCCGCTGTTGCAGTCGATCCCGATCCCCATGGGGGTGAGGGCCCTCTTCGATCACGCCGGGAACACGTTGCTGCAGGACGACCAGCTGGTGCCGACGGCGGCGTGGCCTCTCAGCCTCGATCCACCGAGCACCCGCATCTACGTCGGCCGCGCGGCGCTCGGCCTGATGGCGTTCCTCTTCGCCTATCATCTGGCCTCGGGCCAGAGCCGCCGGCACCTGGTGCTGCGCACGCTCGGGGGGGCGGCGCTCCTCGGCGTCGCCATCGGCCTCGGGCATCGCATTCTGGGCGTCAGCCGGGTCTACGGGAGCTTCAGCGCCTCGTTGCGCCCCCTGCTGACAGGCCCTTTCGTCAATCCCAACCACACGGCGGAGTTCTTCGAGCTCGGGGCGTTCATCTGCCTGGCCTGTTCGTTCCAGCGCGCCACGGCGCTCAACCGCGTCGGCTGGCTGATCGGAACGCTCCTCTGCGCCGGGGGCGCCGCCGCGACCATGTCGCGTGGCGCCGTGTTGGCGCTCAGCATGGCCGTGGTCCTCTTCGGTTTCTTGCGTTACTTCGGTTCCGAGGGCAGCACCTCCATCGGCCGGCGCCGGGCGTCTCTGGCGTGGGGTGGGCTTCTGCTGGCCCTGGTGCTGATCGGTGCGGGCGCCCTGGGTGCCGGCCGGCTCGTCGATCGCTTCAGGACCGACGCCGTTTCGACCGACATTCGTTTGCAGGTCTGGTCGCAGAGCTTGCGGGTCCTCGCCGCGCACCCGTTTGGGATCGGTCGGGGTGCGTTCGACTGCGTCTTCCCGATCTACCGCTCGCTTCGCATGCCGTTCCCGCTGCGGTTCGCGTTCGTCGAGAACGAGCCGCTGCAGATCCTCATCGATTGCGGCTGGCTCTTCACCCTGATCCTGGTGGCCGCCTCGGGGGTCGTCGTCGGGCTGGTCGTGCGCCACGGCCGGCGCGACGAGATCGAGGCCTCCCTGATCGCCGGTCTGTTCGCCGTCGTGGTCCACAACACGGTCGACTTCGGCTTCGAGACGCTCGGGATCCTGCTGCCGTTCATGGCGGTGCTGGGGGTGGTGCTGGGCCGCCTCCCCGCGTCTGCGCAGGATCCCGCCCGTTCCTCCAGGTGGTCGGTCGTCCGTCCTTGGGCGTTCGCCGGCCTGGCCTGCGCCGGGGCGCTGTTCGGCGTCGCGGCCATCACCAGCCACAGCAACGATGACTTCGACGCCCTGCTGAGGAAGAACATGCCACTGGCGGCGGAGCGGGCGGTCTTGATGCGGGCCGAAGAGACCCACCCGCTCGATTACCTCTACGCGCTCAGCGACGCGCGCCTGCAACCGCTCAAGGGCGCCCCGGGCTCTCCCTCGCCCCGGCTTCACGCGCTCAACCGCGCGTTGCGGCTCTGCCCCTCCTGCGAGCTGGTCCATGTCGAGGTGGCGCGGAGCCTCTGGCGAATCGGGCTGCGGCCACAGGCGTTGCTGGAGTGGCGCACCGCCGCCGAGATCCAGCCGGTGCTGTTCGCGTCCATCATGGGTGAGCTCTTCAATCTGGGGGCCAAGCCACAAGAGCTGGCCGCCGTCGCGTCGACGAGCGGCCCGCGGACGCTGGAGCTGGTCTCGTTCCTCAGCGGCCTCGGGCGCGTGGCGGACGCCTTCGTGGTGATCGACCAGGCGGACGCGCTCGGCGCGCCGCACGGCGAAATCCTTCTCGCTCGCGCAGAGCTGGAAATCAAGGCGGGGCGGTTGAACGAGGCGGGCAGGACGCTGGCTGCGGCGCGAACGGACGCGGTGAATGACCCCAAGATGGCGGAGCTCGCCTCACAGCTCGTCCTCAGCACCGAGGGGGGCGCGGGGGCGGACAAGGCCCTGGCGCTGCTCGACGCGGCCGCCGTCCGATTTCCAACCGATGTCACCATTCAACGCCAGCGCATCGATCTCGTCATCGCGTACCAGAAATGGAACGCCGCCTCCCGCGCGGTGGACGGGCTCAAACAGGCGCTCTATCAGCTCGGAGGCTCGCCGGCAGAGGCCTACATCGCCGGCGCCAGGATCGCTGTCCGCCTTGGCCACCTGAGCGAAGCGCTGAGCGACTACCGCATCGCCCTCAGCGATTACGGAGACGTCACGAAGTACTGGATTGAGTACGCGCAGACGGCGGAGGCCTCGGGCCGCGACGACGTCGCCCGGGACGCCTACCTCCAGGCCGCCCGGCTCAGCCCGCAAAGCCCCGAGGTCACCGCCGCTCTTCACGGCCTCGACACCCGCAAAGACCGCTTGCGAGCGCTGCTCGGCGAAGGGACGTCTTCCGGGACCGGCTCACCGCCACCTTAGCCGCTGGCGATCTCTGGTAAAATGCCCCTCTTCGCCCGATTCAGCCCATGCAGCTCGCCTGGTTCATAGCGCTCATCTCAGCGATCTGCCTCGAGGGGCTCGGTCGCAAGTACATTCCCGGCGTTCCCGACGCCGCCTTCTACTTCCTGAAGGACGTGATCCTGCTGTTCGGCTATTTTCGCTTCCGGCCGCCGGCGAACACCTGGCGCGTTGCCAGGTACCTTTACCGAGGATTCTCGGTCGCTTTCGCGGCGGCCTTCGTCTGGACGTTGATCGAGGTGTTCAATCCCGATCAGCAATCCAAGGTGCTCGCGCTCGTCGGGCTTCGTGCCTACTGGCTGTGGTGGCTGGCCCCGCCGGTCATCGCCACCGTGCTGCAGAGTGTCCGACAGAGGGAACGGGCCATCTACGCCTTGCTCGCCCTGTCGTTCGGGGTCGCCGCCTTTGCGGTGGTCCAGTTCGCCGCGCCGCCCGACGCCGCCATCAACCTCTATGAAGGGCACGGCGAGGGGTCCGAGATGGGTCCGGTCGCCGTCACGAGCACGGGGCGCGCGCGCGTCTCCTCGACCTTCACCTTCGTCAGCGGATTCGTCGCCTTCACCTTGGCGGTCCCGACGCTGCTCCTCTCGTTCGGGCTCGAGACCAAGAATCCCCGGCTCCGGACCCTGTCGCTGGCCGCGACGCTGACCACCGCGGCGGTCGTGCCGATGGGCGGGTCGCGTTCCTCGATCGTCGTCGGCCTGGCGGTCCTCAGTCTCAGCGCCTATTCCGCGGGCCTCTTCTTCACGCGGGTCGGGCGCCGCATCCTCATCGGCGGGGCCGCGGCCGCGGTGCTCTCGGTGGCCGCCTTCCCGGACGCCATGTTGGGTGTGCAGAGCCGGTTCGCCAACGAGACGGAGACCAGCAGTCGCTTCATGGAGGCGGCGACCGTGCTTCCGCCGGTCGCCCTGGGGACCTTCGACTACCCGATGCTCGGCGTCGGGACCGGCATGGAGCAGAACGCCCGGGTGTCCCTCGGCATCGGGACCGCCTGGGACGTCGAGGCGGAGCTCGGCCGCTACCTGGTCGAGCTCGGCCCGATCGGGTTCATCCTCTTCTGGATCACCAAGCTGGGTCTGATGGTGGCGCTCCTCCGCGCCTACGGGCTGCTCAAGCGGGCGGGCCGGCGGGGGGCCGCGGCCGCGGCGCTCTCCTACGCCGCCATGACCATGTACGGAAACCTGACGTTCGATCACAACTGGCAGGCCCTCTACTTCCTGGGGTGCGGATTCATCCTGTCAGACGTGTTGATGGTCCTCCGGCAAAACGCCGCCAACCAGCAGCGTTCCTCGGAGGGCCGGGCCGCCACCCCGGAGGGCCGGGCGGCAACCCCGGGGCCTCCGGCCGCCACGCCCGAGCGTCCCGCCGCCACGGCCCTCACCCGCGCAGAACCGCCGGCAAAGACCGATCTCGTGCCGGCGTGCTGACGATCCTGGCGATCCCGAAGGCGTTCGAGGGTCACTTCGGACTGATCCAGCGCAACGCCGCGCGCAGCTGGGCCCGCCTCGAGCCGCGCCCGGAGATCATCCTGTTCGGCGCGGATTCAGGAACCGCCGAGATGGCCGCCGAGCTCGGTGCCCGGCACGTCCCCGACGTCGCCACCAGCCCGGCGGGCGCCCCGATGCTCGACGATCTGCTCAGGCGCGGGCAGCAGCTGGCCGCGGGCGAGATCGTCTGCTTCATCAACGCCGACATCGTGCTCACGCCCGCCTGGATGCGTGCGGTGCAGAGGTCCGCCGCCTCGAGATCGCGCTTCCTCATGGTCGGCCGGCGGTGGAACTTCGATCTGCTGGAGCCGCTCGACTTCTCGGCGCCCTCCTGGGCTGACGATCTGGTCGCGCGCGCCAGACGCGAGGGGCGGCTGGCGACGAACATGTACATCGACTATTTCGTCTTTCCGCGCGGTCTCATGAGCGACATCCCGCCGTTCGTGATCGGCCGGCCCGGCTACGACAACTGGCTGCTGTGGCGGACGCGCCAGCGCGGCATCGCGCTCATCGACGGAACCGAGGCGGCGCCGGTCGTCCACCAGAACCACGACTACGCCCACATCAAGGCCAGCCGCGGTGATCCGGGCGGAATGCAGACCTATCTGAAGGGGGAAGACACCCTCCGCAACGCCGCCTTGACCGGCGACTGGACGCGCTTTTACACCACCGACCACGCCACCCACGTCGTGACGGACCAGGGGGTGCGGCGGGCGCTGGCCAGACCGTACCTCGGCGCTCGCATCGAAACGGTCAAACGCCACATCATCAACGCGACCCGGCCGCTGCGCCGGAAGCTGGGCGTCGACGTGGATGTCTGGAACCGGCTGCGATTTTGGAGCCGGGGTTCCTCGCCCGGCGACCACGGCCCTGCGCGGTGATGGAGGATGAGCTCCGCCCGGACGCGGTGGCGAGGCCCCTGACGAGTCCCTCCTCACAGGCGGGCCTGTTCCGACGGGTGGGGATCCTCACCGTCCTGCTCACGGTTCCCTCTCTCTACCTGGTCGAGCTCCGCCTGGGCGACCGGGCGATTCCCCTTCAGGTCGCCTTCGTCGCAGCGGCCGTCTGGCTGTGGCAGACGCCCCTGCTGACCCGGTTCGAGACGACCCTCGGTGAGCGCCGCGCCAGGTGGCTCGCGCTCCTGACGGCCCTGGCGCTCATCGCGGCGTTCGCCGTCATCTACCCGCTGGCGAACTCCGGCCGCTTCGGGACGGGGAGCGACAGCGACGAGGCGCTCAATCAAGCGACGCGCGCGCTCTTGCACGGCCGCTACCCATACCTCGAGCGCACCTATCTCGGAAACGAGATCACCCCCATGCCTGGCTCGCTGTTCCTGGCAATTCCCTTCGTCTTGTTGGGGAACGGGGCCTACCAATCGTTCTTCTGGATCGCCGCCGGCGTGTATCTCTTGTGGATATTCTGGGACCGGCAGACCGCCCGGACGTTGCTGTTCGTTTGGCTGGTCCTGGCAACCTGTCCCGCCATCCTTCACCAGTTCGTCACGGGGGGCGACTACGTCGCCAACGGGCTCATGATCCTCGTTCCGGCGGTCTTGTTGGTGAGAGAGGACGCCACCGCCGCGCTCGCCCCTCAGATCGTGATCGCCCTCTGTCTCGGCGTGGCGCTCTCTTCGCGCGCGAACTTCATCCTCATCGTTCCGCTCGTCTTCTCCCGGCTCTGGCAGGTCCGGGGTCCGAAGCGGGCACTGGTCCTCACGGCGACGATGTTGGCGGCGACCCTGCTCGTCACGGCACCATTCTTCCTGGCCGATCCGGCGGACTTCTCACCCGCCCACACCCGCACCAAGCTCACCGACCTGAAGACCGTTCTGCCCCACGCCGATCTGCTGCTCCCGCTGGCGGCAGCGGCCCTGGCGCTGGTGCTGGCCCGGCCCCGCTGGAACCAGAGCACGGCAGCCTTCCTTCGCAACGCCGCGCTCGTCCAGGTCTGCCTCATCCTCCCCCCGATCCTGTTGTGGCCCGCGGTGGGAAAACCTCCGCGGCTTTTCTATTCCGTATTTGCTCAGTTCTTTCTCTTCTTCGGGCTGGCGGCCGTGGTCACCTGGAAGGCGCAAAAAGACCGGCCTCCGCCGTCGCCATCTGGCGGACCTCGGATTGCACCAGCCCGCCGTTCGCGCTAACGTCTCGCTCCCCTGGAGCCCGGTCCGCACGAAAGTCAGATGAAACTCCAACCCTCGGACGCGTCCACAATACCGCTTGGCTCCGTGTCGGTCCCGCCTCCTGATCCCGCTTCTCCCGCCGCGATAGCCGTGGTCATCGAGCCGACGGCGCGGATCGCCTTCCGGCTCCGGGACCTCTGGGACTACCGCGAGCTTCTCTACTTCCTCTTCTGGCGGGACTTCAAGGTCCGCTACAAGCAGACCCTTCTGGGGGGCAGCTGGGCCATCCTCCAGCCCCTCGCCACCATGATCATCTTCACGGTCTTTCTGGGTCGTCTGGCCAAGGTCTCATCGGACGGCATTCCCTATTCCGTCTTCGCCTTCAGCGGCCTCCTGCCCTGGCAGCTCTTTTCGTTCTCGCTGACCGCCGCCTCCGCGAGCCTGGTCGGAAACAGCCAGCTCATCACCAAGGTCTATTTTCCCAGGCTGGTCATTCCCGTCTCGGCGGTCTTGGTCGGCCTGGTCGACTTCGCCATCGCCTCGTCGGTCATGGTGGTGCTGATGGCTTACCACCACATCGTGCCGACGGCTGGGATTCTGATGATCCCCTTGTTCGTGCTGTTTGCGGTCTTTGCGGCGCTCGCGGTTGGGCTGATCCTCTCGGCGCTCAATGTTCAATACCGCGACGTCCGCCACACCATTCCCTTCCTGATCCAGATCTGGATGTTCGCGACGCCAATCGTCTACCCCAGCAGCCTCATCCCCCAACGTTGGCGACTGCTTTATGGTCTCAACCCCATGGTTGGGGTGGTCGACGGATTTCGCTGGGCGCTCTTCGGGAAATGGAACGGGAGCGGAGCCATGGTTGCCGTGTCCGTGGCGTCGACGATCGTCCTGTTCGTCCTGGGGCTCGGATACTTCAGGCGGATGGAACGCAACTTCGCGGATCTGGTCTGATGAACGCGTTGGCGATCGAGGCCGGCGGCGTCGGCAAGAGTTACAAGCTGGGGAAGACCGAGAAGTACAAGTCGATGCGCGACTCGATCGCGCGGGTCGTCTCGGCCCCGCTGCGCCTGGCGGCCAGCCTCCGGGCGGGACCGAGGAGCGAACCCGAGATGTTCTGGGCGCTTCGTGACATCTCCTTCGACGTGAGATCGGGCGAGGTGGTCGGGCTCATCGGCCGAAATGGCGCCGGCAAGAGCACGCTGCTCAAGATTCTCTCCCGGATCACCGAGCCAACCAGCGGGCGAATAACTCTTCGCGGCCGGGTCGCGAGCCTGCTGGAGGTCGGCACAGGATTTCACCCCGAGCTTACCGGGCGAGAGAACGTCTTTCTCAACGGAGCGATCCTCGGGATGAAGCGGGACGAGATTCGCCGTCGCTTCGACGAGATCGTCGCCTTCGCTGAAATCGAGAAATTCCTGGATACGACCGTGAAGCACTACTCGAGCGGCATGTACATGCGCTTGGCCTTCTCGGTGGCGGCACATCTCGAGCCAGAGATTCTTCTGGTCGATGAGGTCCTGGCGGTGGGCGACGCCTCCTTTCAGAGGAAGTGCCTCAACAAGATGGAGTCGGTCGGAAAGAACGGCCGCACCGTGTTTTTCGTCTCGCACAGCATGCCTGCCATCACGCGTCTCTGCGAGCGGGTGATCTTGCTGGACGGCGGACGCCTGGAAGAGGATGGACCGCCCTCACAGGTCGTGACCTCCTACCTGCGTTCTGGGCTGGGAACGGCTGCGGTCCGAGAGTGGCCCGACATCTCGCGAGCGCCGGGGAACGAGGTCGTGCGACTCCGCGCTGTCCGCGTGAGAACGGCCGATGGCCAGATCAGCGAGACCATCGATGTCCGCGATGCGATCGCCCTCGAAATGGACTTCGACGTGAAGGTCGGGGGACGGGTGCTCGTCCCGAATCTGCACTTGTTCAACGAGGACGGAACCTGCATTTTCGTTGTCCAGGAGATGACCCCCACCTGGAGGCGGCGACCAAGGCCTCCCGGTTCGTATCGCGTGACCGCGCACATTCCGGGGAACTTCTTTGCCGATGGCACCATCATCGTGACGGCGGCGATTTCGACGATCGATCCCGTCATCGTTCACGTCAACGAGCCCGAAGCCATCGCCTTCCAGATCGTGGACAAAGCGGATGGCAACACCGCCCGCGGAGACTTTGTCGGCCACATGCCCGGCGTGATTCGTCCCCTCCTAGAGTGGACGACGACCGAAATGCCTCAGTTCGTTCCGACCGCGGATGTCGTCAGCGGGTCGGACTGAAGGCCTCGGCCTTCGACTCTCGAAGAACCGGATCGGCAAATTCGCGCCAGGCGAATCGCGAACAGAACGTTCGGATCCGGTCGCTGCCCTCCGCGTATTTATCGGACTGGTTGTCTGCCACCAGCAAGTTGCCCTGATCCCGCTGCCAAAAGGTGTTGCTCTCGTGCCATCGGTCCTTCTCGTAGGTCCGGCCATCTTGGCCGACAACCACCACCGCCAGGCCCATCTCGTAGACACGATTCGTAAGGCTCTTCTTGCCGCTCTCGAATCTGAACGCGTCCGACTTGTCCCGAATCTTTGGCCGCGGCAGACGAGCAAGCACGTCTCCTCGCACCATGAAACTGTTGCTGCGGATGTGGTAGACGGGAAACGGGTCGAACTGTTCCAGGACCGGCCGGTCTCGCTCCGGATCTCGCAACCCCAAGCGGACGGCCCAACGACGTCTCAGCGCGCCGGCCCTAAACCGGAGCGTCGGCCGATAGACCCGAGATGGCTCCGCCTTCGGAAGCGCGTAGGGGTCGTCGAGAATGTATCCATCGTAGGCGCTGGGCAGCCCTGCCTGGAACTGAGTGTAGGAAGCAATGCTTCCACAGGACGCCGAGCTTCCAACCAGCCCGACACTTGCGGGCGCTATTGCGGAGCGAAGCTTGTACAGCCATCCAGAGTGCAGGACTCGACTGTAAGAGTTGGTAAAGCAATAGTAGCTGTAATGATGTTCGCGAAGCACCTTCATGTAAGAGCCAATGTCCAATCCCGTATCGTCAACGAAGCAGGTCCGATATGTGGTTCCCTGCAATTCACGTTCGTAGTCGACGAGGTCCGTTCGGCCACCAAAGCCCTTGAAGATGATGACGTGATCGTGATCCACGCCAGCGGGGTTCTCTCGATACGAGGCCAGGTACCGGCGGAAGACTTCGACGCCGTTCTGCTTTCTAACGAGATGGGCAACACAACAGTCGCGCATCGTCAGTCCTCAGCGCACCCGGAGGGTCGGCAACAGCGGCGCTGAAGGACGCGCCCGACGCTGGACGAGAGATCGAAATGGAGGACCGCGTCTGGCAAAATGACGCCTGACCACCGCCAAATATCTACGCAGTTTCGGGGGAAAGTTCAAGTTCGGGCCGACCGATTGGGGCACCGGTCCGTGCGGTCGCCGGAGCGCCAGCTCGATGCGCGGAAGACCACTCCTTGAAGCGTCGCCCGTGACGTCCGTGAGTCGTCGCCCCTCGAGCGCCTGCCTCCGGGGACGCCGCTGCGGAGCGTCGCGCCTATGGACAGGCCCCCCCTCAGAAGATATATTTTGGGGTTTCTTCAGTACCAGTCGTCGTGCGCTCGGATCGAACGGGCGCCGGCTTAACCCCCCGAGATTGTGTCATTTTGACGAGCGCGACCTTGATTGAACCGCCGAGATTGGCCGAGTTGGCTGATGTCTTGGACCCGATGTTGGAGTGTCTTCGCCAGAACGATCCAGTATTTCACCCGTCGAAATTCTGGGAATCGTACAACGAACGCAACAATGCGGATCTGATCGAGCATGGCTTCGACAATCTGAAGAGGACCCTCGCGAAGAACTACTTCACCTGGATCATCAACTGGAAACACGAGCAGTTTCAGGGGCTGGCCAGGGCGACCCGCCTTCGGAACTGGCCAGCGATTCTGCTCGAGCAGCCACTTTTCGACGACAGCGTGCCGATCCCACGGCAGCTTCAGATTCAGATGACCATCTTCACCAGAATGTTGTGGGCCTTCGTGCGCGAGCGCGATCCCGAGGGTCTCTTGGGACGGATCGCCGAGCCTAGCCTCGGCAATCCCTTCTCCATCCACTTCGGAGGCAAACTGATTTCGCAGGATTTGGCGAACTCCGTCCTCGAATACAACGCGATTCGCGAGCACTTCAAGGATGGGCGAGGCCAAGCGACGACGATCTGCGAGCTCGGGGCGGGCTACGGACGAAACGCGTTCGTATTCCTGAGCGCCCTCAGGCGGACGAAATACATAATCGTGGACATTCCGCCGGCACTCTACGTCTCACAGCGCTATCTGTCCGAGCTGTTCAAAGACAGGCGGATCTTCCGGTTTCGATGTTTCAAGTCATTTGCCGAGGTCGAGTCGGAATTTGCCGCCGCGGACATCGTGTTCCTGCTTCCGCATCAGGCCGCCATGTTGCCCGAGAAGAGTGTCGACCTGTTCATCAACATTTCGTCTCTCCACGAGATGACGATGGCTCAGATCGAGAGATATTTTCAATTGATCGATCGGGTCACGCGTCGCTTCTTTTACTCGAAGCAATGGTTCGAGAGCCGTAACGATTATGACAACCTACGCGTGCGGCACTCCGACTATCCGGTGCCTACGCACTGGCGGCAGCTGTTCCTCCGGCCCACGCCGGTTCAGCCGGCTTTCTTCGAAGCAATGTATGCGGTCCAGGGTAGTTAACGGGACGTCTTCTTCAATTCGAGTTAGGAAACGGAATCATGCTTGATTACCAGAGTGCTTCCAAGGTCATCAAACGGGCGGGCCGCTATTTCAGTCCGGAGGCCCTGAAACACCGAGTCGTTCGAGCGCGCGTGAGAGCGTTGCGTTCGATGGAGAATCTAGAGACCGCTCGTCGCGAACCCGACTTTGCCTCGACGCGGGAGCTGGTCAGAGCCGCGGGGACCGACAGTATCGGCCATTTCGGAAATGGCTACACGCTGGAGGGCGGGCTCCACCTTCAGCAGAATCCCGACGAATTCGCGGCGTTGTGCCTGGCATTGAAGAAACAGAAGCCGATACAAACGTATTTGGAGATCGGGTCCGGCAGTGGCGGAAGTTGCCGGTTTCTCTATGAGCAGGTTGGTTTTGGGCGCGTCGTTGCCTTGGATGATGGTTGTCATGCCAGGGCAAAGGAGCAGCCAAACAACATGTCCGGGATCCCGAACCTTACGCGCTTTGTCGGTGACAGCCATTCGGCCGAGGCTCGCCGATTTCTGGTGGACAACCTCCGCGAAACCGTGGACGTGGCTTTCGTCGATGGTGACCATTCGTACGAGGGAGTGTGGGCCGACATCAGGCTTGTTCTGGCCTTCTCGAAGCCGGGTACGGTGTTCGTTTTTCACGACACGATCGCCTGTGATGGCGTCGAACGCGCCTGGCTTGACGTCGTGAAGGGGGGACTCGTCTCCCCGATCGCGGAGTACATCGGGAAGGAAAAGCCTCTCGGAATAGCGGTTGGTGTGGTCCGCTGAACGGATGACCTTCATCGCGAGGGACCCGCAACCGGCACCCGCTCCGGCCCAGGCGTGGGATGGCGTGCCTGGCCCGGTCCTGACCTCGGTCTCCGGCCTGGACGAAGCGCGGAACGCGCCGTCGACATTCATCGAATGAGAGCACGGGCCAAGGGGTCGTCATGATCTCCGTGATCATTCCTGTCTATAACGGCGGGGAGTATTTTCGACGCTGCATCCAGAGCCTCGCGCGGCAGGACGCGGAACCCGGTTCGTTCGAGGTGATCGTCCTGGACAACCAGAGCACGGATGGTTGTCTGGAAGCTCTTCTGGAGTTGCCCGAAAGGATATCCCGTCGTGTCGTGGGATCGTCGCGGCTGCTGCCCATCGAGGAGAACTGGCGACGAATCGTGGACCTCCCGAGCACCGGCCCGTTCATCACGGTCGTGGGCCACGATGACGAGCTCGAACCGGAGTTCGTCAGGCTGGCGAATGGAGCGATCGCCGCCCGAGAAAACCTTTGCTTGCTGTTGTCTCACTTCAGGCTCATCGACGCCCAGGGCGAGACGATCCGCGCCTGCCGACCGATGGCCTCTCAGGAGACGGCGGGGGATTTCCTGGCCGGTCGGCTGGCCAACATCCGCGATTCGTTCGGGACGGGATACGTCATTCGGTTTGATGAGTACAGGCGGGTGGGGGGCTTCCCCATGTTTTCCCGGCTGCTGTTTGCCGATGACGCGCTTTGGTTGTCTCTGGCCCGAGGCGCGCCCATTCAGATCCTCAAGGAGCAGAGCTTCTCCTACCGTCTGCACCCAGCCAGCGCCTCTCATCTGACCGACTCGGCGATCTTTCTGGGCGCCCTCTCCGCGTACAGCACGTTTCTCGCCCAGAACATGCTGGGCGATCCGGGCGTGCGGCGGGCCCTGGAGCTCTATGGAGTCGAGTTCGTTCGGCATCTGGCGAACTCATGGATGGCGCATGAGCTGGTCAGCGCGTCCGCCGCGGGGCGGCCGGCGCGGCCGGAGGTCATCGATCGCTGGCGAGAGGTTGCGGCGCGCTTTGCCGGCATGGTCGGAAAGAGCGTCGAGCCGCTGGCCAATTCCACCGAATATCGGTTCTACGAATGGACGAACAGCAGCGCGTTCCGGCGCCGGCTGTCGCAGGAGCGAGGCGGACAGCGCCTGCTCCGACTGGTGCATCGAATGGGGCGAAGAGCGTCGAGTCAGAATTCAAAGTGAACGTTCTTTACGACATCGCGGTTCTGGGCCTCGGTCACCGCTCGGAGAGATCGCGGACCGGCGTCTTCCGGGTCGTCGAAAACGTCGCCCTCCAGCTCGCTCAGCACCAGCGACTCTCGTTGCGCTTCTGCGCCACCACGGCCCCCGCGGCCTGCGGCGCGTATCAGCAAGCGCAGCCGATGTTGAGGGAGGTTCCGTTTCGACCCTCGCCGCTGCGCGTGCTCTTCGACGCTGCCCAGAACCGGCTGACCAATGCGCGCGGGCGGGCCTGGGGGGTGGGGCGGGTCGTTCGTGGGGGGCTGTATCGGGCAATTTCGGAGGCGGCGCGTCGCCTCCCCGAGGTCGACCGGCGCGAGTGGGCCTCCTGCGAGCTGTTCCATTCGCCTTTCCACGCGCTGCCCGAGCAGAGCAGCGTCCCCGCCGGTGTGCGTCGGGTCCTCACCGTCTATGACCTGATTCCGGTCCACCGTCCCGATCTGTTCGAGTCGGGCGTCGAGGGTCTCCGGCGGGCGCTGGCCTCGCTCACGCCCGACGACTGGGCTCTCTGCATCTCGGAAGCGACCCGTGCGGACCTCTTGAACCACCGGCCCGATCTCGATCCCCACAAGGTCCGGGTCACCCATCTGGGGGCCGCGGCGCATTTTCACCCCGACGACGCGCCTGAGCGGTGGCCCGAGCTGCGGCGAAAGTACGGCCTCCCCGACGAGCCTTACGCCTTGACCTTGAGCACCCTCGAGCCACGGAAGAACATCGCCCAGGTCGTGCGCTGTTACGCCAGGCTCGTCGCGGAGGGACAGATCGGGGAGATGCGGCTGGTGCTGGTGGGGACGCGCGGCTGGAAGATGGAGGCCATCTTCGAGGAGCTGAGCAGGTTGGGGAACATCCGCGATCGCGTCACGGTCACCGGCTTCGTTCCCGATCGCGATCTGGCGCCCATCTATTCGCGCGCGCTGATGTTCGTCTACCCGTCGCTGTACGAGGGCTTCGGCCTGCCGCCGCTGGAAGCGATGCAGTGCGGAGTTCCCGTCATCACCTCGAACACGTCCTCACTGCCGGAAGTGGTCGGCGACGCGGGGCTGATGGTCTCGCCCACCGACGCCGACGCGCTCTGCCAGGCGATGCTGACGCTCTGGCGAGACGCGGAGCTGCGTTGGACCTTGGCCGCCCGTGCCCGGGCGCGCGCCGCGCTGTTCAGCTGGTCGCGGTGCGGCGCCGAGACGGTCGCGGCCTACCGCGCGGCGCTCGGTCGGTCTTGATTGGCCTTCAGCCAGTGCGCTGGCCGGCGTGAATGGCGTCCGCGAGCCCGTCCTCGAGGCCGAACCGGGGCGCCCAGCCGAGCGCTCGCAGGCGGCTGGAGTCGCCGGCCAGGAACATGATCTCGCCCGGACGCTGCGGGCGCGCCCCGAAGCGGAGCAACTCTCGGCCGCCCACCAGCTCGCCGACGGTCTCCAGCACGCGCCTCAAGCTGACCGGCTCCCCCGAGCAGACGTTGTAGGCGCCGGCGGCTCCCGGCGCCAGCAAGGAGATCAGCCCCGACGCGACGTCGGAGAGATGAAGATGATCGCGGACCTGGGTTCCGTCCGTGAGCTCCACGGGTCTTCCCGAACGGAGCTCGCCCGCCACCCAGGGGATGAGGCGCCGGGGATCCTCGCCGGGACCGTGCAGGTGGAAGATGCGGCCCCAGGCGAGCTCGCCACCGGCGGCGGCCGCCAGGGCGCGGCAGACCAACCAAGCGGCGTGCTTGCAGGCACCGTAGAGCGTCTGGGGACCGGCCGGGTCCTGCTCGTTGATGCGGCGATCCCGGTTGGCGTACTCGACGCAGGTCCCCGCAGCGACGATCTTCCGACAACCGAGCGCCAGCGCGGCCTCGACCAGAGCCGTCGTCATGCTGAGCGAGGCCAGGTTCGCGGGCGAGACCAGATAGTCGACCGGGTTCGCGTACCAGGCGAGGTGAACGATCGCTTCGGGTCGAGCCTCCGCGAGCAAGGAGCGGACCCGCTCCGCGTCGCTCAGATCGGCGGCCGCGGTCGACACCCCTGAGGGCCAACCCGCCACCCGCCTCGCCAGCGCCGCCTCGCGATCGACCGCCAGCACGTCGTGGCCCAGACCAACCAGCTGCCCGACGACCTCGGAGCCGATGAACCCTCCCGCTCCTGTGACGAGCACCCGCATCGCCTGTGCCCGCTTATGGCACGGGCGCCCGTGGGGGCGCCAGATCTTCCCTTGGATCGAGACGCAAGATATAAGGCTCCCCCTATGAAAGTCGTGATTCTGTGCGGCGGGATGGGCACGCGGATCCGCGACGCCAACGAGAACCTCCCCAAGCCGCTCTTGCCGATCGGAGGCCGGCCGATTCTCTGGCACATCATGAAGGGCTACGCCCACCATGGGTTCAAGGACTTCGTGCTCTGCCTCGGCTACAAGGGGTGGCTGATCAAGGAGTTTTTCCTCAACTATCGGTCGATGAGCTCCGATCTCCGGGTTACGCTGGGACCGGGCGGCTCCACTGAATTTTTGGGCGGCTCGTTACATGAAGACTGGCGAATCACGTTGGCCGACACCGGCGAGGCGACCATGACGGGCGGGCGCCTGGCGGCCATTCGACGTTACGTCGACGATGACGATCTGGTGATGTGCACCTATGGAGACGGTGTCGCCAACGTCGACATCGGCTCCCTGGTGTCGTTCCATCGGGGCCACGGAAAGATCGCCACCATCACCGCGGTGCGCCCCCCGGGGCGCTTCGGCGAGCTGGCGATCACCGCGGGCGCGGTCTCCGAGTTCAACGAGAAGCCCCAGACCAGCGGGGGATTCATCAACGGCGGCTTCTTCGTCTTCGACGCGCGCCGGATCTGGGAGTTCCTGTCGACCGGTCCGGAGACCGTGCTCGAACAGGAGCCGATGCGCCGGCTCGCCCGTGAGGGGCAGCTGGGCGCTTACGAACATGGGGGGTTCTGGCAGCCGATGGACACGTTGCGCGAGTACAATCTGTTGAACGAGCTCTGGTCGTCGGGGCACGCCCCCTGGAAGGTGTGGGCGTGATGGGCGTGACCGCCTCCAAGGGGTTCTGGCTGGATCGCCCGACGCTGGTCACCGGCGCGACGGGGCTGGTCGGTGCCTGGCTGGTCAAGCGGCTGGTGGAGGCCGGCGCCGACGTGGTCTGCCTGGTGCGCGACTGGGTTCCCCAAAGTGAGCTGGTGCGCTCGAAGCAGATCGAGCGCGTGAAGTCGGTTCGCGGCGACGTCCGGGATCAGGCCACGCTCGAACGCATCCTGGGGGAGTTCGAGATCGAGGTCGTCATCCACCTCGCCGCACAGACGATCGTGACCATCGCCAATCGCAATCCCGTCTCCACGCTGGAGGCGAACATCGCGGGGACCTGGTGTCTGCTGGAGGCCTGCCGGCGCAGCCCGAAGGTGAAGCAGATCGTCCTCGCCTCCTCGGACAAGGCGTACGGCGACAGCCGCGTGCTGCCTTACACCGAGGAGACGCCGCTCGTGGGGCGGCACCCCTACGACGTGAGCAAGTCGTGTGCGGATCTCATCGCGCAGGCCTACGCCGTGACCTACGGCGCGCCGGTCGTCATCACCCGCTGCGGAAATTTCTTCGGCGGGGGCGATCTCAACTGGAACCGGATCGTTCCGGGCACGATCCGCTCGATCTTGCGAGGCCAGCGGCCGGTGATCCGTTCGGACGGGAGCAACATCCGCGACTATTTCTACGTCGAGGACGGCGCCATCGCCTACATGCTGCTGGCGGAGAAGCTGGCCGCGGATCCCTCGCTCAAGGGGCGCGCCTTCAACTTCTCCAACGAGACCCAGGTGACGGTCCGTGAGCTGGTGGAGAAGATCTCCAAGGTGATGGGCTCCAGCCTGGAGGCCGACATCAAGAACGAAGCCACCCACGAGATCGGCCATCAGTACCTGTCGGCGGCCGCCGCCCGACGGGACCTCGGCTGGACGCCGCAGTTCTCCCTGGACGAGGGGCTGGGGCGGACGATCGCCTGGTACCGCGACTTCTTCCAGTCACCCGGGAGCAGGGCGTGAGCCGAGAGACGGCCTGTCGATCCTGTGGTTCGACCGACCTCGAGCTGGTCCTCGACCTCGGAACGACGCCGCTGGCGAACTCGCTGCCGACCGTCCAGGACGGCGCCGCGGAGCTCCGCTATCCGCTGGATCTGGTGTTCTGCGGCGCCTGCGCGCTCGTGCAGATCACCGAGACGGTCCCGCCGGATCAGCTCTTCAGCGAGTACCTCTACTTCTCCTCCTTCTCGGACACCATGCTGGCCCACGCCCGCGAGCTGGTCGGTCGCCTGGTCGCCGGCCGCAAGCTCGGCCCCGACGCGCTGGCGGTGGAGATCGCCAGCAACGACGGGTATCTCCTGCAGTACTACAAGCAGGCCGGCGTTCCCGTGCTGGGCATCGAGCCGGCGCGGAACGTGGCCCGGGTGGCGATCGAGGAGCGCGGAATCCCCACCGTCGTCGAGTTCTTCGGGCAGCCGCTGGCCGCGCGCCTGGCGGCCGAGGGAAAGCGCGCCGACGTGCTGCACGCCAACAACGTGCTGGCGCACGTCGCCGATCTGAGAGGGTTCGTGGCCGGGATCCGCCAGCTTCTGTCGGACGACGGGGTGGCGGTCCTGGAGTTCCCCTACCTGGGCGACATGATCGACCACTGCGAATTCGACACGATCTATCACGAGCACCTCTGCTACTTCTCGCTGGCCGCCCTCGACCACCTGTTCGCCCGGAGCGGGCTCAAGGCGATCCAGGTCGAACGGCTGGCGATTCACGGCGGCTCGCTCCTCTTGCAAGTGGCCCGCGCCGAGGCCCCTCGCGCCCCCGACCCGTCGGTGGCGGCGCTCCTCGAAGAGGAGACGAAGCGAGGCATGAAGACGGCCGCGTTCTACCGCGGGTTCGCGCAGCGCGTCCTCGATCTGAAGGCCGACCTGCGCGCGCTCCTGGCCAGGCTCAAGTCCGAGGGGCGGCGGATCGCCGCCTACGGGGCGGCGGCCAAGGGGAGCACCCTCCTCAACACCTTCGGGATCGGGCGAGAGACCCTCGACTTCGTCGCCGACCGCAGCACCTACAAGCAGGGGCGTTTCATGCCGGGGGTCGGCATTCCCATCGTGCCGCCCGAACGGCTCGCCGAGCAGATGCCGGACTTCACCCTGCTGCTCACCTGGAACTTCGCCGACGAGATCCTCAAGCAGCAGGCGGAGTACCGCCGCAAGGGCGGGAAGTTCATCATCCCGGTGCCCGAGGTCCGGATCGTCTGAGGTCCGGATGGTCTAGAGTCCGGCGACCGGCATGATCTTCACCGCAACGGGCATCGAGGGGGCCTTCTTGATCAGGCCGGAGCGCTTCGAGGACGAGCGCGGCTTCTTCGCTCGCCTGTACTGCCCGAACGAGCTGGCGGCCCAGGGGCTGGATCCGAAGGTCGTCCAGCGCAGCCTCTCGTACAACCGGCTTCGGGGGACGCTGCGCGGGATGCACTACCAGATCGCTCCCCACCAGGAGAACAAGATCGTCTCCTGTCTGAGCGGCTCCATCTACGACGTCGCCGTGGATCTGCGTCCGGGCTCGCCGACCTACCGCCAGTGGGTCGGCGCCACGCTGACCGCCGCCGGGCTGGAGGCGCTCTTCATCCCCCAGGGGTGCGCGCACGGGTTCATCACGCTGGCCGATGAGACCCGGGTCCACTACGAGATCTCGGAGTTTCACCACCCCGAGTCCGCGCGCGGCGTGCGCTACGACGATCCGGCCTTCGGGATCGCCTGGCCGCTCGACCCGGTGGTGATCGCCGCCCGCGATCGCAGCTATCCGCTCTTCGCCGGGTGAAAAGCGCGGTCAGGTCAGACGGCGGTAGGCCTCGGCCGTCTTCTCGACCGTCCGGGTCCAAGGAAACAGCTTCACCCGCTCGGCCCCGAGAGCGCGCAGCGCGGAGGCACGCGACGAAGAGGTCAGGACGCGATCGAGCGCGTGCGACATCTCGTCGATGGAGCGGGGATCGAAGTACTCGATCGCCTCTCCGCCCACCTCCGGGAAACAGCTGGCGCGGCTGGCCGCCACGGGGCATCCGGAGGCGAACGCCTCGAGCAGGGGGATCCCGAACCCTTCGTACTCGGAGGGAAACACGAACAGCTCCGCCTCTCGGTAGATCCGGGGGAGCGCGGAGTCCGAGACGTTGGCCTGACGGACCCGGGCCAGCGTGACGGTGTTGGCGAGCAGGTCGGTCTCTGCGTCGTTCATCGGTCCACCGACGACGGCCAGCGAGAGCGCCGGATGTCGGGCCAAGATTGGCTGCAGGGCCGCCACGAAGCGCTGGAAGTTCTTGTATCCGGCCCGCTGGCCCACGAACAGGACGTAAGGCGGCCGAAACGGGTTGCTGGTGTCCGGCGGCGAAATGAACTCCGCCGGGTCGATCCCCAGCGGCGTGGTCACGATCTTGGTCCGATCGGTGCCGTACACCGCCACGATGTCGCGGCTGGTGCACTCGGAGATGGAGAGGATGAGATCAGAGGCCTCGACGACACGCCGTTTGGCCAGGTGCGGGTTCTGGGCGAAGAGCTGCGGGAAGAGATCAGGGATCATGTCGACGATCGTGCAGGCTGACGGTCGCCGGACCGGCCTGGCGTCGGCGTAGTAGGTCCGATGGAGAATGTCGTAGCGGCCGGCCAACCGCAGGAGATCATCCGTGCGCTTGAGGGTGGCGTGGGCGGCTCTCCGGAGCATCTGGTGACCGGCCAGACCTCCGCTCGGCCAGCCGAAGGAGAGCCCCGCCCGGGCGGCGTGCTCGTTGTCGACCAGGGGCATGAACAACCGAGGCGAGACTCCGAAAGAAGGGAGGCGCCGAATCAACTCCGAGAAGTACCGCGAGATGCCGCCGACGCGTTGCATACGGAAGGCGTAGGTGTCGAACAGGACGTCCACGTGAAGAGGCAGTGTCTATCGCGTCCCTCGGAGAGACGGCAAACTTTGTCGCGCGCGCCACCCGGGACGCCGCTCGACGCGCCCCCCGGCCCCATGGTTGAGCCTGCCAGCCGGGACGGCCCTGGCGTTTGCGAGACCGACGGCGATGCTATAAAGTGCCGCCGTGAGTCCCCCGCCCGATCTTACAGCCGACGAATTGGCCGGCGAGAGCGCCGGCTCCAAGATCGATCTCCGCGCCTATTGGCGGACGATCCGCAAGCGCTGGCCCTTCGTGGTCCTGGCGATGATCGTGGCGACGGTGATCGCGTTCGTCTACACCTACCGGCAGCCCAAGGTCTACGAGTCGACCTGCCAGGTGATCATCGAACCGATGGCCCCGCAGGTCCTGCCCGGGGCGAAGGACGTCGTCGAGCTCGGGACGGGGACCTTCTGGGCGAACAAGGAGTTCTACGAGACCCAGTACCGGATCATCCAGTCGACCAGCGTGGGGCAGCGCGCCGCGGAGAAGCTGGGGTTGCAGTACGACCCGGACTACGCCGCCGTCGTCGGACCCACCCGTGATCTCGCGGCGCTCGGGCGAACGATTGCGGCGCAGATCGCGGTCAAGCCGCTCAAGGAGTCTCGCCTGGCGCTCATCACGGTCGAAGATCGAAAGCCCCAGCGAGCGGCCCTGATCGCCAACACCATCGCGGACACGTACATCGAGTACAACCTCGACTACAAGCTGGAAGGGGCACGCTCGGCGATGGCCTGGCTGGCCGAGCAAGAGTCGGAGCTCAAGCGGCAGCTCGAGGAGTCGGAGCTCAAGCTCTACCGCTACAAGAAGGATCGCAATCTGCTGGCGGTCAGCCTGGACGACAAGCAGAGCATGCTCAGCCAGAACCTGGCCAGCGTGAACGCCAAGCTCACCGACCTGCACATCAGGTTGCTCGAGATGGACGCCAAGCGGAAGATGATCGAGCGCGCGCGCGACAACATCGCCGACGAGGCAAACCTGCCGGAGATTCGCGAGAAGTCGACGATCGAAAAGCTGCGCGACTCTTACATCCAGTTGAACAGGGAGTACGCGGACATCTCCTCGCGCTACGGCCCGAGCCACCCGAAGATGAAGTCTCTTCAGGGTGAGATGGACTCGATCAAGTCCGCCTACGAGCAAGAGATCGACGGCGTGCTGGCGACCTTCGAGAAGAGCTACCAGGAGCTGCTCGACAACGAGCGGTCGCTCAAGATCCTGATGGAGCAGCAGAAGAAGGAAGCGATCGAGCTGTCGAAGATCGAGGTCGAGTACAAGCCGCTCCAGCGCTCGGCCGAGCAGGAAGACAAGATGTACGGGATCATTGCGACCCGCCAGAAGGAGATCGACATCACCGGCCCGATGAAGACGAACAACGTTCGCGTGCTCGAGCGGGCGATCGTTCCGAGCATCCCGGTGCGGCCGAAGCCGGTGCAGAATCTGCTCCTGGGGTTGATGATCGGGCTCGGGACGGGGATCGGATCTGGCGTTCGCCATCGAGGCGCTGGACAACACGCTCAAGACCCAGCAGGACGTCGAACAGTTCCTGGGGACGCCGGTCTTGGGCCTGGTCCCGGTCATCGGCACGTCGCCCGGCGCCGAGGCGCTGCAGCAGGGGGACAACCTGCGCGAGCGCGATCTCGGGGTCTTCCTCGACCCGAAGTCGGTGGCGGCCGAGTGCTGCCGGTCCATCCGGACCAACATCCTCTTCATGTCACCCGACCGACCGCTGAAGACGATGGTCGTGACCAGCCCGAGCCCCCAGGAGGGGAAGACCACCACCGCGATCAACCTGGGCGTCACGATGGCCGAGGCGGGCGGTCGCGTCCTGATCGTCGACACCGACATGCGGCGCCCCCGGCTCCACCGCTCGTTCGGGGTGCCCAACCAGACCGGGATCTCCACCGTGATCGTGGGGAAGGCGACGCTGGACGAGGCCATCAAGCACACGGACGTGCCGAACCTCGACGTCCTCCCCTGCGGCCCCGTCCCCCCCAATCCCTCGGAGCTGTTGCACACCGAGCGGTTCGCCGCCGTGCTGGCCGACCTGGCCAAGCTCTACGATCGCATCATCCTCGACTCGCCTCCCACCTCGGCGGTGACCGATCCGGCCGTGCTGGGGAACCTCGCCGACGGGGTGGTGCTGGTCATCAAGGCCGGTGAGACCACGCGGGAGGCGGCGATGCACGCGCGCCGTCAGCTGGCGACCGCCAAGGCGCGGCTGTTCGGCGTGGTGGTCAACGCCATCGACTTCTCCAACCCGGCCTACGGGTACGAGTATTACTACCGGAACTACTACCGCTACGGTTACACGTACGGAAACGCCCCGGCGGATCAGCAGAAAGCGACGACCTAGAGTCCGCGGGATGGGGACTGCCCTCGTCACTGGAGTCACGGGTCAACTCGGGTACTACGTCGCCGAACAGCTCGCGCAGCGTGGCGATTCCGTCTGGGGACTGGTCCGGCAATCGACGATCGGCCGCAGCGGCCATGCCCGTGAGCTCCCGTATCGGCCGGTGACGGGCGACCTGCTCGACGAGTACTCGCTGCTCTCCATCCTGGAAGAGGTGCGTCCGGAGCGCATCTTCAACTTCGGCGCGCAGAGCTTCATCCCGGCCTCCTGGACGCAGCCGATCCTGACGGCGCAGTACACCGGGCTGGGGGTGATTCGCCTCCTGGAGGCCGTGCGCCGGGCGGTGCCCGACTGTCGGGTTCTGCAGGCCGGCTCGAGCGAGCTGTTCGCGGGCGCGGAGAGCTCGCCCCAGGACGAAGGCGCTCCCATCCGGCCGCTGAACCCCTACGGGATCGCCAAGGCGTTCGCCTATCACACGGTGCGGGCCTACCGGGCCCAGTACAAGCAGTTCGCCAGCAACGCGGTCTTCTTCACCAACGAGTCGCGGCGGCGCTCCCCCGAATTCGTCTTCCGCAAGGTGACCCGCGGGGTGGCCGAAATTGTGGCCGGCAAGGCCGATCACCTCTCGCTCGGAAATCTGGAGACGGTTCGAGACTGGGGCTACGCGCCGGAGTACGCGGCGCTGTCGATCGCGCTCCTCGACCACCAGGCGCCGGACGATTTCGTCATCGCCACCGGCGAGGGGCACACGGTGCGTGAGCTGGTCACCAAGGCGTTTGCTCTGGTGGGCCTCGACTGGGAGAGATACGTTCGGGTCGACAACACCCTGGTCCGTCGCAGCGAGCAGGTCCCGATCGTGGGCAACAGCGGCAAGCTCAAGCGCGCGATCGGGCGGGGGCCTCGGGTCAAGTTCGAATCCGTCCTCGAGATCCTGCTGGCGCACGATCTGCGGCTGCTCGAATGCGAGGTGCCGTTCACCTGCCCCGAGCCGGACGTCTCGCTCGCGCGAACCGCAGGCTGAGCGCGGCTACTGCCGCGGGATGGCGGTCGGGGTGGGGACGCTGGAGAGGGCGACGCTGTGGGCCAGGTCCAGCGCTTCGCCCAGGTGCTCGCAGAAGATCTCCGCGGCGATCTCGGTGTCCCGGTCGATCTCGCGGCGACCGTCCGACCACCCGAGCTCCAGCGTCCGAACGGTCCCCTTGCCACCCGGGACGGTGAAACGATGCCGAAACAGCGGTGTCGAGACCTCGTCGTCCGACGGTCCGTGAGCGAACGCGGGGACGGGCGTCTCCGCCGTCCGCGGAGGATCGGTGTGCAATCTCACCGCGATGGCGCCCAGGGCCGTGGCGGCCTCGATGACCGCCGGCCACATCTCGGCGGGCACGCGGACTTGCCGCAGCTGGCGACCGAGCGGCTGCAGCGTGGCGCGCATCGCGCGGTTCCGCTTCCGGTCGCCCGCCGAGCCTTGGATTCCAGCGAAGCGCACGTAGCCGAGAGAGCGCAGAAAGAAGAACGCCACCAGCATGAGCACGACCAGCAGGAGCGCCGCCTGGAGGCTGTTCGAGTAGGTCAGCACCATGCGCGACCGCACCGAGGAGGATGCAGAACCCGTAGAGCACCAGCACCGACTGCCGATGAGTCAGGCCGAGATCCATCAGCTTGTGGTGGATGTGCTCCTTGTCGGGCTGAAACAGCGGCCGTCCCCGGATGGCCCGGCGCCCGATCGCCAGCAGGGTGTCCATGATGGGCAGCCCCAGCGCGATGCCGGGGATCAACACCGCGACCGCGGTGGAGGCCTTCTGGTTGGTCTGCATGGCGGTGGTCGCCAGGACGAAGCCCAGGAACATGCTGCCGGTGTCGCCCATGAAGATCGACGCCGGGTTGAAGTTGTAGAACAGAAACCCGACGATCGACCCGGCCAGCGCCGCCGAGAACAGCATCATGAGCGGGTGGCCGCGCTGGAGCGAGACGAGAAACGTCGTGACGACGGCGACCAGCGCCACGCCCCCGGCCAGGCCATCGAGGCCGTCGATCAGGTTCATGGCGTTGGTGACGCCCGCGATCCAGAGCATGGTGAAGGGGAGGTTCGCCCACCCGAGCGCGATCGGCTCGCCGAACGGGTTCGCCAGGGTGTCGAACCGGAACCCCATCCGGTACATGAAGAACGCCACGATGAACTGGATCGAGAATTTCTTGGCCGCGTTGGCCCCCCGCAGATCGTCGTAGAGGCCCAGGAGCGCGATGGAAATCCCGCCCACGAACAGGCCGATCACGTGCTCGCGTTCGGCGACGAAGAAGCTCCCCACCCCGCTGTGGAACAGCAGGAGGCCGGTGAGCGGGGCGAAGAAGGCGATGACGATGGCGATCCCGCCCAGGCGGGGGATGGGGTGTCCGTGGATCTTGCGCGACGAGCGGGCGTGGTCGAGCGCCCCGAAGCGGTAGGCCAGCCGCCGCACCAGCGGCGTCAGCGCCGTCCCGCACAGCATCGAGAGGATGAAGGCGACCGCTGCGGTTCTCATTCAAGCGGCCGCGTCAGAACCCAGTTCCCCAGCGCCAGCACGTCCATCCGGGTCTTGAGGTAGCAGGCCAGCGCTTCGCCCGGTGTCGCCACGATCGGCTCGTGCTCATTGAAGCTGGTGTTCAGCATCAGCGGGACGCCGGTCTGCCGCTCGAACTCCGAGATGAGCGCGTGGTAGCGGGGGTTGGCGGCGGCGCTGACCGTCTGCAGGCGTCCGGTGTCGTCGACGTGGGTGACCGCCGGGATGCGGGCCCGCTCGGCCTCGCGGACCTTGTAGACCAGCATCATGAAGGGGGAGGGCTCGCCCCGCTCGAAGATCTGGGAGGCCTTCTCCTCCAGCACGCTGGGGGCGAACGGGCGGTAGGTCTCGCGGTGCTTGATCCGCTTGTTGAGGATGTCCTTCATGTCGGCGCGGCGCGGGTCGGCGACGATCGAACGATTGCCGAGCGCGCGCGGGCCGAACTCCATCCGCCCCTGGAACCACCCCACCACCCGGCCAGCGGCGGCCGCCCCGGCCACCTCGCGGAAGAGGTCAGCGTCCTCCAGGCGACGGACGTCGATGCGCGCGTCCCAGCCGTTGCCGCGCGCCTTCTCGATGGCCGCCTGAATCTCCGCGTCGCCGAAGCCGAGACCGGTATAGGCGTCTCGCATCACGTAGCCGCGCGGGCGGCCCAGGATGGCGTGCTCGACGTAGAAGGCGGCGCCGATCGCCGTGCCGTCGTCGCCGGCGGCCGGCTGGGCGAACAGCTCGCGGAACTTGGTCCGCTCGAAGATCTTGCCGTTGGCCACCGAGTTCAGGGCGCAGCCGCCCGCCAGCGCCAGCTTGTCGAGGCCGGTGCGGCGCTGCAGGTCTTCGAGGACGTGGAAGAAGATCTCCTCGTAGACCACCTGGGCGCTGTGGGCGATGTCGGCCCACTTGCCGAAGAACTCCGGATCCTCCGGGTCGCGCGCGGGGCCGAGCAGATCGGCCAGCTTGGGCGAGAAGACCAGGCCCATCTGCGGCGCCCCGTCGTCCCAGGTCATCTCCACCCCCTCGGTGTGGTGCCGGAAGTAGTCGAGGTTCAGCTCGAACCGCCCGTCGTCGACGGGATGGATGAGCTGCCGGAGCTTGTCGACGTAGGTCGGCTTGCCGTAGGGCGCCAGCCCCATCATCTTCCACTCCTCGCCGTAGCGGTGGAAGCCGATGAACTGCGTGACGGCGGTGTAGAAGAGGCCCGCCGAGTGCGGGAACTCGATCCGATCGAGGATCTCCAGCTTCCGATCGCGCCCCACGCCCCGCATGGTGGAGACGAAGTCGCCGAAGCCGTCGATCGACAGGCAGGCCGCCTCCTCGAACGGGGAGACGAAGAACGCGCTCGAGATGTGCGACTTGTGGTGCTCGACGGCGTGGAACTTGGCCTTGAGCGCCCGCGGCTCGACCCCCAGCGCCGCGGCCAGCGCCTCGTCGACGCCGCGCACCTTGGCCACGTTGGCCAGGCGATCCTTCACCAGCTTGGTGAAGGAAGGGCGCTTCTGGATGGCGAACAGGATCTTCTTGTGCAGGTTCGCCTTGGGATCGCGCGACACGGCCACGTGGTCCAGCTCGGACGGCGAGACCCCCGCCGCGTCCAGCACCGCCTTCGCGGCCAGGCTGGGGAAGCCGGCGCAGTGCTTGCGGCGATTGAGCCGCTCCTCTTCCATCGCGCCCACCAGCTGCCCGTCCTTGACCAGAGCCACCGACGCGTCGCCGTGGTAGGCGTTGATTCCTAAGATGTTCATTTCGCGGACGGATTATAGATCTACGAAGCCCAGACGGAGGCGGGGAATCTAGCACGGCCGTCGGTGAACCTGATGTTAGACTGCGCCACCTTCCGTACCGGTGGCTGACGAACTTGCGTGTTGCGGTCTTACACAATTATCGGGATGAGCAGCAGCCGAGCATGCGGCTCTATGCGGAGCGCCTCGGTGAGGCGCTGCGCCGTCGACAGGTTCAGCTCATCCGCGTGCGGCCGCCGGGCGTGGTTCCGAACGCCTGGCGGGCGCGGTCGGGGGCCTGGAACAAGATCGACGGCTACGTGGGCCGCTTCGCGGTCTATCCCCGTTTGGTGCGGACGCTCGACGTCGACGTCACCCACGTGGTCGACCACGGTCAAGGCTACCTGGTGGCCAGCCTGGACGCGCGGCGCACGGTGGTCACCTGCCATGACGTCATCCTGCTGGCTCTGGCCGCCGGGCGCATCGGGGCGGCCCGGGTTCCGCAGATCGCGCTGCAGCTGTTTCGATTCTCGGTCGAGATCATGAAGCGCGCGGCCGCCGTGGTGGCCGACTCGGCTCAGACCAAGCGGGATCTGGTCCGGTTCGTGGGGATCGATCCCGACAAGGTGATCGTCATCTATCCGGGCCTCAATCAGCACTTCGGACCCGACGAATCGGGGGGAAGGGCGCTGCGGCAACGGTTCAAATTCGGGTCAGGCGCCGTGGTGCTCCAGATCGGACGCGGCTTCTACAAGAATCTGCCCGGCGTTCTCCGGGTGCTGGGCCGGTTGCGAAGGGATGGGCTCGACGTCAAGGTGGCGCGGGTCGGTCCCCCCCTCGATGGGGGCGATCGCGCGCTGGCCGAGCGGCTCGGCGTGGTCGACAGCGTCCTCGAGCTGGGGATGGTTCCGGACGCCGACCTCCCCGCCCTCTACAACGCGGTCGACCTCTTGCTGTTCCCCTCGCTCTACGAGGGTTTCGGCTGGCCGCCGCTCGAGGCGATGGCCTCGGGGACGCCGGTCGTCTGTTCCCGGGCCGGGTCGCTCGACGAGGTGGTGGGGGACGCCGCGCTGACCGCCGATCCCGAGGATGTCGAGGCGTTGGCCTGGCACGTCGCCACCGTGCTCTCCGACAGGGGCCTGCAACGCAGCTTGATCGAGCGCGGGCTGGCGCACGCCGCGCGCTTCAACTGGGATCGCACGGCCGAGCAGATGATCGGCGTCTACCGCGACGTGATCGCGCGGGCCTCCTGAGATGTGCGGGATCGCAGGGATCATCCGTTTCGACGGCCGGGCCGTCCGGGAGGACGAGATCGCCGCGATGACCGGGAGCATCCGACATCGCGGCCCCGACGACCAAGGCCTGCTGGTCGAGGGTGGTCTGGGGATCGGGATGCGGCGGCTCTCGATCGTCGATCTGAGCCCCACCGGCCACCAACCGCTCTACAACGAGGACCAGTCGGTGGCCGTGGTGTTCAACGGCGAGATCTACAACCACCGCGACATCCGCTCGCGGCTCGGCGTGAGCGATCACGTCTTTCGCGGGACCAGTGACACCGAGGTCCTGGTGCACGGGTACGAGCAGCTCGGCGCCAGCGAGCTGGTCAGTCGACTGGCCGGAATGTTCGCCTTCGCGCTCTACGACCGCCGGCGCCGGAAGCTGTTTCTGGCGCGCGACGGGTTCGGCATCAAGCCGCTCTATCTGCGGCGGACCGGCCGCCAGCTCTCCTTCGCCTCCGAGATCCGTGCGCTGGCCTTCGACGGGGAAGGCGCCCTTTCGATCGATCCGACGTTCACGCGCACCTACCTGCGCATCGGCTACGTTCCGTCGCCGGGGACGGCCTTCGCCGGAATCACCAAGCTCGCGCCCGGGACGCTGCAGGAGATCGATCTGGCGACCGGCCAGACACGCGTCGAGACCTTCTACCGCCTGGCCCCCGCTCCGACGGAGGACACCCGGCCGGACTCCCTGCTCGAACGCCTCCGTGAGCTGCTCAACGCCTCGGTCCGGCAGCACCTCATGGCAGACGTGCCAACCGGTCTTTTTCTCTCAGGCGGGCTCGACTCCAGCGCGCTGACGGTCTTCGCGAATCGTCACGCCGCGCCGCCCAAGACCTTCTCGATCGGGTTCTCGTCGTCCGATCGGGGCGACGAGACCTCCTTCGCCGCCGCGGTCGCCCGTCGGGCGGGCAACGAGAACATCCGGATCGACCTGGGCCCGGCCAACCTCGACGATCTCGGCCCGATCGTCGGTGCGCTCGAGGAGCCGCTGGCCGACAGCGCGGTTCTGCCGCTCTGGTATCTCTGCAGCGGGACCGCCCGGCACGTCAAGGTCGCGCTCTCCGGCGAGGGAGGTGACGAGGTCTTCGGCGGCTACGCCCGTTATTTCTGGGGCGACGTCATCCGCAAATTGCGCCCCGCGCTGGCCCCGCACACCGCGCAGATCCTCAACGTGACCTCCCTCTTGCCGTCGCGTTCCCTGGGGATCTTCAACATCGCGCGCCGGCTGGCCAAGGTCGCCGAGTCGGTTCCGCTCGAAGCGCCCGCGCGTTACCTCTCCTGGTTCGACATCTTCAGCGGCGACGAGCGACGGACGCTGGTCGGGGAGGGCCCGGACGGCGCTCTCCCCCGGTATGAACGAATGTTCGCCGAAGCCAGCGAGCTGCGGCTCGATCCCGTGCAGACGCTCCAGTACGTCGACCTCCAGACGATGCTCATCGACAACCTTCTCATGAAGGCCGACAAGATCTCGATGGCCCACAGCCTCGAGGTCCGGGTCCCCTTCCTGTCTCGCCAGCTGGTCGAGTTCGGGTTGGGGTTGCCACGAGGAGAGAAGATCGGACCGCTGCGTGACAAGCGGCTGGTCCGGAGGCTGCTCGGTCCGGAGCTGGGGGCGCGGATTGCCAACCGCCCGAAGCGCGGGTTCGAGATCCCGGTCGATCGGTGGTTTCGTGAGCCCGCCGCCGCGCCGATCCGCGAGCGACTCAAGACCGGCGCGCTCGTCTCGATGCTCGATTTCGATCCCCGGGCGCTGGGCGCGCTCATCGATCGTCACCTCGGCGGCGAGGACGTGGGCCGCAAGCTGTTCGCGCTCACCGCGCTCGAACAGTGGGTGCAGAGGTTCGCCTGAGGGGATCGCGCCCGCGGGTGAGCTCGCCGTAGCGAGACCAGACGCGCTCGGCCACGGAGAGGACGTCGAACCGGCGGGCCCCTTCGGCCGCACGCCTGCCGAGGTCGCTGGCGGCGGAGGGGTCGCCAAGCAGCGTCAGGGCCTGCGCCGCGAACGCCGCGTCGTCGCCCGCCGGGGCACAGAGCCCGTAAGCGCCACGCTCGACCAGCTCGGGCGGCGCGCCTTCGTCGGTCACCACCGAAGGTCGGGCGGCGGCCATCGCCTCGGCCACCACCCGCCCGAACCCTTCGTGCCGCGAGGTCAGCAGGAAGAGGTCGAGCGCCCGCATCACCTCCGGCACGTCACGCCGCGCCCCCGCGAAGACCAGTCGTCCCCCGAGGCCGAGCTCGCGGACCAGCGCGTCCAGGCGGGCGCGGTAGGTCTCCTCCACCGGCGCCTCGGCCGCGCCGATGATCGCGAACCGCGCCTCCGGGGAGCCGGCGGCGATCCGCGCGGCGGCGCGCACGAACGTCTCCAGGTCCTTGCGGGGGTGAATCCGACCGACCGTCCCCACCAGCGGCTGCCCGGGCCCGGCACCCAGCGCCGCGCGGACCTCCGCTGAAGCCGGACCGGGCCTGAACCTGTTCAGATCGATCGGGTTGTAGAGCACCTCGACCTGCCTGTCACGCCCGCGTCGCCGGAAGATCTCGGCGGTCGCGCCCGAGATGCAGAAGATTCGATCGGAGGCGCGGGTCCAGGCCGCGACCAGCAGATCGAAGGCCCACTTCGGTCGATCGATCGTGTTGCCCCGGTAGTGCAGGACGTGCGGGAGGCCCAAGCCGCGGGCCGCCAGACCCCCTTCCAGCAAGACCTCCATGTTGGTGTGGATGAGGTCGGCGCCGACCCGACGCGCCAGGGCCCCGATCGCCACGGCGCTCCGCGCGAGACGCCCGGGATACGCGGCGGCGGCGAAGGAGAGATCGCGCCGCAACACCGCCAGCGGCGCGAAGTGGACCCGCGCGCCCAGTGACTCGTAGCGGGGGACCTGGGGGCCCGGCGCCGGCAGGACGACGTGCGCCTCGAGGCCGCGGGGGATGAGCGCCCCCAGCAGCGTCCGCAGACTCTCGTCGGGGCCGCTGACCTCCTGGGAGAACGGATTGAGGTAAAGGACGCGCACTATTCGAGCTCCAGGCCGCGGATGATCGCCGCGCCCGCGTCTCTCCAGGTCAGCCGCTCGGCGCGCGCCCGGGCCGCCCGCCCGATCGCCTGTGTCTGGTCCCGATCCGCCGCGCAGGCGCGAAACCGGTCGACCAGCGCGTCGATGTCGCGCGGCGGAACGATCCACCCGTCGACGCCGTCGGTGATGCAGTCGGGGCCGCCGCCGCAGGGCGTGGTGACGACCGGCGTTCCCGTGCACATCGCCTCCTGGATCACCAGCCCGAATCCATCGCCCAGCGTGGGAAACGCCAGCAGGTCGGCGCCGGCGTAGTGACGGCCGAGCTCGCTCTTCGGGACGTGGGCCGAGTGGCGAAAAAGCCCCGCGTAGGGATCGAGGAAGGCCTTGGCCAGCCGGAGCGGGCCCACCAGGTGCAGCTCGGCGTCGGGGAGCGCCGCACGTCTCCAGGCTTCGAGGAGGTAGGGCGTCCCCTTGCGGAGGTCGTGGGACCCGACCGAGAGGACCGTGAACGGCCCGGTCGGGGCGCTGGCCCGGGGCTGAAACTCTTCCAGGGGGAATCCGTAGCCCCCGACGGCGATGGGGGCGTCGATGTCCAGACGCTCGAGCGACTGTTTGGTGAACGTCGAGGCCACCGAGACCTTGGTGGCCAGCGCCAGCTCTGCGTCTTTCCGCCGCCGTTTCCACGGCGGCTCGCTGTGGGGTGCTCCCATCGCGGCCGCCGGCCACCGGTGGAACTCGGCCTTCAGGATCTCCTCGATGGTCAGGTGGTGCGGCAGCGGAAGATCCCAGATGCGCTCCAGTCCTTTGCGCCGTGCGCGTTCGAAGGTCTGCAGGGCCCCATCCTCGTAGGCGTAGACCGCGGTGGTCTCGCGCGGCCAGGGGAGGAGCGAAACCGCCAGGTCGTGCGCCGTGAAGAGGGCGTCGTACGGCTTGAAGCCTGGTCGGCGGCCGCCGACCGCCCGGGCGGCCAGCCGGGCCCCCAGCTCCACGGCGGGCAGGGCGCGCAGCCGAGAGGCGGGGAGGCCCGTGAGAACACGGTTGCGCAGAACGGGGCGCCGCGCCGCCAGCGCGCGGACCGCTGCTCCCGACCACCCCTCTCCGCTCGACGCGAACCCGGTCATGAAGGCCGAGAGCTTCCCTTCGCGCTCGAGCGACCTGGCCAGCCCGACGGCGACCGCGGCCACGTGCGGATGGCTGACCAGGACGGCGCTCACGGCTGCGAACGCGCCGCGCGTCGGGCCGACGATTCGAGGCCGTCTGATCGTCCAATTCTCATTTTATTTCGCGGGCCTGCCAGAATACCGGCCATCGAATTTGCTTGTCCAATATAGTGCCCGAAGGCTCCATGAACGTCACGTCGGGTGCTCGCGATTCCGCCTATCGTCCCGGAGGCTATCTCCCTGCGCTCGACGGTCTGCGCGCGCTCTCGATAGCGGCCGTGCTGCTCTATCACGACGACGAACTGATCCCTGGGGGATATCTGGGCGTCGACGTCTTCTTTGTCCTGTCCGGGTTTTTGATCACCTCCCTGCTCTTCAAGGAGTGGCACGAGACGGGACGCATCGTGCTGCGCCGTTTCTACCTCCGCCGCGCCCTCCGCCTGTTTCCCGCCCTGGCCGCGCTCCTCGCCGTCGGCATGGCATTCGTTCTCGTCTTCCCCCACGCCCCGCAAGCACCACACGTGCTGAAGGGAGTGGGGTATTCGCTCATCTACATGACGAACTGGGCGAGCGTGCGGGATCCATCCCTGCTTGGACCGCTCGGGCACACCTGGTCCCTGGCCGTCGAAGAGCAGTTCTATTTGATCTGGCCGATTCTCCTCATCGTCTTGCTTCGCTTGACCCGTGGCCGCTGGACGCTCATCGCCGCGACGATCGGTCTGGCCCTGGCCTCCAGCGTTTGGCGCCTGTTCCTGCTCTCTCGGGGCAGCACGCCCTGGCGTCTCTATGTCGGGACCGATACCCGCGCCGACAGCCTGTTGCTCGGCTGCGTCGCCGCCTTCGTCCTCGCGAGGCCCGGCGTCGCTGGTTTCATCGGCCGCTCAAGGCGACTGCGCCTGGCGGCGCTCGGGGCGGCGATTCTGCTGCTGGCGCTCATGCGCCGGACCTCGCTCGAATGGGTTGGTTACGGCCGAGGAATGTTCCTGGTGGTGGCCGTTGCCGCGGCGCTGATCGCGGTCGTTGTGGCTGCCTCCAGCCCGGACTGGGCAATCACCAGCCTTCTCTCGATGCCGCCGCTGGTCTGGATGGGACGCCTTTCCTACAGCCTCTACCTCTGGCATTTTCCGATCTATGGCCTGATGAAGCCCGGCAGATTTGGCGGCGGCATCGTGGCGATCCGCGTGGGCCGCATCGTCGCGGCCTTCGCCGTCGCGGCGGTTTCCTACTACGCGATCGAGCGCCCCTTCCTGCGCCTCAAGAAAAGAATCTCGAGCTACGGCGGCGCAGCAACGCAATGAGACCTCTCGCCGCTCTCACGCGCCCCAGGATCGGTCCCGCAAACGCTGAAGCGCACCGAAGCTTCAGGCCGTGGTCCGCCCGAATGACGGCGGCATCAACGCGATTGACGGAGGAGCGCCCAGGGCGTAAGTAGCGAAGGGATTCTTTCCCCGTGCTTGGCACTCGCACCGGAGACCATCGACCATGAGCAACCCCTATTCGCTCGTCGCTCGAGCACGAGAAATCCTGAACACCCACGGGCCGGGGGGGCTCCTGCGGCACGGGGCCAGCAGCGTCTTGCGCAACTGGCAGGCCTGGACCTTCCGACCGTACATCACGCACCGTCGAATCGCCGGGGAGCAGCTGACCCTCAAGATCTCCGACGAGTTCGGGAAGACCTGGTACGACACCGAGCGCGAGTGGAAAGAGTTCACCTGGATCAGGGATCACCTGCTGCAGCCCGGCGGGACGGCCGTCGACGTCGGCACCAATCACGGAGTCACGGCGGTGCTGTTTTCGAAGTGGCTGGGGCCCATGGGACAAGTCATCGCCATCGACGGCCGCGCCCAAAATGTCGAGACCGCGCGTGAGAACGCCCGGCTGAACAATGCGGCGAACATGCGCTGCATCCACACGGCCGTCGGCAGCAGCTCTGGCACGGTCGAGTTCGTCGACCAACCCAACGGCGGCGTGCTCTCCCGGACCGGCGCTTTCCGCAAGACCGTCGTCGTCCCCCTGCGCACGCTCGACGAGATCTTGGAGGGGCGCCCCGTCTCCTTTCTCAAGATAGATGTGGAAGGGCATGAGATCGAGGTTCTCAAGGGCGCGCAACAGACGTTGAAGAGCGTTCCCAACCTCGACATCGAGATCCACTGCGAGACCTTCGCGGATCCTGCCGCGGCGGTGCGCGAGATCGTCGATCGGATCGGGGCGGCGCAATACAGGCTGCACTGGCAGTACGCCGTCGATGGCGTACCCGTCCCGCACTCCTCCGAGACGACCCCCGAGCTGGTCGCGAAGTACCCGAACATCCACCTCTTCGCGCAGCGAATCGCGGTCTGACCGGGTCAGCTTTCCCGGATGAAGGCGTCCATCGATTCGAAGTCGGACGCCGAGTTGGCCGGGAAGTAGCGGAAGCCCTGTCCCTGGATCGTCTTGATCACGGCGGGGTAGTCGATCACCGTCGGGTGGAACTCCGCGACGATGGAGCGGACGCGCGTGAGCCAGCCCAGGTTTTCGGCCAGAAGCGGCCCCTCGCCCCCTTCGATGTCCATCTTGACCAGATCGACGCTCGCCCCCTGGGGAAGCCGCTCGAGCACCGTCTCCATGCTGATCACGGCGACCTCGCGACCCTCTCCGGTGCCGTTGAGGCGCCCGAGGTTGGAGTCGCCGGCGTCCTCGAACAGGGCCGTACCGTCGCGCGGCCCGATCGCCGCCTCGATCACCTCGGCCACGATCTGGTTCTCTTCCAGGTTCAAGCGGGTGAGGCGCGCGTTGTCGGGTGACGGCTCGAGGGCGATGATGGTGCCACAGCCGTAGCGGCGGGCGAACCAGACGCTGGCGAGGCCGATGTTGGCGCCCAGATCGACGAGACGGGCAGGTGTCAGGTCGAAGGGCAGCCGATAGCATTCGTCGATCCAGACCTCGCGGATCGATTGCATGTCGCCACGATTGAGCCGGTAGTGCAGCTTGACCCCGCCCGTCACCCGGATCATCCGGTCTCGGTTCTGACCGGGCAACGGCAGCCTGCGGGCGAGCCGGGAAAGGAAGACGTCCGCCGCGAAGCGGGCAAACGATTGCGGGTCGGCCGTCAGCCGGTACCCACCGCGCAGCTCGTGCGCCATCCCCTTCGCGATCTCACGCGTCCGTTTCAAGTAAGTCCCGAAGACCGACACGGCGCGGAGGCTACTTCGGCGGCCGGATCTTTTCCAGGTGAAGGCGCTCGCGCGCCGGGCGTCCCCGCCAGCGGCGCTCGATCTGCTCCCGCAGGTTGCGTCTCGATTGCGTGAAGAGGTAGCGCGCGGCGTCCAGGGGGCCATCGAAGTGCCGCAGCTTGCGCAGCAGCTGCTCGGGCCGGGGCAAGGGGACCGTGGTCCCGTAACGCCTGATCACGGGCGCGGCCCGCCTCGCCCCGTCGCCGAGCGGCCGGACCTCGGGCAAGAAGCTGGCCGCCAGGTGCGTCGCGGTGCTGAGCGGGCGGAGGCAGCCCCAGCGGCGAGTCAAGGCGACGAGGTCGTCGAGGTCATCGCAAAGCGGGAGCAGCCGGGCCAGGTCGATCAGGTAGATGGCGGGGACGTCGAAGTGGTCGATCGCCATGTGCAAGCTGTGAAACACGACGGCGTGCGCGGGCGCGAGCACCGAGACCGGAGTCGCGCCGAGCTGGAAGGGACGCGCCTCCGCCCAGATCGACCCGTAGTCGATGCGGCAGCGGGCCAGCGGCGCCAGCGCCATGTGCAGGTCGACCTCGGCCCCCGCCCGCGTCCAGGCCACCTCGTGATAGTCGGGATCGTCGAAGCCGGCGGCAGCAGCGCGCGGTTCGAAGCCCAGACGATCGAGCACGCGGAAGGCCTCTCGGCGTTTTTCGTCGGGGACCAGGAGATCGACGTCGGCGGTGGGACGCGCCCCCGCCACCTGGTAGAGGCGGCTCTCGTAGTCCAGCCCCTTGAGAATGATGGTCGGGACGTCGGCCGCGGCCAACGCGCGCAGGCACTCTTCGGCGACCTGGCCGAGCATCATGTTGCGGGCGGCGGTGACGACGCGGTCGCGACGGAAGGCCTCGGCCAGCGGAGAGGGCAGCGCGGCGCCGCAGCTGATCGAGAGCAGCGGGGAGAGCCGGTGGTGGCGGGCCACCCTCCGCAACAGCGGGTCGTCCGTCGGAAGCGCCGCCGCACGCGCCGGCTCCTGCAGCGCCGCCAGGAGCGCCGTCAACCGCTCGCGTTCATCCCCCTGAGAATTCACGCTCGGCGCAGCAGAGCATGCGCCAAGATGGCGATCAACGAACGATGGAAAGAATTCCCTTCCTGGACCTCGGGGCGCAGCACCTCCCGCTGGGGGATGACCTGCGCGCCGCCGCCGCCCGCGTCCTCGCCTCCGGAAAGTTCATCCTGGGGCCCGAGGTGGTCGCTTTCGAGCGCGAGCTGGCGGTGCAGCTGGGGGTCGCCGAAGCGGTCGGTCTCTCCTCGGGAACGGACGCGCTGACGGCGCTGCTCATGGCAGCCAGCGTTGGCCCTGGAGACGAGGTGGTCACCACCCCTTATTCGTTTGTGGCGACGGTCGAGTCGATCGTCCGCCTGGGGGCGAGGCCCGTCTTTGCCGACATCGACCCGGGCACGATGAACATCGACCCGGCCGCTGCGGTCAAACGGATCGGCGCTCGCAGCAAGGCGGTGTTGGTGGTCCACCTCTTCGGTCGCGCGGCCTGCGCCGGGCCCCTGCGCGCCGCCTGTTCCGCCGCCCGCATCCCGTTGCTCGAGGACGGGGCCCAGGCGATCGGCGCGTCGGAGGTGGGAGGGGGTTGGGGTGCCGCCCTCTCCTTCTTTCCGTCGAAGAACCTGGGGGGCTTCGGCGATGGTGGTGCGGTGACCACCGACGACGCCGCGCTCGCCGCGCAGGTCCGCGCCTTGCGGAACCATGGCGCCGCGCAGAAGCTTCAGCATGAGCGCATCGGGGGCAATTTCCGTCTCGATGAGCTGCAGGCCGCGCTCCTTCGGGTGAAGCTCCCGCATCTGTCGCGCTGGACGGCGGAACGGCGGGGGTTGGCGGCGCTCTACCGCGAGCGCCTGGCCGGCCTGCCGATCGGCCTGCCGCCGCCTGATGCCGGCTGCGTCTGGAATCAGTTCGTCATCCGCGTACCGGCCGCGCGCCGCGATTCACTCCGACGTCATCTCGAGGAGCGTGGAATCGCCTCGGCGGTCTACTATCCGATCCCGCTTCACCTGCAGCCGGCGCTGGCGTTCCTCGGTCATCGGGCGGGCGACTTTCCCAACGCCGAGCGCGCCGCGCAGGAGTCGCTGGCGCTACCGATCTTTCCGGGGCTGACCGACGGTGATCTTTCCCGCGTGGCAGAGGCACTGGGAGATTTCTTTCTTCGCTGAGCCGCGCCTCTCGCCGCAGCGGCAGATCCACCCCGTCCGGCGTGCCGGCACGCCCGAGACGACGGCGTGGGGCAGAACGTCGCGGGTGACGACCGCGCCGGCGCCGACGAAGGCGTAGGCGCCAATCGTCACGCCGCACACGATGGTCGCGTTGGCGCCGATGGTCGCGCCCTGGCCGACGATCGTCGGCTCGAAAGCGGCGCGCCGATCGACGGCCGCGCGCGGGTTGCGGACGTTGGTGAAGACGGCCGACGGCCCGACGAACACCTGGTCCCCCAGGACCACGCCGTCGTAGATCGAAACGTTGTTCTGGATCCGGCATCCGGCCCCCAGCTGGGCGCCGCCGGCCACGAAGACGTTCTGGCCGAGGGTGCAGCGGGCGCCGATGCGCGCGCCGCGCATCAGGTGACAGAAGTGCCAGATCTTGCTTCCGGCGCCGATGTGGGCGCCACGCTCGACGACGGCGGTCGGATGTCGCCAGGCGGCCGCCGTCTTCACGCGACCTCGATCGGCGCTCCACCGGCGCGCATGGAGCGCGCGCCCGCCTCGAGCACGCGCACGACGGCCAGCGCGTGCGCACCGTTGCCGGCGCCGGTGTCACCGCGGGCGACGCTCGAGACGAAGTGGCGACACTGGGCGCCCAGGGCGTCGATGGCGTCGACCGGGACTGGCTCGCCGGGGGCGGCCCCGCCGGCGCGCCTCGGATCGTGAAGCTGGAGCGTGCCCCCCGACGCCAGCTCGTCGAAGGTCAGCGCGCGCTCGCTCCCCACGATCGAGAACCCGCGTCTCTTCTCCGGCGCCTGGCGCGCCACCTGGAGATGCGCCAGGCGGCCATCGTCGAAGTGGAGCGTGGCCCACACCACCAGCTCTTCGCCCGGCCCGCGCCCGGCGCCGCCCACGGCCGTGACCCGCCTCGGGACATCGTCGAGGAGGTGCAGCGCCAGCGAGACGTCGTGCGGCGCCAGCGTCCACCAGACGGAGCCGGCGGTGCGCGCCGGCCCGGGCGCCAGGCGGGCCGCCTCCAACCAGAGGGTCTCCCCGAGGACGCCCTCGGCGATCAGCTTGCGGGCGCGCCTCACCGCGGGGTGATGCAACAGAAGGTGCCCCACCGCCAGCACCCGCCGGCGCGCGTCCGCCAGCACGCTCAGCTCGCTGGCGTCGGCCACCGTGAGGGCCAGCGGCTTTTCGACCATCAGGTGCCGATCGGCCTGCAGCACGCGCAACCCCACCGGGTGATGGCGCGCCGAATCGACGGCCACGAAGGCTGCGGCCACGCCCGGATCCGCCAGCACCTCATCCAGCATCCCGGTGAGCCGCGCCCCCGAAGCGATCCCGGCCGCGCCGGCGCGCCGGTCCGGATCCAGCTCGCAGATCCAGCGCAGATCGACGCCGGGGAGACGGGCCACGGCGCGTCCCAGGGTCAGCCCCCAAGGCCCGGCGCCGATCAGAGCGACTCCGACGGGGTTCATGGGCGAGGAATCTAGCGACCGACGGGCGCCGCCGTCCAGCAGCGCGTGTACAGAATGACGAGGATCCGCCGATGTCCCATCGCGCCATGAGCTGCGGGGGACGGTACTTGGGACGCCTGGCGGGGCTGGCGGCCCTGCTGGTCAGCGCGGGGTGCGCCACCACCGCGACCGCGCCGGGCGGCCCCACGCGCGAGCTGGTGATGGCCTACGACGATGCGCGCCCGAGCGGCGCGGTGGCGTTCCCCGCCGACACCTACGAGAGCGTGGTGCGGTTCCAGCTCCCCGACGGCGAGCACCAGCCGTTGCGGCTGCGCCTCCAGGCCGAGTCGGCCGGCAGCCTGGAGATCAACATCTACGGAAGCACGCTGCTGGAGACTCCGGGCGAGGCGATCCGCACCCTCAAGCGCGAGCTCTCCAAGGACGATCTCTCCGACGGGAAGGATGGCCGCTGGGTGGTGGAGGACCTCGTCGATCTGAAGCCGCTCAAGGGGATCGTCTGGGTGGGCGTCCACAAGATCGGCGGCAGCCCCAGCATCTGGGCCAGCAGCGTGGTCTCCGGGCAGGCGTTCGTGCGCAACAACGATCCGACCAACCCGATGGGCCTCCTGCCGACCAAGCGCACCCCGATGATCCGCCTGGAAGTCGCGCCCTAGCCAGAGCCCGAGACGGTCCACAAATGGCGTTCGTCGCCGACGGTGACCGGGGCGGCGATGAGCCCGGCGAGCCAGTCTCCGGCCTGACCGACGGCCTCCGACAGGCTGCGGCCCCGCCCCAGCTTCACGGCGATCGCGGAGGCCAGCGCGCAGCCGGTGCCACGTGGGCTCGGACCAGGGGTGCGCGGCCGGCTGAAATGCTCGGCGCCCGAGGCGGTCACCAGGACGTCGACCACCGTTCCGGCGGGCGCCCCGAGGTGGCCCCCCTTGACCAGGACGGCGTGCAGCTTCGCGGCTCGAACGAGCCACCGACCGGCCGCCTCCGCCTCGTCGGGCGTCGCCAGCGGGCGTCCGGTCAGCGCCCCCGCCTCGACCCCGTTGGGGGTCACCAGGGTCGCTCGCCGGAGCAGCGGGAGAAGCTCGCGCGGCTCCGCTGCCCACAGGGCCCCACCGCGCGAGGTCGCCAGCACCGGATCGACGACGACCGGCCCGGCGTAGTCGCCGAGAGCCTCGACGATCGCGGCGGCGGTTGCCGGGTTGACCGCCATCCCGATCTTCACCGCCGCCGGACGCAGCGTGCTCAGCGCCGCCGCCAGGGCGGCCCGGACGGCGTCGGGCGCCCGGGGCTCCACCCGATGGACGCCCGGGCCCTGCTCGGTCCAGGCGGTCTCCACGGCATGCGCCCGTGCACCCAGCGCCGCCGCGGTCGCCACGTCGCGGCGCAGGCCCGCGCCGCCGCCCGGGTCGACGCCCCCCACCACGACGATGCCCGGAGGCTCGACGCCCGAAGGCTCGACGCCCGAAGGCTCGACGCCCGAAGGCTCGACGCCCGGAGGCTCGACACCTGAAGGCTCGACGCCCGAGGGGACGCTTCTCGGCGAGTCTATTTGCGGTAAACGCACGGGATCGCTATCATATGCTGCCCCGGGAAGACTCGCGTCCTCACTTCTCCCTCTCTCCCATCTCCCGACCTCGTGGGACGCGGCTTCGGTCGGCAGGGTCTGTCGTGTCATCCCAACTCACCGAGCCGATTCAGTTCGGCAAGTACTCGCTCTTCGAGCTCATCGGCCGTGGTGGGATGGCGGAGGTCTACAAGGGGCGTATCCAGGGACCCGCCGGGTTCGAGCGGACCTTCGTGGTCAAGCGGATCCTGCCGCATCTCTCGGACGACACGACCTTCATCAAGATGTTCGTCGAGGAGGCGAAGCTGTCGGCCCGCCTCAACCACCCGAACATCGTCCACATCTTCGAGCTGGGCGCGGTCGACGGCGAGTACTTCATCTCGATGGAGTACATCCGCGGGCACGACCTCTCCGAGACGATGCGCGCGATCTGGAAGACGATGGGCCCGCCGCGCCCGGAGCTGGTCGCCTACATCGGGCGCGAGGCCTGCCGCGGGCTCTCCTACGCGCACGGCCTCACCGACGAGCACGGGAAGCTCCTGGGGATGGTCCACCGGGACATCTCCCCCTCGAACGTGATGCTGTCGTACGAAGGGGCGGTCAAGCTGCTCGACTTCGGGATCGCCAAGGCGCTGGGCGACGCGCCGGAGATCACCAAGAGCGGCACCATGAAGGGGAAGTACGCCTACATGGCGCCCGAACAGACCGAGGGCGACCACGTCGACAACCGGAGCGACATCTTCGCCTGCGGGATCGTCCTGCACGAGGTGCTCACCGGCCGGCGGCTGTTCAAGGGCGCCAACGACGTGCAGACCATCGAGCGCGTGCGCCGCTGCGAGGTGCCGCCCCCCTCGCTGCAGAACCCGGCCGTTCCGCCCGAGCTCGACGCCATCATCTTGAAGGCGCTCCAGCGCAACCCGGCCAACCGCTGGGCCGACGCCGCCGACATGGCCAACGCGCTCGACGACCTCGTCCATGCCTCGCGCTTCCAGCCGGATCACCTGGCCCAGCTGCTCTACGACCTCTTTCCCACCGAGGGGGGTGGACCGCCGCGCGCCACCATCCCGGCCACCACGATCTCGCACGGGACGGCGTCGTCCAGCAGCCTCCGCTCGCCGACGGTGCCGCCGATCTCCCGGACCGTCTCCGGCTCCGGTCCGCCGCAGTTCGACGCGGGGATGCAGCCGTCGTTCAAGCCGAAGTCGACCTCCAAGGGGGTCTACCTGGCGCTGGCCCTCCTGGTCGGGGGGGGCGCGGTCGGCTGGAAGATGTACGGCCACAAGCTGGTCGGTGGCGGCCACGCAACGGTCGCCAGCGACCCCAACCGGCGGTTTTTCGTCTACGTGAAGTCCGATCCCGAAGGGGCCAACATCTACCGCGCGGACGGGCACAAGCTGATGGGGGCCACGCCGATCACGCTGCCGATCGATCTCACGGGCGTCAGCTCCGTCCATCTGCTCATCGAGAAGCCGGGCTACGAACGGTACGACCAGATCGTCGTCAACGACGACCCGATCTCGATCTCCTTGACCCCGACCGACGGGTCCAAGCCGGCCGCGCCCGCGGGGGTGGACGCCGGCGCCGCGCCAGCGCCCGCCGCTTCCGCGCCGACCCCGGCGGCGGCCAGCAAGCCGCACCGCCACCACCTGCCCAAAGCCAGCGCCGCCAAGCCGGACGACGGCGCCGACGCGCCGACCCCCAACGAGATCGAGTAGCGCGGTCGCGACCGCGCGATCGGTTATCATCCCGGCGAGCGATGTTTCGCGGACACCGGATCGCCGTCGTCATTCCGGCGTTCAACGAGGCCGACAAGATCGCGGGGACGATCCGCTCGGTGCCGGGCTTCGTCGACCACGTCATCGTCGTCGACGACGGCAGCGGGGACGCCACGGCGGCCGTCGCCCGGCGCGCGGCGCGGCGCGCGTCGCGGCGAGGGGGAGGGCGCGAGGTGGAGGTGCTGGTCCACGCCCGGAACCGCGGCGTCGGGGCGGCGCTCGGCACCGGCTACGCGCGCGCGCTGGCGCTGGGCGCTGACGCGACGGCGGTCATGGCGGGCGACGGCCAGATGGATCCCGCGGATCTGCCCCAGCTCCTGCTGCCGGTGGTCGAGGGCGCCGCCGACTATGCCAAGGGGAATCGCTTCGCCTGGCCCGGGGGCTGGCGGCAGATGCCGGCGGTGCGGCTCGGGGGCAGCGTGGCGCTCTCCTGGCTGACGCGCGCGGCGTCGGGGTACTGGCGGCTGTTCGACTCGCAGTGCGGTTACACGGTGGCGTCGCGACAGGCTCTGGTGGCCATCGATCCCGCGCGGATGTTCGCGCGCTACGGATATCCCAACGATCTGCTGGCGCGCCTCGGCGCCGCCGGCGCGCGCGTGGTCGACGTGCCGGTGCGGCCGGTCTACGGTCCAGCCTGGCGTTCGGGCCTGCGTCCGTCGCGCGTCGCGCTGCCGCTCGCCTGGCTCCTCCTGCGCGCGTTCGTCCGTCGCGTCGTCATCTCACGGCTCTTCGTTTCCCACCGCCCCGGGCGGAGGCTGGAGGCGCGCGCTGCGGAGCGTCTCCCTCCGCTCGAGGCGCAAGAAGCCCCGTGAGGATTGGCCTGCTGACCACCTCGTTCCCCCGCCACGCCGGTGACTACGCCGGCAGCTTCGTGGGCGATCGCCTGCAACGCCTCCTCGACGACGGGCACCAGGTCGAGGTGCTGGCGGCGGGCCTGGCGGGCGAGGGCCCGTCGGTGACGGTCGACGGTCGCCTCACCGTCCGCCGCCTTCCCGCGTCGCCGTCGCTCTTTTACGGCGAGGGGGCGCCCGAGGCGCTCGAGCGTGGCGGCGCGATCTGGTTGGCGGCGGCGCGGTTCTCCGCCGCGCTGGCGACGGCGGCGCGGCAGGGGCGGGGGCGCTGGGAGGCGATTGAATCGCACTGGCTGGTCCCTTCGGCGCTGGCGGCGTCCGCGGCGGCGCCGACCCACCCGCGCCGCGCCTTCGCCCACTCGGGCGACGTGGCGCTGCTCGAACGGATCCCGTTCGGCCGCGCCATGGCGCGCCGGCTGGCGCGCGACGGGACCCGGCTCTCCTTCGTCAGCGCCGATCTGCAGGCAAGGTTCGCGCGGCTCTGCGGCCAGACCGCGAACGTCGGCAGCATCGGCAACGTCGGCAACATCGGCAGCATCGGAACGGTCGAAACGCTCGACGTCCCACCGGCGCTCTTCTCCCCGCGCGCTGCGCCCGACGCGGCACTTCGGAGCCGCCTCGGTGTTGCGGCGCCCACCGTGTTGGCGGTCGGTCGGCTGGTTCCGATCAAGGGGCACGCCGCTCTGCTGCATGGCTGCGCCCGCGCCCGCGCCTGCTCCGCCTCCGCCCGACGCGCGGAGGTGGTCATTCTCGGTGAGGGCCCGGAGCGGGAGCGCCTGACCCGACTGGCCGCCGCGCTCGAGGTTCCGTTGCGGCTGGTCGGAACCGTGCCGCGGGCGGAGGTCGCCGCCTGGATGCGCGCCGCCGATCTGTTCGCTCATCCGTCCGGACGGCTGGCGAACGGCCGCACCGAAGGGGCGCCGATCGCCGCGCGTGAGGCGCACGCCGTCGGTATCCCGGTCGTGGTCACCAACGAGGTCGGCGCTCTCGCCCGCGCGATCGTCGAAGCAATGGCCGCAAGGGGGGCCGGCCAGGGTGTAACGGGAGTGTCAGCGGCGTGTAACGGAATTCGCATGTCAGGGGCCTGACGTGCGAAGCCGGGTTCGCACTCGGGCCGGTTCCGAAGATCTAAGATACTGAAATCACTGAATCCATCAGGCCGGCATATTCCATGCTCCACTGGGAACCACCGATGCGAGGTCAGCCCCTACCGCCGCGTACGCCTGAGCTCTCCGTGGTGATTGCCGTGGGCAACCACGAAGACTCGATCGGCCACGAGATCCGTTCCGTCGCCGCGCACCTGGGGCGTCTCGGACGAGCTTTCGAGATCGTGGCGGTCAACAACGGCTCCTCCGACAACAGCTTCTCGATCGTGAACATCTTGGCGGGGTCGATTCCCGAGCTCCGGGTGCTCGGACGCGAGTCGTCCGGTCGGCCGTTCTTGCGGGGATCGTCCGAGGCCCGCGGCGACGTGGTCGTGCTGCTCGACGCCGGCAAGCGGGTCTCGCTGGCGCCGCTCGGCTGGGCCCTTTCGCGGCTCCGGGCCGGCCGCGACGCGGTCGTGCTTCGCGGCCGCTATCTGGTCGCGCGCCGGCTGGCCGCCCTGCCGGTGATCGTGCGCGCCAGCGGTCCAGGCATGCTGTTCGAAGCGGTGTTCGAGCGGCGTGCGCAAGAGCTGGGAATCGACGTGGTCGGATCGCGCCCACGCCCGCCCATGCCGCTCTTGCTCCGCCCCGTCCTTCGATTCCTGGCCGCGTGACCTGGCGACCCTTTTGGGGTCCCGATACGAACGCCCCATGACCTCCATGCTAGTCTTGCGCTGATGCTGTCGATGGTCGTCGCAATCATTGGGCTGGGCCTGCTCATCGTCCTGCACGAGGGGGGGCACTTTCTGGTGGCCCGACTGTGCGGCATGCGGGTCGAGCGGTTCTCCATCGGGTTCGGTCCGACGCTGCTCGGGTTCGAGCACAAAGGGACGACGTTTCAGATCGCGCCCATCCCGCTGGGCGGCTTCGTCCAGATCACGGGGATGAACCCGAACGAGGAGTTCGACAAGTCGGACCCGATGGTCTATCCGAATCGCCCGCGCTGGATGCGGATGGCGACCATCCTGGCGGGGCCGGCCGCCAACTATGTGACCGCGTTCGTGCTGACGCTGTTCGTGCTGCTCGCCTTCGGCATGCCCTCTAAGACGCAGCAGATCCTCGAGCCGGTGGCAGGGCGGCCGGCGGCGGTGGCCGGGATGAAGGCGGGCGACGTGCTGGTCGACGCCGACGGACAGGCCGTCGACGCCGAACACCCGATCACCGAGATCATCCAGTCCTCGCAAGGCAAGCCCGTCGCCATCAAGGTCCTGCGCGACGGCAAGCCGCTCGTCTTCCGGGTGGCGGCCGAAAGCAAGTCGGGCGTCTACCAGGTCGGGATCCAGATCGGGCCGATCGACGAACGGACACCGATCGGCCTTCCCGGGGCGCTCAAGGAGGCGGTCGTCTACCCGTACTACGCCTCGGTCGGGATCCTCCAGGGGCTCTACGGAATGGTGCGCGGCAAGGTGCACGCCGATCTTTCGGGGCCGATCGGGATCACCAAGCAGATCGCCAAGGCGGCCTCACGGGGCCCGGTCGATTTCCTGGGGATCCTGATCCTGCTGTCGGTCTACCTCGGCCTCTTCAACCTGTTGCCGGTGCCGGCGCTCGACGGCGGGCGCGCCGTGTTCCTGGCGATCGAGTCGATCATGCGCAAGAAGGTCAACCCGCGCATCGAGGCGGCGGTTCACACGGCCGGGTTCGTGCTTCTGCTGGGCGTGCTGGTGATCGTGAGCTTCAAGGACATCTTCGGAAAGGGGTAGCGCCTGCCCGTGCCCAGGCCGCACAATTCGGGCAACCGACGCCCGCGCGGCTCGGCGGTTCACCAGGGCCTCGTCGGAGCGCGCGAGCTGATCGGGACGCCTTATCTGGCTGACCCGGCCTTGCGCGCCGAGTACGCTCGCGACATCGCGCCGCGCACGGAGGCGGCCCTGGCCCGCGTTCTGGCGGAGGTCTACGACCGGCCTGGCGCCGTGCCGCCCGGTCGCGCGATCGATCTCGGGGCCGGCACGGGCGCGGGGGGACGCGTGCTGCGGGCGCGATTCGGGGAGTCGTTCGAGGTGGTGGCGGTCGATCGGACGGGGGGCCCGGGCCTGGTGCGCGCGAACCTCGCGGTGGAGCTTCCGGCCGTCGCGGGAGGATCGGGGAGCTTCGACCTCGTCGTGGCGGCGCACCTCCTGAACGAGCTCTTCGTCGAGCGCGCGCCGGCCGAGCGCGTGGCGTTGCGTGCCCGTCGCGTCCGCGCCTGGTCGACGCTGCTCGCGCCGAATGGCCTGCTCATCCTGATCGAGCCGGCTCTGCGCGACACCTCCCGCGAGCTGCTGGCCGTCCGCGATCAGGTCCTCGCCGCGGGCCTGCACGTCGTGGCCCCCTGCTTCTGGACCGGCCCCTGTCCCGCGCTCGCCCTCGAGCGCGACTGGTGCCACGACGCCGCGCCGGTCCCCTCGAAGCCGCGCGTCGACTTCAGCTACCTGGTCCTCCGCGCCGAGCCTGTCCCCCCGGCGCCCACCCTCAATCGCGTGGTCAGCGATCCGATGCCCGAGAAGGGCCGCCTGCGCCTCTTCGTCTGCGGCCCGCAAGGCCGCCACCCCCTCATCCGCCTCACCCGCTACCGCGCCCGCGAAAACGCCGCCCTCGATCGCGCCAGGCGCGGCGACACCATCTCGATCAGCGGCACCGAGCCCGCAGCCGACGGCCTGCGCGTCACCCCCACCAGCACCGTCACGACCCCTACGCCGCCAGAGCGAGCGTAGCGAGCGCGGCCATCAGCGACATCCTGGCGCGGCGGCAGCTCGCGCCGGGCCCGCCTGCGCGAGCTGGCCAGCCTCTACGGCGAGCGGCTGGAACGACCCTACGCTCGGCGAGATGCCCGCGCGGGGCGTGGTCCCCACCGCCGTGCAGAAGAACCAGCTGATGACCAAGATCGGCTCGTTTTTCGGGATCAAACAGGAGACGTCGCAGTCGCGGTCCTGGCCGCAGCGGCGATGAGGAGGCGGACGTCGACGGGGTGCATGCCGGCACGGCGCGCGGCCTCGAGACCGATGTCGGTGTCCTCGTAGACGGTGCAGGTGGCGGGATTGGCGTTCAGGCGGCGCGCGGCCTCGAGGAAGACGTCGGGCTCGGGTTTGTGGCGCGCGGTGTCTTCGGCCGCAACCACCGCGGCGAACCAGTCGGTGATCCCCAGCGCCGCCAGCGTGCGCGTGACGAGGCGGCGCACGCTGCCGGAGGCGACCGCCAGCGGGCCCTCCTCGAGCTCGCGGTGGCTGCGGGCCAGGGCCAGCACCGGCAGCACCGGCTCGATGGCCACGATGCCGCCGGGGCCGAGGCCATCGTAGTAGGTCTGTTCCTTCTCCAGGGCGAGCGCCTTGGGATCGAGCGTCAGCCCTGCCTCAGTGATCAACATCCCGGCGATCTTCTCGGTCGGGACGCCGCCCAGCGAATAGAATCGGGCTTCCGGAAAGCTGAGCCCGTGCCGGGCGGTCACCTTGGTCCAGGCAACGAAGTGGGACGGCATCGTGTCAGCCAGAGTGCCGTCGAGGTCGAAGATGAACGCGCGTGCTGGTCTCTCCATTTTTCGTCGATGAACTCTGAAAAGAACCGGCTCTGCATGTCAAGCCTTCGCCGCCGGTTGTAGACTGGAAATCGAGCGTGCCGACCTGTCCGACCTGTCCGACCTGCCACCTCGACTGTCCGCCCGGGACCAAGCTCTGTCCCCGCGACGGCACGGCCCTGTCGCCCGGGGCCGTCGAGGAGGCAGGCGCGGATGAGCCGCGCGCGGCGGCGGCGGCGCGCCCGGCGGAGTCGCCCAGCATGAAGCTCGGGAGCGCCCCAACCGTCCCCGACCGCTCGCCAGGCCTCGGCGCCGCGACCGCCGTCCAGCCGCAGCCGCAACAACCGGAGCAGCAATTCGACTCGCTCATCGGGACGGTGCTGGCCGGCCGCTACGAGGTGGTGCGCCGGATCGGCGAGGGGGGGATGGGCGCGGTCTACGAGGCGAAGCACGCGCTCATCGGCAAGCGGGTGGCGGTGAAGGTGCTGCTGGAGAAGTTCCACGCCAAGAGCGACTTCGTTGCCCGCCTCCTGCAGGAGGCTCGCCTCGCCAGCTCGATCGGCCACCAGAACATCGTCGACGTCACCGACTTCGGCACCACCGACGACGGGCGCTCGTTCGTGGTCATGGAGTTCCTCGACGGCGAGTCGCTGGCCGACCTCGAACGGCGCGAGGCGCCGCTGCCGATCGAGCGCAGCCTGCGCATCGCGCGCCAGGCGGCCAGCGCGCTCGGCGCCGCGCACGCCAAGGGGATCTTTCACCGTGACGTCAAGCCGGAGAACCTCTACCTCGTGCGGCGCGGCGACGCCGACTTCGTGAAGGTGGTCGACTTCGGGATCTCGAAGGCGGTCAAGCCGGGGGGCGACGACGGCGCCGAGGCCTACCGCCTCACCCACACGGGGCTCCTCCTCGGCACGCCGCTCTACATGTCGCCCGAGCAGGCCCGCGGCGACGAGGACCTCGACCACCGGGCCGACATCTGGGCGCTCGGCGTGCTGCTCTACGAGTGCCTCACGGGCGAGGTCCCGTTTCGCGCCAACAACTACCTGCAGATCATCTCGCAGGTGCTGACCCACGAGCCACTCTCGCCGTCGCGGCTGCGCCCCGAGCTGGGGATCCCCGACGCCGTCGACGCGGTGGTGATGCGCGCGATGGAGAAGGATCGCGCGCTTCGCTACCAGACGATGGCGGAGCTGGAAGAGGACCTGGAGCGGCTGCTGGCCGGCGATCAGAACGTCGGCCTGCGTCCGGTCGAGGGCGCCGCGCCGGCGGTGCGCGCGGCCGCGCCGAAGCGCTGGCCGCTGGCGCTGGTGGCGGTGGCGGTGCTGGCCATCGGCGTCACGGCGGCGCTCCGCCGCCCCGGCGTGGCGATGGCGCCAGGTCCGACGCCTCCCCCGGCGTCGGTCGCGCCGTCGCCCGCGACGGCGCCCGCGGATGCTCCGGGGGCCGCGCCGGTTCGGGCCGTCGCTGCGCCGGCCCCGCCGCCCCACAAGGTGCGGCCGCGCCCCGAGCGCCGCCCGGCCAGGCCCTCGGTCGCCTCGCCCTCCAGCGCGGAGACGAGCGAATCGGTCAAACGCGGCGTGCTCCCGCCGGCGTCCAAAGAGGGCTACCCGGACAAGTGATCCGTCCGGCGCGCGCCTGTCTGCTGGTGATGGCGATCCTCCTCGCAGGGGTGGGCCGGCCCGCGCGCGCCGACGACGCCACCGCCGACGCCCGCCAGCACTACGAGACGGGGATCCAGCTGTTCGACGCGCGCGAGCACGAGCAGGCGCTGATCGAGTTCGCCAAGGCCAACGAGATCAAACCACGTCCGGCGGCGGTGTTCATGATGGCCCAGTGCGAGTACCTCCTCGGCCGGCTCAAGGACGCGCGCGCGCACTACCAGGCCTACGTGACCGAGGTGCCCGACGGCGAGTTCGCGGGGCTGGCGCACGACCGGATCGAGAGCATCGACAAGCGGCCGAGCACCTTCGTCATCAACGCCGTCCCCGACGACGTCACGGTGCAGATCTCTCACGTCGGGATGCTGGGGCAGTGGGTGGCGGGCGGCCAGGCCCCCAACAACTTCTCCGTTCCGCGCGGCCGCTACCGCGTCGACGTGACCAAGCCGAACTACCAGGGGCAGACCCGGATCGTCGAGGTCGACGTCGCCGAGACCAAGCCGCTCTTCTTCAAGCTGGAGCCGATCCCGGCGCGCCTCGAGATCGAGACCGCGCCGCTGGGCGCGACGCTCTACGTGAACGGCAACCGCGCGCGCAACCCGTACCGCCAGGATCTGGCGCCCGGGCCGGTGGAGATCTTCGCCGAGGCGCCCGACTACGAATCGCGCGCCATCGATCTCTCGCTGGCGCCCGGCGAGCACAAGATCTTCACCGGAGATTCCCGCTTCCAGCTCCGGTACAGGCAGCGCTCGGGGCGGCGCGAGCTGATCGCCGCCTCGGGGGTGCTGGGCGCCTTCATCGGCGCCGCCGCCGTGGCCGCCGCCATCGGGCGCGATCTGAGCAATCAGAACGCCTCCTCGGTGTTGCTCGCGACCGGCGGCGGCATCTCCGGGTTGGCGCTGGGAGTCCTCTTGGCCACGCCGCTCGTCCCGGACTACATCCCCGACAACCGCGCGCTCTTCGTCATCGGGGCGATGTGGATCGGGGCCGCAGAAGGGTTCGGGACCGCTGTCGTCGGCTACCAGATCGCGACCCACTTTGGAGGGGCCTCCCCCCCCTGCATTCCCGAGCCCTGCCGCCCCGATGTTGGCGATCAATTGCGGGCCGGCTTCGTCGGCAGCATCGCGGGGTTGGGCTTGGGTCTGACCGCCGGCGCACTGTCCTCGAAGCATGCGCCGACCTACGGACGCGGCTGGCTGATCCAGAGTGCGGCCGCCGGCGGCGCGATCACCGGCGCGCTGCTTCAGGTCGCGACCAAATGGAAGCCGTACGGCACCGGCTGGCAGAACAGCGTCGTGCCCCATAGCGGTGTGACGGCGCCGATGGGTAAGCCGTGCGTCGACACCGGACCGGACGTCATGACCCCCGGAAACGAGATCTTCAACTGTGCTGAACCGACGACGAGCGCGCTCGATCTGGCGCCCGGGACGCTCATCGGTCTCAACGTCGGTCTGTTGGCGGGCCTCATCGGCGCCTACGCGCCCGACCAGTCGCACTACGGTCCGACCTGGCAGCGGGTGCTGTTCATCGATCTGGCCGCGGCGGCCGGGGGGATCGCGGGCGGCGTGTTCGGCTGCGTGTTCAACGTCGACAACTGTTTGAAGGATCCCAGCCCAGGTGCGCAGGCGCGGTCGATCGAAGCCTGGTCTGCGCTTGGTGGGGCCGGGGTCGGCGCCATTGCGGGCGTGCTCGGAACCCGCCGGTTCCAGGACGAGCTGCCCGACGGGCGAACGACCGGGGACTCGGCCAGCGCGACGATGCCGGTGGTGACGGTGGCGCCCATGCGCGATGCGACCGGTGGCGTGGTGCCGTCGGTCGCGGCGATGGGATCCTTTTAGTAGACTGTGGACGATGGCCGAGCGGCTGCGCGAGGTGTTCGTGGTCGACGCGGTCCGGACCCCGATCGGGCGGCACCGCGGGGCGCTGGCCGACGTGCGGCCCGATGATCTGGGCGCGCTGGTGATCGCGGAGCTGGTCCGCCGCACCGGCGCCGATCCGGCCAGCGTCGACGACGTGCAGTTCGGGTGCGCCAACCAGGCCGGCGAGGACAACCGCAACGTCGCGCGGATGAGCGCGCTGCTCGCCGGGCTGCCGCCGTCGGTCCCGGGGGCCACCGTCAACCGACTTTGCGGCTCGGGGCTGGAGGCGGTCATCGACGGGGCGCGCGCCATCGCGGTCGGCGACGCCGAGCTGATCGTCGCCGGCGGCGTCGAGTCGATGACGCGCGCGCCGCTGGTGATGGGGAAGGCGCGCGAGGCCTATCCGCGCGGCGACGTGACGGCCTACGACAGCACGCTCGGCTGGCGGTTCGTCAACCCGCGGATGGAGGCGATGTACGGGACGCACCCGCTCGGCGAGACGGCCGAGCTGGTCGCCGAGCTGTACAACGTTTCGCGCGAGGCGCAGGACGCCTTCGCGCTGGAGAGCCAGCGCCGCTGGGCCGCCGCGCAGGCCGCCGGGCGCTTCGCCGACGAGCTCTGCGCGCTCGAGCTCGCGGTCAAGAAGGGCCCGGCCAAGCGCTTCGAGATCGACGAGCACCCGCGGCCTTCGACCACCGCGGCCGAGCTGGCCGCGCTGGCGCCGGTGTTTCGCAAGGTCGGCGGGACGGTGACGGCGGGCAATTCGTCGGGGATCAACGACGGCGCGTCGGCGCTCTTGCTGGCCTCGGCCGCGGGCGTCAAGCGCCTCGGGCGGCCGCCGCTCGCCCGCGTGGTGGCCTCCGCCGTCGCCGGCGTCGAGCCCAAGCACATGGGCCTCGGGCCCATCCCGGCGACCAAGAAGGCGCTGGCCCGCGCCGGGATCGCGGTCCGCGATCTCGATCTGGTCGAGCTCAACGAGGCGTTCGCGGCGCAGGCGATCCCCTGCGTCCGTGAGCTCGCGTTCGATTCGTCGACCGTCAACGTCAACGGCGGCGCGATCGCGCTCGGCCACCCGCTCGGCTCCTCGGGCGCGCGGATGGTGACGACGCTGGTGCACGAGCTCGGCCGCCGGCGTGGCAACTTTGGGCTGGCCACCATGTGCATCGGCGTCGGGCAGGGGATCGCCGCGATCTTCGAGCGGGCATGACGAAGCGCGGGCGTTCTTCTGCCAGCAAGGCCGCCGGCGCGGACGCCGACGCCGATCCCAACGTGTCGCTGGCCGCGGCGGCGCACGAGATCAAGAACGCGCTCGGGCCGCTGGCGATGACGCTCCAGCTGGCCGAGCGGCAGCTGCTCGCCGGCAAGCCGGTGGCGCCGGACGATCTGGCGTTCGCGCGCGCCCAGGTGCGTCGGCTGTCGTCGCTGGTCGAGGATCTGCTCGACCAGACGCGCGCCGATCTGGGCAATCTGGCCTTTCGTCCCCGCGAGGTCGATCTGTGCGACGTGGTGACGGAGGCGGTGGAGATCTTCCGCCGAGGCAAGCCGGCCCCCATCGCGGTCCAGCTGCCGCCCGCGCCGCTCGGCGCCTCCGTCGACGTCGGGCGGATGCAGCAGGTGCTCATCAACCTGCTCGAAAACGCCGTCCGCTACTCGCCTGCCGGATCGAGCGTCGCCGTCCGCCTCGTGCCTCAGGCGCCGGCCACCGCGCGGATCGAGGTGCGGGATTCCGGGCCCGGGCTCTCCGGCGACGAGCGGACGCGGATCTTCGATCGCTTCGTGCGGGGCGCCGCCAGCGAGGGGACCAGCGGCCTCGGCCTCGGCCTCTACCTCTGCCGCGCGATCGTCGAGCAGCACGGCGGGACCATCGGCGTCGACAGCGCCCCGGGCGGCGGGGCGACCTTCTGGATCAACATCCGCGCTTGCTGAGACCGCCCGGCTGGCGCCGTCTGGCTGACGCTTGCCGACATGCCGGTTGCTCGTTATTCTGATCCCTTTCCGACGGAGATTGACGGTTGCCCCGCGATCCGAAAATCACGCCCATCACTCGCCACGAGCCGCGCACCTTCTACGCGACGCGCGTCACCCGCACCCAGGCGGGTGAGTCGTGGGATCTCTGGTCGGTCGAGGACGGGCGCCGCATCGGCTTTCTCTCCGTCGTCGACGATGGCCACGTCGTCTACGCCCTCTCCACGGTCAAGCGAGGGACCTCGCACGAGGAGGTCGCGGACCTGGTGGAAGGTTTTTTCACGCCGTCCTCGACGGACGCCCACAATCGAGAGATCATCATCTCGGACTATGACGAAGAGCCCGAGATGCTGGAGTCGGACATTCGCCAGAGTTAGAGGCGGATGAGCGAGGCCGGCGCCCCCCCCGGCGGTCTTTTCGGCGCGTTCGTGCCGTTCGACGAGCGCAGCGCCGAGACCTTCTTCGGCCGCACCGACGAGATCGCGCTTCTCGACCAGCTCCTGGCCGGCGAGGCCCGCGTCGTCACCTTCATGGGGGCCTCGGGCGTCGGCAAGACCTCGCTGCTCCGCGCCGGGTTGACGCCGGCGCTCGCCCGCCGGGGCGTCGCGGCGGTCACCCTGGGGAGCTACCGCGATCTCGACCGGGAGCTGGTCCGCGAGACCAGCCGCCTCGGCATCGCCCCGCCGGTCCCCGGCCAGGATCCGGCCGACTACCTGGGCGGCGTGGCGCGCGAGGCGAAGGGGGGGCTGGTCCTGATCCTCGATCATCTCGAGGAGGCGCTCGGTCTCCGGGCCGACGAGGGGTCCGACGTCATCGCGCTCTGCTCGCAGGTGGTCGAGGAGGGGGGGCCACTCCTGCGGCTGGTGCTGTCGATCGACGAGGCGGCGTTCGCGCGCCTCGAGACGATGCGGATGGCGCTCCGCTCGAAGATCGGTGCCCGCGCCTCCACGACGCTGCCGCGTCTGCCGGAGGCGCGGGTGGCCGACATCCTCGAGCGCAGCGCGGTCCAGTCGGGGACGCCGTTCGAAAACGGCCTGGCTGCCGCGGTGGCCGCCGATCTTTGCCGCAGCGGCCCCTGTCGGGCCATCGACCTCCAGATCACGGCGCGGGCGATCGCCGATCTCCGCCTCGGCTCGCTGCGGCGCTACCGGCGCAGCGGCGGCGCCGCGGTGGTGCCGGCGGCCTGGTTCGATCGGGTGGCCGCCGAATCGGGCGGCGCGGTGGCGCGCCGCGCGCTGATCGCCGCGGCGACCGAGACCTCGGTCTCGCCCGACGACCTGGCGGCGCGCGCGCGCAACGGTCGCGATCTCGGCGCCGAGGCGCTGGTGGCGCTGCGGGCGCGCGGCCTCCTGGTCGCGCAGGCGCGCGGACGGCAGGAGGTGTTCGTCCTGGCGCACCCCGCGCTCCGCGATCTGGTCCTCGAATCGACCATGGCCGATCGTGCCCGCGCCGCCGGGGCGCGCCGGGTGCTCATGCGCCGCCGCGCCGCCGGCGAACGGTTGCGGGTCGGCGAGCTCTACGCCATCAGCAGGAACCTGCGCGGCGCGCTGACCACCGAGGAGCGCCGGGCGGTCTACCGCAGCGTCGGGGGCGTGGCGCTTCGGCTCGGCCTGGCGCTGGGCCTGGTCGTGCTGGCGGTGGCGGCGCTGTTCGCCGATTCTCGGCGCGCCTACACGCTGGCGCTCGATCCCCCTGACGGGGGTGGTGCCGCGCGGATCGTGGTTCGGCTGGGGCGGCGGCGGCTCTCACTCCTGAATTTTCTCCCCAATCACCCGCCGCTCGGCTCGATCCTGGCCGACACCGGCTACACCGCGGCGGGTCTGTCGCGCGACACGGTCGCCCGGATTGCCGCCGGCGGCGCCACCGGCACGCTCGATGCGCCGCCGCCCGGGCCCAACGGCCGCTCGCACGTCCCCGGCTGGCTGCGAGAGGTGTTGAACGGGCTCCGCCCGGTGCCGCGTGGAATCGCCAAGGCGCTCCTCGGGGATCCCGACGGCGTGGCGGCGCTCAAGCAGGCCTTCACCGACCCCTCGGTGCGCAGCGAGATCCTCTCGGCCCTCTCGGTGATCGGCCGGGGCGGCGCCGGCGAGGACGAGATCCTGGCCGACGCGCTCGCCGACCACGCGCCGGAGATCCGCCGCCGCGGCGTGGAGGTCGCGGCGGCCATAGACCGTCGCCAGGCGGGCGAAAAAGCTGACGCCCGCCAGGCGCCGGGCGCCCACGCCGCCATCCTGCGGACGGCGCTCGCCGATCGCTCGGCCGACGTGCGCGCCGCCGTCTTGCAGGAGGCCCCCACGCTGCCGTCCGCGGAGGCCGCCGGCATCCTGACCTTGGCCTTGCGCGATCCGGATCCGACGCTGCGGCGCCGGGCCGAAGCGGCGACCGCCGCGCTGGCCGAGCGCGCGCCGGGCACGGTGGTCGATGCGCTGGTGGACGTGCTGCAGAGCCCCGACGCGGGCGCGCGCCGGGCGGCGCTGACGTTGTTCGAGTCGATCGCCGCCAGGTCGCCGGCGGAGAGCGCCGCTGCGCTGGCGCGGGTGGTCACCAACGAGAAGGTCGCCGACGACGTCCGGGTCGCGGCGCTGCTCATCCTCCGCCGCGCGGGAGCCCCCGCACCCACCTTGCGTCCGGTGCTGGAGCGGGCGATTCGCCCGGAGTCGTCCCCCCGGCTGCGGGCGGCGGCGCTGCCGCTTTACGCGCGGCTCATCTCGCCGGCCGAGGCCGAGGATCTGGCGCGCACCGAGATGAAGGGGTCGCCGGCGGCGCGCGCGGCCAGCGCGGCGGTCTGGGGGGCGGTGGCGGCGACCCGCCCCGACGATGCTTTGAAACCGCTCAAGTCGATGCTCTACGACCCGGCGATGGAGATCCGCATCGAGGCGGCGCGCGCCTTCGGATCTTTGCGCCGCGACGGTCTCGACCTCACCGAAAAGGCGCTCAAGGATCCCAGCCCCGAGGTGGAGCGGGCCGCGATCGAGTCGGCGCTGGCGCTCTCGGCGCAGTACCCTGGCCAGATCGCCGACATGCTGGGACGCGCGGTGAAGACGGTGCGCCCGGCCGTCCGTCGGGGGCTGGTGGAGACGCTGGCGCACCTGGGCGAGAGCCGCTTGGCCGCGGCGCTGCCGCCGCTGGCGCACGCGATCAAGGACAGCGACGTCGCCACCCGGCTGGCGGCGACCAACGGGTTCTGTACCCTGGCCAAGAAGAGCGCCGCGGCGGCCTCGCCCTATCTGCGCATCGCCGCCCGCGACGATCACGACGAGGTGCGCACCGCCGCTGCGGCCTGTCTCTCCGACGTGGCGGCGGCCGATCCCAAGGGCGCGGCCCGCATGGCGGCCGAGCTGACCGAGGCCGAGCAGCCGGCGGTGCGGATGGCGGCCGCGCAGGCGCTGGGCGGTGTGCGCGGGGCGGCCGCGGAGCTGGCCTTTCCCTCCTTGCTCAAGCTGGTCGGCGATCCCAACCGCGAGGTCCGCGCCGCGGCCGAGCACGCCTTCACCGCGCTGGCGCCTCCGCTGTTGGATGGCGAGGGAGGCGCCGCGGGATCGGCGGGGGCCAAGCGCCGCGCCGACGCCGAGCACGCACTGGAAGGCGCGCTGGTTCAAGGCGACGTCGCCGAGCGCCAGGCGATCGTCGCGGCCGCCGTCCGGGCGGAGCTGTGGGGTCTGCTCAAACAGGCGGCGCGCGACGGCGACGAGACCGTCAGGCTGGAAGCGGTGCGCGCGGCGGGCGCCGGCGCCCCGACCGGGCACGGAAACGGACCGGCCCTCTCTTCCCCCACTTCGCCGCGGCTCGAGATCGTGCGGGGCGCGGTCGACGATCGCTCCGAGAGCGTGCGGGCGGAGGCGATGCGCCTGCTGGCCGGGGCGGCCGGTGGTGGCTCCCGCGATCTGCTGCCGACCTTCGAGACGATGCTCCACGGCGGCGATCGCGCCGCGCGCGAGGCGGCGGTCGCGGGGATCGGCGCGCTGCCCGATCCGGGCGATGCCGGATTTCGGCTGCTCGGCGAGGCGATGGAATCGCGCAGTGAATCGCTGCGCACGGCGGCGGCGCGCGCCTACGGCCGGCTGGCGGCACGCGCGCCGGAGCGGGTCGCGCCGGTGCTCGAACGGGCGGTGCGCGATCCCAGCTACGACGTGCGCAGCGCCGCCCTGCCGGCGCTGGCGGCGGTCTGGTCGCAGCAGCTCGACGCGCGCGCCCTCGGCCGGACCCTGGTCGCCTCCGACGCCGACAGCACGCGCCGATTCGTGGCGCTCGAGGCGTTGGTGGCGCTCGCGCAGCGCCCGGCCGCGCCGGCCGCCGAACGCGCCGCCGCCCGACAAGAGCTCGATCGCATCGCCGAGTCCGGCCCAGCGCTGGCCCGGCTGGCCGCCCAGATCGGACGCAGCTTCATCGACGCGCCCCCCGCCGAGCTGCACGTCTTCATCGAACGCCTGTTCGGCGGCTGAGGAGGCCAAGCTCAAGGACCTCCTCGGCCACTTGCCCACGCTCTCTCGTGAGGCGTTCGACGATGCCGTCGCCTTCGCCATGACAACCATCTCTGACGCCGACGTCAGAGCCTGGCTCACCTTCGCCGGCTACTCCCTCGGGTCAAATTTGAAAGCGGTCTAGGGGCAGATGTCGCTGCAGAGATCGGCCGGCTGCCAGCCGTCGCTGCAGATGATCTCGCGCCCGTGATCGTAGTGATCGTCGAAGAACTGGCGGAAGGCGGTCGGATCGAAGCAGTCGGCGCGCAGGGTCCAGTCCCAGGCCGAGGCGGCGAACTTCACGCCCAGGTTCGGATCGGGATCGGGCATCAAGATCATCCGGTTCTTCCCCAGCGTCGGCGCGCAGTCGCTGTCAGGCGGCAGCCCGTCGATGAACGCCTGGAGGTTGGCCACGTCGGCGGCGCACCCGTCGGGGCAGTTGTAGACGATCACGATCGCGCCGTGCTCCAGCGAGTGCACCAGGTTCCCCCATGGAATCGGGGCGCTGTAGGTCTGGTAGGCCGCCCAGCAGGTGTAGTGGTTCCCCGACGACGGCGGCTCGGTCAGGTAGTTGACGTCGGACATGCAGGAGACATGGGTCGCGCCCTCGTCGGGCCATTGCTGGATGGTGGTGGTGCAGGTGCCACCGTCGCCCGCGTCGCTGGCCAGGGTGCTCCCGTCGAGGGGAACGACCCCGGCCTCCGCGGGCGGCGTCACCCTGTCGGTGCCAGCGGTCCGGCTGCCGTTGCACCCGACGGTCAGAAGGAACGGCGCGAGCGTCAGAGCGCTAACGGCGGCGGCTGGCCATCGCGCGGTCGATCTCACGTTGGCTCTCTCTTTTCTTGGAGTCTTCACGCTTGTCCCAGCTCTGCTTGCCGTGAACCAAGGCCAGCTCGGCCTTCACGCAGCCTTTCTTCTCATACAGCGACAGAGGGACGAGCGTGCTCCCTTTTTCCCGAATTTTCCCGGCCAGGCGATCGATCTCACGGCGGTGGAGCAGCAGCTTGCGCTTGCGGCGCGGGTCGTGATTGCGCTGGTGTGCAAAGGCGTACACACCGATGTCCATCTGGTGCAACCAGGCTTCGCCCCGATCGATGGCGGCGAACGCGTCGACGAGGGTGACCTTCCCGGCGCGGATCGACTTGACCTCGGAGCCGACCAGCACGATCCCGGCCTCGATGATCTCGTCGACGTGGTACTCGTGCCGCGCCTTCTTGTTGCGCGCGAGCACCTTCGTCGCGTCGGTGGGGGGGGCCTTGGCCATGGCGACGAAGACTACAATGCCGCACCCCAGATAACGATCGGCGACGAGTGGCACCGCGTTTGCTGGCCACCACCTGGTGACCTCACCCCTGCTGTCCCCGCCAGGCGTCGGTGTCCCCCTGGTGATCTCCCTGCTTTCGACGCTGTTCGGCGGCTGCTCGTTCGCATTCGTCAACGGGCCGCCTCCCAATCACCGAACGTCGGCCTTCTTCGACTGCACCGCCAGCAACACGATCCCGGTGCTGGATACGGTGGCGTCCACGATCGCCCTCCTCGACGCGGTCAGCTTCACGACCGGCTCGACGAACGATGCGAGCACCACCACAGGCTCGAGGAAGGGGGACCTCATCGCCTTCGGTGCCGGGGCCGCGCTGCTCGCGACGTCCGCCGCTTACGGCTACAAGAAAACGTCGGAGTGCCGCCAGGCGGAGGCGGATTCTCGTGCGCCGCTCGACGCTCCCACCGGTGAGCCCATTCGCTCCGCGGGGTCCCCAACCTCCCCAACCTTCCTATGATCCGTGGGTCGCGCATCCGGCGGCGCCCGCCTTCGTTCCCGGGGCGCTCGCGTCGCCGCAGACCGCCCCAGCTCGCGGAGCCCCCGGCCAAGACTGGGAGGCGCCGAGCAAATGAGTGAGAACAATCGGCTGACGCGTTATGCTATCGAGACGCTGACATTTATGTCCGAAACTTGTCAGGTGTTCGCGGTCGACGGCCGGGGCGCGCCCCTCTCTCTGTCGCTCTGCGATGGTCCCTCGCTTGCACATGACCGCTGCGAACTCCGCACAAGGAAAACACCATGACCACCGCCCCCCGTTTGGTTGGCCTCTCGTTCTTCCTCGCGGCGTTCGTCGTCGAGGTCGCGGCAGCGCCGCCTGCGTCGGCCGAACCTCCTCCGCGGATGCAGACGGTGGCGGTGCTTCCCCCGACGGGAGACAACATCGCCCCCGAGCTTCTTCGCGCCGCGCGGGACATCTTGAAGGATCACCTCGAGCGCGCCGGGACGTACGGGGTCGTGGAGCCGGCGACGCCACCGCCGCCCGCCGGGACGCCGCCGGGGATGGTGCTGCCGCCGTCGAACGAGGAGCCGACCGCCGCCGAGGCGGCTCGCCTCGGAAGCTCCGTCGGAGCGGAGCTCTCCATCGTCCTGCGGCTCACGCACTTCGGAAACTCTGCGCGGCTGCGTCTGACCGCCTATTCGACCGGCTCGGCGCAGGTCGTCTACTGGGACAGCATCCTGATCGCGGGAGGGCCCGACGAGCTCGACGTGGCGATCCAGCGGCTGGTGCACGGCATGCAAACGGGCAAACCGGTGCGTGAGAGCGCCGAGCTGGAGACGGTCTCCGACAAGGAGACGATGCGGCTCAACCGGCGCGAGGCCAACAGGTCGTTCGGCGTCCGCCTCACGGAGCTGCTGCCGTTCAACAGCGCCGGACAGAACTTTCAGAGCGTGACGGCGGGTGGGCTCTTCTGGTTGTACGACGCCCGATTGTGGATGGCGGACATCGCGGTGGACATCGGTGGGGGCGCCCAGGGGCGGTTCTTCACCGACGCCGCGATTGGCGCCTACTACCCGTTCCTGCGCGAGGACTTCACCCCCTATCTCGGCGCTCAGATTCGCTGGGCCGAGATGCAGCTCGGGGGGGCGGGGGCGAGCGGCCTCGTCTTGCAGCCGACCTTGGGGATCCTGCTCGGCCGACTCTCCTCGGCGCAGATCCGCGCCGAGGTCGGCTACTTCATCAACACCTTCGGCGAGCAAGAGCTCTACACCAGCACCAACACGGTGAACGGGACGGTGCCGACGCACTACAGCCAGGGCTTCGTGCTGTCGGCCGGCATCGGGTTCTAGAACGCGTGAGGGCGAGACGGCTTTGCCGGCTCGAGCTCATCGCGGGGGGCGCGGGACCCTTCGAGGGTCCCGAACTAAGTCTCGTGAGGGCGAGACGGCTTTGCCGGCTCGAGCTCATCGCGGGGGGCGCGGGACCCTTTGAGGGTCCCGAACTAAGTCTCGTGAGGGCGAGACGGCTTTGGCCGGCTCGAGCTCGTCGCGGGGGGCGCGGGACGCTTTGAGGGTCCCGAACTGTTAAACCGCCCGGGCCAGGGCCAGGACGTGAACCGCGGCGGCGCCGGCGCGCAGGAGGGCGTCGGCGCACTCGCTGAAGGTCGCGCCGGTGGTGAAGACGTCGTCGACGAGGAGGACGCGCCGGCCGCGGATTCGCGCGGTGTCGCTGACCAGGAAGGCACCGGCCACCTCGGCCAGTCGGGCCGCCGGCCCGGAGTGTCCCAGCTCGCGCGTCGGCCGCACGCGGTGAAGCAGATGGCGCTCGAGGCGCGGCAGATCGTTCCGTGACGCGAGGCCGGGCGCGCGCGACAGGCCGACCAGCGCCCAGCGGGCCAGCTCCAGCGCCTGGTTGAAGCCGCGGACGCCGAGCTTGTGCGCGTGCAGCGGGACGGCGACCACGGCGTCGGCGCGTCCCAGCCGGCCGCGCGCCAGCGCCTCGGCGAGCGGCGCGACCAGCAGGCGGGCCAGCCGCCGCGCCAGGAATCGCCGGCCGCCATGCTTCATCCGCACCAGCGCTTCGGCCAGCGCCTCACCGTACTCGAAACCCGCGGTCGCATTGACGAAGGGGAACGGCACGCGGCGGCAGGTCCGGCAGCGTGAGGTGCGATCGACGACGGCGAAGAGGTCGCCGATCGGCAACGCGCAACCCTGACAGGCACCGACGAGCGGGTTGATCGAGAGGTTGCAGGCCGCGCAGAACAGGGCCTCGTCGGGGATCGATCGATCGCAGGCGGCGCAGGCCGCCGGCCAGACGGTCTGCAGCGACGCGGTCAGCAGCCCCGACAGAGACATGCGCCCCTTATCGGGGCGCGTCCGTCAGTGGTTGCGGCCGGTCGCGACTCGGTCGCCGCCAGGGCGCCGCCCTCTACTCGGGCGCGTAGAGACCGCGGCGGAGGTAGGTCGGCTTGTCGAACTCCGACTCCTCGACCCCGAGCTCGTCGGGCGAGCGCTGCGCCGGGACCTGACCCGACACGCGACGCTGCAGCGGGGCCGTCCCCGCGCTCTGCGGGCGGATGATGGGACGTTCCGCGGGCGTCCACTCCGCGCCGCTCTGAGCGGGGGTGGGCACCGGTGGGATCTGCTCCATGTTCAGGTAGAAGTCGTCGGTGTTGATCGTCTCGCTGGGGGCCGCGTAGCCGCCCCGGTTCGTCGGCGTCGTCGCGGCCGGCCAGGGGGCCGTCGCCATCGCCGGGACGGTCGCCGCCTGCGCGGCGGCGGACTGCATCGGCAGCGCCATCTGCCCCTCGCGGCTGCGGGCGTGTCCGCGGCTGGCGCTGGGCGTGGGGTGCTCCTGCACGTGCGACTGGAACCCGGTGGCGATGACGGTGATGCGGACCTGATCGCCCGCGTTGGCGTCGATGACCGAGCCGAAGATGATGTTGGCGTCGGGATCGGCCGCCTCGGCGATCAGGCTGCAGGCCTCGTTCATCTCGGCCAGCGTGAGGTCCGGCCCGCCGGTGATGTTGAGCAGGATCCCGGTGGCGCCGTTGATCGAGACGTCCTCGAGCAGCGGCGAGCTGATCGCCTGCTGCGCCGCCTCGATGGCGCGCTTGTCGCCGGTCCCCATGCCGGTCCCCATGAGCGCGCGGCCCATGCCGGTCATGATGGTGCGGACGTCGGCGAAGTCGACGTTGATGAGGCCCGGCGCGATGACCAGGTCGCTGATGCCGCGCACGGCGTTGAGACAAACGTTGTCGACCATCGCGAAGGCGTCCTTGAGGGTCATCTTCATGCCGGCCAGCGAGACCAGGCGATCGTTCGGGATGACGATCAGCGCGTCGACGGCCTTGCCGAGCTCGCTGATGCCGGAGGAGGCCTTCTTCTTGCGCTGCGAGCCCTCGAAGGCGAATGGCTTGGTCACCACGCCGACGGTGAGCGCGCCGCAATCGCGCGCGATCTGGGCGATGACCGGCGCCGCGCCGGTGCCGGTGCCGCCGCCCATGCCGGCGGTGACGAAGACCATGTCGGCGCCGGCCAGCGCCTCGGCGACGCGCGAGGCGTCCTCCAGCGCGGCGGCGCGGCCGATCTCCGGGTTGGCGCCGGCGCCCAGCCCCTTGGTCAGGTTGCGGCCGAGGTGGACCTTGGTCCCCGCCAGGCTGGCCTCCAGCACCTGTCCGTCGGTGTTGGCGACGATGAAGTCGACGCCTTCGACGCCGGCCTCGATCATCGTGTTGAGCGCGTTGCCACCGCCACCGCCTACGCCGATGACCTTGATGACGGGACGGCCGGGACCCTGAGCATCGTCGTCGAATTCGAGCATAGAAGATCGATCCCATGCCTTGACCGACGACGCTAATTTTTTACCTGTTTTTCA
>CAWKBC010000022.1:0-11631 GCA_963847705.1 uncultured Pseudomonadota bacterium | reverse complement strand
GCGACCACCTGAGAAAGAAGCTCGACGATCCGAACTTCCTCGGTCGCGCGCCGGCCGAGGTCCTGGAAAAGGATCGCGCCCGGCTGGCGGAGCTCGAGGCGGCGATCGAGAAGATCGATTCTCGCGCTTCGCCGGCTCGGTTGATTCTGACCGGGGAGTGGCTCGCTGCCGCTCGCACTCCCCCGGGCCCCCCTCGCTGCGCCCGGCCGAGCCGGGCATCGCTCGCATCCTGGAAGAGGCTACGGTTTTTGCTGGTCGTCCGAGGGGGCGAGCGGCTCGTTGCTGGGCGCCGTTGGGCCGGACGGGGTGTCGGCGGAGGGCGAGGTCGCGTGCGAACCCTTGTGGTGCGGAGGTCGGGGCTTCTTCGGCTTGGCCGCCGTCTCGGGCGCGGTCGGGGCCGGAAGCGGAGCCGCCGCGGGGGGCTTGGGCGGAGGGGGGGGCGGAGGGAACAGCACCGATTCGTACCGGCGCCAGGCCCAGAGGCCGGCGCCCGCGACGACGGCCAGGCCGACGCAGATGCCGGCGATCACCGCGAAAACCCGGAGCTTGCCCCGCATCCGCTTGCGGGCCAGGCGGCCCCGCTCCGCCTGCACCACCCGTTCGAGGCGCTGCGCGCCCGAGTCGGATGGAAGCAGCTCGGATGCCTCGGGGATGGGCGGGAGCGGATTGGTGAGGGCGTCGGAGGGTGAAGTGGGGCGCCTGCCTGATTGGGTCGGGCGCGCTCCGGGCGAGCCCGGCGTGGTGTGCGACGCCGACAACGACGTCGACGTCGACGTCGACATCGAGGGCGACGTCGCGCGCAGGCTCGGGGTGCGCGCGCCCGACGTCCCGGTCGCCGTCGGCCCGCTGCCCCCCACCCCGCTGTTGCCGGACGAGCTGCCGGTCGTCCCCCCGGTCATGGCCAACGTCCGGTGGTCGTCGGTGTCGACCACCACGACCGGATCCTCGTCGGGGAGAAACAGCCCGTGCAGCAGCTTCGACAGCTCCCGGCTGGAGTAGCGGGCGGCGATCAGCGTGCGCTCGAGGTCGCTCGCCATGTCGGCGACCGACTGAAACCGCTGGTTGACGTCGATCGACAGCGCGCGCATCACGATCCGATCGAGCTCGCGCGGGATGGTCGCGTTCAGCGAGGACGGCGGCGCGATCGGCGCCGCCAGCAGCTGCCGCATCTTGCCGATGTCGTTCTTCGCCTGGAACAGCCGCCGCCCGGTCAGCATCTCGTGAAACACGACCCCCAGCGCGAACACGTCGGCGCGGGAATCAAACGGCCGCACGTGGATCTGCTCGGGCGACAGATAGCTCACCTTCCCCTTGATGAGCCCCTTTTTGGCCTCCTCCTCGGCGAACGAGGCGGCGCGCGCGATCCCGAAGTCGAGGATCTTCACCGTGCCGGTGTAGGCGAGCATGATGTTGGTGGGCGAGATGTCCTGGTGGACGATCTCCAGCGCCTTGCCGTCGGGTCCGTGCAGCGTGTGGGCGTAGTCGAGCCCGATGCAGATCTGCCGGGCGATGTCGGCGGCGACCAGGTAGGGCATCGCGCGCTGCTCGCGGCGGAGCGTGGTGAGCGCCTCGCGCAGGGTCACCCCCTGTACGTTCTCCATGGCGATGAAGTAGGCCCCCTCCGCCTCGCCGAACTCGTAGATCTGCACGATGTTCGGGTGCAGGAGCAGCGCCGAGATCTTCGCCTCCCGGATGAACATGGTCTTGAAGTCGCCCGTCTGGGACAGGCGGGGGAGGATCCGCTTCAGGACCAGCTCGCGCTCGAACCCCTCCGGGCCGGTCATGAGCGCGCGGAAGACCTCGGCCATGCCCCCTTCGCCGATCCGCCCGAGCAACTTGTAACGACCAAACATGGTCGTCGCCGCAACCCCAGGCTTCAGCTGGGGTTGGACGGGCTCACGGGTGGACATCGGCGGCTCTCATCGACGGTTTCGGCGCGGGACGTTAAACCCCCGGGCCCGCAGGTGGTCCCCTTTACGTTCGCCGATCTTAAGGGAGGGCGCCACCGTCGATCCAGGCTGCGATGGTCAGAAGTTGGTCGGCGGGCAGCGGTGGCCCGGGAGGTTCCCGCTCTCCGAGCGTTCCGGGGATCGGCCCGCCGCCCGCGGTGGCCGGCAGCAGCTTGCGGAGGAGATAGCTACGCGCCGAGTCAAGTGGCGCCACCAGAGCGAGGGAGCTCACCTCGCGAGAGGGGACCTCGACCAGGGAGTCGCGCGCCTGGGCGGCGCAGAGCGAGAGGCCGCCGAACGGGGCGGCCAGGCAGCCCCCGGAAGGATCGAGGTGGCAGCCGCTGGCGCAGCTGGCGTTGAAGATGGCCTGCACGCTGGCCAACGACGGGGCGGGCGGGGGCAGCAGGTTGGAGGCGTGCTCCCCGGTGGTGAACTCTATCCCCGTGGTCGGGCCGGAGCAGCCGGCCAGCGAGGCGACGTTCTGCATGACCGTCACGGTGTAGCCGAGATCGGTGTCCAGAACCCCGTTGGGCGTCATCACCACCGCCTTGTCGGCGAGGTCGACCCGGTAGGTCTCGGGGAGACGGAAGACCCCGGTCGTCAGCAGCATGCTGGGCTCGCCGACCGTGTCGGGGTCGGGGTAGTCGGAGAAGGTGACCTTGATGGTCGCGTCGACCGGCACGTCCAGCGCCCCCTCCGCCGGCGACCAGTTGGCCACATACATCTTCGGGCAGAGCCCCGGATAAGGGGTGGCGTCGGTCGGGTAGCTGTTGCACCCCGCGGCAGCCAGCAGGGCGAACAGGAAAAACGTCGCCGCGGGGACCCGCTCAGGGTCCCCGAACTTGCGGCTAACTCTCGCTGTAAAGGCGGATCTGCTCGCGGACGACGTCGTCCGTGATGCCGGTGCGGAGGTAGTCCTGCAGGCAGTCGGCGAGGGTGACGACCATGTCGTCGACGCCCCGGTCCTCGACCAGCTTGCCGAGCAGCTTCCGTCCTTCGGGGCTATCGTCTTCACGCAAGAAATCCCGCACCATGTCCAGGGTGAGATCGCCTGAGAAATCGATTATCGCGTGATCTAAAAGATAGGCGATCAGTTGTTTCACCGTGATACCTCCGTGGGGGTCGTTCGCGTCCAGGAAAAATGCAGGCTTCGCTCATATCGCGGATAAACTCCCCGCGCAAGACGTGCGGAGAATTCTAATCGGGAACCCTGGGGCCGTTCCCGCGCCCTCCGTTCGCGCGATTGACCGGGCGCGCGGCAGTTGCTACCGTCGGGCCGAATTGCGCCGGGTCCGCACCCTTCCGACGGGAAGATTGGTTCTAATGTTGGCGCCGCTCCTGGTGTCGTTGTGGGGCTGTGGCCCCGTCGAGTACATCAACCAGGTCGGCAACAAGGCCGCGTCCGCGGTGTCGGCGGCCAAGCTGGCCTCGGCAGAGCGCTACGCCCCGTACGAGTACACCGCTGCCGAGGAGTATCTGCACAAGGCGCGCGAAGAGGCAGCGCACGCGGAATACCAGGACGCCATCGAGTACGGGCGCAAGGCGGAGGATTTGGCGAACCGCGCGCGGGCCATCACCGTGGAGCGGATGGCCAAGGAGAGCGCCGCGGCCACCTACGTTCCGAAGACACAGAACGAGGAGCCGGGCGCGGGTACCGAGGATTCCGCCGGGGCGGCCGCCAGAGACCAGAAGGCGCCCGAGTGAGCGCCCGCGTGAAGACGTCGTTCACGGCGGCCGTCCTCATGACGGCCGCGCTCGGCGCGATCTTCCTGGCGGGCTGCGCCGGCACGGAGATGGAGAACAGCGTCCACGAGGTGCGCACCATCGCCAAGGAGGCGCGTGACAACGGCGCCTACAAGTGCGCGCCCCGCGAGCTGGCGCTCGCCGATACGCACCTCGAGTTCACCGAGCGGGAGCTGGCCCAGGGGGACTACTTCCGGGCCCGCGACCACCTGCACGTCGCCGATCACAACGCGCGCGAGGCCTATCGTCTGTCGCCGCGGGACAAGTGCGTGGGGCCGGTGGTGCCGCCCGACAGCGACGGCGACGGCATCCCGGACAAGACCGACAAGTGCCCCACGGAGCCGGAGGACAAGGACGGGTTCGAGGACGCCGACGGCTGCCCCGATCCGGACAACGACAAGGACGGCATCCCGGACAAGACCGACAAGTGTCCGATGGAGCCGGAGGACAAGGACGGGTTCGAGGACGCCGACGGCTGCCCCGATCCCGACAACGACGCCGACGGCATCCTCGACAACGTCGACAAGTGCCCGATGGAGCCGGAGGACAAGGACGGGTTCGAGGACGCCGACGGCTGCCCCGATCCGGACAACGACAAGGACGGCGTCCTCGACGCCGCCGACAAGTGCCCCAACGATCCGGGCCCGCCCGACAACGACGGCTGCCCCAAGAAGTACGAGCACATCGTGGTCACCCAGGAGAAGATCGAGCTCAAACAGAAGATCTTCTTCGACACCAACAAGGCGAGCATCCAGGCCCGCAGCTTCCCGCTGCTCGAGGAGATCGCCAGCGTGCTCAAGTCACGCGCCACCATGACGGTGCGGATCGAGGGGCACACCGACTCCCGCGGCAAGCACGATCACAACATGCAGCTCTCCCAGAGCCGCGCTGAGTCCGTGCGGCAACATTTGGTGGGACTGGGCGTCGACATGTCCCGGATGGAGGCGAAGGGGTACGGGCCCGACCAGCCGATCGAGACCAACAAGACGGCCGCGGGGCGGGAAAAGAATCGGCGTGTGGAATTCTTCATCACGCAGCAATAAAGCCACGCAGCAAAAGTAATAAAAGGACGAAGCAATGATCCGCTCCTCGCACATCGCTTTGCTCTCGCTCTCGCGCGCTTCCTCGCTCGCCATCGTGCTTGCGATCGCGGGCGCCCTGACGCTTTCGCCCCGCGCGGCGATGGCGCAGGACCAGGCCGCCGTCGACAAGCTCGTTCAGATGAACAAGAAGGCGCTCGACGACTACGACACGCTCGACTTCGACGCCGCCAAGGGGGTCCTGCTCGCCGCGCTGGCAGCGGGGAAGAAGGCCGGGCTCGACAACCACCCGGTCATGGGGCGCACCTACATCCACCTGGGCGCCGTCTACATCACCGGCTTCCACGACCACCAGCACGGGCTGCAGAGCTTTTCGCGCGCGTTGGAGATCGACCCGACGATCCAGCTCTCGAAGGGGATCGAAACGGCGGAGGTGACGGCGACCTTCGCCGAGGCGCAGCGGGGGGCGCGCGGCGGCGGTTCGTCCGCCAGCGGCGGGGGTGAGGACGACAACGCACCGCCGCCGCCCAAGAAGAAGCGCCGCGGTCCGGTCATGGAGGGGGATGTCGCCTCGTCGGACGCCAAGCCGAAGAAGCACCACGCGAGCGGCGACGAGGAGCCCGATCTGCCGGCCCACGTCGGCGCGCTCGACTGTCCGGAACCGGACGAAGCGATCATCGACAAGCCGCTCACCGTCCGCTGCGTGGTGGCCCCCAGCCTGCCGGTGGCCAGCGTCTACCTGATGTACCGCGCGCCCGGCGGGGACGAGTACAACGAGGTCCTCATGACCAAGAGCCCCAAGGGGTGGCTCCAGGCCAAGATCCCCAAGAAGGCGGTCACCGGGAAATCGATCCAGTTCTACTTCGAGGGGCGCAACGCCGCCGGCAAGCCGGTGGTCGCCAACGGCGGCGCCGACAGCCCGAACATCGTGCTCGTCGTCGAGGAGGAGGCGCAGGGCGAGGCGTCGAAGGCGCCGATCGGTGAAGAGGACGAGAACCCGCTGGAGGAGAACGAGGGGAACCAGCGGCCGCGCATCCGCCTCGGGCACGTCGACAAGGAGCGCGAGGGTCTCGACACCCGGTACGGCAAGCGCAAGTGGTGGATCGGGATCGGCATCGGGACCGGCTACGGCTACGCCAAGGGGAACGGGTTCGAGGCGGTCAACAGGTCGCTGCCCCAGGACCCCTTCCATTCGTTGCAGAGCCAGTTCAAACCGGGCCTCGCCTGGGCCGGAATCGGCCAGCTGGAGCCGGAGATTGGCTACGCCTTCAATCCCGGGATGGCGCTCTCCGTGGCTGGGCGGCTGCAGTACACCGCGCCGGCCTCGAAGTACGCCGACTTCACCTACAAGGGCGCCATTGGCGTCATGGCCAAGCTGCTCTTCTACACGAAGCAGTCGCAGCTCCGGTTCTACATCGGGCCCCTGGCGGGCGGCGGCAACTTCCGCTTCCTGGGCTATCCCGATACCGGCGCCACCAACGGCTACGCCGACTTCAAGGACACCATCGTCGCCGGCCCCCTCCTCGTCGGCGCGGTCGGCGGCCTCTACTACGAGGCGGCCAAGTCGGTCTCGCTGGTCGTCGAGCTCAACGAGATCGCCGGGGTGCCGACCTTCGGTCTCGTCACCGACGTCAACTTCGCGCTGCAGTTCAATCTCTATTCGGCCCCACCGCCCAGGCCGGCTGGCGGCACCTTGTCGACGGGGTCGGATCAAGAAGAGCCAAAATAGTCTCGGCTGACGCGGGGGCGCGGGCGCGCAGCTGCGCCACCGCCTCCGCCCGCGGCGCCAGGCCGGAGGCGCCTTCATCCGCCGGCCGGCCGCGCTGGAGGAGGTCCGCGTGGCTCCGCAGCGCGTGCCCGGTGGCGGCCTCCCAGAGGATCGCGCCCGCCGCGTAGAGGTCTGTCTCTCTCGAGGCCGGGGCGCCCTGAAACTGCTCCGGCGCCAGGTAGAGCGGCGTCCCGCCCGCCTCGCCCAGACGCGCCGCCTTGGCTTCGCGGTCGAGCTGGACGGCGCCGCCGAAGTCGGCCAGCACCACCTCGCCGGGGGCCCGCAGGAGGAGGTTCGATGGCTTGAGATCGCCGTGGACGATCCCCTGTGCGTGCAGAAACGCCAAGGTGGAGAGGAGCCCGTGCGCGGTCGCCGCCACCTCGGCGGCCGGAAGCCCCTCCGGGTGGGCGGCCAGACGCGCGCGCAGCGTGCCGCCCGCGATCCATTCCATGGCCAGCGCGCGCGCCGGCTCGTCGACGTCGTAGACCGCCACCACGCCCGGGTGTCGCAGCCCGGCCAGCAGGCGCGCGCCGGCCAGGAACCGTCCCAGCGGCTCCGTGCGGCGGGTCCCGGCCAGCTGCGGGTGCAGGATCTTGAGCGCGACCGACAGGTCGAGCGCCTCGTCCCGCGCCAGGTAGACCGTCGCCGTCGCGCCGCGGCCGATCTCGCGCACCAGGCGGTAGCGCAGGGTCTCGATCCCCTCGGGCGAGACCAGCGTCTCCGCGGTCCCCCCGCGGTCGCTCTCCCGGCGAAGCGGCGAGGGCGCCATCGGACGGAGCCGGGCGAGGCGGGTGCGCGCCTGCGCGTCGTCGATGTCGTCCGCCAGGAGCCGCTCCCAGCGTCCCGCCGCCGCGGCGACGGCGCCGTCCACTTCGTCCAGCTCGGCGAGCGCCCGCTCCACGTCGCGCTCGCTCGGCAACCCCGGGAGGGGCTCCGCGCCCGGTCGTTTCCCGGCGCTCTCCAGCTGGGCTTCCAGCGGCGCCAGCGCTTGCCGGGCGGCCGCGTGCTCCCCGGCGGCGATGAGCACGCGCGCGAAGCGGAGGCGCGCGACGCCGTCGCCGGCATGGCGCTCGAGGTGACGGCGCAGCGCCAGCGCGGCGCCGATCGGATCGCCCGCCCGCTCCGCGCGATCGGCGTCGGCCAGCTCGTCACGTTCGTTCATTCGACCTCCACCCGCGCGCCCGATCCCACGACCTCGACGACGTCTCCGTGCAGGAGATCGCACTCGGGACCGATGAGATGCCCGTCGACGCGCACCGCGACGGTGGGGCGGCGCTGCAAACGGACCAGATTGCCGGCGATCTCCAGGGCCAGCCCCTCGGTGCCGGGAAGCAGTGCCGCGACCGGCAGCGGCGCTTCGCCGACCAGCGCTCGCAGGCCGCGATCGAGCCCGCTCGTCCCCTCGAACAGCACCAGGCGGCCGGTGGCCTCAAACTGCAGCACCGTCGTCGCGCCGAGGGCGATCGTGCCGCTGCCGCGCAGGGGGAGGGCGGCACCGGGCTCGAGGCGGGCGCTCCCGAGGCGCACGCCGGTGCGCGAGCCGAGGTCCGCGATGACGACGTCGTCCCCCTCGACGCGCAGGAGCGCATGCCGGCGGGAGACCGCCGGATCGCGCAGGGGGATTGCACTGGTCGGATCGCGGCCGAGCTCGGCCGGCAGCGGAGCGACCCGCACCCAGGCTCCGCCGGGCGCGCGCAAGCTGACGGCGGCGCCGTGGCAGAGTCGGCGCTCGATGGCCGCGGCGCGCAGCCGCAACGAGGCGGCGTCCTCCAGGCCCGACGCTGCCGCGACCAAGGCCAGCGCCCGCATCCGTTCCCCCCCGGCGAGCAGCGCCTCGAACTGATGCAAGAGCTGCCCGGCAGAACGATGCGTGGCGGTCCGGCGGGCGTCGCGCTCGTGGGCGGCCTCCATCCGATCGAGATCGCCCATGGCGCCCCAGGCCTCGGCCGCTTGCTCGTCGGCCCCCAGCTCCTCGTAGGTCAGCGCGGCGCGGCGGTGATCGCCGCCGCGCGCGAGCAGCCCGGCGGCCCGATCGAGCGCCCGCCGCTCGATCTCTGCCAGCGGTGGGTGGGCGCAACGGCCGAGCAGCGCGTCGGCCGCTGCCAGAGCCACGGCGCGCAGCTCATCAGCCTGCACGCCACGCGGATTCCGGGGTGGCGGGACCGCCGCCAGCCCTTCGCCCAGCAGCCGCGCGGCCGTGTCCAGCTCGCCAAGCGCCGCGGGTGCGATCCCCCCGTCACCGCCCAGCGCCTTGAACAGCGTGGTCAGCGTGTCCCACGATCGTTCGCGCACCAGACGTCCCACCAGCGCGACCAGATCGCGCCCACCCAGGATCGTCAGTGACGGATCGAGCGGCGGCCGCGAATCGCGAGACGTCACCCCCCGATCCTAACATCCGCGGCGCGGCCAGGCGGCGAGTAGCCGATCGCGTGGGGGAGGGCCGGCTTTGCCGGCCCGAGCCCGTCGCGGGAGGCCCGGAACCCTTTGAGGGTTCCGAGCTAAACTATGTGGATGCTCCAGCGGATCGCGGTCGGGCAGGCTCGGTTCAACCTGCCGGGTCTGACCTCCGACCTGCGCGGGGCGGCGATCGGCCGGCAGCTCGTCGTCCGCTTCGCCGCCGTCGACCGGCTGGTGTCCTTTCTGCGGCTGCTCTCGGCCGAGCAGAGCCTCGATGATCTGCAGCCCGGCTTTCGGATCGTCTACGGACGCGGCGGCGCGGGGACCCGCGAGGCGATCGTCCTCATGCCGGCGGCGCAGGCGCTGGGTGACGCCGTCGCGCAGGCGGCGCGTCTGGCGGGCGGACAGGTCTTCACCGGGGCGGGGAAGCACTTCGTGCAGTTTCGCGAGACCCGCGCGCCGCTCGGCTACGACGTGGAGACGCTCAGCGACGGGGGGGGCGATTCTGATCTTCTACGGTCTCGAAGAGACCGTCCCCTACCGGATCGAGAGCGAGCTGCCGCTCGGCAATCTTCTCCTGCGCCTGTCGCTGGTTCGGCTGCACGGGCGCGCGTCGAAGCTGCCCGAGGGGGCGATCTACGTGACGGCCCGCCGGGGACTGGGCACGGTGGTGGCCGGCATCCTCCACCGCGCGGCGGGCTATCTGCGCGACGGCGCAGAGACGATGCACGCGACGGCCGCCCTCTGCGAGAGCGCCGCCCCGAGCGCGTTCTCGTCGGGCGCGTCGTTCTGGATCTTCCGGATCGAGCGACTGCCGCCGCGGCTCTACCAGCTGCTGTCGACCACGCCGGGTCTGCAGCTCTACCTGCCGGTCACCGACAACGTGGCGGTGGCCGTCGGCTATCGGCACCCGATCCACCTCGAGGCCTGTCGGGCCAGCTTCGCGGCGGATCGCCTCCATCTCTTCGCCTCGCGCGGCGTGACCGAGGTGGCGCCGCTGCCGGCGTTTGCGGCGATCGAGGACCTGATCCGGATCCGGGCGCCGTCGCCGGAGATCGTCGACCGCCGCGAGGCCGCCCCGGCGGGGCGCCCCGATTTGGCCGTCGCGCTTCGATTGGAGCAGGCCGGCGACGCGCGTCCGCCGGTCGCCACCCTCATCCCCTGGGGCCAGGTCGTCTGGTTGCAGCGGCTCGTCTACGCCCTGCCTCCGGCGGCGCTTCGCGCCTACCGGGTCGTTCTGCTCAAGCGCGGCGTCCTCTTGCGGGCGGCCGAGGTGCTCGACGGGATCCCGTTCGGGACGCTGTACCAGCTCGGTGCGCCCGAGGTGCTGGTTCCCCTCGGCACGCAGATCCGCCCGGCGGCATCGCCGCAGGTCCTGGCGGAGCGCCTGGGGGCCACGGCCGGCGCCATGGTGCTGTTCCCCGACCTCAACGTGCCGCCGGTGCGGATTCTTCCGGAGGCGATCGTCCCCTTCGATCGCCGCCTCCTGGTCGAGATCGAGCCGGCGCTGGCCAACCTGGAGTCGGTCGGGCGGGCGGCGCGTGAGCCGGACGAGCCGGTCGAGATCGAGAACCAGCCGCTCGGGCCGATGCCCCTCTGGGGCCTGGCGCGGCCGCGCTGACCGGACGACCCGGACAACCCGGACAACCCAGACAACCATCGATGGCGCGCCGATTCGTCCTTGAGTTTCTGTTGCCGCTCGTGCGGGGCGGGGTGCTGCGCGTCGGCCGGCCGCTCGGACCACGGGCCGTGGCCCGGGTGCTGGAGGCGGTGGAGCGCGCCAGTGGCGATCCCACCGACGACGAGGCCGAACCGATCGTCATGCTCGGTGCCGGCCGCCGCCTGGTCGCGGGGCGCCACCTTCCGGCCGGCGCGGCGCCTCCGCTCGACGAGGTGACGGTGCGCCTCGGCGCGGCGCTGCACGACCTGCTGGCGCTGGCCCACCCCGACCTGGCGGGCCCGGGGATCGCCCGCCGGCAGGAGCAGATTGCGCTGGCGGCGCTGGAGCTCGCGTCGGTCGGCGCGCCGTCGTCGGCGCGGGAGGCGGTGAACCGCCATTCGTTGCTGGCCCGGATTCCGGAGATCGTTCGCGTCGACCGGACGGTGCGCTTCTGGCTGGGGCACCGGACCTTCGTGGGCCGGACGCCGCCCGGGCGGATCATGGCGCTGCCGTCGCTGCGGCGGGTGCGGGTCGAGCGGGCCAGCCGCAGCTGGCTGCGCGAGATCGGGATCCCCGCGGTCGGGCGCCGGGCCTTCCTGGCGCTCAACGTCGCCAGCCCCCTCGGGGAGGCGCTCGATCCGCTGCGGCTCGATCCGCCGCTCGGCTGGGGGCGCATTCTCCCGGTGCTCCGTTTTCCGCCGGTGGCCCGGGCGGTCGCCGGCGCCGCCGTCGAGATCGGCGTCGATCGCGCGGGCGACGCGCTGGCCGGCGCGCTCTACCGTTTTGCCGGGATGCACGATCCACCGTTCGGTCTGCCGGCCTCCGAGGAGAGCGTCGCCTTCGCGCTTCGATTCCTGGCGCATCTGGTCTGGTTGGACGTGCTCTACGGCGTGGATCCCGAGCGGGCCCGGGCGGCGCGCCCGGCCCACGTGGGGGTCGGGCCGGAGCTGGGGCTCGAGCTGGCGGTGGTGATCACCGCGGCGGCCCGCACCCGCCGCTCGCTGGTCTGGCCCGACGACGTCCCCGCCACCGGCGATCTCGGCCGGGCCTTCGGCGCCCGGCTCGAGGCCCTCG
>CAWKBC010000021.1:0-356526 GCA_963847705.1 uncultured Pseudomonadota bacterium | reverse complement strand
TGGCGCGCCACCTCGGCGATGATCTCCTCGGGCAGATCGTCGACGCCGATGCTCTCCTCGGAGAGGATCACCAGCCGCTCGATCACGTTGCGCAGCTCGCGCACGTTGCCCGGCCAGGGGTAGGCCGCAAGCAGCGCCACCGCCTCGTCGGAGATGGTCTTCACCTTCATGCCGTTCTCGCGGCAGGCCAGCTCGATGAACGCCGCCGAGAGCAGCGGCACGTCGTCGCCGCGCTCGCGCAGCGGCGGCGCCCGCAGCGGGACGACGTTGAGGCGGAAGTAGAGATCCTCGCGGAACTCGCCGGCGGCGACGGCCGCCTGCAGGTCCCGGTTGGTGGCGGCCAGGGTCCGCACGTCGACCTTCAGCGTCTGCTCGCCGCCGACGCGGGTGAACTCGCCCGACTGCAGCACGCGCAGCACCTTGGCCTGCGCCGACAGGACCATGTCGCCGATCTCGTCGAGGAAGATCGTCCCGCCGTCCGCCATCTCGAACAGGCCCCGCTTGCGGGCGGTGGCGCCGGTGAAGGCGCCGCGCTCGTGGCCGAACAGCTCGGACTCGATCAGCTCCTTGGGGATGGCGGCGCAGTTGACCTTGACCAGCGGCTTTTCGCTGATGGCGCTGCCCGGTGGATGGCGCGGGCGACCAGCTCCTTGCCGGTCCCCGACTCGCCGGTGATGAGCACCCGCGTCCGGGTCGGCGCGACCTTGGCGATCTGCGCCTGCAGCGCCATCATCGCCTGGCTGCGGCCGACCATCTCCGAGCGCTCGTCGGCCAGCGCGCGCAGCCCCTGGACCTCGCGCGCCATCGCCCGCCGCTCGAGCGCGTTGCGCAGCGCCACCATCAGCCGCTCGCGATCGAGCGGCTTTTCGATCAGGTCGTAGGCGCCCGCCTTGGTGGCGCGCACGGCGTCGGCCAGCGTCGCGTGGCCCGAGATCATGATGATGGTCGGCTGCGACTCCTGGTTCTTCAGCTTGGCGATCCGCTCGATGGTGTCGAGCCCGGAGATCCCCGGGAGCTGCACGTCGAGCAGCAGCACGTCCGCCGCCACCTCGGGGAGCCGCGCCAGCGCCTCCTCGCCGCTCGAGGCCTCCTCGACGTTGAACCCCTCCCCCTCCAGCACCATCCGCACGGTGCGCCGGATGTTCTTCTCGTCGTCGACGATGAAAATCGTGGAGGGCATGGCGCCCTGACCCTAACAGACAATCGCCGCGCGTGGGCGCAACTCCACGGGTCGCGAACTGATGGTGATATCGCCTGAGGGCGGACGAGCTCTGCTCGGCCGACCTCGTCGCGGGGGGCCCGGGACCCTCTCAGGGTCCCGAATCAAGCGATGCGGGCGGACGAGCTCTGCTCGGCCGACCTCGTCGCGGGGGGCCCGGGACCCTCTCAGGGTCCCGAATCAAGCGTGAGGGCGGACGAGCTCTGGTCGGCCGACCTCGGCGCGGGGGGCCCGGACCCTCTCAGGGCCCCAATCAAGCGATGCGGAGCACCGCCACCTCGTCACCGGCGGTCACCTCCAGCGCGCGGCGGACGTCGTCCGGCAGCGCGATCCGCTCGTCGTCGGCCAGCGACGGCAGCTCGACGCGCGCGGCGACGAAGCGGGGCCGACCGGCCGCTCGCGCGCCACCAGGAAGGCCTGCCGGCGGCCGCCGGCGTCGATCGGGGCGTGCGCGGCGTCGGCCACCCGCGCCACCCGCGCCGCCTTGACCAGCGTGATGTCGTCGGTCTTGGCGTGAAAGTGCGGGCCGCCGTCGAAGGGGTCGATCCGGTGCGCGTAGGCGAACCCCACCTCCCGCAGCAGCTTCTCGACCCCCTTCGTCTCGGGCCCCACCTCGCCGATGAGCGCCTGGACGTGCGGCGGCAGCAGCGTCGCGTAGATCGGATCCTGGGGGAACAGCGCGCGGATGAACTCCTTGTTCGTCTGCGACAGCCGATCGGCCTCCTGATAGGTGAGGCCGGTGAACCGCCGCCCGAGCGACTCCCAGAGGAGGCTGGTCCCGTCGGGCTCGAGCGGCGGCATCAGCTCGGAGAGCACCTCGTCGCGAAACAGGTGGCGGTGGCGGGCCAGGTAGAGGAAGCGCACGAAGGCCAGCGAGCGCCCGAGGCGCTCCGGGTGGCGGCGAAACTCCGGCCGCAGCACCAGGCCGCCGATCTCGGTCAGCCCCTTGTAGTTGTAGCCGATGCGCAGCACCCGGTGAGCGAGGTGGCGGTCGAGCGTGTCGCTGTAGCGCTCCTCCTCGAGCACGTCGAAGAAGACGTGCGGCGCGCGGCGGCTGCCGTGCTGGGCGAAGATCATCGACGTCCCCACCACCTCGCCCCGCTCGACGCCGTGCGCCGTCCCCCAGCTGGGCCGCGACGAAGACGAAGCAGCGATCGGCCACCGGCAGCTCGCCGGCGAACGAGGCGCGCGAGCGCTCGATGATCTCCGCCAGCGCCGGTCGATCGTCGGGGAGGTTCACCGAATCGAGGTGGACCGCCGCCTTCTGGAGGCCGTCGAGATCGGCGGGCGCGATGTCGCGAAGGAGGAACATGGCTGTCGGCTCTCGGCTCTCGTCGGAAGGGGCGGCCACGCGGGCCGGTCAGCGCAGGTGGTGCCCGACCGATCCTGCCGCGTCGGCGACCAAGGCGCCAACCAGCTCGGGCAGACCGCCGGCCGCGACCTCGCGCGCCGGCACGATCTCGCGGTAGTCGACGATCCGGATCGGCTCGCGCCCCTCACGCACGTCGCGCGCGTTCTGCCGCGCCAGCCAGTCGAGCAGGCGGGGGAGCGCGTGCACCGAGGCGAGGTGTGTGTCGTGCATCAGCAGGATTCCCCGCCCCTTGAGGCCGCCGAGCTTGCTGGTGAGGTAGCTGAACACCGCCTCCTCGTCGCGCTCGGTCTTCCAGTCTTGCGGATCGAGGTTCCATCCGACGTCGACCAGCCCGCGCGCGTTCAGCGCCGCCTCCAGGCTGTGGCAGAAGGCGCCGTACGGCGACCGGAACAGAAAGGGACGCACGCCGGTCGTCTCGGTGATGAGCTCGCCGTTGGCGTCGATCTCCTCGGCCTGCTCCGCCGGGTTCTGGCAGAGATCGTGGTGGCCCATGGTGTGGTTTGCGACCAGGTGCCCGTGGGCGGCGATCTTGCGGACCAGATCGCGGCGCGCGATGTCCTCAGGCCGCTCCCCCTTGAGCCGCCAGCCGGTGACGAAGAAGATCGCCTTCAGCCCGCGCCGGTCGAGCTCGTCCAGAATGAGCGGCGTGCCGCGGAGATCGGGCCCGTCGTCAAACGACAGCAGCAGCTTGCGCGACTCGGTTGCCGCGTGAAACGCCACGTGCGGGCCGTGCCCCGGCGATTCGAACGCCAGCGTTCCTCCGTGACGGCAGCTCAGTCGCGAAGGTTCCGAAGGGCGCGGCGACGGGCGCTTTCGACCTGGCGCGTACAGCCCGGGGTGCGTCGCTCCCGCCGACCAGCGCCGGAACCAAAAGCGGCGCCATGAGGGCCGCGAGCGCAACAAGCCGACGAACCACCAGCATGCGATTCTATCGGCGTTATCGGCACTTCGATAGCTCGGCTGGAGGAATACGACGTCGGCCCAACCGCGGCCCGAGGTTCGCGCTGGTCCGAGCCCGGACCGGCGCAACGGTGGGTGTCAGCGGGAGGATTCGCCCTATCCGCGCCTCACCGCTCAGAACGGGATATCGTCGTCGGAGGCGGGCGGAGCGCCGCCCGGCCCGGAGTCGCCCGGATCCTCGGACGGACCCGAGTCGCCGCGCCCCGAGAAACCGCCTGATCTTCCGCGGCCTTCGCCGCCTCCGCCCCGGCCTTCGCCGCCGCCGCCGCCGCCCAGGAACACCACCCTGTCGGCGACCATGTCGGTGGCGTAGTGCTTCTGGCCGTCCTTGTCGTAGGTGCGCGTCTGCAACCGCCCCTCGACATAGACCGAGCGTCCCTTGGCGAGGTACTTATTGCAATTCTCAGCCTGGTCACCCCAGACCGTCACCCGGTGCCACTCGGTCTTCTCCTGCCGCTCGCCCGCCTTGTCCTTGTAGACCTCGGTGGTGGCGATGCGCAGGTTGCACAGCGGCCGTTGGGAGGGCGTGTACTTCAGCTCCGGATCCGCCCCCAGATTTCCGATCAAGATGACCTTGTTGACGCTTCCCATCGCGCTCTCCTTGTACCACGTTCATCGGGTTGGAAGGGGCGGCGGTTGCGGGCGCCGGGCATGTCGTCGCGCAAGTCGGTCGAAGGTCGAGCGCGCGTCGAGAGTAAGATGACCGTGTTGCGCCTCGCTCTGACGATCGCGCTCTGGGCGGCGCACGGAACGGCGGCGCCGGCCAAGCCGACCTCGAGCCTGGCCCGCGGATTCGCGGCGTATCGCGCCGGCGAATACCACGAGGCCGCGAAGGCACTTCAGGCGGCGCTCGGCGAGAAGCTGCGCAACGAGGACTGGGCGGCGTTCCTCCTGGGCGAGAGCGAGTTCTACGACGGCGACTACCCCGCCGCGCGCGCCGCGTTCGAGCGGGCGGCACGCGCGCATGGCGGCCGGCCCTCGGCGATGGCGCCGTTTCGGATCGCCGATTGCCTCTGGATGGAGGGCGATCGGGCGGCGGCGGCCAAGGCCTACGCGGCGCTGGTCAAGAAGGCCACGCCGACGACGGGCGATGTCGCGCTGGCGCGCTTTCGGATCGCCGAGGCGGCGGCGGCGCGCGATCCCGCCGGCGCCAAGAAGCAGCTCCTGGCCATCGCGCGCGACTTCCCGGCGCATCCGCTCGGCGACGAGGCGCTGCGCCGAGGCGGGTCGCCGGCCGCGGCCGCGGCGGGCTCGAAGGCGGTCCCCTCGACCAGAGAGGCCACGCCACCCGCCCCCGCGGCGACCGACAATCTCTCGGTCCCCGATCGTCTGAAGCGCGCCGAGTCGCTGACCAAGGACCGCCACTGGGACGAGGCGCTGGTCGAGCTCGACCGGCTGCCGGCCACGCTGCCGCCGGAGCAAGCGGCCGAGCGCGACTACCAGATCGGGATGACCAAGTTCCACATGCGGCGCGACTACGCCAAGGCGGGCGAGCTGCTGCTGGCGACGGTCCCGCATCTGACGGGCGACAAGGCGGCCTCGGCGGCGTTCCACGGCGCCCGGGCGCTCTCGCGCGTCGATCGAGACGACGAGGCGATCGCCGGCTACCGCAAGGTGGTCGCCCAGTTCCCGCACTCGCGCTTCGCCGCCGAGGCGCAGTACCTGTCGGGCTGGCTCGAGTACAACCGCGGCCGCTTCAAGGAGAGCCTGCCGGCGCTGCAGGCCACGCTCGACCACTTCGGCGGCAGCGCCTTCGCCGACGACGCCGCCTGGTGCCTGGCCTTCGCGCACTTCCTGCTCGGCGACGCCGCCGAGGCGACCGCCGGGCTCGAGCGCTACGCGCGCATCCCGGCGACCGGCATCACCGACGCCGAGCGGGGCGACCGCGTCGCCTATTGGCGCGCGCGCTTTCGCGACAAGCTCGGCCCCAAGGACGGTGCCAAGGACAGCAAGAACGGCGCGGCCCCGGCAAAGCCGAGGCGCTCGAGGGCTACCGCGCCCTGGCCCGCCGCGCGCCGCTGTCGTTCTATGGCCTGCTGGCGCGGGCGCGGCTCAAGGAGGCCGGCCAGGAGGAGCCGCTGGTGTTCCCGCCAAGAAGACCGCCGTGGTCGCCCCCCCCCAGGCGGCGCACGATCCGGTCGTCGCGCGCGCCGAGGAGCTGGCCGAGGCCGGGATGGACGTCGAGGCGGGCGACGAGATCGAGCGCGACGAGAAGGGGATCTCTGCAGCGCGCGGGGGGCGAGAAGGCCGCACCCTGGCTGCTGGATCTCTACCGGCAGGCCGGCGACTTTCACCGCGCTTATCACTTCGTCGAGTCGCACGACGCGGGGCGCTGGCGGCCGATCCGCACGCCGACGAGGGCGTGCGCGTCTTCTGGGAGGCGGCCTTCCCGCGCGCCTACGCGCCGCTGGTCGAGCGCTACGGCCCGCCGGCCGGCAACCCCGACCTCTACCTCTACGCGATCATGCGCAAGGAGTCGGGGTTCGATCCGCACGACGTCTCGTACGCCGACGCGCGCGGCCTCCTGCAGATGATCCCACCCACGAGCGCGCGCGTCGCCGCCAAGGCCGGCGAGCCGTTCTTCCCCGACCAGCTCTACGACCCGGAGGTCAACATCCGCCTCGGCGCGCTCTACATCGGCTCGCTCTTCAAGAAGTTCGGCGGCGAGGTGCCGCTGGCGGCCGGCGCCTACAACGCCGGGCCGCGCGCGATGGCGCGCTGGTGCCCGCAGCACGGCAGCCACCCCACCGACGAGTTCGTCGAGCTGGTCGCGTTCGCGCAGACGCGCGAGTACGTCAAGCGCGTCACCAGCCTCTACGCCAAGTACCGCTTTCTCTACGGCCCCACGCCCTACGAAATCCCGCTGACGCTCAACACCAAGGTCGCCCCGACGGCCCAGATTACTAGGCGGGCGTTTTTCTGGACGTCGCCCGGTGCTCGCTGCACGATGCGGCGCGGAGGCGAGACGGCGGTGGGACAGTACACGCTCTGGTGTCTCAATCGCGTGGCCGGTTGGGATCGGAATCGGTTGGCGCGCGCGCTGGCGGCGCGCGGGTTGTGGGCGTCGAGGCACGACGTGCAGCTCGGCAGTCGCGCGCGGTTCGACAAGACGCCGGCTGGGAGGCGACCCACGGCACCGGTGTCCTCATGCACGAGGACAGACCTTTGCGACGAGTACTTCGTGCCGCTCGCGGTGAAGTGCATCGGCGATCCGGACGGTTCCTGGCCGGCTCGGCGACCGGATGACGCCGAGGGCGCCGTCGCTTCGACCAGCTCCGCACCGACTTCGCCAAGTACTTCCCTGCCGCCCCGACGGGGACGGGCCGCCTGGCGGCGTCTACTGGGAACCGTTCAGGCTGCGCGACGCGCTCGCGCACGTCGGGATGTTCACCAGCCGCGACGGGCAGCCCCCCACGCCGGGCTCTACGAGATCGTGGCCACCGAGGCACGCGCCCTCAACCGGCAGGCCGTCCTCGTCGGCTACAGCCAGGGAGGTCTGGTGGCGCGCTTTCTGGCCTGGATGGACGAGCAGCTCTTCGACCCCAACCAGCGCGCGATCGCCGGCGTGGTGCTGGTCCAGTCGCCCAACCACGGCTCGCCGCTGGCCGACACCGCCAATGCCGACAACGTGAGCGCCGGCCTGCTGGGGATCCTGGTGGGCCTCGCCGGCTTCCCGATCGTCGGCGGCGCCGATCCGCAAACCCGCGCGGCGATCGAGGCGCTGGTCGACGGGCGTGCGCCCCCGGGATCGCCGATCTGGCGCTTCGGCGTCGGGGCGATCTGCGACGTTCTCGACGCCGCGATCCGAGACGCTCCCCCAACGACCCGGCGGTACGACCTCCTGCGAACGGCGCGCAAATGGCTCACCGGCCTCTGGAAAAGAGTCCTCACCGCGTTCGACGATCTCGATCCGGCGGGGCTGGACGATCCGCGCACGATCCTGGGGCGGCTGACGGCGGTGCCGCTTTCGCGGACCTTTCATGGCGCGATCGTCGGCGCCGACACGTCGCTCGACGATCTGGTCCTCGAAGGACGAAACTGCCTGGTGCGCTGGCTGGTGCGCCACTTCGTGGCCAGACGCTGGTTCACAACGGTCGAGGATTCCTACGCGCGCATCGCCATGGACGAAGCGGCCGCCGACGTCCCGCACGGCGAGCTGCACAAGAAGCTCGCGGCGCTCTACCAGACAGGGGTCGAGGACGGCGCCGCTGGAATCGCCCTGCCGCCGTTCGCGCACGACTTCGCCATTCCATCGGTCTCGCAGGCGCTCTACACGCTGGCACCCCCCACCGCGGGCGATTTCTTTCTCGGCAACAAGCTGAACGGGCGGGCGACGCACGTGAGCGGGGCGGACGAACGCGATCGCGACTCGGACTCCACGCTCGTGCGCAAGATGCTCGCTGCGCTGGGAGAGCGGCTGCCGTCGCCCAGCCGGGTTGAGATCCTCGCCGGGACGACCTCGTTCGCCGTTCGAGGCGCCCTCCGGCAAAACCGATCAGCGCAGGTGGAAGAAGGTCAGGACGATCTCCAGCAGGATCAAGACGACCACCGCCTCCTCCAGCAGGACCAGGCGCCGATCGCGCGCCACGTCCAGCACCAGCTCCAGCGTCTCCTGGACGCTGCGCAGCTTCAGCTCCAGCGCCTGATAGCGGTCGACCAGATCGAACTCGGCGCGCAGCTCGTCGTAGATGAGGTTCATCCCCGGGTCGTCCCAGGCCTCGTCGGGCTTGTCGAGGAGGTGCAGGATGGTGAGGACCTCGTTGCGCGTGGAGATCGCGGCGCCGATGAACTTGTGCAGCGGCCGCGTCCGCAGCGAGACCGTGCCGTGCCCCTCCATCCGCTGCACCAGCAGGTCGGTGCGCGCGAACATCTCCTCGACGATTCGCTCGTAGTACTCCATCGCCGCGCTCTGCGCGACGGTCAGCGCCACCACGCTGGCACGCGCCGGCGTCAGCTCGTCAAGCGTGAGCAGCCCGTCGGCGACGTCGGGCGAACGCCCCGGATCCTCCCGGACGTTCAGCTCCTCGATCACCGTCGCCTTGGTCAGGCCGGGTCGGGCGCGCCGCAGCCGCTCGAGCTCGCGCTCGCGCACGGTCGGCGACAGGTCGCGGAACACGATGGCGCCAAACGGATAGACGAAGACCGCCCCGCCGTCGACCCGATAGAAGAGCTCGTGGGGACGGCGGCGGGCCTCCGGGTAGACCACCGCCAGGTCCTTCAACGAAAGGTTTTCGACGAACGCTGTGGCGTGAAAGACGTGGACCAGGTCGTTCGCCGCAAGGGGCTCCATCGCCCCCGATCTTACCTGGACCGTGGGCTCATTCACGGGTCAGCTTATTCGTCGGTGTCGGTGGACTGCAGCGGCGGCTCCTGCGCCTTCGGCGGCTCGCTCGCGGGCGGCTCGACCGCTGGAGCCGACTTTGCGCCCTGCGGCTGGGCCTGCGGTACGGGCAGCGTCATGTTGCGCGGCACAGGCGGACCGACGATGTGTGGATTGCGCGGGTGCTCCTTCCTGATGTCGGTGATGCTGAGCTGCTGCGCATCCTGCCCGGTCGGCGTCCAGGCGTGAGGGGGAGCGGTGATCGTCGGCCCCCCCAGGCGATTGGCGCCCGAAACCGCCCCAGCCGAGCTGTTGAGTATCTCAGGCTGGTTGTCGTCCGCGAACACGGCCGCTGGAGCCACGCCAACCAACACCCCCAGACACAATGCGGCTGTTACGTTCTTCATGCTGGAAAACTAATCATCGCGACTGCGGGCCGGGCGGCCGCCGGCGCCCCCCTCGATGAGCCGTGCCAACAGCGTCCGGTGGCAGCGCGCCGGATCCCGACAAGCGGACGAGCAGAGCAAGGTGATCGCCTCACCGGCCGCGGTACGCCGCGCCAGATCGCGGATGCGCCAGAGTTGTTGCGCGCCGCCCATCTCGTCCAGGTAACGCGCAGCGTACGCCTCCCAGGAGATCGGCGGCCCCTGCTTGCCATGAAACGCGTCGAGCAGCGCGCGGCTGGGGCCGAGATCGGGCCACCAGTCGCTCCAGGTCTCCGTCTGCTTCGAGACCCCGCGCGGCCGAATCCGGCAAATCAGGAGCCGGAAGCCGTCGCCGGGCTCGACCGGGTCACTCCAGCGCTTGGTCCGAAGCTGCACGGGGAAAGGATAGCCGGCTCGAGGCCGTAACCCATCCTGGCGGGCGGCGTAGGACCGGCAGGAGGGATCATCATGCTGCTGAATTTCGTGACCATGACGCTCGACCGGCTGCGCCGCACCGCGGACCGGATTTCATTTCTGGGCCCCACTCTGGCGCGCCTGACGGTGGGGCTGGTGTTCATGGGGACCGGCTGGGGGAAGCTGCACTCCCTCCCCGACGTGACCGATTTCTTCGCCTCCCTGCACATCCCGGCGCCGGGGTTCAACGCGCGGCTCACCGCCGCCACGGAGTTCTTCGGCGGATTGGCGATCCTGCTCGGCCTCGGCACGCGCCTGGTGGCGCTGCCGCTCGGGTTCACCATGGTGATCGCCATCCTCACCGCCAAGCGCGGCGACATCACCGGCCTCACCGCGCTGGTCGGCTTCGAGGAGTGGAGCTACCTCGTCTTCTTCATCTGGCTGGCGCTGGCCGGCGCCGGGCCCGTTTCGCTCGACGGTCTGATCGGAAAGCGGCGGAAACGGAACGGTGGCGCCCTCCCCTCCGCGGCCACCGTTCCCCAGACCCCGTAACCGGGACGTTCGCACGGGAACCGAACGCCATGCTCGCGGCCTTGCATTCGTTTCGCCCGGCTCGAAGGCCGCCGCCTGGAAATTTGCGCGCACCGCGCCTGCCGGTTGTGGCCCGCGCGGCGACGGTCTATCTATTGGTCCCGTGGAGCGTGGCCGTGGATCCTGAGGCGGCGGAGGCCGCCGAGATCATGGGGCGGTACTGCCGCGGCGAAGCCGCGGCGTTTCACCGCCTCTACGCGCTGCTCGCGCCCCGCCTGCTCGCCTACCTGTTCGGCCTCCTACGTGACAAGGCCGCCGCCGAGGACATCTTGCAGGTCACCTTCCTCAAGGTTCACGAGGCGCGGTCGACCTACGTCCTGGGTGCCAACCCGATCCCCTGGATGTACACCATCGCCCACCGGACCTTCCTCGACGAGGTCCGCAAGCGAAAGCGAAACCGCGTGCAGCTCACCAAGGACGGCACGTTGCAGGCCGAGCCGGCCGCCGACCTCACCGGCGTGCCGGTCGAGACCGGTCAAGACGAGGCCGCGCGCCCCGACGCCGCCGCGACCGCCGGCGCGCTCGCCGCGCTCCACCAGCTCCCCGAGAACCAGCGCGAGGCGCTGCTCTTGACCAAGGTCCACGGCCGCTCGACCGCCGAGGCGGCGATGATCGCCGGCACCACGCAGGGCGCGATCAAGCAACGCGCGCATCGGGCGTACGTGACGCTGCGCGGGATGCTCGGCAAGGATGCCGCCGCGCCCCTGCCAGAAAAGGAGCCCTCGTGACGGTCAAGGACTTCGACGGGCGCGCGCTGCCGCCGGGACAGATCCAGGCGCCCGCGCCGTCGCACGCTCTGCTCGACGCCATCCAGGGGATGAAGCCGGTCCGCACCCGCACGCGGTTCGGCGCCCTGGCGGCCGTGGCCCTGGTGGGGCTCGTCTGGCCCGCGCTGGTGCTCACCCTCCACGTCTACCGGCCCGACCTCGGCGCGTTGCCGCTCGGCTGGGTGATCGCCGCCGCCGCGCTCTGGGGAGCGGCGTTCATCCTGTCGCTCACCGCGGCGCTGGTCCCCCGTCGGGGCGACGTGCTCCCGGCGCCCGGCCGGGCCTCCCGCGTCGGAGGCCTTGCGCTCGGCGGGCTGTTCGCGTTTGCCCTCGCCGCCAGCGTGCAGGTGCCGGGCGTCAGCCTTCGGCCCGAGGACGCGCACCTCACGCTCATGCAGTCGTGCGTCCACTGCGGGAGCTTCGTCCTGGAGATCGCGGTCCCCTTCCTGGTGGTCGGTCTGTTCGCGCTCCGCCGTCTCGTGCCGATGGGCCGGGCCCGCATCGGCCTGGCGCTGGGCGCCGCCGGGGGGGCCATGGGCGGCTTCGTCCTCCACTTCATCTGCCCGTTCGCCGGCACCGCGCACGTCGTCCTCGGCCACGTCGGCGGGACCATCCTGGCGGCCGCCGCCGGCGCGGCCCTGCTCCCCGCGCTGCTCCGCCGCCGAGGTTAGGCCGCCTTCGGGCGGCACGTCATCGGACCAATGTCCCAATGTCCGTGGTTCGCTTCGCTCACCATTGCCTTGCGGCAACGCCCTCCTGACTAGCGGCGCAGGATCAGGTCCCAGACCAGCAGCTTCAGCGCCAGCGCCGCCACGGTGCCAAGGAAGAGCCGTCGGACGAAGCGATCGCCCCCCTTGAGCGCGGCGTGCGCGCCGAGCCAGCCGCCGACCAGGTTTGCCGCCGCCAGCGGGACGCCGATCCGCAGGTCGATGAGCCCGCCTGCGAAGAAGACGACCGAGGCCGCCACGCAGGAGAGCAGGTTGATCGGCTTGGTGACGGCGACCGACTCCATCATCGTGAGCCCGAAGCAGACGGTGCAGAGCACGGTCATCAGCGTGGTGTAACCGCCCGAGAAGAAGCCGCCATAGACGCCGAGCAACGTGGTCCCGACGTATCCCCACCACCGACGCGCCGGGGTGGGAGCGACCGGCGCGTCGTTCTTGCGGTAAAGGGCGATGAAGACCACCAGCACCGCCATCGAGATGCCGACCACCAGCTTGACCACCGTCTCGGGGAGCTTCACGGCCAGCCGCGCCCCGTAGGCGGAGGTGGCCACGGTGATGACGCCGAGGGGCAGCAGCAGCTTCGCGCGCAACATGCGCGCGCGGGCGAAGCGCGCCGTCGCCGACACGGTCATGAAGATGACCGCGAACATGTTGGTGGCGACCGCCTGCCGCGGCGACATGCCGACCATGATCATGAGCGGCACGTTGATGAGCGAGTTGCCCCCGGTGATTGCCCCGAGCGCGCCGGTCGCCACCATGAGGGCGGTGAGGATGGCGATCTGTCCGACGGTCATCTCAGACTGCTAGATAGCCCAACGCCCGCCGCCGGTGAAGCCCCGCCGCTCACGCACGGCCGCGTCATCGCCGAGACGTAACCGGCCACGCCGGCGGCGGCCCAAGCCTGTTGCACCGGCGGCGCCCTGGTGAGCCCGGTGAGGCTGGCGCCGGCCGAGGACCGCGCGGTCGGCCTGCAGGGCGTCGGCGTCGCTGGTCCGGGCCTGGCGCTAGAGGTCAGGGGGCCGGGGCTTTGCCGCGCGCGGCCGGTCGCTTATGCTCCCCCGCCGTGATCGACATTCGTTTGCTGCGTGAGACCCCCGACGACGTCCGCCTGGCCTATGCCAAGCTGGGCGCGCCGATCGACCTCGATGGCGTGATCGCCGCCGACGCGCGCGTGCGCGACCTCAAGAACGAGTCGCAGACGCTGCAGGCGGCGCAAAATAAAATGTCCAAGGAGATCGGGCGCGTCCCCGCCGGACCGGACCGCGAACGGGCGGTCGCCGAGAGCTCGGCGGTAAAGAAGGACATCGAGAGCAAGGCCGCCGAGCTCGCCGCGGCGGAGGCGAAACTGGAGGAGCTGCTCCTCGAGCTCCCCAACCTGCCGCACCCCTCGGTGCCGGTCGGCAAGGACGAGACGGAGAACAAGATCCTTCGCGAGGAAGGCACGAAGCGGACGTACGATTTCGCCCCCAAGCCGCACTGGGATCTGGGGACCGCGCTCGACATCATCGACTTCGAGCGGGGGACCAAGATCTCCGGGTCGCGCTTCTACGTCCTCAAGTCCTGGGGCGCCCGGCTTCAGCGCGCGCTCATCACCTTCATGCTCGATCTGCACACGGAGAAGCACGGCTACGTCGAGATTTACCCGCCGTACATGGTGCGGCGCGAGTGCCTGGTCGGGACCGGCAACCTCCCCAAGTTCGGCGAGAACCTCTATCGCGACGCCGAGGAGGACTTCTGGTTCATCCCCACCGCCGAGGTGCCGGTGACCAACCTCTACCGCGACGAGATCCTCGACGGCGCCAAGCTGCCCATCCGCCACGTCGCCTTCACCGCCTGCTTCCGGCGCGAACAGATGGCCGCCGGGCGGGACACCCGCGGCATCAAGCGCGGCCATCAATTCGACAAGGTGGAGCTGGTGAAGTTCGTCCACCCCGATACTTCCATGAATGAGCTCTCCGCCCTGCTCTCCGACGCGGAGGACGTCCTCAAGGTCCTGGAAATCCCCTATCGTGTCGTGCAGATGTGCACCGGCGACCTGTCTTTCTCGGCGATGGCCAAGTTCGATCTCGAGCTGTGGGCGCCGGGCTGTAACGAATGGCTGGAGGTCAGCTCCTGCTCCAACTTCGGCGACTTCCAGTCCCGCCGCACCCACATCCGGTTCAAGGGCGCCCCGGCGGCCGGACAAGACGGGAAGCAAGAGGGGAAGCAAGAAGGGAAGAAGGACGGCAAGGAGAAGGCCCGCTTTCTCCACACCCTGAACGGCTCCGGCCTGGCGCTTCCCCGAACCTTGATCGGCGTCCTCGAGACCTATCAGCGCGCCGACGGGCGCATCGACGTCCCGGCCGCGCTGCGGCCATATCTCGGGGGCGCGGCGATCCTGGGATGACGACATCCTCGACTCATCCCGTAACTGGTTGTAACCTTTGACTTCCTCGGGACTTTCCGGGTACAGTGCTCGCACCGGGCCGATGACCAAAGCGGATCTCATCGATCTCATCGCCGAGCGCGCCAAGCTCCCGCATGGCCGCGCCGAGCTGCTGATCTGCCAGATGTTCGACTCGATGGTCGACGCGCTCTGCCGCGGCGAGGGGATTGAGATTCGCGGCTTCGGAAGTTTCTCTATCCGCGCTTACAAGGAATATCAGGGGCGTAACCCGCGGACCGGCGAGGCGGTGCGCGTCCGCCCGAAGCGACTCGCCTTCTTCAAGGTCGGCAAGGAGCTGCGCGAGCGGGTCAATGCCCGGGCGGGCACGAACGGCGTCAACGTCGGCGATGACGACGACGATGACGGCCCGGACGAAGCCGAGACCCTCTAGCCGGGCTCCTGGTTCCGGGCGCTTCGAGCCCCGGCGACCATCGGGCGATCCCGCGCGCCCAGGGGCGGCACGTCCTTCTAACGCGGTTCGGTGACGCGCCAGGTGGTGCCGGCCGGCGTGTCCATGAGCTCGACGCCGCTCTCCTGGAGCGTGCGCCGGATCTCGTCGCCCCGGGTGAAATCCTTGGCTTTGCGGGCCGCTGAGCGCTCGGCGATGCGTGCCTCGACGGCGGCCGGATCGATCCCGCGCCGCCCGCACAGCCGCAGCCGGTAGCCGTCGAGGAAGGCGGCCGGGGGGCGCTGGAAGATCCCCAGCGTCGCGCCACAGGCGGCCAGGTCCTTGCGCAGGCGGGCCAGCGTCCGGCGACGCACGTCCTTGGCCGCCGCCCCCGGTTCGTCGAGCAGCTTGTTGGCCAGCAGGAACGCCTCCGACAGGTGGCCGATGGCCGCCGCGGTGTTGAAGTCGTCGTCCATCGCCTCGTTGAAAGAGGAGATCGTCTCGTCGGCCGGCGCGACGACCGGGCCGCCGTCGTCCTCGCCCGGCGCCGCCGCCAGCCGATCCAGCGTCCGGTAGTAGTAGGCGAGGCGCGCCTCGGCCTCGTCGATCTCCGGATAGCGGTCGTGCCCTTTTTCGTCGTGGGCGATGGTGAAGGCCACCGGGCTGCGGTAGTGGACGCCGATGAGGTGCAGGCGCAGCGCCTCGAGGTCGTAGGTCGCGGCGACCTTGCGGATGGTCACGAAGTTGCCGAGCGACTTCGACATCTTCTCGCCGCCGAAGTTCACCATGCCCGAGTGGATCCAGTGGCGCGCGAACTGACCCTCGCCGAACGCCCCTTCGGATTGGGCGATCTCGTTTTCGTGGTGCGGGAAGATGAGATCGGCGCCGCCGCCATGAATGTCGAACGGCTCACCCAGGTAGCGGTGCGCCATCCCCGAGCACTCGATGTGCCAGCCGGGCCGTCCGTCGCCCCAGGGGCTCTGCCAGAACGGCTCCCCCGGCTTGGCCCCCTTCCAGAGCGCGAAATCGAGCGGGCTCTTCTTGTGCTCGTCCACCTCGATTCGAGCGCCGGAGCGCAGGTCGTCGATGTGCTGGCCGGAGAGCCGGCCATAGGGCGCGAAACCCGGCACCGAGAAATAGACGTCGCCGCCCGCGGCGTAGGCGAGGTGGTTCTTCTCGAGCCGTTCGATGATCTCGAGGACCTCGCCGATGTGCTCGGTGGCGAGCGGCTCGTGATCGGCCCGCAGCACGCCGAGCGCGCGCATGTCCTCGTTCATCTTCTCGGTGAACTCGCGGGCCACCTCGGCGGCCGAGCGCTTCTCGGCCTCCCCCTTGCGGATGATCTTGTCGTCGACGTCCGTGATGTTGCGGACGTAGTTGACCTCGTACCCCGACGCGCGCAGGTGGCGGGCGATGACGTCGAACGCCACCAGCATGCGCGCGTGCCCGACGTGGCAGAGGTCGTAAACGGTGATGCCGCAGGAGTACATCCCGACCCGCCCCGGCGTCAGCGGCTCGAACGGGACCTTCTTCCCTGCGCGGGTGTCGTAGATTCGAAGAGTCATCTGGAAGGCTACGGGCGCGTGGACGGAGCTCGGCTTCGCCGGGCGAAGTCCGTCGCCGGGGGGGGCGGCGACCCTCCCAGGGTCCCCGAGTGTGTCGTCAGCTCGCGGAAGAGGCCGACCAGGTTGACGGCCCCGAACATGACGAGGATGACCGCGATGAGGACGGTCGGCGCGTGCTCGCGCGGGCGGTCCCCCTCGACCAGCAGGTAGGCGTCGTCCGGAATCACCACGGGCGCCATGGTGTGGATGGCGGCGATCTCCGCCGGCGCCAGCGTTCGCGGCGTCCCCTGGCCGGGCCGGATGACCAGGCCGCCGCCGGCGCCGGAGGGCGCGACATCCTCGAGCTTGACCTCGACCGTCTGGCGCGCGTCGCGGATCTCCACGTCCTGCGCGAGATTCCCGATGGCGTCGAGCGCCGCCTGCACAGAAGCCGGCGGGAACCTCACCACGAACGTCCAGCGCTGGGGCGGCTCGGGCGTCGACGACAGCGGGCCCGCCTCGGGGGCGGCCACCGACGCCTTCGCCTTGATCGCGCCGAGCGACCGCACGACCTCGCCGCCCTGCGAGGTGAGCGCGGCGCGCGCGGCGTCCTCGGTGACGAACTTGTCGCGCGGCAGCCCGATCCGCACCTGATCGGGCTCGGCCACGTCGACGGCGATCGTCTCGCGCTCGTCCAGCGCCACCGTGTCGCCGCTCGTATCGACGAGCGACAGCGGCGCCCCGGGGTGACGGCCCGCGAGCGCGCGCGCCAGGGCATCGGTCGCGAAGTAGTGCGTGGCGGCGACGTGGGTGGAGAAATAGCTGCGGATCGAGGTGGCGAACGACAGGTCGTCGACGCGCATGAGCCGCCCCTCGAAAACATCCGCCTCGGCCAGCGCCGCCGGCAGCGGATTCTCCCGGCGGTGCAGAAACAGCCGGTCGCCGGTCCCCAGCAGCCGGAAGAGCTGGCTGAAGACCCAGGACCCCTTGGTGTCGATCTGCAGCGCGCTCTCCCGATCGGGGAGCCCAGCCACGCGCACGTAGCGGTTCTCCAGGCCGTTCACCGCCTGGCTGTGGCCGAAGACGGCGCTGGCGCGGCCGAGGTCGAGCGGCTCCCCCGACGAGAGCGCATAGCGCAGGTCGTGGCGGATGTGAAAGACGAGGAAGAACGCCAGCAGCGCGCCCGCCACGGCGACCACCGGATGGCGGCCACGCGAATGTGGGATGTGCGCGAACTCGTCCACGACGCCTGCCGCGTCGCCGGCGGCTCGGTTGGTCTCGGCCGTATCGGTCATGTTTCGGGCGTCGCGCGCAGCCTAGCACAGGTTCTGGGGACTACCGGGAACCCTTGCCCGGACTTGCTCTGCGCGGGGGTTTCCGCTATGTGCGGGGGGTGGTGCGGGTCCGATCGCGCGTGCTCGTCGCGTTGGCGTTGGTGGCGCTGCCGATGGCCGGCGCGGGCTGCCAGCACAGATTGAAGACGCCCGAGGAGGCCTTCCAGCGGTTCGCCACCGCGGTCCAGGCCGGCGACGGCGCGGCGCTCTTCGAGGCGCTCGACCAGCAGACGCGGTGGGATTCGATGACGATCCAGAAGTACCACCGCGAGGCCTACGACATCGTGCTCAGCAACTACCCAGAAGGCCCCCTGCGCGATCGGGAGAAGGGGCGGTTCGAGCACGCGGCCACCGCGCCGTCGGCGAAGGAGCTCTTCCGCAGCGACACCGCGCCCGGCCTGCTGCCGACGCTGACGCCGCTGGCGCAGGGGATCCCGCGCATCGAAGCGGGACCGGCCGACGGGCAAGCCATGGCGGTGCTCGACGGTGGCGGGCGGGTGCCGCTCGCGCGCGGCGACAACGGCGGCTGGGGATTCTCCGGCCTGGCCAAGGGGGCCGAGGACGACAAGAGCCGCGCCTACCACGATCTCGAGGTCGTGCGCGCGAGCGCCGCCGACTACGAGCGGGCCGCCGCACGCGCGGCGAAATGATCCGCAAGCCGACCCCCGAGCCTGCCGAGGCCGAGCAGCTCTCGCTGCTGGGTAGGCCGGTGGCAGCCCCGCAGCCCCCGTCGTCGGGCGCCGCGGGCCCGTCGATCACGGGGCCAGCGACGATCGCGCCGCCGCCCACACCACCCGCCGTCGCGGCGCCGCGCATCTACTCGGTCACCGAGATCCTGCGCGCGGCACGCCTGACGCTGGAGAGCCGGTTCGCCGAGGTGCGCGTCGAAGGTGAGGTCTCCGGGCTGAAGCGCTCGGGGCCGGGGCACCTCTACTTCTGCCTCAAGGACGACGAGGCGCAGCTCGACTGCGTGCTCTTCTCGCGCGAGGCGGCGCGGCTGAAGTTCAGCCTGGAAGAGGGGATGGCGGTCCGCTGCCGGGGGCGCCTGACGCTCTACGAGGCGCGCGGCCGGTTTCAGATGTCGGTGACCGACATCGAGCCGACGGGGGCCGGCGTGCTGGCGCTGGCGTTCGAGCAGCTCAAGCAGCGTCTGGAGGCGGAGGGTCTTTTCGACCAGGCGCGCAAGCGGCCGCTGCCGTTTCTGCCGCGGCGCCTGGGCGTCGTGACGTCACCGCAGGGCGCCGTGGTGCGCGACATCATCCGGATCGCCCATCGGCGGTTTCCGGTGCCGATCCTGGTCTCCCCCTGCCCCGTTCAGGGTGAGGGGGCCGCGCTGGCGATCGCCGCGGCGCTGCGGCGGCTGGCGGCGGTCGACGACGTCGACCTCATCATCGTCGCGCGCGGGGGTGGCTCGCTGGAGGATCTCTGGGCCTTCAACGAGGAGCCGGTGGCGCGCGCCATCGTCGCCTGCCGCGTTCCGGTGATCTCGGCCGTCGGCCACGAGACCGACTTCACCATCGCCGACTTCGTGGCCGACCTGCGGGCGCCCACGCCCTCCGCCGCCGCCGAGCTGGCGATCCCGGTCGAGGAGGATCTGCGCGCCGAGCTGGCACTCCTCCAGCGGCGCGGCGGCCGGGCGCTGGCCGAATCGGTGCGCGCCGCCCGCCACGGGGTCGAGCGGCTGCGCGGGCGCCTCGGCGATCCGCGCCGGCTGCTCGACGAGCGGCGGCAACGGCTCGACGAGTCGATCGAGCGCGGGACGGCGCGTCCTGGCCCGGCGTCTGACCGCCGCCCGGGCCGAGCTCAGCGCCGTCGACAATCGCCTTCACCGCGCGCATCCGCAGCGCCGCATCCTCGAACAGCGCGCCGCGCTGGCGGCCGTGCGCCACCGGCTGGAGGCCACGATCCGCCCCGCCCTCGTCGCGCGCCGCCGCACGCCATCGAGGGCGCAGGCGGAAAGCTGCAGGCGCTCTCGCCGGTGCGGGTTCTCGAACGGGGCTTCAGCCTGACCCAGCGCGCCGACGGCCGCCTCATCACCACCGCCGCCGACGTGGCCCCCGGCGAGCGGGTCCACGTCCGCCTGCGCGACGGCGGCTTCGACGCCACCGTCGACGCGCCGACAGAGAGCCCAGAGAAGAAGGCCCCACGATGATCCGCGCCGCCGTGCTGGGGGCGAACGTCAGCAAGAGCCGCTCGCCCGCCATCCACAACGCCGCTTACGAGGCGCTGGGCGTCGATGGGGCCTACAGCGCCCACAGCGTCGACGCCGCCGGCTTCCCGGCGCTCGTCCAGCAGCTCCGCGCCGCTGGCCACCGCTACCTCAACGTGACGATTCCTCACAAGGAGGCCGCGGCCCAGCTCGCCGACGCTCAGGGACCGGAAGTCCGTGCCTCCGGCGCCGCCAACACTCTCCTGCTCCCGACGCCCGTGGCGCCGATCCAGGCCGAGAACACGGACGGCGCCGGCCTGATCGCCGCGCTCACCGATCTCGGCGTCGCCGTCGCCGGGAAGACGATCGTCATGATCGGCGCGGGCGGCGCGGCCGCGGGCGCCGCCGAGGCCCTCGTGCGCGCCGACGCGACCGTCCTCATCCTTGCCCGCCGAGCTGAGGCCGCGGTCGCGCTCTGCAACCGGCTGACGGCCCCCAAACGGCTGCAGTTCGACGCCGCTGTCTGGACGGCCGACGCTCTGCGAATCGCGCTCGCCACGGCCGACGTCCTGGTCTCCGCCGTCCCCGCCGCAGCCTGGGCCCCGGACGACGCACGCGCCGGCCTGACGCGCTCCGCCCCTCGTCCGCGCGTCCTCGAGATGGCCTACGGCGCCGTCACCCCGCTCGCCGAGGCGATCCTCGCCCGCACCGACGTTACGCCGACGGCCTCGGCATGCTCGTCCACCAGGCCGCGCGCGCCGTCGAGCTGGCCCTCGGCGAGAAGCCGCCTCTGCCCCCACTTTTCGCAGCAGCACGCCGCGGGTAGTCCGCTCCGGTCCGTCCGGTCCCCTCTCCCCGCTCTGCGGGGAGAGGGGACCGGGCCGGGATCGGCTGGAGCTCGGGCTACCAGTAGGGGTGGACGTAGGGGCGGATGCGGCGGTCGTAGACCTCCTGAACGCGGGCCATCGTGTCGTCGGACAGCGGCGACAGCGCTGCCGCCGAGCAGTTCTCGTCGACCTGCGACGGGCGCTTGCCGCCCGGAATCACGCAGGTCACGGCCTCGCTCATCAGGATCCAGCGCAGCGCAAAGGTGGCCAACGTCGCCCCCGCGGGAACGAGCGCGCGCAGCTCTTCGACCGCCTCCAGGCCCACCTCGAACGGAACGCCCGAGAAGGTCTCGCCGCGATCGAAGGCCGCGCCGTCGCGGTTGAAGTTGCGGTGATCCTCGGCCGCGAACTTGCTCGCGCGGGTCATTTTCCCGGCCAGCATCCCCGACGACAGCGGCAGGCGCGCCAGGACCCCCACCTTGCGCCGGCGGGCTTGGGCGAAGAACAGCTCCGCCGGCCGCTGGCGGAAGGCGTTGTAGATGATCTGCACCGACTGCACCCCCGGATACTCGATCGCCTTGAGCGCCTCTTCGACCCGCTAGACGCTGACGCCGTAAAAGCGCAGCTTGCCGGCCTGCACCAGGTCGTCGAGGATCCCGAAGGCCTCGGGGTGGTAATAGAGATCGGTCGGCGGGCAGTGGAGCTGCAGCAGATCGATGGCCTCGACCTCCAGGTTCTCGAGGCTCCGCTCGACGAAGGCGGTCAGGTTCTCCCGGCTGTAGCCCTCGACCGTCTGCTTGGGGAGCCGGCGGCCGGCCTTGGTGGCGACGTAGAAGGGGTCCTTGCGCTCGCGGCGCAGCCGGGCCAGCAGCCGCTCGGAGAGCCCGTCGCCGTAGACGTCCGCCGTGTCGAAGAAGTTCACGCCGCGGTCGAGCGCGCGGTGCAGCGCGGCCATCGACTCGTCCTCCTTGACCGCGCCCCAGGTGCCGCCGATGGCCCAGGCACCAAAGCTCACCGTCGAGACCTGCCAGTCCGTCCGACCCAATGTCCGATATTCCATCACAGCGCCGCGAACCTAACACAGCCTCTCGAGGGCTGCTTCGACCGCGTGGGAGCCGGCGAGCTCAGCTCGACGGATCCCGTCGCGGGGGGGCCCGGGACCCTGCCAGGGTCCCGGCTAGATCATTCGGTCGAGGGCCGCCTCGACCGAGCCGACGTAGCTGCCGCCGAACAGATTGACATGAACCATGAGCGGGTAGAGCTGGTAGAGCGACACCCGCTCGCGGTGCCCGTCCGCGAGCGGCCAGGCCTCCTGGTAGGCGTCGAAGACCCGCGCGCCGAACCCACCGAAGAGACGCATCATCGCCAGATCGATCTCCCGGTGACCGCCGTAGACGGCCGGATCGATGAGGCAGGGCCCCCCGCGAGCGTCGCAAAGCAGGTTGCCCCCCCACAGATCGCCGTGCAGGCGCGCGGGCGGCTCGGCGGGGCCGCAGAGCTCGTCGAGCACCCGGAACAGCCGATCGAAGCCCTGCCGCATCCGTGACGACGCGCGCCCTTCGTCGGCGGCCCGGCGCAGCTGCGCCTCAAGCCGGCGCGCGCGATAGAACTCCGCCCAGGTCCGCGACGCCCCATTTGCCTGCGGCAGCCAGCCGATGAAGTTGTCGTGATCGAGGCCGAAGCCAGGCGCGCCGTGGCCGTGCAGCGCGGCCAGCCCTCGCCCCAACCTCTCGTCGAAGTCTCGCGCCGGCGTCCCGGTCGCCACCAGCTCCAGGACCAGGAACTGCTGCTGCGCTTCCGGTGCCGCCACCGCCACCACCTTGGGGACCCGCAGCGCGCCCGCCTCAGCGAGCCAGCCCAGGCCCCGCGCCTCGGCGGCGAACATCCCCTTTGGCGAGCGGTCATTCGTCTTGACGAAGAGGCGGCGGCCGTCAGCCAGCGCGACCTCGTAGGCGCGGTTGATGTCGCCCCCGGCGATGCCGCGCGCCGACCCGATCTCGCTCCCCAGCGCCGAGCCCAACGCCGCTTTCAGCTGCGCGTCCATGACCGGCCCCTCCCCTGCTACTTCCGCGGCGCGCCGGACTCGCGCCTCAGCTGGTCGAGCAGCCCGCGGCAGGCCCGCTCGCAGATGTCGAACACCTCGTCGAACCCGCCCGGGCCGCCGTAGTAGGGGTCGGGGACCTCGGCCTCGGGCGGCGCGCCCGGATCGAATGAGCGCAGCAGCGCCACCTTGGCCCGATCGCGCCCGTTGCGGGCCAGCTTCAAGAGCTCATCCCGGTTGGCGCGGTCCATCGCCAGCACGTGGTCGAAGTCGTCGAAGTCCTCCGGCACGAACTGGCGCGCCTCGCCCGAGAGCGGAATCCCGCGCGCCTCCCCGACCGCCCGGCTGCGGCGATCGCGGGCGTGCCCCACGTGCCAGTCGCCTGTCCCGGCGCTGTCGATGGCGATCCGGTCGCCAAGGCCGGCCTGCTTCACCAGGTGGCGCATCACCGCCTCTGCCGTCGGTGACCGGCAGATGTTCCCCAGGCAGACGAAGCAGATCCGGACCATTCTATCTCACGGGGGGTGGCTCGCTGCCGCTCGCACCCCCCGGTCCCCCTCGCTGCGCGCGGCAAAGCCGCGCTCCGCTCGCCTCAATGTTGCGGCTCCCCCGATCGGTCGGGGGCGGAGGGCGGCGGAGTGGACTCTCGCTCTTGCGATCCGTCTTGCGCGTCATCGTCGCCCAGCGCGGCCATCGACTCCGGATCGATGGCGTTCTCCTCGTCCTCGGCCAGCGCCGCCTCGACCTCGGCGGGCGGACCGAGGTGCCGCCGCCGCTTGCGCCGGCGCTTCCCCTCGCGCGGCCCGTCCTTGCTGTCTTCCCGCGCCGCGCCCGCGATCTCCGACTTCTCGATGGGCGCCTTGTCGTTGGGGGAGCGGATCTCGAAGTCCTCGACGTGGAACGAGCCACGCGCCTTGACCACGATCCGCTTCTGGAGCCGCTTCTCCATCTCTTCGAGGAAGGGCCGATCGGCCGCACCCAGGACCTGCGCCACGTCGGGGTGTACCTCGACCAGGACGGTGTCCCCTTCGACCAGATCGCCCTGGCGCCGCAGCTCGCGGAAGAGCTCGTAGGTCACCGTCTTGCGCGACTTGGTGTAGCCCTTCCCCTCGCAGGAGGTGCAGGGTTCGGTCAGCGTGTGCAGCAGCGACTCGCGGGTCCGCTTGCGCGTCATCTCGATGAGCCCGAGCTCCGAGATGCGCGTCACCGCCGCCTTCGAGCGGTCCTTGCGCAGGTACTCGTTGAACGACCGGGTGACCTTCTCCCGGTTGTGCGGCCAATCCATGTCGATGAAGTCGACGACGATCATGCCGCCGATCGAGCGGATGCGGAGCTGCTCGGCCACCTCGCGGGCGGCCTCCATGTTGGTCTTGGTGATGGTGTCTTCCAGGCTCGACTTGCCGACGAAGCGCCCGGTGTTGACGTCGATGGCGGTCAGCGCCTCCATCTCGTCGACGATGAGGTACCCGCCCGACTTGAGCCAGACCTTGCGCTCGAGCGCCCGGTCGATCTCGATCTCGATGCCGAAGCCGTCGAAGATCGGGTCGTTCCCCTCGTAGAGCTCGATGAGCCCGGTGAAGTCGGGCATCAGCGCGGCGATGAACTTCTTGACCCGATCGTACTCGGCGCGCGAGTCGATGATCAGCTTCTCCACGTCGGCGGTGAAGAGGTCACGCACCGTCCGCAGCAGGAGATCGAGGTCGTTGTAGATGAGCGCCGGACAGCGGCTCCCCTCGGCGCGGCGGACCACTTCGTTCCACAGCTTGATGAGGAACTCCATGTCCGACTTGAGCTCGCGCTCGGAGATCCCGTCGGCCACGGTCCGCACGATGAAGCCCGACCCGGGCGGGCGCATCGAGTCGACGATCTCGCGCAGCCGGCGCCGTTCCTTGTCCGAGCTGATGCGCCGCGAGATCCCCACGTGGTCGACCGTCGGCATGAACACCAGATGGCGCCCCGGCAACGAGACGTAGCGGGTGGTGCGGGCCCCCTTGGTGCTGATCGGCTCCTTGGTGACCTGGACGACGATCTCCTGCCCTTCCTTCAGCAGGTCTTCGATGCGCGCGCCGCTGCCGACCCGCGCCGCGTCCGCCGCGTCTTCGTCCTCCTCGCCGTGCGAGGAGGACGAGGCGTCCCCCGGCGAACAGACGCTTGAGGTCGTCGGGGGTGCCCCGGACGTCCGAGACGTGGAGGTAGGCGCTCTTCTCGAGGCCGATGTTGACGAAGGCGGCCTGCATCCCGGGGAGCACGCGCTCGACCCGACCCTTGTAGATGTTGCCCGCGATCCCACGCTCGCGCTTCCGCTCGATGTACAGCTCGCCGAGATACCCGCCCTCCACGAGCGCGACCCGAGTCTCGGGTCCATCCGCGTTGATAACGATCAGCGTGTCGGAGGCCATACGCGGGGAGGCTTCAGGCTAGGGGACGAAGCGCGTGTGCTTGGGGGGCACAGGCTGACGCAAATGTCAGGGTTCATCGCGAAAACTTCGAGGGGCGGCTTGAGGCTCTAACACGCAACTGAAACCAAATCAACGAACTAGCCACATTTGCGTGGACAGGCACACCCCTTGCTCATGTGGGGGACCGGAAGCAGCGGCCGAGATCTTCGGGCTCGGTCGGCGCTCCCTCCTCCCTTCACACCGGTCTCGAAAGCCTCTTGGCCGGTGTGACCTAGCCTGACGGTTCCGGGGTTTATCGGTAGCTCAGCCCGGCGCCGCTCCTTATATGGCCGCTAGCCTCGCTTTCGCTTAGTAGCCTTCTGGTAGCCCTACCCTAGCTTGGTCCCCGTTCCGCCTACGACCCCCGCCGGAATCAACCCCGCGCGGGGGTCAGTTATTTCAGGAACCCTGGGAGGGTTCCTGAGACCTCCCGCCACGAGCTCGAGCGAGCAGAGCTGTCGTTAGGGCAGGAACCCTGGGAGGGTTCCTGAGACCTCCCGCCACGAGCTCGAGCGAGCAGAGCTGTCGTTAGGACAGGAACCCTGGGAGGGTTCCTGCAACCTCCCGCGACGGGCTCGAACGAGCAGAGCTCGTTCTCCCCCACGCGATTCCCCCATGCGTTACTTCAGGTGGACGGCGTAGACGTAGATCCAGGCGCCCACGAAGAGGAGGGCGTCGATCCGGTCGAGCATGCCGCCGTGCCCCGGAATGAGGTGGCCGGAGTCCTTTACCCCCGCCGCCCGCTTCATGAGCGATTCCACCAGATCGCCGATCGGACCGAGGACGGCGGCCGGCAGACCGACGGCCAGGCAGTCGCCGACCGTCAACCAAGGGGCGACCGTCGCCCGCACGACGAACATGATCAGCAGCGACGCCACCAGGCCACCGACGGCCCCTTCGACCGTCTTGGCGGGCGAAACCTTGGGGTAGAGCTTGTGACGGCCGAAGCCCCGGCCACCGAAGTAGGCGCCGGTGTCGTTCCCGAACGTGACGCCGATCGCCAAGAGCACCCAGGCGCGCCCGTGGGCGGCGTCGCGTTGTAGCAGCGCCAGCGGGGCTGCCAGACCGCCGACGTAGAGCACGCTGAACGTCGCGGCGCCCAGCCGGGCGCCGGCGGCCGGGATTTCGCCGGGCTCGAGGAGCGTCAGCGCCGCGGTTGCGATGAGCGCCCCCAGCGTGGCGACCAGCCCGTAGCCAGGCGCCAGGTAGAGTGCCGCGGTGAAGGCGACGCCGAGCGCCACCACGGCCCCCCGGAACTTCGGCGGCGCGCCGGCCAGCATGATCGCCGCGCACTCGTGCAGCGCCAGCCCGGAGACCAGCAGCACCAGGGCCCCGAATCCGAGCGGCTGTTGCCAGAGGATCAGCGCGCCGACGACCGGCAGCAGCACCAGCGCCGATAGCGCCCGCAGCGCCAGGTTCGACATGGGGGGCGTCAGCCCGCGCTGCGGATTTGCTCGCGCGTGCGCCCGAACCGGCGCTCACGCCCGCGGAACGACTCGAGCGCCTGGTAGAGCTCGGTCTTGCCGAACGCCGGCCAGAAGGTCTCGGTGAAGTAGAGCTCGGCGTAGGCCGCCTCCCAGAGCAGGAAGTTCGAGAGCCGTTCCTCTCCCGATGTCCGGACCAGCAGATCCAGCTGCGGCAGCCCACCGGTCTGCAGCGACGCCGTCAGCTTCTCCTCGGTGATCTCCTCGGCGGTGATCTCCCCGCTGGCGACCGATTCCCCCAGCGCCCGCGCCGCCGCCACGATCGACTCGCGCCCGCCGTATGATAGGGCCAGGCAGAGCGTCATGCCCCGGTTGCCGGCCGAGTCCCGCATCAGGGCGTCGAGCGGCTCCCGCGCGTACCCCGGCAGCCGGTCCAGCTCCCCGATGGCGACCAGGCGGATGTCGTTGTCCATGATCTCGGCGCGCTCGTCGATCACGTAGTCGCGCAAGAGCTGCATCAGCGTGGCGATCTCTTCCAGTGGCCGCTGCCAGTTCTGCGCCGAGAAGGCGTACAGCGTCAAAGCGCGCAACCCGGTCTCGCGGGCGGCGCGAACGACCGCCCGCACCGCCTTGGCCCCCTCGCGGTGCCCTTCGACACGCGGCAGACCATGCTCCTGCGCCCATCGGCCATTGCCGTCCATGATGATCGCCAGATGGCGAGGGAGCTTGCTGGGATCGATCATCCGGCCGCGTTTTCCGGTACCACAACCAGGGGCAATTGTCGATGGCCCACGGATCGACTAACCGCGGGGAATCGACTAACCTTCGGGGCATGAAAAGCGCCGAGGACGTCGAGTCATATCTGCTGCGGATAGGGGTGGCGCACGAAACCGTCCATCCAGGCTTCTGGCTGGTCAAGACCGACGGGCCCCCGCTGGCTGTTTCGCTGGCCGGGCCTGTGCTGGCTTTCCGCCTCAAGGTGATGGACCTGCCGCGAACCGGCAAGGAGGAGCTCTACCGGACGCTTCTGTCGTTGAACACCACCGAGATGGTGCATGGGGCCTTCGGGCTGGAGGGGGAGGCGGTGGTCATCGTCCATGCGCTGGAGCTGGAGAACCTCGACCTCAATGAAATGCAGGCGGTGATCGATGACATGTCGATGGCCGTCGCCAAACACCAACCCAGCCTCGCCCACTTCGCCACCCCTTCGAACGGCGGCGCCGCCGCCCGCGTCTAGGACATCAACCCATGGGAATCTTTTCCAGGCTCGGCACCCTCATCAAGTCCAACCTGAACGACCTGATCAGCAAGGCGGAAGACCCGCAGAAGATGCTGAATCAGATCGTCGTCGAGATGCAAAACCAGCTGGTCGAGGCGAAGAAGCAGGTCGCCACCTCGATCGCCGACGAGAAACGCCTCAAGAAGCAGTGGGACGAGCAGGTCGATCTGTCGGCCGAGTGGGAGCGCAAGGCGATGCTGGCCGTGCGCGCCAGCGACGACGGCCTGGCCAAGGAGGCGCTGGCCCGCAAAGGCGAGCACGACACCATGCAGGCCGAGTTCGGCAAGCAGTGGCAGCTGCAAAAGGACGCGGTCGAGAAGCTGAAGGACCAGCTGCGCACGCTGAACGACAAGATCGAGGAGGCGAAGCGCAAGAAGAACATCCTGATCGCGCGCCAGAAGCGTGCCGAGGCCCAGAAGGCGATTCAGGACACGATGCGCGGCATCTCCGACAACAACGCCTTCGACACCTTCGAGCGGATGAACCAGAAGGTCGAGCAGATCGAGGCCGAATCCGAGGCGTCGACCGAGCTGGGCGGAGAGCTGGCGGGCGATACTTTGCAGCAGAAATTCAAGAAGTTGGAGGGCGGCACCGGGTCCGATCTGGCGCTGGCCGAGCTGAAGTCGAAGATGGGTCTGGGGCCGGCACCCGAACGTCCCGCGCTGACCGGCTCGCAGGCGAGCTCGGCGGCCACCTCATCCGAGCCCTCCGACGGTAAGTAAGAATTTCGGCTGTTGCCGTACGTATCGAATCGCTGCTATACGATGCTGCGAAGGGACGAAACGAACCGATGCCACAACATCAAAATCACACGACGACTCGCTTTAATGGTGTGAAGGTCTTCTCCGCGACGATGGCGCAGGAGCGGGAAAACCTGGGTGAGAAGGTGACGGCTTGGATCCGCGAGCACCAGCATTGTCAGGTCGTCGACACGATTGTGACCCAGTCGTCGGACGAGGCCTTCCACTGTCTCGCCATCACCGTCTTTTGGTGGGAAGAAAAGTAAGCGGTGCGACCAGCCGGCGTTAGCCGGCGAGCAGGAGGACGCCCGTGAACATGTGGATGCGCGGGCGTCCGCAAGTGGGGGCGATTTCGAAGGAGCTTTCGATGCCGGCCACCGGCAGCGCTCCGAAGCGGCGCTGGATCAGCTCCGGATCGAGCCCGGCCTGGCCGTAGAGCGCGCTGCCGCGCCCGGCGCAGTTGAAGTAGAAGCCGAAGCGCGGCGCCGACGTGTCGCGCGCCACTGCCTGCTCGTCGAGCATCGCCTTCATGTCTTCGCGCGCGCCGATCGCGTCGCGCACCGTGAAGCAGATCGTCTGCCCCGCGCGCACCGGCTCGGCGACGGCCAGCGCCGGGCGATCGCTGTCGGCGATCGCGAACGGACGCACGACGTAGTCCGAGCGACCGCCGGCCCCCAGCTCGCTGATGCCGGCGAGCAGGTGCTTGGTCATCTGGCGCAGCCCCGGGTTGTTCGGGTTGGAGAGCGTCTTCTCCAGCGCCTCGACCGCCGGCCGCCCGTCGATCTCCAGGATCAGATTCCCCTCCGCCGCGGTGATCGTCTGCGGATCGCCGACCGCCTGGCACCCCTGGGTCATCCCCATGCTCGGGTGCAGCTCGGGCGGGAAGACCAGCGCGACACAGGCGTCCGCCTGCGCGGCATCCTTCCAGAAGACGCGGCAGCCCGACTCGCCGCCCGAGGCGCCCGCGCCGGTGATGAGCAGATCGGGCGCCACGTCGGCGATCCCGGCCACGAAGTCGGCCGCGTCCAGCTCCGCCGGATCGACGAGCACCGCGACCGCCGCGCCAGCCCCGCTTCCGCCGAGCACGCGCAGCACCTCGCGCCCGAGCCGGGCCCCCGCCACGCGTGGCTCGCCGCGCACGCCGGGAAGATAGATGGGCGTCGGCAGCGGCTGCCCGCCGAGCACGAGGACGGCGACCGCCGTGGCGTTCTCGACCTCTTCGGCGCCGGTGAGGACGCCCGTCGCCGAACAGCCGAGGATCACTGCGCCGGGGATGGTGCGGCGAACGGCCGAGAGCACGCCGCTGTACTCGTCGTCGTCGTGCCGCGTCCCCGCGAAGACCATGGCGATCTCGACCGCGGCGTCCGGCCCAGCCGCCGTGAGCGCGCGATGAGCCGCCAACCCAGCCGCCGTAAATCCGTCCAGATGGACGGCCACACCCACGCCGGCGGAGGTCATGGCCCCCTCTTACCGGGGGTTCCGCTATACTGCAAGCAGTCCCGAAATATTCGGGGGCGAAACGGTTTCGACGGGGGGAAGCAAAGTTCAGGTCGCGTGCCGAGGCGCCCGAGGCCTCGTAAAAACGGGCAAAAAAAACAACAGCGAACGACAACGCGTTCGCTCTCGCCGCCTAAACAGCGGACGGGACCGTGAACCAGGGAGCCGCCCGCGGCCCTGGGGATCGGCCATTTAGCGGGCTAGGTTGCCGTGCAACGCCTTCGGGCACGGCGTCGACAATCAGAAGGATAAGCTCCGAGACGCCTCGCCGGTGGGCTACCTCGAAGACGAAAACCAAATCGCCGGACACGCACGTAGCGGCTTGAGCGGAGCACTTCCGGACCCGGGTTCGACTCCCGGCGCCTCCACAACAATTCTTAACTATTTAGGACTGACTTTTCGGTTTTTGCCCACCCGTTGCCCAAACGGCCGCCGTGATCGAGCAGCTTCACGGCGTCGCGGGGGACGTGCGGAGAGAGGTGGGCGTAGCGCATCGTCATTTCCATCGTGGCGTGTCCCAGAGCTCCTGGACCGCCTTCAGCGGCACGCCACGCATCGCGAGATGTGATGCGAACGTGTGCCTCAGCGTGTGCCACCCGATGCGGCGGAGACCGGCCTTCCGGGTCGCCCTCCAGAGCGGATGCTTGACCTCGTTCTTCTTCAGCATCCGCCCGTAGTCGGTGCAGAACACCAACTGCCCACGCAGGTGACGATGCGCCTTGAGCGCCGCCAGCACCTCGTCTCCGAGCGGGATGTCTCGCGACTTCCCACTCTTCGGCGTGGTGATGATCTCGCGCGTGACGGAGCGCCTGACCGAGAGCTGCCCCTTGACCAGGTCCACGTCCTCCCAGCGCAGCGCCAGGATCTCCCCCTGCCTCATCCCAGTCCGTAGCGCGACCAGGATCATCGTCCTCCACTCCCCTTCCTCCGCCGCCGCCGAGCAGGCGCTCGGCTTCCTCGAAATCGAGGAAGTCGAACTCCGGATCGGGCGCCTTCAGCCATTCGATCTCCGGCACCGCTTGGATGAGCCCTCGCTTCTTGGCTACGACCAGCAGCCGCCGTAGGACGGTGAGGTGATTGTTCACCGTCTTCTTCGACAGCTTCATCGCCTTGCCCGCCGCATAGTCCTGAATCGAGGCATAGGTGATGTCGGTGAGGCGCTTCTTGCCGAAGCTTGGGGTCAGGTGGTGCTTGAGGATCGACGCCTTGTCCTGCTGAGTGCTGGGCTTGTTCTGCATCGCCGCCACGGCCAGGAACTGACCCGCGAACTCACAGAATCTCGGTATCTCGGTCTCCTTCTTCTCGGCAGCTGGCGGGTTCCAGAGACGTTCGATATGAGCGCGCTCTGCAGCCTCGGCCGCTTGTCTGGTGTTGATCGCAGGGGTGCCCGAGATTCGCACCCGCCGCCCGTCTCGGAGGCCCACCCACTTGCGGTACCTCCACTGATCGCTGTCTCGTCGTGCCGGCATTGCTTCACTCCTTGCCGACACCTCGAGGGCTTGCACCCTCCAACCATAGCAAGAGCGCGCGCCGGGAGAACAGCATCCGGCGACCGAGTCGGCGATGGGGTACCTCGTGGCGGTTCGCAGCTGCGTAGAGCGACCAGCGGCTCACCCCCAGGATCGCCGCCGCCTCGTCGGCGGTGACGACGTCTCTGCGAGCGGCGTCATCGCCCCCGGACTGCGGTTCTGCGCGCCCCGCGCTGACCGGCACCTCGAACTCCAGGGTTGGGGCATCCTCGTCGACGAATTGGTTGGACCGGTTCATGGCGCTACATCTCCTCGCGAAGCTGGGGTGCCGTTGGTGCTCCTAAACGTGCTCGCCCAGTCGGCCGCCACTTAGGCAACACGAATCGACAGCCACCGATAAGGCAGCGTCCGGGACGCCAAGCGCGCGGAGCTCCTTGCGCATGGCGTCCCGGATCAACTCTCGGAATTGCTCGTCCAGAGTCACGTTCGAATTCCAGGTGATGAATGTCCTTAGCTACCGGTCTGCGATACACCCCGACTGTCACGCCCGCTTGGCGGTGGGAGGGTGGAGGGTGCAGTTGCGACGCGGGAGCCCGGCGAAGAGGACGCGGTGGGAGTAGCGACGGGCGCAGGCGCTGCCGTCTCTTCCGTCCCTACTGCCCGACCGCCCGTTCGCTTGTGCTCCTGCCAGCACTTGTCGCGGGAGAAGATTTCGCGGAGCGCGAAGTCGATCGTCTTGGACATGGCCTCGGCGGGAGTCAGCTTCGCGGAAGCCGACTCCCTGACCCACACGGCGTACGCACTCAGCTCCTGCGCTGTATCCGCGGAAACCTCGGTGAGGATCGTTTCTCGTTTTTGAACCCCTTCGAGGACCAGAGGCCCGGTAGGCCGCTCGGACTTCGGTCTGCCTGCTTTCTTCTTCGTGTTTTCCATGGATGCGTTCCTTTCTTGGTGGGTGCCGGTCCGTGCTCTCGACACGGCTCAGCGGGAAATCTCCTGACCGCTTTGAATCGAAAGACGGCCAGCGGGATCACGCGTGATGGTCACGACCTTTCCCCGCAGCCGCTCGGCCTCCTTGGGTTTCGGAACGAGCGCGAGCTGGCGGTGCCGATAGTCGACAACCTGGACGTACTCGGTTCCGGACGAACCCGCCGGTGCTGGAACCAGCTGTCCCCTGAAACGCTGAGGATTGGCCACGAAGACCAGCCCGAGCCGTTGGGCGGCCCCCTCGCCGATCGTCACTCGTTCCTTTTCAAGGTCGGTGATGGGAGGCGCGGCAGGCTCCTTCTGAGCCGGCGAGAACTTGTCGATCTGAAGGCGGGAGCGAGGATGCGTCCGTTCCCTCGACTCCAACTGGGCGATCAGGTCGGACGGGACCCGCCATCGTCCGTCCGGCAGTTGGCTGACCAACCCATACGCCCCGAGGCGTTCCAGTCGACGGATATTTCCCTCTATGAGGTTGGCCGGCGACAGGGCGTCCGCGCCGACCTTCGCGTCCTGCTTGGTTTCAAGCTCCCGCTGATGCTCCCGCGGGGCATATACGCCGCCATTTTCTTTGGCGACCTGAGCGATGGCCTTGTCGGCGGGCTTCAGCCAATTTTCGGCCTTGAAGGCCACTCTGATCTTGTCGCCCCGGTGCAAGGTCTCCGCGACCTCGGGCCGAAGCGGGATGTAACAGCCCTGGCCGGTGGTGGCCTGCACGGCGATGAACATCTCGCCGGACAGCTCGTCATGGAGGCCCTTGCCGACCACGACGGCTCCGAAATTGGACAGGGGCAGCTTCGGATCGACGAACTGATATTCGGCTGCCCTGTCGCCGACGATGGGATACAGCCGCTCGATGCGGTCGTTCTGCTCGCCCAGGCGGACAAGCGACTCCTTCCATCCGCCGGCCAGCCGCCACACCCCGGGTCGCTCTTCGATCGCCAGCTTGAGATCGGTGAGGGTCTGAAGCCGTGCCACGCAATTCCGACCCTCCGGTCCCGGTCGGGCGAGCAACTTCTTCAGGGTCACCGTGCCGTCAGGCTGAACATGCTCGGTCAGAAATCGGTCGACCATGGTGACGCGCTCGGCTCCAATTTCCGCCTCGCGCGCCCAGGAATATTCGAGTTCCGTTCTGGGGCCGAGCTCGCGGGTGACAATTTCCTGCGCCCGCCAACGCATCTGATGCTTGATGTAGGCGGAGTCGATTCGGAAGTCGTCACCATCGACGTCGACGCCTCGGACGTCGATATGGACGTGGGGGTTATCGGTATTGTGATGATTGACGGCGGCCCAGATGAGACGCCGCCCGAGGTCCTTCTCGACCTGGGTCATCAACCGGCGCGCGAATTCTTTCAGGTCGAGCTCATCTCCGTCTTCGGGGGAAACGATGAATCGAAATTGCCGCTGCTCACCGGCCAGAGGGGCACGAAAGGAATCCCGATCGAAGCCATCGTCCGCTCCGTAGAGACGTCCCGGCGAGCCGTCTCGTTCGACGCCGTCGCGTTCCAGGTACGCGAGGTGGCGCCTCATCCCCGCCAGGCCCTGCTTTCCAAGCGTCGCATACCTGCTCTTGATCACGCATCGCCGACTACTTTCTGCCGGGGTATGAACCGCCACGCGGGCCGGACGGGCGGCCTTTCGCGCGAGGCGCCGAAATCCACCCCCGGGCGAAGGCACACTATCCGGGTTACGTCGGCGCCGACCGATGCGGGGCCGAAATGGCTCCTCTGGATCCCCAAGATTCCAGGCGCTCATCGGCCTGGCTCTTTCCCACTGTCAGTACCGCCCACCGGCCCCGAACCAGGCCGAGGTGGCACGCGATCGCCCGTTGGCGGGAAGACCTCGCCGCTAAACCTGCGGCCGGCGCTGAACTTCCTCGCGGCACCGCGCAATAGCTGGCTGTACAGCTTCTCCGCCCGCTGCAGCGACTCCGGCGTCGGGGGCTGCGTTGGCAGAAAACGACACCACAGCTCCGTGTAGTGCGCGAACGCCATCGCGAACAGCTCGAGGGTGTTCTGGTGCCGTTCAAGCCGTTGGGCCAGGGCATCGAGGCGCGCTCCGATAACGTCGGCAGCACCGCGTTCGGTGGCGAGGAGGCGCTCATACGCCTCCGTGGTGAACGCGCTGTGCGTGCACCCCATCGCGGCTTCATAGGCCCGGACCTGCTTCAGCAGCTCGGGGTCGACGTAGGACTGCTCTCGGATTCTGTGGCGCATCGTTATGCTCCTGCTGGTGGTCGTGATTTCGGCGACGTTCTCGGCAACTGGGCGGCAAAAGCGACCAGCTTTCTTCTGACGCAGTGAGCGTTTTCGGTCCCTGCATCACCCTTCTCGGCAACCGGCCTGCGAATGGAACTGGGATTCATCTGGTGGCTCTCTCCTCGCTACACGCCGGAGTTGTCGAGAGGAGGCCCGAAAAAGGGACCTACTTTCGTCATCCGCACCCGATCTTTTTTCCGCTCCTCACCGGGGGTTCTCGGCCAACCGCGAAATTTTTGACCTCCAGGCCGGAGTTGTCGGACCGAAGCCGAACACTCCGACCTCCTTCCTCTCGATTTCACGGGGCGCCGAGCGACTGGGTGCGCTCGCCGGCCGGTGGAAACCTTCTCGGGGAGCCGTCACCGGCTCATGCGGTTCTCGCAGCGAGACGCTCCGCCGTTGCCCTCGTGCCCGCTCGGGCGGGCCGCCGGGTCGCCTTCGAAAAACCGCCGAATTCGCAGCTGCCTCCCGCGATTCCCCAATCGGAACAAGATGTTCGGCGCACGTGAGCGCCAGCTCGAAGGGTCTGCCTCTATACTTTTCCGAGTGAACGCGCCCGCTTAGGGCAGCGTGAACTCCGACCCTTTATCTTGCATGGTTGTAGCGGCCACCGTTTGTCAAACCGAAACTGCCTTCTGGGACGCAGAAGGGTGGCGCGTCGGAAGCAGATCCGCGAGCAGTCGAGGGATCGTCAGGAGGCAGCGGGGAAGCAGCTGAACACCAGCGCGCGAAGAAACAGGTCACCCATGGTTTCGCGCTACGAGTGAGGCACGTGGGTACCTCGCGCAGGATGGGATCCGACTTTGGTGGGCGGCACCATCAGTATCCCGCGGCCTCGGGACTGCGCCACGCAAGTTATCGTGCTCGCCTACTAAACCCTGCACCGTCGTGCGGCCGGCGTCGGCTGCCGCTCGCCCATGCCCCGGAGACGATGCCGGGAGCAGTCGCGAAAAATCTAGGTGGTCACCTCCCTACCGCCCAGAGGACCGGGCACTCTGTAGGAAGTGCTGCCACGCCAGACGGCAAATAGAATCCCGGCCAACCTCCTAGCGAGCGCCACGATGGCCACGTATCGCCCGCGCCGGCTGGCCACGTTCGTGGTGCAGCTCTTGAGAATTTCAGCCTCCGGCGTCGGTCTCAAGCGCAGGACGGCCCATGCAGATTGGACGAGCAGGCGAAGCATGCGGCCGCTCCCTTGTTCTGTGATGCGCCCGCGCAGTGCCTTCTCTCCGGAGCTGGGCGCGCGTGGGACCAATCCGAGGTAGGCACGAACCTCGCTCAAGTCTCACGACGACTGACGCGCCGTCACATGTCCGTTCGCTTTTCACGCGGAAGTTTTGGTCTGCGCGGCGTTTGAGTACGGGGCTTTACGCTTTCCGCGCATTTCTGGCAGGAGCCCCAATGGGTCCGGCTGCGACAACCGCCGGCCGGACATTCTCCAAAGCGAAAGAGGGAACAGCATGATCGGACTGCGTGTCACCTGCATCACGAAGCCCAATCGCTCCAGCAGTCACGAGCACATCACATCCATCGGGGTGAATGGATACCCGTCGCGGTACACCGTAGAACAAGTGATTCGGTGCATCCGCTCCGGCGAGTATGAGTTCTACACGGACGGAGGCGGCCAGAGGGCAGTGGTGACGGTCGTGGACGTACCCCCGGCCGAGCGTCGTACATCCGCACGAGGCCCGACAGCACCGGCAAGGACAATCTCCTCGCGTTGCCGGACTGCCCGGGCTGACGAAAGCGACGCCAATGGCCTGGTACAAGCACGCTCAATATCTCGTCAACAAGACGAGTGACGCCTTCGACACTCTGCATGCGCCAGGGACGGCCACGCCCTACTCAGGCATCTACCGATGCGAGGGCTGCGGCCACGAACTGGTCTCGGAAGAGAAAAAGCCCCTGCCGCCGCAGAACCACCGCCAACATGAGCCTCGGCACGGCGCGATTCGCTGGCGGTTGATCGTCTTTGCCGACCACGACGCTAAGACGTAGGAATGGCGCTGGCGGGGGATTCCGGGAGGATCGACCACCCTCGCGAAGACAAGATTCAGAGGGACCAGTAAGAGCTGATTCTACAGCTCGGCAACAACGGCCAACATCAGGAGCGTATACATGGGTGAGGACGAAAAGTGGTGGCAGTCACTCTTAAAGACCGTCCTGCCGATTCTACTGTCTGCCTTGGTCGGCGGTGCCGGTGGTGTTGTAGCGACTACCAAGCTTCTGAAGATGACCCATGCCGGGTACTACATCGCGCAGGCGGGGTACGAAGATTTTGACCCGTATCCGAAAACCGCGTGGGTTCCCTCGACTCGGTCACCGGGCTGGCAGCAGGCAGTCCACACCGTTACGCTTAAACCAGCGGTTGATTGCGATCATCCAGTTATTCAAACGGCAATATCAGGCGTTGATTTCCGTCAAACGCCGATGCCGGGCGCGAAGCCGGGCGTTCATGTGAGTGCCGTGGTTGACGCAAATACAGACGGAGGTGGAACGACCAAATTCAATTTTCCTCTGTACGTACAGACCGACGGGCCAAATCTTGGCTGGGTTAACGTTCACTGGCTTGCACTCTGTCCACTGAAGGATGACTAGTCCAAGTCCCGGGTCAGCGAACCGCCACGCATGCTCATAGGGATCCGCTGTCCCGATCCGGGACCACTGAACACTTGACCCGTGCCCCCTCTCCGGCTAGTTTCGCGAGAGATAAAAGACGTTATCTCCCGCGAACACGGGGGGAGGGGTGAGTGGGCCCGATGCCGATCCCGATGGCCTTGGAAAGCCTCCAGACGCCGAGCGTGATCACCGAGGTCACGCGCAGGAACATCTTCGACGCGATCACCGTGTCGAGGACGTCCTGGTCCGGCCGCATGCAGGAACCCGATTTTCTCGCGCGCCTCTACGACCTCAAGGCGATGCCTTCGCACGATCACCGGTTCAAGAGCGCCGCCGCCGACATCTGGCAGCACCGGGTCAACAACGACGATGGGGAGCCGGACTGGGTCTTCACGGACAGCCGCTTCAACCTGATGTGGTGCTCCGACGAGGAGCTGCTCCGGTTCCTGGCGGAGACGCTCCACCCCGCCGTGCGTCCCGACACCGACGAGGTCCGCACCCTGGCCGAAACCTTCAACCGCCACCTCGCGGCCGACGGCTGGGAGCTTTATCCCGCCACGTTGATCTCGGGACGCCCGGCTTACGCGGGCCGGCGGCTCGTGCTGGGCGCCGATCACGCCGTCACGACCGTGAGGGCCGCCGTCGAGCCGCTCGGAGCCGAGTACGTCAACCAGCAGATCACGCGGATGCATGCGGCGGTGCAGGACGACCCGGAGCTGGCTATCGGTACAGCCAAAGAGCTGGTCGAGACGGTCTGTAAGGCAATCCTCGTCGCGCGCGCCGGAGCCTGCGACGACGGGCTCGATCTCCCGGCGCTTGTAAAGGCCGCCATGAAGCAGCTGAAGCTGGCTCCGGAGGACGTCCATGCCTCCGCGAAGGGGGCGGAGGCGATGCGCATCGTGCTGAACAATCTCGGCAGCATCGCCGGCAGGCTTGCCGAGCTGCGCAATCTCTACGGAACAGGGCACGGAAAGCAGCCGTCTTCCCGTGTGCTGGACGGTCGGCACGCACGGCTGGCCGTCGGCGCGGCGGCAACGCTCGCGACCTTCCTCGTCGAAACGCACCACCAGGAGCCCGCCAAGCAGGGCGCGGCAGGATAAGGAGAAAGGTGATGTCGCGGAGAGTGCGCGTGACGGAAGAGACGGATAGCGGCCGGAACCAGCGATTCTTCGATCCCGACCGGCGGCGATCCATGAGCCGCGCGGAATTCGTCCAGGCGATCGGGCAGGGGAAGTACCCCGACTACCACGTCAGGGTCATCAACGGCGTTAAGACCCCCGTCTCAAATCCGGACAAGACCGAGTCCGACAATCTCGGCTGATTATGGCATCGCACAGGACGATCGATCTCGAGCTGCAGAAGGACAAGCCGGGCAACGTTTATCGCTTCGTCGAGGCGTGGGAGGCGGTGCCTTCGACGCACGGCGAGGCGCAGGGCGTCCATTACCTCTTCCTCGCTGGCATTTTTCAGTGGGGCAGCGATCGCTCTGTGCCGGTGCGCGCCTGCTCGATCGCGATGCAATACTCGCGCGAGATCGGCAAGCGCGTCGATGTTTCGCAGCCGGCGCACATCCTTTCGGAGGATGCCGACGCGGTATTGGCGGCCTTTGAGCAGTTCGTGAAACGTCACGGCCAAGCCTCAAAGGCTGTTTGACGAACCACCCTCAGATCGTTAAGGTCGAAGCCGGTAACGCACAGCACGTAACGGAGAATGAGCAGCCATGAATGGCGAAGCCCACTCCCCTGCCCCGTCGATGAGCCTAACGGTCACCGTACACGGCGCAGCCGTCGTCTCGATGGTCCTGCCGGCGATGATCGCCCGCTCCGGGGAGCGCGCGGCGCGCACTACCCTCGAATTCTTCACGGCGCGGATTCCGAACGCGCACACGCGCCGCGCCTACGGCCGCGCCGTCTTCGCGTTCTGTGCCTGGTGTGAGCGTGAGGGCGTCAGCCTCGAACGGCTCGACGCGCCGACGGTAAGCGTCTATCTCGCGGGCCTGGACGTCTCGACCGCGAGCGTGAAGCTCACGGCCTCGGCGATCCGCCATTGGCTGGACTTTCTCACGGAACGCGGCGTCCTGCCGCACAACCCTGCCCTGTCCGTCCGTACCGAGCGGCTCGTCGTGACCGAAGGCAAGACGCCCGTGCTCGAGCGCGACGAGGCACGGGCGCTGTTCGCGCTGCTCGACACAGCCGCCGAGACCGGAGATATTCTGGCGCTGCGCGACCGGGCCATGTTCGCGGTCATGTTGTTCGGGTTCGTGCGCGTGGGGGCGCTCTGCAAGATGACAGTAAGGGACTTCGAGGACGAAAGCGCGACCGCAACGCTTGTGCTGCACGAAAAAGGCGGCAAGGAGCGCCGCATCCCCTGCCATCACGTCACGCGCGACTATCTGCGAGCATACGTCGCAGCGGCGGGCTTCGAGCCGCGAGCGAAGGTGCCGCTGTTCCAGAGCGCTCCCGGCCGCAAGCCCGCGCTCTCGGGCAGGCCGATAGCCGGCGGCAAGGTGTGGGAGGTGGTCAAGCGCCGCTGCAAGGACGCGGGACTCCCCTCCTCCACTTGCAATCACTCATTCCGGGCGACGGGCATCACGATCCACCAGGAGAACAAAGGCCGGCTCGAGGACGCCCAGGCACTGGCCGGGCATGCCGACGCCCGCACTACCCGGCTCTATGTCCGTGCGGATCGAAAGATCGCGCAAGCCGAGGTCGAGAGGGTACAGCTGTGATGGTTGCCGCCCCGAAGGCGCATCCACCCGACGTGGACACGGCGATCTTCCTGGGCGCCGGAGCGTCGCGCGCGGAGGGCGCTCCTGTCCAGGACACCCTCTTCAGGGACTATTTCTCGTCGGACCTCTTCAAGAAGAGCACGGAGCCGATGAACGAGGAGCTGGCGAAGTTCTTTCTGGAGATGTTCCAGATCAACGTCCGGCGGCGAAGCCTCGCGGACGTCATCTTCCCGACCTTCGAGGAGGTGCTTGGCCTCACCGATCTCGCGATGCTTCGGAAGGAAGGCTTCCGGCACTTTGACAGCGGTAACCAGACCGCGAAGAGCGGACGCCTGCGGTTCATCGCGCAACACCTGGTGTTTCTCGTCGCCAAGGTGCTCGACCTCAAGCTGCAAAAGGGAACGGGCCTCCATGACAACCTCGTAGAGGCGCTGCGCAAAGCCAACCGGCTCCGCAGCACCGTATTCGTCTCGACGAACTACGACATCCTGATCGACAACTCCCTGAGCGAAGAGCTTACCCACGGCACCGAACTCGATTACGGCGTGGACTTCCGCAACTTCGATTGGCCGGGCGACTGGACCCGGCCGGCCCTCGACCGCAGCGTGAAACTCTTCAAGCCCCATGGCTCGCTGAACTGGCTGTTCTGCCCGACCTGCAACGAGCTGCAACTCACGCCGAACGAGAAAGGCGTCGTCACACGCCTCTCCATCTCCAGCTTCAGGGACAAGGTATGCGGGGTCTGCCAGAGCGTCTACGTGCCGCTTATCGTGCCGCCGACCTTCTACAAGGACATGAGCAACGCCTTTCTGAGCGCGATCTGGAACCGCGCGGACATCGCGCTGCGCAAGGTCAGCCACATCGTCTTCTGCGGGTACTCGTTCCCCGACGCCGACATCCACATCAAGTACCTGCTCAAGCGCGCCCAGACGAACCGCGACAGCCCCCTGAAGGTCACGGTGGTCAATCACTTCAAAGGGAAGAAGCGCAAGGACGCCGAGGCCGAAGAGGCGCGATACAAGCGGTTTCTCGGCCAGGACGTGGAGTACACCAAGCTCTCGTTCCAGAAGTTCGCGGCGAATCCGATGAAGGTCATCTGAACGGAGGCGGGGGGCGGGCATGGCGGGGGGAGCACAGGGAATGACGACTACGACAGCGCGCACGATAGCGCTCGCCCTCAACAAGTTCCCCGCCCTCCCGGCGACGCTCACCGATCCCGCGACGAAGGAGCCGGTCAAAGCGCTATCCGTCGCCGTGAAAGCCCTCTTCCACCACTACTACCTCGTGAAATACGGCGACGACGGGCTCGATGACGGCATCTACGAGTACGAGCGCCGTCTGACCGCCGGCCCCGACTGGCGCTTCCTTGGCGCGGGAATCGGCGCGGACACGGAGTCCAAACGCAACGTCTCGAACGAACTCGGCAAGGCATTCGCCCGCTGGTTTTTAGACACCCACTTCGGGTTCACGTATTTCTGCCCGTTCAAGGATGTGCTCGAGCGGGGAAACCCCGACGGGAGCACATGGCGGAAGCACGAAGCCGGCGACTCGCCGGACTATGTCTGCGGCAAGCATGACCGCGATGTAAACCTGCTCGAGGCGAAGGGCCGCTACAGCCCCGTGTCGTTCCGCACGAAGGAGTTCGACGAATTCAGGGCGCAAGTAGCGCGCGTCCAGCTGATTGACCCGCAGGGCCACGCCCTTGAGGTCAAAGGGTACGTGAGCGCGGCGCGCTGGGCGACCGAGGAGACGCCCCGAGTGCGATCACAGCTGCTCGTCGAGGACCCCGTGACAAGGGGTGCTCCCCCTGGCGAGGGCGGTTATCCGCGGGACATCGGGCTCTCGATGGTTGCCGGTCACTACGCGCCCGTCTTCGACCGGCTCCAACTGCGCGATGTCGCCGAGGCGATCCGGCATCTGCGGCCCTACGAGTTGCGCGCCACACGCGGTCTTTGGGAGTGCGTCTCCGGCCCGCTCAAAGGAAGGCGGTTCGTCGGCGGCATCATCCCGGATTGGTTCGCCGTGCCCTGGGGACCCTGGTGGCCGTTCTTCGACCATGATGAGCACGAGCTGCGCCATATGTGGAGGTACATCCGGCGTGCATCGCCGTTCTTCCTCACGCGCCCTCCCCTCTTTTTCGGCGTCGAGGAGGCCGTGTTCACGGCCGTCATGGGGGTTGCACGTGGCGGCCTCGCCTCCGCGCGGCAGATTGAGGCGGTGAACGTGCCGGAAAGGACGGGGTCGCTCAGCCTGCTGCGCGACGGGTCCGTTCTGGGATCGGCGGACTATTTTGAGCCTGTCGGCGTGAAGGACGTGTGAGATCGGCCGCACTTAGCCGGGGAGGTTGTCCAGAAACTTTCGCAGGTCTTCGGCCGTCGGACGGTCCTTGAAATCATATTGCAGCATCCGGCGGATCATCGCCGAGACATCCTGATCCGCGCTCGGATCGGGATACTTGTTCGCACCCACCTCCGACGGATCGGGCGCACTCCCGGTTAGAAGCTCAATCCACGAAATGCCAAGGGCGTACATATCGCTGGCAAACTTGGCTTCATGCGGGGCTTTTCGTTGCTCGGGAGCCATGTAGTACCACGACCCCAATTGTATCGACGCCCTGGTGATCGTTCCCGCACCGGTGAACGCGGGGTTCAGCTCGTTCCACTTCACGATGCCGAGGTCACCAAGGACGACTTTTGATCCGACGCGAAGCATGTTGTCCGGCTTCACGTCCCGATGAATACATTTGTCCTTGTGAAGCGCCAGCAGGCCGTCGACCGCATCGGAGACAACGGATGCGGCGGCGCTCGCCGCTAAAGCCCCGCCCGCTCTCAGCTCGGCTCCGACGGAGCCCGAAGCGAGTTCCATGACCAGGAACGGCGTGTCCTGCCATTCCCCGACGTCCCGGTGGGATATGACGGACGGCAGCTTCAGCTTGATGCCGTTTAGCGCCTCGCGCCGGAATCGCTCCTTGACGTTCTTCAGCGTGGACGGTTCAAGCAGATCGGCCTTGGGGAGCATGATCTTCACGGCCACCAGCCCGCCGGTCGCTTCGTGTCGCCCGCGCCATACCGAGCCGACCGCACCGGCTCCGATAAACGAATCGAGGACGTACGAGCCCGCCTTCCCCGTCAGCTGGCTTCCCGCCTTGGGGACGACGACCGCCGGCTTGACCTGCGTGAACACCTCGTGGAAGTGGGCCTCCGACAGAATCTTCCCGTCGTTGATGACGCGGTACTTGTCGCCGGGAAGCTCTTCGAGAAACGGCGCAATTTTGTTCTTGCCCTTGTAGGTGTGAAAGCTGTTCGCCTTCCACTTGGTGACCGCCGCAAGGATGTCCCCTTCAGAAATGACGTCACCGGCATTTTTCGTCTGAAGGAATTCAAAGAACTCCTTGGGTCCTTTGTTCAACGGGGGCATGTGGACGCAAATTGTCGCGCATTTCGGCCAGGGGATCAAAACGGCACGGACTCAGCGAGCCATAGAACGGGAGGCGACTCGAGGCGCACATCCCCTCGCGAGCGCCCCAGGCCGACAGACGCCGCCTCAAGGGCGGCTCTCTCCTGACAGACAGGAAAACAAAAGTAATTGCGGGCGCTTGCGCCAGACACTCCCCTCCGGGCCACTCGGCCGCTAAACCTTGACCTGCTCAGATGTTTAGCTGTACTGTCAGGCCCATGCTTCTCGGACAGATGGACGCTGTGGCGTGGCTGAAAGAGTTGCCTGCGGGGTCGATCGATCTGGTCGTCACGGACCCGCCCTATGAATCGCTGGAGAAGCATCGGGCGGTGGGAACGACGACCCGCTTGAAGCAGAGCAAGGGTTCCAGCAATCAGTGGTTCCAGATCTTTCCCAACAGCCGGTTTCCGGAGCTGTTCGCCGAGGTCTTTCGCGTTCTCAAGAAGGACGCGCACTTCTATCTCTTTACCGACCCGGAGACGGCGTTCATTGCGAAGCCGGTTGCGGAGGCGGCGGGATTCAAGTTCTGGAAGCCGCTGATCTGGGATAAGCAGAATATCGGGATGGGCTATCACTACCGATCGCGCTACGAAATGGTCCTCTTCTTTGAGAAGGGGAAGCGGCGGCTCAACAACCTGGGTACGGCGGACGTGATCAACGTGCCGCGCGTGAGAAACGGCTATCCGGCGGAGAAGCCTGTCCGCGTGTCGGAAGTGCTCATCGGGCAAAGCACGGCGCCCGGAGAGCTGGTGATCGATCCGTTCATGGGTTCGGGCAGCACGGGGGTCGCCGCACTGAAGCTGGACCGGCGGTTCGCCGGGAACGACATCTCCCCGGACGCCCTTTCCCTCTCGAGGCAGCGGCTCGGAATGGCGGAGCCCGCCGCGGCGGACGCCGGTCCGGGCGAATCGGGTGCGAAGCAGTACGCGCTCGCAGTGATTTCCTAGCGTTTTACTCGCCGGGGATACCGAAGTAGAGCGACAGCCACGCCTGGAGATCCTCGAATTCGACGGCTTTCCCCGTCGAGATCAGGAAGGCGCTCATGTTCGCGCTGAAACCATCGCCGGAGAAGACGACGATGCCCGGGATGGGCCAGGCGGCGATATCCTGAATCGTGGAGGGGATTTTCTCCTCGGCCGTTCCCTGGCTGCTCTGGAACTTGCATTCGACGCCGATCGTCCGGCGCGTGGACGTCTCCGTCAGGACGACGTCGATTTTGCGGATGGCGCCCCAGATGCGGCGTCCGACCCGCACTTGCGTTCGCGCCTGCAGTTTGAGTTCCGCGGCGAGAGCGACGACCTTCTGCACGAGGTCATCGCCGTTAGCAACGGCGGTAGCTCTTCCGGGCATAGTCAGACGATAACAAACTCGGTGACCTTCCCGCGGCCCTTTATGTCGCTGTTGACGAGCCGCGACGCCGAGACGGGGATGCAGGTAAACCCGGCGCCGTAGAGCTCAGACACCCGGTGGGAGGACGAGTTGGAAAGAACGACCGTCACGCCGCGCCGCTTGAGGGACAGGGCCGCGTCGCGGAGCCGGAGCTGATCCTTGGGCCCGAACCCGCTGGACGTGTACGACGTGAAGTAGGCCGTATCGGAGAGGGGCACGTAGGGCGGGTCGATGTAGACGAAGTCGCCCTGCCCTGCCCGCGCGAGCGCGGCCTCGAAATCCTCACAATGCAGCTGCACGCCCTTGAGGGCGGCGGAACAGGCTTTCAGATTGAGGTCGTCGACGATCCGCGCGCGCGCATTGTCGCCGAAAGGCACGTTGAACAAGTTCCGGCGGTTCACGCGGTAGAGGCCGTTGAACCCCGTCTTGTTCAGGAAGATGAACCAGGCGGCCAGTTCGGCGTCGGACCGCTCGTCGATCGGAATCTCCCGGAGCTTCAGATAGAAGGCTTTCTCGTTGCGGTAGGTGCGGAGGATCGAGATGACGTCGTCGACGTTGTTCTGGATGCCGCTATAGGTGCGAATCAGCCGGGCATTGCTGTCCGACAGGACGGCGCTTCGGGGCTGAAGGTGGAAGAATAGCGCGCCTCCGCCGACGAAGGGCTCGTAATAGGTACCGAAGCTTTCGGGAACGTGCTTCGTCAGCTCCTGAACAAGCTGCCGCTTCCCGCCGGCCCATTTCAGGAAGGGACGCGCCGCGGCCGCCGTATCAGCGGCTCTTTTTCTTCTTGCCGCTTTTGGCAGGCCAGCGGCCGGTCGTCCAGACCTGCGGGACGGTTTCCTGCTTGTTGCGCGCGATGGCATTCGGGGTGACCGGTAGTCCCTGACGGGCCTGGGCGGAGCGTAGAACCGGGAACTCTATTCCGTCGACGCTGCGTGGTGCGCCGTTATTGGCGCCTGCCAGAATCTGCCACCAGTCGCGCCGGGTTGCGCTCCCTTCCCTCGCCCATTTGTCCATGAGCTTGTCGATCTGACCGGCGACATCGTCATACCCGTTGTTCCGCAGCCACTGCCTGACATCCTCGGATCGGCCCATGCGGCCTCCACTCTGGTTAGCGGCTTCCCCCTTCCCAGATCGTAGGTGAGCAACAAGCTCGGCGTCAAGGCGGGGCAGAGGACGGCGGGACGGGAGTTGCCCCGGCCCTTCCCCCTCACGTCGCAACCAGCAGCGTCTCCGCCAGCTCTTTGATCCCGATCACCTCGGTGTCCGCCGTCGCGGGATACCGGTCCGCGCCGGAGTAGACGAGGAACCTCCGGTCGGGCTTGATGTCCTCGCACGCTTGGTGGAAGCCCTTCTCGGGCCGCGCCGTCAGGCCGCGCTTGATCTCGATCGCCCAGCGGCCCTGCTTCGGGATGTCGAGCACGAGATCGATCTCCGCTCCCCCGGCCGAGCGGTAGAAGCTCGCCTCTGTGCGGGTAGGCACCACGGCCAGGAGGTTCTCGATCACGAATCCCTCCCAGCTCGCCCCGACGACCGGGTGCCCGGCGAGCTCGTTCTGGTCCTCGATGCTCAGGAGCGCGTGGGTAAGGCCGCTGTCGCGTACATAGACCTTCGGCGACTTCACGAGCCGTTTGCCCGTGTTCGCGTGGAACGGTTGCAGCCTGCGCACCAGCAGGAGATCGACGAGCAGATCGATGTAGCGCGTGACCGTCGGTGAGCTGATGGCGAGACCGGCGGCCAGGCGAGACGCGTTCAGCATGGTTCCCTGGTTGTGAGCGAGCATCGTCCAGAGCCGGCCGAGCGTCTCGGCCGGCAGGCGCGGCCCGAACTGCGGCACGTCGCGTTCGAGATAGGTGCGGATGAAGTCCTTCCGGATAGCGAGGCTTTCCCCATCCGTCCGGGCGAGGAAGCTGTCCGGAAACCCTCCGCGCAGCCAGAGGGCCGAGCGATCCGGCTCCGTTGTTCCGGCCTCGAGGACGTCGAACGGCCCCATGTCGATATAGGCGATGCGGCCCGCGAGCGTCTCCCCGGACTGGCGGAGGAGATCGATCGCGGCCGAGCCCAGCACCAGGAACCGGCCGTGCCTGAGCCCGCTCCGGCGGCCTTCGTCGATGAGGCCGCGCAGGGTCATGAACAGCTCGGGTGCCCGGTGTATCTCGTCTAGGATCACCAGCCGGTCCTCGTAGTTGCGCAGGAAGAGCGCCGGCTCGGCGAGCTTGGCGCGGTCCTCGGGCGCTTCGAGGTCCAGGTACAGCGCGCCCGCCGCTTCACCCAGGGTCCGGGCGAGCGTGGTTTTCCCGACCTGCCGCGGCCCGATCAGGCCCACGGCGGCCTGGCGGTCCAGGGCCTCCTGGACGAGCCTCATGGCACGGCGCGTAATCATATCTGCAAATCTAACGTGAGATATTAAATTTGCAAGGATTGTCTCCGTGCGTTGTGCCATTGCTGGAGGTAGCGCACAACGCTGCAGGAGCTGGCGATCTCAATTCTGCACACGTGCTTCGTGAGAAGCACCCGACCGCTACCGCCCGAACGATTCCACCCGTTCCGTCAACCGGGGGACTTCCATATTTTTGGCGGTCACACTCTTGACAGCCAGCGATGGGTGCTTGCGCTTACGCAATCCAGGGGTTGGACGGCTGGTTTGGCGTGGCTCCCCGAACCTCGAAACAGGAGCACGCATGTCGGACGCCCCTCCGAAAACCGCCGCCGAAACACCAGCCGCCCAGGACCCGGACGAACTGTCCCTCCGCCGGAAGGAGGTCTCCGTCGACCCCGAGGCCGAGGAGGAGGAGGTCGCGAAGGTCCTCCGGTCGGCGTTTCCGCCGGTCGAGGCCTACATCTTTCGCTGGTTGGACTCGGAGCGCGGCACCGAGGTCGTCAAGACCGTCACCGATCTGATCAAATCCGCCAAGAGCGTCACCCTGGACCGGCTGTCCGAAGAGAAGCGCCAGACGCACAAGCGCGAGATGCTCGACCGGATCGCCCGCTACGTGATGATGGCGCTGATCCTGGGCCTCGGCACCTACCTGCGGGTAAACGACAAGCTCGATACGGTGATCTTCGGGTTGCTGTCAGCGTCGCTGGGCTTCCTCTTCGGCCGCCAAACGTCGCACAACTGACCCGGCAGCCCGATGAGCGAACCGAGATTGTCAGTCACCCGCAAAGCGCGTAAACGTGCAAAGGCGGGAGTCAAAGAGAAGCAGTTAGAGGAGATGGCATGTCGACGGTAGACGTTGCAGTGGATACCTGGGGCGACCGTTTCAAGCGTTGGAGCAAGCCCTTCAGCGACAGTGAAGAGACCATGGCCGACAACGCGGCGACCGTGATCCGTGCGGCGATCGACAACTATGACGGCCTCTCGGAGCGGAACATAGAGGTCTACCCGACGGGTTCCTATCACAACAACACGAACGTCAGAGGCGAGAGTGACATTGACGTCGCGGTGGTGTGCCACGACTCGATGTTCTACGACGTTCCGTCCGGGGATACGGCCGCCAGGTTTGGCATAACCACGCCCGCCCCCTACTCCTTCGCGGACTTCAGAAAGGACGTCCATGACGCGCTGGAGGCGCGCTTCGGCTCCGGGATGACACCGGGGGACAAGGCTTTCAACATCCACGAAAACACCTACCGGCTTGAAGCGGACGTCACGCCGTTCTTCGAGTACCGGAAGTACAGCGGCGAGGTCACCCCCGGAGGCACTTGGGCCACCACCACAGGAGTGAAGAGCATCGGCGCAAGCGGCGGGGGCTTCATCAACTACCACATCGACCACTACGAACAAGGCGTTAAGCGCAACAAAGCCACGGGATTCCGGTTCAAGCGCGTCACCCGCATCATCAAGAACGTCAAATTCGACATGGTCGAAAACGGCACCTCGGCCGCGAAGGCAGTTGCGGAGAAGATGCCGTCATTCCTGATCGAATGCCTCGTGTACAACGCGCCGGACGACTGTTTTAAACAGGGCTCCGACGGTTACGTGGAAGATGTCCGGTGCGTCATCTCGGACCTGTGGAACCGGACGAAACCAACCGGCGACGCAAAGGAGAAGATGGTTGAGGTGAACTATCGCAAATGGCTTTTCAGGAGCGGACAGTCATGGACGGTCGAGACGGTCCATGAGTTCCTGCTAGAGGCCTGGAGGCACCTGTTCCCATGAATGGCACGGTCCTCAAGACAGTCCTCGCCGTCGGCGGCCTTACCTGGGTGTTGATCCTAGTCATCAGCGGCACGGTTCATGTGGACGCGACCGTGAAGGCGGGCGGGCTGGTCCCTGAATCCCGCGCTCTATGGGCACCATACGGAGGGGCCGTCACCGCCGCCAGCCTCTTCGTCTGGCTATTCGACAAATGGCTCTGGGCCTGGCCTCCCTTCTCATGGCTGGTCCGTCGGCCGAATCTGCGGGGCACCTGGCGCGGCGAGCTGCGATCGCAGTGGGTGGACCCGAAGACTCAGAAGAATCCGCCTCCGATCCCCTCCTTCGTGAGCGTGACGCAAACCGCGTCAACGCTCTACTTGAGGCAGTACACTGTGGAATCCGAATCAGCGACGATCGCCGCCAGTATTCTCAGGGATACGGACGATGCAGAGTCCGTGTCCGTTCTCTACCGCAACGACCCGAAAGTGGATGTCCGGGACCGCAGCCCCATCCATTTCGGTGGGATGCATCTGCGCGTAAACGGGCAGGACGCCATGGAAGGCGACTACTGGACGGATCGCAATTCAACCGGGCGACTCATCCTGAAGCGGATCTCGCCGAAAAAGAGTCGTGGCTTCACGGAAGCAGAACAACTTGCCGCGAAAGCCAAGGTCTCCCAATAGAACAAGAGGCGTCCCCTGCCCTCCCTGTCACGTATCGCTCTCGAGTTCGCGCTGTAGGGCCGCGATGGCGCGCTCCAGCGTGTAGCCCAGAACCCACCCGGGATGCGCCTCGGTCACGCCGTAGATGGCGTCGACGGTCTCTTGGGACGCCTTGGCGTTGAACTGGACGTTACGGCCGGTCCGGAAGCGGCGGATGCCCCCAGACGGGAATGGCAGCGGCAAACCGATTCGCCTGGCCTCGCCAACGTCGCATACTGCCTCCCTAGGGATTATATACATTTACCTACACGGCACTACCCTTAGTTGGTCTTCCGGTAGACGTCAATGATCAATGGGGACTGTGACCGTGACACTCGACGTGGACGCTATCCCGGTTACGCTCGCATGCCATCAACACGGAGAGGCCATGCCGAACGGCGAAAAGCAATCGGGCGGAGTTCTTCCTCGCAATTCACGCCAGGGGTTTCGTTCGGAGACGCTCGCGCGGTTTGCGCTTTCCGCGTTTGGTCCCGCGACAGACGTCGAGGTCGAAGACGATCAGGGAATCGATTTGATCTGCGCCACCTCGCGTCCCGTGGGTGGTCGACTACACGTGGGGCCTGGATATTCGGTGCAGGTTAAGAGCGAAGGCGAGACCGAAGTCGTCTATCAGGGTCCGCACGTGCGCACGTGGCTCGAGGGGTTAGCCAGCCCGCTCTTCATCTGCCTGGTCGACAAGGGTACAACGCGCATTCGCCTCTACTCGACGTGGAGCATCACGCGAGTGCTGCTCCACGCCACGGCCTACGGCGGGACGATCGACCGGGTTCGTCTCGTGCCAGACGAACCCGTAACGTGTGATCAACCGCCGCCCGAACACGTAACCCTTGGGAACCCCATCATCGATTTTCGTGTACCCGAGCTGGCCGAGCAAGGGCGGGTAGACCGGCTTCGCGAATGCATCGAGCAATGGGTCCTCATGGACGTCGAAAATATTGTACGACGTCGCTTCGACCTTGCGGTCGCATCCGGCTATACGGAATGGACAACCAATCTGCCACCGAAGCAAGGAGCGCGCTGGTACAAGCCGTATTTCCCGTCAGAACAGACGTGGCCGAAAGCGCGTGCGATCATCGCCGAGTGCGCGTCCTTGCTGGCATTGAGGAAAGATCCGCAGGAAAAGGATCTGCTGGCCGCGTTCGTAAAGAAATACTGCGACCTCGATTCGATGCACGAGATGATGCGCGGATGGCTGGGGGTTTAGTCGGAGCCTGGTCGCCATGTGCCACCGCCGACTGCGCCCAACATCAACCGGACGACCGCGCAGGAGACTTTTTCTGGCCACGTCCTAGCCATTTTGAACCGGACGGAGGCGGTTCCAACCGCTCCCAAGCGCCTCTAACCGGACTGTCTCCAAACTTTCCAGGTCCGCGCGATTGTTGTGCAAACCGGCGTGCCCGTTGATATTTTCGGTCTTCACGCCGTCGAGTTCGACTCCCGGCGCCTCCACCCTTTTTCTAACTACTTAGGTACGGTTTTCGGTTTTTGCCCACCCGTTGCCCAAACGGCCGCCGTGATCGAGCAGCTTCACGGCGTCGCGCGGGACGTGCGGAGAGAGGTGGGCGTAGCGCATCGTCATCTCGATCGTGGCGTGTCCCATGAGATCCTGGACTGCCTTCAGCGGCACGCCACAGGTTAGTATCGGGACATCCCGTTCCGGTTCCAGCGCGTGCCTTCGACCTCCACTGCGCCATCTAGCCCCAGCGATCCATCGCGGAAACGCCGATGGTTGCTCGTCGTGCACGCACTTGCCGCGGCATACATCGTGCCAGCGCTCCTGTTAGCCGGCCGCCCCGTGGCGCGCGGTTCGCTTGTCGATTCCTATCGAACGAGCGCCTTGGTCGTCATCGGGCTGCTGGCGGCGGCATGGAATATCGTCTACTGGACAAGCGGATTCTATCGCAGGATCTATCGCCTGAGCCCTCAGGTTCAGGCGCGCACGGGCGCCAAAGTGCGCATCCGTCGAAGCATCGAATGGGATCGCCCCGTCGGCTGGCGAGCTGCGATCGGCCTCCAGCTTCGTCTTCTCGGCCTGCTCGTGGCAGCTTTCAGCCTCTGGGCCGCGCTGCTGACCGCACTCGTGACACTCTTTATCTTCATGCAGGAGGGCCCGACGGGCGTTGTGAGGTTCTTCGTTAAGTAACGCAGATCGCCTTCTCGGTCCCTTCGTTGGAGATCGTCGGCTTGGAGGACTTCGTGTTCTCCCGACCAAAAGGGACTCCCTTCGGTTGCTGGCGTTTTGTTGCTGGCATCCCTCCGGCTCGTACAGGGTCAAAATCGCACTCAGGAGGCCGAGGGTTCGATCCCGTTCAGCTCCACAAAACAGAAGGGCAGGGGTTCTACGGTCCTACTCACGCGATGGTGGGTCGTGCCGAGAAGCTGTTCAGGCACACGCATTTGGGAATCTGAGTCTGTAGGTTCGTGAAGCTCCCATGGCCGTAAGCCCTCCTGGGCCGCTGCCCGCCCGAACCGTTCAGTTCGGCACCGTCACTAGAAAGATGTTCGAGTAGGAACGGAAGGCGAAACCGGTCGGGGACCACTGGACTAGCCCGGTCAAACCATAGAGGTTCCCTTCGATGTACCCCGGGGCGAGCGAAATGGTCCGAAGCAGCTGAAACGTCGTCCGGTCGAACTGGAGCAAGGTCGGTCCGCCCATGTTGGGCTCGCCCAGAAACCAGACGTTTGTTCCGTCGGCAGCGGGGACGACGGAAATGAGTGGCCCTTTGGCGGCGGTGTCGTTGTAGGTGCCGACGGAGCCCATGGTTGCCACGCTCACCGTCTGTCCGTCACTGGCGAAGATCCAGCCGCCGTTCGCGATAATTCGCGCGCCGCCGTTGGTGATCAAACCGCTTACCGTCATCCGCGGGGTGATGGCGGCCGAGGTGACGCTGAACTGAACGAGCTCGGAGGGCTCCGTGGTGCTGCTGCACCCGAAGAGGGTCGAGGGACCGGAGAAGGTAATGTTGTCGGTGGTGTAGGGGTAACTCCAATGCGCCAGCAGCGTGCTGCTGTCGTAGAGCGCCAGACCCGCAAACTCGGGCGTGACCTCTGGCTGGCGGAGCGACACCATGAACTGTGTCGAGGATCCGGGCACGGCGGCGATCTGACCGGCGGTGACGTTGGTGCTCCCCAGGGAGACGAGAGGCCCGGCAGTCGTCGAAGCAAGGTCGATGCGGCACACCGTGTTGGCTCCGTCGATCTGCGGGGTCGGCGAGAAGGACCCACCGGGCGTGCTGACACCGACGTAAAGAGCGCTCCCATCGTCGGAAATGGCAAGGACAGTCGGGAGACCCCCGATGGGCAACGTCGCCGTGACCTTCGCGGAGGCAGGGTCAATGGTGAGCACACTGTTCCCCGCGTCCGGGGTGCCGTTATTCGTGGCGTAGAGCACGCCCCTGGTCGAATCGAACACCAGGTCGTTTGTCGAGAGCGGGAGGGCCTGGATCGATCCGCCGCCGTCGAGCGGCAGCGCGCCGCCGTCGACACCCGTACCGCCGTTCCCCGTGGCCCCCCCCGCCTCGTTCGTGCCGGCGGCTCCATTCGACCCCGCCCCGCCATTGGTACCCGCGGCGCCGTTCGTGCCCGCAGCGCCACCAGTACCGGCGCCGCCGTTGGTGCCGGCGGGGCCGTTGCTCCCCGCGGCGCCGCTCGTGCCGCCGGTGCCGCCGGTGCCGTTCCCGCCGATACCGGCACCGCCACCGCTTTCGCCGCCCCCGCCGCCGATCCCGCCCGTCGCGCCAACGACCCCGCCCGTCGCACCGCCGTTCCCGACGGCGCCGCCAGTCCCCGTCGTGTCGCTGCCTGCCGAACCGCACCCATTTGACGACAGGAGTAAGAACGAGACGACGAAATAGAGCCGACGCATGAACCCTCCGCTTGGCCACCAACCGCGATCAGACCTATCCGCGGCTGTTTGGAATCTTAGACGAGCTAAGCGCCGGCTCAAAACTGACACCGCGAACGGCGCCCCCAGCCGTTCCGATGCCAAGGCGATTCAGGTAACGCTCCCAATAATCGGGGTAGTCGTCCCGACGGAAGCGGTGTCGGAGGTCCGTCTTTCTGGGCGGGCAAAGGCTCGCCCCCGTACGTCTGAGCGGCGAACCGCTTGCCCGCCAGTTGCCCAAACAGATCCAACCCTCCCAAACTCGAACCGACCAGACCTCACGAAGGTTGCGTGCGTCCCTGTCCCATTCTTTGGATCTTGAGAGCACGGGCAAGATAACGGCCGCTGGAGTGTGGCTGCTTGGCCGCGATCGCTGTGACGTTCAGTAGAAGGTCGCCGAGGAGAGGAAGTTGAACGCGCCGCCTCTCCAGGTGACGTTGGGGTCGGCCTTGTCCTTCATTCCGGTCGCGCCGACGAGCTCGGCAGCCAGGCCGAGGCCCCAGTGACGCGAAACACGCCACTCCTTTCCGACAATCCCATCGAAACCAAGGCCAATATTCGAGGAGTCGATCAGTTTTCCCTGGCTGTCGAACTTGCCCATTCCCGCCACGCCGACTGCTCCAGATGCGTAGACGTTGATTGGCATGAAGTAATAAACGACGCCGGCGGCGTAGCCACCAAGCGAGGCATCCGTACCGGTATTGGACCCGCTGTTCGCGTCCCCAAAAGAAGAAACGAAGATGGTCCCGTAGAGCGCCAAGTTCTCAGCCACACCGCCGCCCAACGCGACGCCGACCGAGACCCCGGAACCCGCTATTGTTGTTGTGCCGGAGTAGCTGCCGGACCCGGTAAGCGAGCCGTAGCCGAGACCGAGATGTAAGCGCAGGAAGAGCCCCCTGTGAAACCCGTCCGTCGGCGCAGGCGCGGAGACCACCAGCGGTGGCGGATAGGCGGGTGGCGGCCGGTACGCGGGCGGGGGTGGATAATGAGCAGGGGGCGGCGGTGGATATGCGGAGGTCACCGGCGGAGCAGCCGGGGGCGGCGACGCGGGCTGTGGCGAAACGCTCGCGGGCGTCGGTGCGCTGTAGATCGGTGGCGGCGGTGGATATCCAGAGGTCGACGGCGGAGCGGCCGGAGGCACCTCGTGTGGCGGCCATGTAGGCTCTAGGGAAACGGTCGGCGCATCCTGCGCCCGCGCCCGCCCGGCACAGAAAACGAGCGCCAGCAAAACCCCAAAGCGAATCGGTGTGCGAGTGACCATCCTCAAGCCCCGCTCGTGGAGGCCAGCGGGTAGCGCGAAACCATTTCAAACTCCCGCTGCCAATACTGTGGCCGTCCTTGACGTCTCTCCGGGATCTTCATGGCCGCCGCCCCCGAGTGTCGCGCGATCGTGCGGTTGCCGCCACGAGCGCACGCAGAGCTTCCTCGAGTTAATCCATGGCGCGACCGACTCACGCCTGCGGTCGTAGTGCCTCGGCCAGCGATCGAGACGATAGGGGTGCCTGTTCCCGAATCCAATATGCCTAGAAAAGTGCCCAGAACGGGTGCTTCTGGGTGTCGTCCGGTGCTGTCCAGTGACGTTCAACTACTCGTAACTCCTAATTTCTTGTCCTGATCTCCGTCTATTCACACAGTGGAAGCCGCAGGTTCAATCCCGTCGGTGCCCGCACCTTCGGAGCGAGCTGCCAGATAGAGCGGGTCCTCGTCCATAGGTCGCGTCCGCTGCCCCGGGCCTGACCGGCCCCCGAGTTCGCCGTGTCCTGCGACTACGGGTACGCGAGCAGACCCCTGAACGGCGAATCTGGCGACCCCGGCGGCTCGGTGGAGACCGGGATGCCGAGCTCAAGGAGTGTCATCGATGAAGGTGGGCTCGCGAATCCCACATTCTATCGCTGGGGGTCTTCCATGCAGTCCATCCTCTCGGTGACTGCCGCGTGCGCTTTCGCACTGGCGGCGTGTGGCAGCAGCCTGAACGGCGGTTCGCCGGGAACCGGCGACGCCGTCGCCAACGGTGGCAGCACCGGCACGGGTGGGTCGCCGCTCGACCAGTGCGGGAGTTCCTCGATGGACGCGGGAGGCTCCTCAGCCGCGGGCGCGAGCGGCGGGCCGTGGGTCGATCAAACGGCTGGCACCAACGCCGCGGACCTCGCTTGGATGAGCGTGGCCTCCGACGCGACCGGAACCCACCTGGTCGCCGTGACGACGCGCTCGGCTTTCGCGCCGGACGGGAACATCTGGACATCCGCCGACGCCGGTATGACCTGGACGAACCGGACGGCAGGCACCGAAGCATCCGGTCAGCGGTGGGTCTCCGTCGCTTCAGACTCGATCGGAGGTCACCTGGTGGCCGTCACCGGCCCAGCCGATACGAGCGAGGGCGGCGATCTCTGGACGTCGGCCGACGCGGGCATGACCTGGACGAAACGCGTAACCGTCGGCGCGGTCGAGTGGCCGCGCGGCCTCGCCTCGGACGCGACCGGCACCCGGCTATTCGTAACCGCCGGGGGGGACGTCTGGGCCTCCACAGATTCGGGCCTGACCTGGACCGATCAGACGGCCGGGACCTCCGTTGCCGGCAAAATCTGGGGAAACTTGACCTCGGACTCGACCGGAGACCACCTCGTTGTCGTCAACGGCGACATCTGGACCTCTTGGGACGCGGGTCAGACCTGGATCAACCGGACCCAGGGAACGCCTCTCTCGGGACTGGGCTGGCAGGAGGTCGCGTCGGATTCGACCGGAACGCGCCTCGTTGCTGTCTCGCAGAACTCGCTGCCCCCGGACGGCGTCCTGTGCGGCAGCTACGGGGACATCTGGGTCTCGGAAGACTCCGGCGCAACCTGGATCAACCGGACCCAGGGAACCGCCGCGTCGGGCCAGTATTGGCAGCACGTGGCGTCGGACGCAGGCGGCGCCAATCTCGTCGCCGCGTCCTTCGGGGACCTCTGGAGGTCTGCTGACATGGGGCTCACCTGGACCAATGAAACCGTAGGGACACCCGCGGAAGGGTGGCATTGGGATGCCCTGGCCTCCGACGCAACCGGCGCTCATTTGGTCGCGGTCTCCGACGGCTTCCCGGTGCCCGCAGACGTCAACGGGGCGCCAGCTGTCGGGGACATCTGGACGCGCCAGGCCCCCTGACCCACAATCGGCCCTTTCGCTTTCCCAAGCTGAACGTCGCGGTTCACCCGGTGCGCGTCACGCCGATTCCTGCAGCGCCAGCGCCTTGCCCGCCCGCTGCCCAAACAGATCCAACCGTCCCAAACTCGAACCGACCAGACCTCACGAAGGTTGCGGCAAGCGCGCGGGCGTCTGTGCAAGCCCCCGAAGTGTCGGGGTTGACGGACGTTTTCGACTCCCGGCGCCTCCACCATAAATTCTAAGTAGTTAAGTACCAACTCTGGCGTTGTCGCCAGCCTGTCGCCACGGCCCCACAGAGCTGCCCAGTCCATCGAGCAGCTTCACCGCCTGCCGGGGCACGTCGGGACTGAGATGCGCGTAGCGCATCGTCATCTCGATCGTGGCGTGCCCGAGCAGCTCCTGCACAACCTTCATCGCCGCCCCACGCATCACCAAGTGCGAAGCGAACGTGTGCCGAAGGACGTGCCAGCTCACCTGCCGCAGACCCGCCTTCTTGCACGCTCGCCAGATCGGATGCTTGCACTCGTTCTTCTTCCACATCCGCCCGTCGAGGTTGCAGAACACGAGAGGTCCCCGAAGGTGTCTCTCTGCCTTCAGCGCCGCGATCGCTTCGTCACCAAGTGGAACGTCCCTCCCCTTCCCGCTCTTCGGCACCGTCACCACACCTCGGGTGACCGACCGACGAACCCTGAGCAGCCCCGACACCAGATCGATGTCCTCCCAGCGCAGCGCCAACAGCTCGCCTTGCCGTAGCCCTGCCTTGATGGCGACCCTCGCCGCTGCCTATGCGAACGCCCGAATCGACCGAAGCCGTTACCTCGCCAAGCGCGGAATCGACGTCGGCGTCCAGCGCGATCCTCGCTTCGCCTCGAGCTACCGGGTGGACGGTCGCGGAAACGTCATTTTTCCGCACACCGATCCGGCTACCGGCCGAGTCATCGGCTTCGAGATCAAGAGCAACGGCTTCACCGGCTTTGCGACCGGCGGCCAGAAGACCTACTGGATGAGCGCCGCGCGTGCTGATGATGATCGACTAGTGATCGTTGAAAGCGCAATCGACGCTTTCAGCTACCACCAGATCTTTCCACGCCCTCATACCCGCTACTTGAGCACCGGCGGTGGTGTCGGTCCGGAGGCTCTCAGACTCATTGGCCGCGCGATCGGCGAGATGCCGGCCGGCGCGGACCTCGTAAGTGCCACCGATGCTGATGACGGAGGCGAGAAACTTCACGCGCACCTCATCGTCGCTGGCGGCCGCGAGCTGCGCCGACACGTTTCACCCGTGCCGAAGGACTGGAACGACTACCTCAGGAAGCTCAATCGCGAGCTACGGCCGAAAAGGGAGAACCGCCTCGAGCGGTAAGGAGAAATCATGGGAAAAGTCTGCACAGTCGGAATCCACAAGGGGGGAACCGGTAAAACAACCGTCTCCGCTCACCTCGCGTTTCTCGCTTCCGAACAGGGATCGCGAACCCTGCTGGTCGACCTCGACTCGCAGGGGAACGCCTCGGATACCGTTCTCCTCGAGCAGCCGGACCTCGATCGGTTTCGATCAGCGTCCCGGCGTGAGCCGAGGAAGTTCCAGCTCGTTGTCGACGGGCGACGCTACCCGCCTAAGTACGTGGTCTCGCTTGCCGTCGCCGCCGCAACGGGGCGAGAACTTCGCCCACAAGAGTTCTCCGGCGGCCAGGAGACGAACGCCGTGCTGCAGGCACTAGGCTTCACCATCGTCGGCCCAGGACTGCCCGCGCCGAAACCTATCGGAGCGAGGGCGCGCGCAACACTGCCTCCGACCGCGAAGCCGGCCGCGCCGCCTCCGACCAAGGTGTCGGCGCTGCGAGTGGTGGAAGGTCTCCAGCCCGTCGTGCGAATCGTTGTTCACGGAAAGCCCGCATCGTCTCCACGCACCGCCGGGGAGATGCTGCTCGAGGCGTTCGAGAACTGGCCCATCTCGAGCCGGGCCAAGTTCACCATCACGCCCGGTGGCTTTATCGTCGGTGACTTTCCGCCGCGATGGTCTGGTGGGCTCGCGTGGGATTCATCATCGGACGATCTCAATGCTCTGATTCGCGTCGCAAAGCCGCTGGTCGGTGCCTGCGTGACGAAGAAGGCGCTCGCTGCTGCCAACGTGCGGACACGCGTCCTCACGATCGGCGTCGACCTCATAAGCGACGCCCAGCACGCCGAGCTCGTCGCCGTAATCGACTGCGACTCCGGCGAGATCGTTCGATGGACTGGGAAGTCCTATCCGACCGGCAATCAGGCGGCGCTTCTCGTGCAGGTCTCCGATGTCGAGACGCACCTACTCAAGATCGCGAACGAGAAGGTACTCGTCCTCGGCTGCCATGATCTCAATATGTTCAGCGCTCGCGCTCGAGCGAACCAGAGCCCGAACGGCGTTCGGCGACGACGCTGCGATGCGATGGCCAAGGCCACGGTCCGCTTCAAGCCGACAATCGTCCTGCAGCACCCGCACAGTACAGACACCCCGAACATCTGGCGAATGCCCTGGTCCTGCCTGGCTCGGGACTACCCGACGGTGCGCGTCTACGCTTCGGGCATCGGTTACTTCCGGTGGAGGGGCAAGCCGCGCCGGCCGCTCCGTGAGGTGCTCGCGGGAACGCGTAGTGAGACAGGCGTCCTCGATGTCGTCGTGATGTCTCGCTAGTCGGTACCCGCGCGCCGACCTCGCCTGCGCATCGCGTCGGGACAGCCACTATCGGAGCTGATAGGCTTGAACACGGCGAGCGACATTTGGTTCGCCTTCGCGCCCGCGATCAGTTCGTCGAGCCGATCGTAGACTCGCGCACTCTTCAGGAGAATGCGGCGACGCTCGCGCCAATTGCTTGCGGTATCGATGTGGTCGACGGGCTTCAAGCTCGCTCTCGTCGACCGGTCGAAATGTCTCAGGCCGTGGATCCGAGCCTTCCGTGATGGCCGCTGCGATCCTGGCGAAGGTCGAGCGCGATCGCCTGCTCGCGCCATCGATAAGACGTCAGCCTCTCTCTGCGGCCTCATCCCGCGAAAGGGCTATCCAGGCCGCGAGACCACCGCCTGGCTCGCTCGATACGAAGCCTTCTTCGGAACCCTCCCGCTCGACGCGCGTAACACCTGGGGCCGCTCCAAGGCACCCTAGAAGCCTCTCTGCCAGCGTTCCCGAGCCCGAGTAGCTCCGCGTCGACCAGACCGCCGCGGCGGCCTGGCTGGTGAGCGCCCGTTCGACAGCACTCCTCCTGCGCTTGGCGTCGGCGGCACGGCCGCGCTCCCGGCCGGCGCCCCGAGGCAAACCCGCTGCGCGGGCGCGTCGAATCGTCCGAGCCCATAGGTATGCGATGGGTACGCCGTGACGTTGCAGGTGCACAATCAGGGCGTCATTCCTGACTCACTTCTCCCCAGCCTCTTCGATCCGTTCCGCGGTACCCGCCACCGACGCGACTACTCGCGTGGACTTGGGCTTGGACTCTTCATCGTCAACGAGATCGTGCGGGCCCACGGCGGCACGGTCGAGGTGACTTCTTCGTCCTCGGAAGGAACGACCTTCACGATCCATTTGCCGAGGCGTGCCACCGCTTCCGCGGCTTTCGATGCAGGCCTCGCCGTACCGGGTGGCGCGGGTCGGCAGTACTGACCGCTCGGCCCGAGGCCAGCTATTCGTGCATTGCCGTCGTGGTCCTCTCCTCTTTCGTTCGGTCGGCATCTCTCGGCGCTTCGTCGTCAAACAGCTGGGCGACCGGGCTGCGGGGGTCTCCGTCGTTTCGAACAGACGTAATAGAAAACCCGCTTCTTACCCTTCTGCGAGGTCCAGGTACCGCTCGAGGCGCATCCGATCCGAGCGCCACACACGCCACAGGTAGAGATACCCTGCAGGAGGTACTCGTGGGAGTTTCGAAGCTGACCTCGACGTCCGGCGCTGATCAGCGCCTTGTCATCCCTCTCGTAGAGGTCATCCGAAACGATTTGCGGGACGGTTACACTCAGAGCCCTCGCCTTGTTCGCGGTCCAGCGCCCGAGATAAGTGCGGGCGGACGATCTGATGAACGCGTTCGCGGATCCAGTCTCGACGTTTGATCATGCCCCGTCGATCTGGTCAATCTAAAAGCGGTCTAGTCTAGGCCGCGGGCGAGCGTACTGAAGACCAGTACCGGAGAGCCGAAGGAGATCTGCGCTCATTCCGCCACCAGATCAGCGCGGCGACCAGCACGCTGCCGGTGACGGCGACCCAGCCCAGGTGGGTGCGCGCCCACATCTTCGTGCTCATTCTCCGTGCCCTGGAATCGAACGCGCCGTGAGCCCCGCGATCGCCCGGAATCGGCTGATCCACGTTGTCTCTGTCGTGCTTCAGGGGATGTCCCGGCGGGAGCCGATCGGTCTCCTGGGCCGTCCACGCCCGCTTTGCCAAGTAACGATCGAGGAACCCCGGAATCAAGCGCTGCCCGATGATCGCCTTGGTCGCGCTCCAACCGATCCAAACCTCACGCTTCGGGTGCAGCGCCGCGTGCACCGCGGCCTGTGCGATCACCTCGGGCTGGTAGATCGGCGGCACCGGCTGGGGATGTTCTGGAAGGCGATTTCGCACGACGTCGAACTGCGGCGTGTTCACGGCGGGAAGCTGAAGCATTGTGACGGCGACCTTGCTGTCGTCGTGTATGAGCTCACTGCGGAGGGAGTCGGTGAACCCACGGATCGCGGCCTTCGACGCGCAATAGGCGCTCTGAAGCGGAATCGACCGATAGGCCAACGCCGAACCGATTTGGATGATCAGGCCGCTGTTCCGCGGGCGCATGTGCCGAAGAGCGGCCAGGGTTCCATGGACGTACCCGAGGTAGCACACCTCCGTGACCCGGCGAAATTCCTGAGCGGTCATCTCCCGAATCGGAGAGAACACCGACACCATGGCGTCGTTGACCCAGATATCGATATCGCCCCACTCCTTCACGACGCAATCGGCGGCGGCGTCGACCGCTTCGGCGTCGGCCACGTCAAGCGGAAGGACGAGCGCCTCCGAGCCCGAGTCCCGAACCTCCTGGGCAGCCGCTTCCAGTCCGTCGATGTTTCTGGCGAGGAGAGCCACCTTCGCGCCCTCCTCGCCAAAGGCGCGCACGATTGCCCGTCCGACGCCGCTCGAGGCCCCAGTCACGACCGCCCTTTTCCCCTCGAGCCTTCGCTTGCGCACGCCGTCCTCCTTTGCCGAGGTGTGAATCGCCATCAGGAATACCCTCAAGATGTCCATGCTCATTCGACACACAACCCGACGGAGGCCGAATCCCGTGCGGCTATCGGCGATTGGGCTCGGGGTCGTAGACAACGTACTTGATTGTGGGAACCGCCTGGCGAAGGTCCGCCGCCAGCCTCGCGCGGGCGCGTTGAACTTCGCCGCCGGTCATCGCCGACTCCGCTGAGATCCCCAGGACGAGCATGACTGACTCCGGCCCCAGTTGGAGGGTACGCAACTCGTCGACGCGATCGATTTCGGGATGCTGCGCAAGGACGCGACGGATTTCAGCGATGACGACCGGCCGGGCCGCCTCGCCGATGATGAGCCCGCGGCATTCGAAGCCGAGAAGGCTGGCCTCGACCATCAGCACCACGCCGATGAGGATCGATGCTACGGCGTCGGCGGCGGGCAGCCCGAAATAGCGGCCGACCGTGAGCCCCCCCGCGGCGATGGCCAATCCGACGAGCGCCGCCGAATCCTCGAGGACGGTCACGAAGATCGCGGGATTCTTGCTGGCCCGCATGACCGACAGCATCGAACCCTCGAAGCGCTTTTCGCGTCGGTAGGCGGCGAACTCGCGGACCCCGATCGCGAGGGAGGTTCCCTCGAAAGCGGCCGCCACGCCGATGACGAGGTAGTTGAGCCAGAGGTTAGTGACGGTCCGTGGATGAAAAAGGGCGCGAATCCCCTCATAGATCGAGAGTCCCCCGCCGCCGCCGAAGACCACCATCGCCACCACGAAGCTCCAGAAGTAGAGCTCCATTCCATAGCCGAATGGATGGGCCTCGTCGGCGGGGCAGCGGCTTCGCCGTTCGCCCAACAGCATCAGAGCCGAGTTCCCCGTATCGACCAGAGAGTGAATCCCCTCCGCGATCATCACTGTGCTGCTGGTGATGCCCCCAACGAGAAACTTGGTGGCCGCGATCCCCAGGTTGGCCGCCATGGCACCCACGAGCGCTCGTTTTGACGAGGCAGGCATGGTGGGTATCTATCATTGAGATCGCGTCGGGGAGGGTCTCTTGCTGACTCCGCATCCCTCATTGTCATCATCAGAATCGGGTCGAGAGAATCGGGTCGAGCTCCCGTAGACGCGGCCGATCTCGTGAGTAGCTTGCGGATGCCGCCGCGGATTATCCGCCTCGGCGGGTGGGCCTCGCATGGAGGATGGGCGCGGATGTCGATGACGGTCAGCGATTTCTTGTTGCAGCGGTTGTCGCTCTGGGGTGTCAAGCGCATCTACGGCTTTCCGGGCGATGGGATCAACGGTCTCATGGGCGCCCTGCAGCGCGCCGGTGAGCGCTTCAAGCTGGTGCGCACCAGCCATGAAGAGATGGCGGCCTTCATGGCCTGCGCGCACGCCAAGTTTACCGGCGAGGTCGGCGTCTGCATGGCCACCTCGGGCCCCGGCGCCATCCACCTCTTGAACGGTCTTTACGACGCAAAGATGGACCATCAGCCGGTGGTCGCCATCGTGGGGCAGCAGTCGCGCAAGGCGCTCGGCGGCTCCTACCAGCAGGAGGTCGATCTGATCTCGCTCTTCAAGGACGTCGCGCACGAGTACGTCCACATGGTCTCGGATCCGGCGCAGGTACGGCATCTCGTCGACCGCGCGTTCCGCATCGCCAAGGCGGAGCGGACCGTCACCTGCATCATCCTGCCGAACGATGTCCAGGACGTCGATGCCGTCGAGGAACCGCCGCGCGCCCACGGCACCGTGCACTCCGGTTACGCCTACAGCACGCCGCGGGTCGTCCCCACCGACGTCGATCTGCAAAAGGCCGCCGCCATCCTCAACGAAGGAAAGAAGGTGGCCATGCTGGTCGGCGCCGGCGCGCTGCAAGCCTCCGCCGAGGTGCTGGAGGTCGCCGATCTCCTGGGCGCCGGGATCGCCAAGGCTCTCCTCGGCAAGGCGGTGGTTCCCGACGATCTGCCCTTCGTGACAGGCTCCATCGGGCTTCTCGGGACCAAGCCGAGCTGGGATCTGATGATGGATTGCGACACCCTCCTCATGGTCGGCTCCAGCTTCCCCTATTCGGAATTTCTCCCCCGCGAAGGCAAGGCGCGCGGCGTCCAGATCGATCTCGATCCGAAGATGCTCGGGATCCGCTATCCCATGGAGCTCAACTTGACCGGCGACAGCAAGGAGACGCTGCGCGCGCTCATTCCGTTGCTCCGGCGCAAGGAAGACCGCGCCTGGCGCAAGGAGATCGCCGGCCACCTCGAGGAGTGGTGGGAGCTGATGGAGGCGCGGGCGATGCAGCCGGCCAAGCCGATCAATCCGCAGCGCGTGTTTCGGGAGCTCTCGCCCCGCCTGCCCGACAACGCGATCTTGAGCTCGGATTCGGGCTCGTCGGCCAACTGGTACGCGCGCGACATCAAGATCCGTCCCGGCATGATGGCGAGCCTCTCGGGCAATCTCGCCACCATGTGCCCCGGCGTGCCGTACGCCATCGCCGCCAAGTTCGCCTACCCGGAACGGGTACCGGTCGCGATGGTGGGCGACGGCGCGATGCAGATGCTCGGCAACAATGGCCTCCTCACGATCGCGCACTACTGGAAAGAGTGGTCGGACCCGCGCCTCGTGGTCCTGGTGCTCAACAATGGCGATCTCAACCAGGTCACCTGGGAGATGCGGGTGATGGAAGGGAACCCCAAGTTCGAGGCGTCGCAGGAGATCTGCGACTTTCCCTACGCGCGCTACGCCGAGATGCTGGGGTTGCAGGGAATACGGGTCGACGCACCGGAGGCCATTGCGCCGGCCTGGGACGCCGCTTTCAGGGCCGACCGCCCGGTGGTCGTCGAGGTGGTGACCGATCCCGACGTGCCGCCGCTGCCGCCCCACATCACGCTCGAGCAAGCGGCGAAGTACACCTCGACGCTCTTCAAAGGCGATCCCGACGAAGGGGGGATCATCCATCAGAGCTTCACCGAGTTGGTCGCGAAGATCCTGCCGCACCGGAAGCGCTCGTAAGGAGCGCCTGTTGCCACCCGAATCCCAGCCCGGACAACCTGCTGTGACGGCAGCGCGACTTCATCTGAAGGTGCAGCCGGTCCACTATCCGGGGCGACCCACGGTCGGCTCGGAGAAGACCGGCACCACCGCCGGCCAGATCTCCGACGCGGCCGCGTTGGCGACGGAGCTGCGGCGCGCGATCGCCGGTGAGGTCCGCTTCGACGACGGCAGCCGGGCCGCTTATTCGACTGACTCGTCCAACTACCGCCAGGTTCCGATCGGCGTCGTGCTGCCGCGGACCGTCGAGGACGTGATCGCCACCGTGGCGCTCTGCCGCAAGCACGGGGCGCCCATCACCTCGCGCGGCGGCGGCACCAGCCTGGCGGGCCAGACCTGCAACACCGCCGTGATCATCGACTACTCGAAGTACATGAACCGCGTGCTGGAGATCGATCCGGCCGCCAAGCTCGCCCGCGTGCAACCCGGCTGCAACCTCGATCAACTGCGCCAGGAGGCGCGCGCGCACGGCCTCACCTTCGGGCCCGATCCCGCCACCCACAGCCGCAACACCTTGGGCGGGATGATCGGGAACAACTCCTGCGGCGTCCACTCGGTGATGGCGCAGCTCTATGGACCGGGGCCGCTGACGCGGCACCAGGTGGTGGAGCTCGACGTCCTCACCTACGGCGGCGAGCGGTTCACCGTCGGCCGCACCTCGCCCGCCGAATTCGAGCAGATCGTCTCCGGCGGGGGTCGGAGGGCCGAGATCTATCGCGGCCTGCGCGCCCTGCGCGATCGCACTGCCCAGGAGATCCGCGCCCGCTACCCGAAGATCCCGCGCCGGGTCTCCGGCTACAACCTGGACGCGCTGCTCGAGGAGAACCACTTCCAGGTGGCGCAGGCGCTGGTCGGCACCGAAGGAACCTGCGTGGTGGTCCTGTCGGCGACCGTCACGCTCATCGAGGAGAAGCCGGCGCGCAGCCTGCTGGTGCTCGGGTACGAAGACGTCTATTCGGCGGCCGACCACGTCATCGAGGTCATGAAGCACAAGCCGGTGGGCCTCGAAGGGATCGACGACGAGCTCATCGGCTATATGAAGAAGAAGGGGATGCACCCCGACGACGTCAGCATGCTGCCCGAAGGCAAGGGCTGGTTGATGGTCGAATTCGGCGGCCCGACCAAGGCCGACACCGATGCGCAAGCCCACCGGATGATGGCCCGGCTGAAAGCCGATCGTCACCCGCCGACGATGAAGCTCTACGACGACGAAAAGCAGGAGCACAAGCTGTGGGAGGTGCGCGAGTCGGGCCTGGGCGCCACGGCGCTGGTCCCCGGGATGCGCGAGACGCACCCCGGCTGGGAAGACGCCGCCGTGCCGCCCGAGAAGCTGGGCGTCTACCTGCGCGCCTTCCGCAAGCTGCTCGAGGAGTTCGGCTACCACGCGGCGCTCTACGGCCACTTTGGCCAGGGGTGCGTCCACTGCCGCATCGACTTCGACTTCAGGACCGCTGACGGCGTCAAGCACTGGCTGGCCTTTCTCGAGCGGGCCTCCGATCTGGTGGTCGCCAACGGCGGCTCGCTCTCCGGCGAGCACGGCGACGGCCAGGCGCGCGCGTGGCTCTTGCCGAAGATGTTCGGCGCAGATCTCGTGCGTGCCTTTGGCGAGTTCAAGCGGCTCTGGGATCCGGACGGGAAGATGAACCCCGGCAAGGTGGTCGACGCCTTCGCCCCCGATCAGAACCTGCGCAAGGGGCCGACGCACGCTCCCAAGCCGCTCGCCACCCACTTCGCGTTCCCCGACGACGGCGGCTCGTTCGCCAAGGCGGCCGGGCGCTGCGTCGGCGTCGGCGCCTGCCGGCGGGTCGAAGGCGGCGTCATGTGCCCGAGCTACATGGTCACCCGCGAGGAAGAGGACTCGACGCGCGGCCGCGCGCGGCTTCTGTTCGAGATGGCGGAAGGCCAGGTGATCACCGACGGCTGGCGCGACGACAACGTCAAGCAGGCGCTGGACCTGTGCCTCGCCTGCAAGGGCTGCAAGGGGGACTGCCCGGTCAACGTCGACATGGCCACCTACAAGGCCGAGTTCCTCTCGCACTACTACGAGGGACGACTCCGCCCACGGACCGCTTACGCCATGGGCCTCATCTACTGGTGGGCGCGTCTGGTGGCGCCCTTCGCGGCGCTGGCGAACTTCTTCGCCCGCACGCCGCCGTTCTCGTCGCTGGTCAAGTGGCTGGCGGGCGTCTCCCAAAAACGCAGGCTGCCGCCCTTCGCGACGCCGACCTTTCGCCGCTGGTTCGGCAAGCGCCGGCCGGCGCGGCTGATTGATGCCGGCTCTTCGACGCCACCGGTCCCCTTCGGCGCGTCGACCACGCCAGAGGGCCAGGTGCACCATCGGCGGGTGATCCTCTGGCCCGATACCTTCAACAACTTCCTCATGACGGGCGCCGCGCGCGCCGCCGTCGACGTGCTCGAGAGTGCCGGCTTCGAGGTGGACATCCCCAAGCGCCCGCTCTGCTGCGGGCGCCCCCTCTACGACTGGGGGATGTTGACCGCGGCCAAGCGCCTCTGGCTCGAGATCCTCGAGCACCTGCGGCCGCAGATCCGCGCCGGGATCCCGCTGGTCGGACTCGAGCCGAGCTGCATCGCCGCCTTTCGGGATGAGCTCATCGGCCTTCTGCCGCACGACGCGGACGCTCAACGGCTGGCCAAGCAGACCTGGCTCCTCAGCGAGTTTCTGGAGCACGAGAACTACCAGCCGCCGAAGTTGAAGCGCCGCGCGATCGTGCACGGCCACTGCCACCACAAGGCGGTGATCGGGATGAGCAAAGAGACCTCTCTGCTCGACAAGCTCGGCCTCGATTACCAGCTTCTCGACTCGGGCTGTTGCGGGATGGCCGGCTCGTTCGGCTTTGAGGCCGACCACTACGAGGTCTCGATGGCCGCGGCCGAGCGGGTGCTGCTGCCGGCCGTGCGGGCCGCAGACGCCGACACGCTGATCATCGCCGACGGATTCAGCTGCCGGCAACAGATTCTCCAGACCACCAACCGGAAGCCTCTGCACATCGCAGAGGTCCTGCAGTTGGCGCTTTCAGAGCAGCGCCAGGCACGCCCGTCCGTCGAGGTCGTTCACCATCCAGCGAAAGAGCACTCACCATGAACCGATCGTCCATCAGATCCAGTCTCGTCCTTCTCCTCGCCGGTGCTGTCGTCTGGGGGAGCGGCTGCGCGTCTTCCATCGCGCTCGAGCCCGGCGCCAAGACACCGGCCGCCGCCGGGAGCATGAAACTCGCGCGCGACAGCCAAGGAAATACCAAGGTGGCCCTGACCGTTGACTACCTCCCGGAGCCGAACGAGTTGGATCGATCGCTGACGACGTTCGTCGTCTGGTCGATCGCCGACGACGGCAGCCGCGTGCGCAACCTGGGCCAGCTCTGGATCGACAGCCATCGGCACGGATCGGTCGATCTCGTCACCCCGCTCACCAAGTTCAGGATCGTCGTGACCGCCGAGCAGAGTGGGACCACGGAGAAGCCGAGCGACTACGTCATCCTGCAGGGCAACGTGCAGATGAAGTCGTAGTCGATCAGACCGCGAAGCGCCGCGCGTCCTGGTGCTTGAATTCGAGGCCGAGCCCGGGACGGCTGCGGTCGGGCGCCAGCGCTCCGCCGCTCGGAACGATCGCCCCTTCGAACAGCATCCGCTCGATGCGCTGATGGTCGTAGAAGTATTCGAGGTGGCAGAGCCGGTTGAGCGCGCAGCCGAGGTGCATGTGCAGCGCAGGCGCGCAGTGCGCGGAGAGGGCCATTCCCTGGGCCTCGCAGAGCGCGTGCGCGAGCAGAAAGCCGGTGACGCCGCCGCAGCGCGAGGCGTCGGCCTGTAGCACGTCGACGGCGCCCGCCTCCAGCATGCGCCGGAAGTAAAAGGGATCGTAGCCGTACTCCCCGGCCGCGATCGCCATCCCGGCCGGCCCGCGATCGCGCAAGAGGCGCAGGCCCTGGAGATCGTTGGAGCTGACCGGCTCCTCGAACCACCGGACGTCCTCGGCGGCGAACCGTTCGGCCAGGGCCAGCGCCTGCTTCCGACTGTAAGCGCCGTTCGCGTCGACGAAGAGCTGGGTGTCGGGACCGATCGCCTCACGTGCAGTATGCACCCGAGCCGGATCGTCGCCCGGCTGCCTTCCCACCTTCATCTTCACGAACCGCAAGCCTTCGGCGGCCCAGCCGCCCAGCTGCTCGGTGAGCCGGGCGGGTCCGTACGACGTGAACCCCCCGCTGCCGTAGACAGCGACCTCCGGGCGCGCCTCCCCGAGAAGTCTGAAAAGCGGCACCCCCAGCAGCCGTGCCTTGACGTCCCACAGGGCCGCGTCGACCGCCGAGATCGCCATCGACGCGATCCCCGGACGGCCGAGGTTGCGGATGGATTGAACCATCTTGGCGTAGATCGCGGCGGTGGCGAAGACGTCCTGGCCCACGACAACGGACGACAGATGCGCACGCGCAACCTCGGCTGTCGCCGTGTCGGCGTAGGTGTACCCAATTCCCCTGACGTCGCCAGCCGAGACCTCGACGAGGACCAGCGTCGTCCGGTCCCATTCCAGCGTCCCATCCGATTCAGGCGCGTCGGTGGGAATCACGTAGGTTGAGACCTGCAGCGTCTTGACGGCCGGCCCACCCGACAGATCGCGCGGGGGGGGCGTCTCTCTGTTCATCAGTTGATCATGGGAGTATCGCGCAGATAAACAAGCCGGACACCTTGTGTCCCGCCAACGACGTCTGCACCTTGACTGTAGAGGTATCGACCATGTCACTGACGATCGGACGCAGACGCTGGGCAATCGCCGAGGGTTACATCCCCGAGGGGAGCCACGGTCCCGCCCCGGAGTTCACCAGCCACGAAACCGCCTGCATCCTCAATGCCTCCGACCAGGAGGCGCACGTCACGATCACCGTGTTCTACAGCGATCGCGATCCGGCGGGACCCTTCAAGCTCAAGATCGGACCGCGCCGGACCAAGCACGTGCGCTTCAATGAGCTCGACGATCCGGAGACCGTTCCGCCGGGCACCGACTTCAGCAGCGTCATTGAGTCCGACGTCCCCGTGGTGGTACAACACACTCGCCTCGATTCACGTCAGTCCGCCAATGCGTTGCTGAGCACCATCGCGTTCGCCGGAACCGACTGAGTTGGATCTCCGCGACGCTGACCGGCGAGAAGGTCCTCGGAGACCCCGCGTCGGGGGCTCGTCCCCCCGCCCTGAATCCCTGACCGCCGGTAGCCGTCTGCGCCCGCTGATGTCAATCCCTTCGAGCGCGCTCGAACGGCCGAGGCGGAGATCATCGCTCGCGCTGCCACCCTTGGCGCGCCCCTGCTTCGGACGGAAGATCTGACGGACGAGACGTCACCTCCGGGCGACCAGGGAGCCGAGCGGACCCGCGGCGAGCTCCGCCCCAGTGGCGAAGGCCGTGGCGTGCGCGGCGAGGAGCAGCAGCTCGGAGAGCGGCCACTTGGCCAGGGGCGGCACCGCACCGACCAAAGGCAACGCCGCCAGCTCGAACACCGAGATCGCGAGGCCGTGACGGAGAACGCGGCTCGCACGATGGCTGGTCCGGGGATCCAGCCACGCGCCCGCGACACCCAGCGAAGGGCCATACACCGCGCGCAACGCCCATCCGAGCCGGCGGGCGGAGGTCGCGCTCAACCCGATCCCGAACCGGGCCGCCAGACGGCCCGCGACGCGATGGGGCGCGTAGACAGGTTCTCGCCCGAGGAGGCGACGCTCGAGACGCTCGAAAATCGAGAGCGCGAGCGTGCCGGCTAGGCCCGCGAGGAGGCCGCGTCCGATAGTCCTCATGGACTGGTTGGATCACACATGGCCGTCCCACGACGCATTTCGTCTTCGTGAACCTAGGAGCGCAAACGCCTGAGTCAATCGGCGCCAAACACGCAGGCGAGTGTAAGCACCGGTCACCTGTTGAACGAGCTCCTTGGTGGGCGCTTTGTCGGTGATCGAGACCAACGGCGTTCCTTCGATGACGAAGTCTCCGATCGCGCGATCCAGCCGGACGACGATCGACTCCTTCCGCCCTATGCTCAATAACGTCTCGCCGTCGACGCTCTGGATGTAGCCCGTATCGGTCGCCGGCTCGGCATCTTCTTGCCAGGGCTGATCATCGGGATCGGCCCGGTTGGGCCGCAGATCATCGGGGCAACGTGGGGGCTCGGCGTCCTCACCGTGATCGCGCTGGCCTTGATCGGCTTTCGCTTGCGCCTGCGGCGCCGCGATCATCGTCCTTTACCTGCTGGTTCGCGGCGATGATTTTGCGGGGCGGCTGAGACGGGCCTACTCGGCCCGAACCACGGACAGGGCTCCCTCGAGGCGGAGCACTTCAAACGAGGTTCTTCCGTCGTCTTCGCGCCTGAACGCGATGTCGACGACGGCCTTCCCCACCCGCAGACGGCAAACGCGAATCTCCGGCAGCCAGTCGGGGAGATGGGGGTCGACGGTCAGGCGCGCGTGCGGAGCGTCCGGCTCAATCCCCAAGATCGCCTGCATCATCAAGAACGGTGCAGAGGCCGACCATGCCTGCGGGGAGTTCGCCTTCGGATAGAGCCCCGGGAATGGATGCTCCTCGTCGCGCTGGTGGCCGCCAAAGACCTCCGGGAGCCGATGGAACTGAAACAGCTCCGACGCCTCGAAGATCGCTTTCGCCAGCCGGTTCATGTCACTCTCGAGACCGCACTTGGCGAGTGCCATGACGAACATCGCGCTCTCGACTGGCCAGACCGACCCGCGGTGATACGAGAATGGATTGTAAGCGGGATGCGCGGAGGAGAGCGTGCGGAGACCCCATCCCGAGAACATGTCGTCCTTCATCAGGCGCGCCGCCACCTTGTTCCTCAACGCATCGTCGACGATCCCGTTGAGCAGACAATGCGCCGGATCGGAGGCGATGGAGCGAATGGGCTGGTTTCCAGCGTCGATGCCCATTGCCAGACAGCCCTCTTCCTCCATCCAAAAACCGTCGTTGAAGCGCCGCTTGAGCTCGGCCGCCTCCGCTGCCAGCCGCGCCGCCGCGTCCTTTTCGCCGAGCGCGGCGAGAACCTCGCCGAGGCCGACCTTCGAGCCGTAGGCGTAGGCCTGCATCTCGCAGGTCCCGAGGGGAGCGGAGACCTGCGAACCGTCGGCATGGACGATGGCGTCGTCGGAGTCCTTCCATCCCTGGTTCTTCTCCCCCTGCTCCGAACGGGTCCGATACCGGTAAAATCCGCTCTCGTCGCGGCTCCAGCTGTCGGCCCACCGCAACCCGCGCAGCGCGGGCTCGACCAAGGGGCGAATCAACGCCTCGTCTCCGGTCCATCGCCAGAGCTCGGCCACCAGCGAAGGGAAAAAGAGCGAGCCCGATACCGTCCCGAAGTAGCGCCCGTGCGGGTCGTATTCGAGCACGGAAAGCGGGTTCGTGTGCATCTCGTGGACCATCCGTCCCGGTTGCTCGTCGCGCCAGTCGTCGACCTTCGTTCCGAGGTGCCCGGCGAGCGTCGCGAGCGCGCCCCGCATCGACACCGCGTCCAGGGAGGCGGCCTGACGGGCCGAAAAGAGGATGTCGCGCCCGAAGAGGCCTAAGTACATCGGTATTCCGGCGGCCGGAATCCAGGTCGGTCCAAGGGCGTCTTCACCGTCGAGATCGAGCAGCCGCAACGCCGCCAGGTCCGAGGTCGCCCGCGCGAGAGCTTGCAGAACCGGCGTGGCCGCGGTCGCGTCAAACGACGATCCGTAATACGCCGAAGAAGCGCGGAACGCGTCGCGCTTGCGATCTGCCTCGCCGTCCCAGAAGGGAAGGTCTCGCCCTTCGAGCTGCGCCGTCCAGAGCAACGTCGCGCGCCAGGTCGCTCTCGGATCGAGGTGAATCCGAAAGCGCAGGGATCCGCCGCGATAGGCAGGCGGCTCCTGATCGTGTGTTACCCCCAGGCGAATGGCGCGGTACAAGGATGCAGTACCCGTGTCGCCTTGATGGCTGTACCGGTGTCGGGCGCGGTAGTCGAAGGTCAAGAAGCTGGCTAGACGCTGGGGATCACAGTGAACGGAGAGATCGCCGGCTTGCTGGCGCGGACTGTCCACTTCGGCGGGGTCGGCGAAGTCCGAGTCCAGCTCCAACCCGAGCTCGAACGTGGTCCGCATTTGAGTGTGGTTGACGAGCGTCACCTCCTCGCGCAGCCCTTCACCGACCGTGCGCGCGACTCGGAGCTCGATGGACTGCTGCGCAGGATCACAGCTCGGGGTGTCGCCCCCACACTCGGACGGTGCACAGATGTAGTAGGCAAGATCGCGATGCTGCTCGACGGCCGACAGCGCGCTGAACGTCGGCGCGCGACCGCCGATCAGCCAGCGATATCGCGAAAGCACGCGTGCCTGGTAGATCCACAGACCCTGATTGCTCTGCGGCTGGACGGAACCGTCGAGGGCGGTCGTCAATACGGTGCGACCCCGGCTGATGCTGTGGTGTTGGCCGCGCGGACGCAGTGCGATCAACGTGCTGTGGGCCGTCGTCATTCGCGATCGGTCCGTGCCACCTTCGGGCCAACGGCATCGCGCGCACCTTGTCGGCGCAGCTTAGTGAATGACAACGTCGTCGCCTCTGTGTCCGTCAGCTAGGTATGCGGTCTCTTTGTCTGGTCATCCAGGATCTTGCGGGCAGTGACCTTGGATGCGGCCCACAGGACAGTCGACAACTGGAGCCACAGGCGCAACACTGACTTGATTACGCCTGCACCCATGTTCGAGTGTCGAACTTGGGGACGATGATTTGAGGTACAAGGTCAGCACAGGCTCGACCACATCGTCCGGTAACGACTATTTCTTCGTCTCCGTGTCGACGATCTTCTGCGCGGTCTCCTCGTGCTTTTTCAGCGTAGGGAGCAGTTCCGTCAACAGCTTCTTGAGCTTCGGGTCGGCTGTCGTGTCGCGCGCCTCGGTCACCTCCGCAATGGCCTTCTTGTGGTCGTCGATCATCTCCTGCGCAAACTTGGTGTCGAACGTCGGTTCGGACGCCATGCTGCTCATGTCGCCGGGCGCCGCGCTGGTGAGGGTGATCTGCTCCTGCTTGGCCAAGGCCACGACCTTCTTGTCAGCCGCTTTGTGGTCCTTCTCCAGCATCTTGCCGAAGTCCTTCACCTGTCGGGAGGTGCCGCTTTTTTTGGCCACCTTCCCGGCGGCGATCTCCTTCTGATCCGATTGATGGAGCTTATCGAGAACCGTGGCCGTATCGGGCGGCTCGGCGGCGCGCGCACCCGGAGCGCACCACAGAGAAACGCCGACCCCCACCACCACCTGCAAAAAACCGACCGTTAGAATCTTGATTGTCATATTCGCCCTCCCGGGGCGCGGACAAAGATAGCCATCGTCTCCCCGTAGGTCAGTGCCTGCGGCGCGAACTTCGCGCTCTGCCCGGCAGCGAACCGGCAACCACCAGCAGACGGTGTCACTGCACCTCGACGGCGGCGCCTAGGTGGTGGGGACTGGCAACGCACCGGCGCAAGCAACAGTCAGTGTCGTCACCGGCGGCACCGTCCCGGCGACGGTCCTTCCTTGAAGAGCAAGAAGCGCTTCGGCGCCCCCCTGCTCGATTGGCGCCGGCCACCACGGCAGCCGTGGCGTCCCACTCTTTGCGAATCGGGTAACGCGAAGCTCGACCATCTCCGCCCGAGCCGGCAGCCAGCTCGCCGCACAACGAGGGCGGTGTGAGCAACACACCGTCCCGAGGGTCGTGATCAAGGTGGGAATGCCTCCGGATCAACTTGTTGGATCCTCGAGGACGGCCATATTCCAAACAGGAGGTGCGAGATGCGCAAGACACTCGGAGCAATTTCAGTCAGCTTTCTGATGGCGGTTGGTGGCGGTGCGGCGCTGGCCGAGTCCAATTCTGGCGGCCAAAAGCCGTCAACCTCGGCCGCGGCTCCGTCCAAGGCCTCGGGAACCCAGACCGCAGGACAACAAACGGCGCCCGTCGGCTTCGCAGAGGAAGAGGCCACCAGCGGCCCCTTTACCGTCGAGAGCGTCAACAAGAAGGATCGCAACCTCATGCTACGTGCGCCCGACGGCACCGAGAGCACGGTCGCGATCTCCGCAGGCACTCCCGGCTTCGATTCCCTCAAGAAGGGTGACATAGTCCAGCTCGACTATTTCGCTGCGGCGGTGTTCGAAGGCGGCCAACGAACGAATGCCGCGAGCCAGAGCGGCTCGGGACAGAACCACGCTTCGAATCAGGCCGGTGGCACGACCTCGAGCACAAACGGCGGTCAGGTCCGCAGGATTCACAAGATCGGAAACAGCGACAACGGTCACTCCGGAAGCACACCCGAGACGGGGAACTCGGGTTCGAAGTCCGGAACGAATGAGAACAATCGATAAACCCTTCGCGGATGGACGAATCACGTCGCTCTCGGCCGACGTGATTCGATCCAGGCCTTGCAAAGGCCCAAGAAGACCATCCCTCCAAGCATGCTGGTGATGATGCTGGTCCAAAAGCCGCCCAGCAATGCCCGCTCGTGGGTGAACAGGTACGTGAGTAGCCCGCCGGCGGAGGCGCCGATCATGCCGGCGATCGGGTAGAGGACAGCCGACGCAGTCGCGCGCTCCTTCGATGCGAGCGCCAGGACGAGTCCCATGCCGAGGCCGAGGGGCGGCCAGATGAATGCCGCCCAGACTGCGCTGATCACCAAGATCACAAAGCGCCATTTAGGGACGGGAGACTGCGGGCGCAATCGGGTCGAGCACCCATCAGACTAGTTCGTAAAACCGGAGCCCCGTCAGGCATCCCATTGACCGATCCCTAGGGGGCCCCACCACAGACGCGTGCCCGCGCTGTTCCCCGTTTGGTCCGACACCGCGCTCCGAATTGCCATCGGAGTCCTGGGCGTTTCGATTCCGGGCGTGTTCGTGGTTCCGATGGTCTATGTCCGTACGCCGTACAACCTGAATCGCGACTTCGACGTAATGCAGCCGGTGCAGTTCGATCACCGGCACCACGTCAAGGACGACGGTATCCAGTGTCTCTACTGCCATGACGGCGCCGATCGCACGGCCTACGCCGGTGTCCCGGCCACCGAGGTGTGCATGGGGTGCCACAGCCAGATCTGGAATCAGAGTCCGATGCTGGAGCCGGTTCGGCGAAGCTACTTCTCGGGACAACCTATTCCCTGGAACCGGGTCCATCTGGTCCCGGACTTCGTGTTCTTCAATCACGCGGTGCATGTGAAGAACGGCATCGCGTGCGCGCAGTGCCACGGCGACGTCGCGGCGATGCCGATCGACCGCAAGGAGCGGATGTTCACGATGGGATGGTGTCTCGACTGCCACGCGCGACAACCCGACCGCTATGCGAACGCCCCCCTGCTCGCGGCCGAGTTTCCCCAGAAGCTCCCCGGAGGCGCCAAGCACCCCGTTGGCCACGTCCAGCCTGTCAAGCACCTGCAGACCTGCACCACGTGTCACCGCTGATCGCCGTTCATGAAGACGCACGCCATGGAGGCCCTCTATCAGATCCGCAGCGGCGCGCGGAGATCGGCGGAAGAACCGTCCTCCGAGTTTTCGGATGCGGAGCTCGAACGGCCGGAGATCGACCGTCGTCTCTTCATGCAGCTCACCGGCGCGACGCTGAGCCTAGCGGGGCTCGGCGGGTGCGCGCTCGACCGGCCCCGCAAGATTCTCCCCTACACCAGACAGCCCCCGCATGTGCTGCCAAGCGAGGCCACGTTCTACGCGACGTCGATGGTCATGGACGGGTACGCGAGCGGCCTCCTCGTCGAGAGTCACGAGGGGCGGCCGACGAAGATCGAAGCCAACCTCCAGCACCCCGCCACCCTTGGCGGCACCAACATGTTCCAGCAGGCGGCCGTCCGGCAACTCTACGATGACATGCGGGCGCGGAGCCCCCGCCACGCGCAGGCGCCGGTCTCTTGGGAAGACCTGTTCGGGCGGCTCTGGCGTCCGCGCACGGACGGCGGCGCGGGTCTGCGCGTCTTGCTCGAGCCCACCTCCTCGCCGCTGCTCCTCGATCTGCTCGCGCGCGTGAGGGGGCGCTACCCCGCGGCGCGGTTCGCATTCTTCGCGCCCCTCGAAGCCCGCAACCACCTGGAGGCCACGCGGGCCGTCTTCGGCCGCCCGCTGCTGCCCCAGTACGACTTCAGCAAGGCGAAGACGATCCTTTCGCTCGACTGCGACTTTCTCTGCGGCCTCCCCTTCTCGGTGCGCTACGCGCGCCAGTGGTCCGACCGCCGCCGGCAAGACTCGCCTTCCGACGACATGAACCGGCTTTACATCGCCGAGAGCCTGCTCAGCGTGACCGGGTCGATGGCCGACCATCGTTTGCGCCGCCCCGTCTCCCAGATCCCTCAAACGGCGTTCGCGATCGCGGCCGCGCTGGTCGCCGTCCCACCGGTCGTGCGGGGGGCCGCGGCCGGAGCCGCCGGACCGCCGGGCGGCCCCGCGGAGGCCTGGGTGAAGCAGGTGGCGCGCGATCTGGCCAACCGGCCCGGCGCAGCTGTCGTGGTGGTCGGCGACCGGCAACCGCCGGCCGTTCACGCGCTCGGGTACCTCGTGAATGCCGCCCTCGGCAATTTGGGACAGACCGTCTTCTTCACCGAGCCGGTCCTGCCGGTGCCGTCCGTCCATCCCGGCCTCATCCCGTTCGATACGCTCGTCGAGGAGATGCGCGGTGGACACCTCGAGACGTTGCTGATGCTCGACACCAACCCCTGCTACGCGGCCCCCGCCGATCTCGACTTCGCCGGTGCTCTGTCGCGCGTTCCCGAGAGCTTCGCGTTCAGCTACTTCGAGGACGAGACCGCCGATCGCTGCACGGACTTCGGCCCCACTGCGCACTTTCTCGAGAGTTGGGGCGATGCGCGCGCCTACGACGGGACGGTCTCGATGATCCAGCCGCTGATCCGACCGCTGGTGGGAGCCAAGACGCAAAGCGAGATCCTGGCCGCCCTGGCCGGCGAGCCCGATCCCGAAGCGTACCGTTTGTTGCACGGTCATTGGATCGGCCCCGGCGGGTTGGACGAGGACGCCTGGAGCTGCGCCATTCAGGAAGGCCTCATCGCCGGAACCGCCGGTGCCAGGCTTACGGTCACGCCCGACGCCGAAGCCGTCGCGCGGTTGGTGCGGGGGTTCCGCGCTCCCGCCGCGGCCGAAGATCCTGCGATCGCGCTCGAGTTCTATCCGTCACCGACCGTCTACGACGGCCGCTTCGCCAACAACGCCTGGCTGCTCGAGCAACCGGAGCCGATCACGAAGCTCACCTGGGACAACGCCGCGCTGATGAGCGCGGCCACCGCGCGTCGCCTCGGCGTGACCGACGAAGACATCGTCGAGCTGCGCGCCGGCGGCGCCACCACGAAGGCGCCGGTGCTGGTCGCGCCCGGGCTGGCGGACGGCGTGGTGGCCGTTTGGCTCGGGTACGGCCGCTCCGGGGCGGAGAAGCTGGCCGCCGTCGGGTTCAACGCGTACCCGTTGCGGACGCGCGCGGCGCTGCATCACGCGGCGCTGGAAGGGATCCGCCGGGTTCACGGCACCCACCTGCTGGCTCAGACGCAGGTCCATTTCTCGATGGAAGAGCGTCCCATCGCTTTCAAGAACACGTTGGAGGGATACCGCCAGCACCCGGGCTTCACGCGCGAGTACAAGGGGCCGGTCGATTCCATTTTGCCTGAGGTCGATTTTCGCGGTCCGCAATGGGCGATGTCGATCGACCTCAGCGTCTGCGTCGGCTGTAGCGCCTGCATGGTCGCCTGTCAGTCCGAGAACAACCTGCTCGTCGTCGGCAAGGACAACGTGCTTCGCCACCGCCAGATGCACTGGCTCCGCATCGACACCTACTACAGCGGCATCCCGGACGAGCCCGGGCTGGTGCACCAGCCGATGCTCTGCCAGCACTGCGAGAAGGCGCCCTGCGAATACGTCTGCCCGGTCAACGCCACCGTGCACAGCCCGGACGGGCTGAATGAGATGATCTACAACCGCTGCGTCGGGACCCGCTTCTGCTCCAACAACTGCCCGTACAAGGTCCGACGGTTCAACTGGTTCGACTTCTCCGAGGAGGTCGGCGCCAACCGGGGCCTCGTGCAGCTGCACTACAACCCCGAGGTCACGGTCCGCGAGCGGGGCGTGATGGAGAAGTGCACCTACTGCGTCCAGCGGATCCGTGCGGCCGACATCCGCTCTCGCATCGACAAGCGCGACATCCTGCCCGACGAAGTGGTGACCGCTTGCCAGGCGGCCTGCCCCACCGGCGCGATCCAGTTCGGATCGCTCACCGACCGCGAGACGCCGATGGTGCGCTGGCGGCAGCAGGACCGAAGCTTCGCTGTGCTACACGACCAGGGAACGCAGCCGCGCACGATCTACCTGGCGCGCATCGAAAATCCCAATCCCGACCTCGTCGGGTCCGGCGCCGACGAGGGGAGCGGCTGAATGCGCTTCGGTGTGCTCGCAGAGTTCCACGATCCGGATCGGTTGCTGGCAACCGTCCGCGTGCTGCGCGAGCGCGGGTACCGTCAGATGGACGCGTTCACGCCCTTTCCGGTCCGCGGCCTCCAACAGGCGCTGGATCTGCCCCGTCCGAAGCTCAACCTCATGGCCGGTGCGCTGGGCACGTTCGGCGCGGTCTTCGCGTTCTTCCTCCAGTGGTTCACGGTGGCCCACCTCTATCCGCTCGACGTCGGCGGGCGTCCCCCCTTTTCGATCCCCCCCTTCATCATCATCACGTTCGAGACAATGGTGCTCTTCACGTCGGTGGGCGGGTTCGTCCTCTTCTTCTGGAGCTGCCGCCTCCCCCGGCTGAGTCACCCCATTTTCAAAGCGCCGGGTTTCGAGAGCGCCACCAGCACGGGGTTCTGGGTGGGGGTGAACGCGCGCGACGACAAGTTCGACCCGGACCAGACCGAACGCGAGCTGCGCGAGCTCGGCGCCGCGCGCGTGGAGTACGTGGGGGCCGAGACGTGACGCCGCGCGGACGACGGTGGGCCGAACTGGCCCAGCTGGCGGTCTGGCTGGCAGCGACGGCGGCGGCCGGCTGCGAGGGGGTGTTGCCCGAGCCCGATCTCGAGCGGATGCAGCACCAACGCGGCTATCGTCCCTTCGGCCGATCGGTCCAGTTCGAGGACGGACGGGTGATGCGACCGCCGCCGCTCGGAGCCGTCCCGCGCAGCCAGCTGCTGGGGCAGCCAGCGCTCACGCGGGGCGTGCAGCCGTCGGGCGCGTACACGAAGGAGATCCCGATCGCCCTCAGCCGGGCGATCCTCGACCGCGGCCACGACCGCTTCGACATCTACTGCGCCGCCTGCCACGGCGCGCTCGGCAACGGAGACAGCATGGTGGCCAGCAACATGACGCTTCGGCGCCCGCCGTCACTGCTCGAGGAACCGGTGGTGTCGTTTCCGCCAGGGCGGGTGTTCCAGGTGGTGAGCGTCGGGTACGGCCTGATGCCCGCGTACGACATGCACCTCAGCATCTCCGATCGATGGGCGGTGGTGGCCTACCTGCGTGCCCTGCAGCGCAGTCAACGGGTCCGACTGTCGGACTTGTCGGCTGCTCAACGCGCCCGCGCCATGGCCGCCCTGCCAGGAGACGCGCCATGAACTTCCCGGTTCACGAGGACGTCTTTCAGGAGCCGGATCAGCTGCCCCGCGCCCTCCTTTTGCGCATCGCCGCGGGCACCGTGATCGTCGGGATCAGTCTCTGCCTCATCGCCTATTTTTTCCTGCGCGCGCAAGAGCACGCGCTGCGCCCATCGTCGAAGTTTCCCGAAGCCGCCCTCCCACCGCCGCATCGGGTGGGGCAGGTCAGGCAAGAGCTCTTCACGATCACCGCTCCCCAACCGACGCCGCTCGAAGCGCAGAGCCGAACGCTCGAACAGTACGGGTGGATCGATCGCGGCCGCGGGCTCGTCCGGGTCCCCATCGAGGTGGGCATCGACCTGGTTCTCGCCGAGCCCCGAAGCGGGAGGGCCAAACAATGAGGCGCCGGCTGCAGCCCGCGCTGTTGGCCGCGTCGATGCTGATGGCGGCGCCGGCGCTGGCCGCCCGCGGGCCGTTGCGGGGACCCTTGCCGCCGGCGGCCATGAACGTCGGGATCGACGAGCATCTGGGGGACCTGGTGCCGGCCGACCTGACGTTTCGCAACCAGGACGGCCAGCCGGTGCGCCTGGGAGATTACTTGCATCACGGCCGTCCGATCGTCCTGGTGCTGGCCTACTACCGCTGCCCCATGCTGTGCGATCTCGTGCTGCGGGGGCTCGCCAAAGCGCTCGCCCAGATCGGCTGGACGCCCGGCAGACAGGCCGATCTGCTCACCGTCAGCATCGACCCGGATGACACACCCGCCGCGGCGCTCTTGAAGCAGGGGCACGTGCTCCAGGCGCTCGGCCACCCGGAAGCGAAAGCGGGCTGGCCTTTTCTGGTGGGGAGCGCGAGCGGCTCGCGCGCACTGGCCAATGCCGTGGGGTTTCGCTACGTCTACGATCCGACCAGTCATCAATTTGCGCACGCGGCCGGCGCGGTGGTGCTGACCCCGGAGGGGCGGTTCGCACGCTATGTCTACGGCGTCGATTTTCGGCCGTTCGATCTGCGGCTGGCCCTGACCGAAGCGGGACACGGCAAGGTCGGAGGCCTCGTCGAGCGCGTCCTTCTGACCTGCTTCCGCTACGACCCGAGCGCGCGCCGGTACGGGATCTATGTGGTCGGCTTGCTGAAAGGCGGCGGCCTGCTCGTGTTGCTCACGGTCGGCATCTGCCTGGGCCTGCTGTGGCGCCGAGAGTCGACGCTGCGGCGCGAAGACGACCAGGAGCCGCGATGAGCCCCCCGCCCGGTCCCAGCCGCCAGGCAGCGGTGAACGAGCTGTTCCGCCGGCTGCTCTTCCTTCCGCCGCAGTCGTCGACGATGGCGGCCGACATCGATCACCTCCACTACTTCGTCATCAGCACGACGATGGCGGGCGCGTCGTTGGTAGCATTGCTGGCCCTCTACTGGGTGTTCAAGTACCGCGTCCGCGGTGAGCTCGTGGTCCGATCTCAGGCGGCCCCGACGACCCCGGCCTGGTTCGAGCTGCTGCTCGGGGCGAGCCTGCTGGGGCTCTTCTGCCTCTGGTGGGTGATCGGATTCATGCAGTACGTCCGCCTCCGCGTCCCGCCCCCGAACACCCTAGATCTGTACGTCACCGCCAAGCAGTGGATGTGGAAGTTCTCTTATCCCGACGGCCAGAGCTCGATCGCCACGATTTACGTCCCGACGGGGCGGCCCATCAAGCTGCTGCTGACCTCGCGCGACGTCATCCACAGCTTCTTCGTCCCCGACTTTCGTATCAAGCAGGACGCATTGCCGGGCCGCTACACCACCGCCTGGTTCGAGGTCCCCGAGCCGGGCACGCACCAGGTACTCTGCGCCGAGTATTGCGGGACCGGGCACTCGATCATGCGCGGGCAGGTCGTCGCGCTCGACCCTTCCGACTATGCCCGGTGGCTAGCGGCCGACAACAGCGGCCAGAACATCGGCGATCTGGGCGAGCAGCCGGGCGCGCCGCTGGGGCAGGCCGGAGGGGTTCCGCTGGCGACCTCGCCGGACCTCGAGCCCGCGTCGGAGGAGGAGTTCCCCCCTGCGCAACTGCTCAATTTGGTGCGGGTCGGGACGGAGGCGGCCGCGCAGCAGGGCTGCCTGCGCTGCCATACCCTGGACGGGACGGCGCACATCGGCCCGACCTGGGCCGGCCTCTATCGAGCCCGCATCCCGCTCACGACCGGACAGACGGTGGTGGCCGACGAGGCCTACCTCACCGAATCGATGATGGATCCGCTGGCCAAGATCCACGCCGGGTACGCGCCGGTGATGCCCAGCTACCACGGCCTGCTGTCGCCGGCGGAGAGCGCCGCGATGATCGAGCTCATCAAGTCCCTGCGCGACGTTCCCGGCCGCACCACGCTCCCCGTCGCGGCTGTGCCCGGGGCCGCGACACCTGCCGCCGGCGCGATCGGGCGCGCATCTCAGCCCTCGCCCGAGCTGCCCCTGCACCTCGCGCCGGATCACCAGCCGATGCCGCCCGCTTTCGAGCAGGGGCTGCCGCCGCCGGGCCTCCAGCCCAACCCGCTGCCGGCCGGCAGGATTGAAGTCGAAGCGCCAAGCGGTGCCCGGTCCGTGGTGCCCTCGGCGATCGGCCCGCGTTCGAACGTGCCGGACGCTGGCGCCTTTCCGAAGCAACGCCACCAGGCGACCACGAGGGAGACCAGCCCATGACCGCGCCAGCCGAAGCCGTCGCCGTCGCCGAGCCCGTCGAGGAGCCGAGCTACCTTCAGGCCGACAGCGGGATCTGGTCCTGGCTGAACACGCGCGACCACAAGCGAATCGGCGTCATGTTCCTCGTGACCGTCACGGGCATGTTCCTGCTGGGCGGCGTCTTCGCGCTCGCGATGCGCACCGAGCTGCTGACGCCGAACCGCACGATCATGGATGCCATGACGTACGACCGGATGTTCACGCTGCACGGCGTGACCATGGTCTGGCTCTTTCTCGTGCCGAGCATCCCGACCAGCTTCGGCAACTTCCTGCTCCCGCTCCAGGTGGGCGCCAAGGATCTGGCCTTCCCCAAGCTCAATCTGATGAGCTTTTACACCTTCGTGCTGGGCGCGGTCGTCACCTTCGGCGGCATGATCGCCGGAGGCACCGACACGGGGTGGACGTTTTACGCACCGTACGCCGACACCACCCCAACGGATTTGGTTCCGGTCGTCGTCGGGATCTTCATCCTCGGCATGTCGTCCATCTTCAGCGGGATCAACTTCATCGCGACCACTCACCTCATGCGGGCGCGCGGCCTGCGCTGGCGCAACATGCCGCTGTTCGTCTGGACCATCTACGCCACCAGCGTCATCATGGTCCTGGCGACGCCGGTGCTGGGGATGGCGCTGGCGCTGGTCGGGCTCGATCACGCTCTCAGGCTGGGGATCTTCGATCCGGCGGTCGGCGGCGATCCGGTGCTGTTCCAGCACATCTTCTGGTTCTACTCGCACCCGGCCGTCTACATCATGATCCTGCCGGGGATGGGCGTGATCAGCGAGATCGTGCCGACCTTCGCGCACCGACAGCTGTCGTCCTATACGGCCATCGCGGTCTCGACGCTGGGGATCGCCTTCGTCGGGTTTCTCACCTGGGGCCACCACATGTTCGTCTCCGGGATGTCGACGTTCGACGCCGGCGTCTTCGGCATCATGTCGATGTTCGTGGCCATCTTTTCGGCCATCAAGGTCTTCACCTGGACCGGCACCCTCTACCGCGGCCAGATCGTCGTGAAGACTCCGCTGATCTATTTTTTCGGATTCCTCTTCCTGTTCGTCTTCGGGGGGATGACCGGCGTGGCGCTGGCCACGCAATCGCTCGACGTCCACTGGACCGACACGTACTTCGTCGTCGCGCACTTCCATTTCATCATGGTCGGCGGCAGCGTGACGGCGTTCCTGGCGGCCGCGCACTACTGGTTCCCCAAAATGTTCGGCCGCCTCTACAACGAGCGGGTGGGAACTCTGGCGGCCGTCGCCGTGTTCATGGGGTTCGTCCTCACCTTTTTCCCGCAGTTTCTGCTGGGAAACATGGGGATGCCTCGTCGGTATTACTCCTACCCGCCCCGGTTTCAGTTTCTTCACGTACTCTCGACGGGCGGCGCCTGGCTGCTGGGCGGCGCCGTCCTGATCGCGCTCGGCAACCTGGTCGTGGCGCTCAAGTGGGGACGGAAGGCGCCGCCCAACCCTTGGCATTCGCGCGGGTTCGAGTGGCTCACCAGCTCGCCGCCGCCCAAGCACAACTTCTCGGTAACGCCGCGGCTCGATTTCTCGCCGTACGACTACACCCTCACCGAGGAGGAGGCCCGTGCAAGAGCCAGCGCTCGGTGAGCAGTTCGCCGATCTCGAACACCAGGCCACCGCCCTGCGGTTCGGGATGTGGGTCTTCCTGATCAGCGAGATCTTGTTGTTCGCCGCGCTGTTCACGCTCTACGCCGCGTACCGGACGATGTTCCCCTCCGACTTCAAGGCGGGCATCCTGCACAACACGTTCGCCTACGGGACGACGAACCTGTTCGTTCTCCTCACCAGCGGTCTGACAGCCGCGCTGGCCCTCCACGGCGCGCGCACCGACCGGCGTAGGTTCACGGGCGCCATGCTCTCGGCGACCGCGGCGCTGGGGCTGACCTTCCTGGCGATCAAGCTCCTGGAGTACCGCCAGCACTTCTACGAAGGCTCGCTGCCCGGCCCTTGGTACCACGACCGCGACCTGCCGACCTTCGGCGGCAATCGGTTCTTCACGATGTACTGGGGTCTGACCGGGTTCCACGCGCTTCACCTGACCGGAGGCATCGTGGTGGTCTCCTGGATGGCGGTGCGCGCGTTTCAGGGGCGCTACACGTCCCAGTATCACGTCAAGCTGGAGATGGGGACCCTCTACTGGTCGCTCATCGATCTGATGTGGATCTTCCTCTGGCCGATCCTCTATCTGAGCTGACCCAATGATCGCGAAGCCCACGACCGCCCCCCCCTTGCTGCCCGCCCGCTATCTGCTTGCCTATGTGGCGCTGCTGGCGCTGGCTGGACTTTCGCTGGTCTTCGCCCGCGCCGTCCACTGGCTGCACTGGGACCTGGTGATCGATCTGACCGTCGCGCTCATCCAAGCGGGCATCGTCATGTGGGTCTTCATGCATCTCTGCGAGGCCGAGTTTCAGGTTCGCCTGGGCCTGGGCGTCGGGGTCTCCTTGCTGCTCACCCTTTTACTGCTGGTCGTCGCCGACGTCGCCACCCGCCACGTCCAGCCGCCGGCCCCGCACCCGGGGCCCAGCTTCGGGTTCTACGAACGGTAACGACATGCGATGCCTCACGGGATCGAGACCAGGAGAGCGGCGGTGAGTCGGCCGGTTGTCGGATTCGTCGGGGTGGGTCTGGTGGTGCTCTGGGTCATCGCTCGGACGGAGGACGCCACGGCCTGGTTGCTCTGGTTGGAGGGCGGAGTGGCGCTGGGCGTGGTGTCGGTGGTCGGCCTCATCCCTGCGCGGCGCTCTGCGCCGCTGGCTGGCGCTTGCCTGCTCGGGCTGACGCTGCTGCTGTTCGCGCTGTGGCTGATAGCCGTCTTCCATCACGGCACGCCGTGGTTCGCCTGGTGGATCTTCACCTTCGCGTGGCTCTGCCTGGGCGCCGCGGGGCTGGTCATTTTCCAAGGACCGATCGATGCGACGCGCGCGCCGGACGAGTTGTGAATGACCGGCGGTTTACCCGATCTGTTCCCGATTGCGCACCAGTGCGACGTGCGCAGATGAGAGGCGTCGAACCATGACCGAGACACCCGTCATCACCGGCGACCTGTCGCCCCCGAAACTGCACGAGCAGCTGCTCTCGCCGATGTGGACCCCGCGCGGCCGGATGTTCCTCTTGGGCCTGGCGCTGAGCGGCCTCGGCACGCTGCTGGCGATCTTCGCGATCACGTACAGCGTCTGGCGTGGGACGGGCGTCTGGGGAAACAACATCCCGGTCGCCTGGGCCTTCCCGATCATCAACTTCGTCTGGTGGATCGGGATCGGGCACGCCGGCACGTTCATCTCCGCCATCCTGCTGCTCCTCGAGCAACGCTGGCGCACCTCGATCAACCGGGTGGCCGAGGCCATGACGCTCTTCGCGGTGGCGCAGGCGGGTCTGTTTCCGTTGCTCCATCTCGGGCGCCCCTGGTTCGCCTACTGGTTGGTCCCCTATCCGGCCACCATGCACGTCTGGCCGAACTTCAAGAGCGCACTGCCCTGGGACGCCGCCGCCGTCTTCACTTATGCGACCGTCTCGCTGCTGTTCTGGTACCTCGGGCTCGTGCCCGATCTGGCGGCGCTGCGCGATCGCGCGCCCGGCCGCTTGCGCCAGTACGTCTACGGCGTCTTCGCCCTCGGCTGGCGCGGCTCGGTCCAGCACTGGCGGCGGTACCGCGTTACGTACGGTCTGCTCGGCGGGCTCGCGACCCCCCTCGTAATCTCGGTGCACAGCGTGGTGTCGACCGACTACGCCATTTCGCTGGTCCCCGGCTGGCACGAGACGATCTTCCCGCCCTACTTCGTAGGCGGCGCCATCTACTCGGGCTTTGCGATGGTGATCATCTTGATCGTCCCGATCCGCCGCGTCTTCGGCATGCAGAACGTCGTCACCACGCAGCACATCGACGTGATGGGCAAGATGCTCCTCGTGACGGGGTGGGTCGTCACCTACTCGTACCTGGCCGAGTGGTTCTACGCCTGGTACGGCGGTGACTATTCCGAGCAGTACATGTTCTGGCATCAGTATCTTTTTGGCCCCGGCGCGCCGGTGGTCTGGACCGCGCTGTTCTGCAACATGGTGGTGCCGCAGTTCTTCTGGTTCAGCCGGATCCGCCGCAACGATCTTCTCGCCTGGGTTCTTTCGGTCTTCGCGCTCGTCGGCATGTGGGCCGAGCGCTTCATGATCATCGCAGACTCCTTGCAGCGCGATTTTCTGCCGTCCGATTGGTACTACTACGCGCCGACCTGGGTCGACTGGAGCATCTTCGTCGGCACGATCGGCTTCTTCAGCTTGCTGTTCCTCCTGTTCGTGCGGTTCGTCCCCTTCATTCCGACCGCGGAGGTGATGGAGCTGGCGCACGAGATGCAGAAGGAGAAGCAAAAGGAGAAGCAGCAGCACAACGAGAAAAAGGAGGAGGCGGTCGCATGACACCGGCGCCGGCATTCCTGTCGTACCGCAGCGGGGGCCTCATGCGGATCGCGCTGGCCGTGGGCGTCGCGGCCTTGATCGCCAGCGCCTTCGGGTTCTGGCTCAGCCCGACGCGCACACTCTTCGCGTGGCTGATCGCCGTCATCTACGTGATGACCGTGATCATCGGGCTGATGGGGATGCTGGTCATCTTTCACGCGATGAACGCCGGGTGGCCCACGGTGGTGCGACGGCTCGCGGAGGCAGGGATGCCGGTCATGCCGCTTCTCGGCCTGCTGTTCGTGCCCATCCTGCTCGGCCTGGGGCACCTTTACCCCTGGGTGCACGTCGCGGACATCCGCGATCCCGCGGTGCACAAGATCCTCGTGCACAAGCTCCCCTACCTGAACCCGACCTTCTTCGTGCTGCGCACGATCTTCTACCTCGCGCTCTGGTCGATCTTCGCGCTGATGCTTCGGCATTGGTCCCTGGCGACGGACCAGGCGCCCCACCCGAACCTCCGGCCGCGGCTCCGCGCCCTCTCGGCGTTGATGGCGCCGATCATGGCGCTCACGCTGACCGGCGCCGGCACCGATTGGATCATGTCCCTGGCGCCGGAGTGGGTTTCGTACATCTTCGGCTACTACTTCATGGCGCTTTCGCTGCTGGGCGGGATCGCGGTGCTGACCGTGGCCGCGGCCTGGAACGAGCGGCGCGGCGGCGTTCCACTCAGCGTCTCTCATTACTACGCGCTCGGGCGCGTGATGTTCACCTTTCTGGTGCTCTGGGCCTACACCGCTTACTTCAACTATTTCATCACCTGGATGGCCAACAAGCCGAGCGAGGTTCGGTGGTTCGTGCTGCGCTCGGTCGGACCGTTCCGGGCGGCCAGTCTGTTCACGATCTTCGGCCACTTCGGCTTCCCCTTCCTGGCCCTCATTACGTACGTGGTGAAACGCAGCCGCGGGCTGCTCGCCTTCATGGCGACCTATCTCCTGATCGCGCAGTACTTCGAGGTCCACTGGCTCATCGCGCCGGAGCGGAACCCGGCCACCATCTTCGACTGGTGGGATCCGGTGGCGGTCCTCGCCGTCGCGGGGCTCTCGCTGGCTCTGGCGCTTCGGGTCCAGCGCGGCCGGTTGCTGGCGCCCGCGTTCGATCCGCGTTTCGGCGAGGCGGTCCGGTACGAATCCTGGTAACCGTCGGGGACCGAAACGAACATCACCCCGGGCGTGGCACGTCCGAGGCGCCAGGCGGCGCCGGCGTGAGGCGCAGGTCCGGCGGACAAGGTCGCCGCCTCTCGAGCCGCCCCTGTTCCTCCGCCGCCGCGCGAAGCAGCCGCCGGATCGGGGGCGCGACAGGCCCCAGGGTCAACCGAGCGCCGGTGACCGTGTTCGCAACTTCCGCGTGGGCGCCGGGGACCAGAACATCCGTCCCGGGTGGCGCGCCGACGACGCCCCCCTGGAGTCGGGGATCGCCGAATTGCTGCCCGACGGGCGAGCCGCCGTTCTGCCGGTCGGCGAAGTTGCGCACCAATCGCTGCACGGCGCCGACCAGGTTCGGCTGCGTCGTGTAGCTGAGCAGAACCCCAGCGCGCAGGTCCGTCACGGTCAACTGTGCCGCAGGGACCTCGACTGCGCAGGCGGCCTCGCCCGCACCACCGCCCGTGCCCGCGCCGCCACTGTGACCACCGGGCGCCGCGGCGTACCCGGTGCTTGCCGGCACGGTGGTAACTAACGCGAGCAGCAGCACACGTCCCGCCTGGATCTTCCACATGGATCTGCTCAGGCCGTGCGCGCGCGCCGCACCGGGGTGACGTTGGACGAGGCGCCGGCCAGCGACAGGATGCCAATCACGACCCCCACGATGAAGTTGTTCCAACGCGTGGCCATCGACATGGTCGGCAGCACAAATGCCGAGATGACGAGCCAGACACCGGCCGCCGTGTTGAGAAACCGGACCCCCGGCGCCCCGACCGCACTCAACGCGATCACGACGGTGACGACGCCCATGAGCCAGCTGTTCGTGTATTGCGCCGACGTGTGGGACCAGAGAAACGCCGAGATGAATAGCCAGGCCCCTACGGCCAAATTGATCCATCGAGCTGCTTTCGAATCCATCACTCTCCCTTCCTTCGAGGCCGAACCATGCGCGAAAGAGCCCATGGTCCGGCCTTCATAGAATGTAACGTCTGGTCACGAGAGCGGACTCGGGGATCGCCCCAAAGACAATCGAGCAAAGCGATCGGGCGCGCTGGCCGGGCTCTGGACGGCCGGCTCGGCGGGCCGCTCGTCACCAGAGAACGGCGTCGACGAGACTCAGAGCCGCGCCATAAGCATGAGCCTTCCGCGCCAGGCGTCCGCCAGCATCCAGGTTCCCGCCCGCCGTCCGAGCGTGCGGGTCGCGCGAAGGGCCCATCGATGCCGCTCGATCGAACCTCCAGCGTTACAGCCCGAGCGCCTAACCTCCCCATGATTCGCAGCTCGTCGCCGGAGCGAACGACGTCGAGGCCGACCCGGCTGTCGCCGATGTGCCCATCCAGTCGGTTCGCCTCGCTCTTCATCGTCACCCACTCGCTCCCCACCGATCCGTTCAGGTATCCCGGGAACTTTCGCAGGTCACATCGGCGCTCGACAGGCCCTCACGGCTCACGTTGGCGATCCGGACGTCGTCGTCGACCGCAAAGTCTGCCCCGGCGCCGCCTCCAACAGCCAATCGTCCACCGCCGACGCCGGCGTGAAGATCGCGCTTGAGCCGACGAGCAGCACCGCCAGCGTCAACAGCATCGTAGGCGACCTCCAACCGAACTTTTGTCACGAATATCCGTCGTCGCCGCGCGTTTCACCTGGCGCAGCCAGACGCCTCTTTCAGCCCTGAGTTGTCAGGAGCTCGAGCGTGTCGATTCGGAAGCATGGCAACGGGCGTCATTGGACGATCCCTTCAGCACTTCGGCGACGACATCGACCAACCTCTCCGCAGCAAAGGGCTTCGGCAAGAACGCGTCGGCGCCAGCCTCTCGGGCGCGCATCGGCCCCTCTTGGGAGGCCGACATGATGATGACTGGGATAGACCGAGTCATCTCGTCCGCCCGCAATCTGGAAAGGACGCGACCGCCGTCGGTTTCGCGAAGCTTCCAGTCCAGAAGAATGAGCTCCGGGCAGTAGCGGCGCGCAATCTCGGGCGCTTTCAGCCCTTCGGTGCACACTCTCGCCTCGTGCCCTGCGGCCTGCAACACCATGGCGACGATATCGACCAAGTCGGGCTCGTCGTTGATGACAAAAATCTTCGCCACCTATCCCCCTTTCGTAGCTTGAAAGCCTGAATGGCCAGCGCCGAGCGGGACCGTGATCCAAAAATGACAGCCCTGCTTCTCCTTGGATTCGGCGCCTATGGTTCCACCGATCGACGCGATCGCGCGACGCGCAATCGCCAAGCCCAATCCCGTTCCCGGCTTTCCCGAGCTGCCGCGTTCATAGGGTTCGAAGATCCTTTCCAGCTCGGCATCAGAGATCCCAGGACAATTGTCCCGCACGTCAATGACGGCCTGCCCTTCTCGACCTTCGAGAGTGACCTCGACCCTCCCATGATCGGTATATTTGACGGCGTTGTCTGCCAAGTTTTGAATCGCGGAGACCATCAATTTCGCATCGGCCTTGACGACCACCGCGCGATCGACAGAGACCTCGAACGCGAGGCCCTTGCGCCGGGCCTCAGCCCGCGCGGCGGTCAATGCCTCTTCGATGACGTCGACCGCGCGCAGGTCCTCGAGCACCGGTTGGGCCTGACCGGCCGCGAGCTTGCCGGCGAAGAGGGCCTGTTCGATGAGCGCCTTGATACGACCGAGCCCGTGGTCGAGAAGGTCGAGGATCCGCAAGGACCGTGGCGTGAGCCCCGGATCTTTGCGCAGCTGCGAGGCGGCCAGGCTGGCCGTCGTCAGCGGATTGCGCAGCTCGTGGGTGAGGAAGCCGACATGCTCTTCCTCCTGCTGTCGTGTTCTGTAGTCTCGTGACTCGACGTAACTCTTGACGGAGGTCGCGATCGCCGCGTCGACGAGATCTGCCAACATGACGAGCTGCAGGCCGTCCGAGGAATCGATCGCGATCTGCTGAGCCACCTGCCTCAGGGTCACGAACTCGTAAACCAAGTGACCGATGTCGAATCCCAAACGAACACGCGTCACGGCATGCTCTTTTGCGACGCGCTTCCAGGCGTCCGTACCACTCGTTTCTGCGCTCTCCGAGTTGCGGAGCGCCTCGGCGAGATTGCTCAAGTAGTCGCCGATCCCGTCGCGCAACTCAGATGGGCTGACGGTCTGTCCGGCCTTTTCCGCATCTTCGCGCACGCGCGCCAGCCAATTGCCGATGATCTCTGAGTGGTGCAGGTCGAGTGCTGCGGCGAGAGCCATCCTTCGCGCCTCATTCATGCTTGCTTCCTGGGTTTCCATGGCGGTCTCCGATGCAATCCGTCTCCACTGGTGACTGAGATCGCGTTTTCGTTATCCCCGGGTGCCGGGGTGGTCGAGAGTCACCTTCACGTCGTCGCTCGAGGCGCCCGAATCCGGCTTCGTGCCCGTCGCATAGGCCTTCGCCATCTCGATGAGGTACTTGATCCCTCGCGCGCCGCTTTGGTCCCAGTACTCCGCCAGCGTCGGGGTGATCCGCAGGATGCGAAGCGAAGGGTCGCGCTTTCCCTCCGGAAACCACACGCGCCAGGGCTCGCGCCAGAACTGTTCGATCAGCGCCGGGTCGTCGCTCAGCTCGGCCGTCCCTGAGACGGACACGTAGTGAGCGTCATCCTGCATCGTGACGGCCACGCGCGGGTCGTCGCCCAGCTCGTCGACCTTCGGTGACTCGGCGCTGGTCGAGAAGCAAAGCAGCCCGTCGTGCTCGCCGGCGAAGCTGAGTGGTCGGGCGCGCAACTGACCGTCCAAGGCGCGCGTAACAAGCATGGCGGTGCTGAACTTCGTCATGATCTCGGAGAGCCGAGCCCGCCCGGTTGCAGCATCATTCTTCATTCTCACCCCCATTTGGTCCATTGACCTTGCTCATCAGGACGCCAAGCGCCACCGCCCGCCCCCCCCGCGCGTGCTCGAGCTCGGGTTTCTTTGTCAGCTCGACCGGACGGCTTCCACTTACGCGATCTGTGCCCGCGCTGGGTACAAGTGATGAGGCTCTGAGGAAGCGCGAGCAAGAGATCGATGTGTTGACTGAGCGCTTGACGTTCGAGCGCTCAGGGGTTGCCTCTCTGCGATCCAGCGCATGCACGCGTCGAGCGAGGCGGCCGGCGAGAAGATGCTGGATAGATGAGGGACTCTACCGCGCGCCCTGACGCCAGGCGCTGCGTCTCACAAGGAGCCGCCCGCAAGAATTGCGGACGGACGTCAGCTCGCGACGTGAACGCCCTCTCCAGAGCTCCCGTCGCTTGCGGCGGGGACGGCCGACACGTATAGGTCGGTCTCAGTGATCCAACCGCCACAATGAGGTTTCGTACAGGTGGTCCGGTGCGCCGGTGCAGCCGGCGGTCCTGTGGCGGCCTCAATTCCCCTGCGGACTTCGCAGAGAGTCACACCAATCAGGCCGGTTGGTGCCGGTCGATCCGCGGTGGTTGCCGAGAGGTACCGGAGATCTGGTCGCGCATGTCCTGTTTCAGTCGCAACTTTCGGTCCTCGTATTCCTCTGTCGTGATCTCGCCCGCGGCGTAGCGGTGCCGAAGGATCGACAAGGGGTCGTCATAAGCCCGGGCGTTGCCGCGCCGGACGGGCGTGGCCAGAGAAAAGAAGATCCCGATCAAAGCGATCCAGAAGATCCACCAGATGAAGCTCATTCCCCACCAGTAGTACATGGCTGCGTTCGCCCCTTTCTCGGCCGTCCGCGTTTCGTCGGCGGGACGCCCTGCATTCAACATGCGACGGCGAGCCACTCGGTCAACGCTCGTCTAATTTCTTCGCCGCCCGTCTTCATCGCCTGCCGTCGAGCTTGTGATCGCCGTGAAAACGGCGCTCTTGGGCGGGTTTGGGACGCGACGCGGTTACCAGAGCTCAATCTCGCCCCGTGCCGCGGCAGGCCGGTCTTGATCGGCACGTCTGACCATCGGCGGATTCTCACCGCCGCCGGGGCCGTTGGTACCCACCGTGTGTGGTCCAGTCGCGCGAGAGCGTCGCGCTCCCGGGCTGGAAATCGGCCGCCGACGATTGCCGGCGCAGTGACCTCCTGCACGGCAGGGCGCTGAGACACTTGACCAATTCGTCGATTGACGAGGCCAGGATCGGCCTCAGTGTCGGCTCCGAGGAGAAAACGATGGCCGAGAACGTGAACGAAGGGAGCTGCGTGGCGGTATTCGAGCGGCATACGGACGCCGAAGCCGCCATTCGAGCCCTCCAGCGCGCCGGCTTCGACATGAAGAAACTATCGATCGTGGTGGAGCCAAGCGCTCTTCAGGACGACCTGCCGTCCGCGCCCGATTTGATGTTCGAGGACAAATACTCGGCGCTCACCTCAGGCTCAACCCCATGAACGACGGCGTGATCGGCGACACGCTCAGTCTTTGCTCGACTCGACCTTCATTGGCGAGACCACAATTGACGGCGTAGAGTTGACCATGGAAACGGACGAGGACCAATCCGACAAGAAGTTCGAAAAGAGCATCCATCGCGGCCGTGGCAAGCGAGTGGAGGTCACGATCGCGGCCCTGGTCTTGGTCGCCGCGCTGATTGTGGTAGTGTTCGTCGCGTTCCGGGGCCGGCAGATCTCGCGAAGTGCCGCCGCGATGGCCGAGCCCAATGCCGGGACGCAAAAGGCGGGCTCGCCTTCTAGCCAGACGCCATGAAGCGCGAATCGCGAGCCGCGGTGACGGCGACCGCTTTACTGGCCGCGGTGGGCTTGGCGTGCGCCACGACCACGACCTGGACCGACCAGCCATCAGTCGGTGGTGCGCCGCGGACCGGGAGAGTCGAGTCCGTTCAGGAAGTCGTCCACCACGTCGAAGGAAATCCTGCAGGTGGCGCCTTACTCGGTGGACTGCTCGGTGGAATCCTCTTCGGAGGTCGGGGTCCCTCGAGACTCTTCGGGGCCGCGGCTGGTGCCGCGGTGGGCGCCGCCGCCAGCCAGGGCTCCTACGAGCACCGTGATTATCAGGTGCTGGTGCGGTTCGACGATGGGACCTTTGGCATGTTCACGTACGCTAATGTCGCGCCATTTGCTCCGGGCGAGGCTGTGGCTCTCACGCAGCAGGGGCTCGCTCGAAGGTAGTCAACCTCGCGGAGTCGCACGTCTCTCGAAAACAGGGAGTGGGCCGCGAATGTCCTCAACCTGATCTTGGCCAGGATACCGCGGTCAACTCAGGTCGATACCCGCCATTCCTCGTCGAGCCTCGGCCGTCTCGTCGATAGCGGGTGTTGGGGGGCAATAACTCCATCCTCCACTCCTGCCGCCAGGATATTCTCCGACGGCGCGGCCCGCGCAGTGACAGCAAAACCGTAGCGACGATGGAGACCGCCGAAAATAGGGGGTTTATGGTGCGGGTGCCGTTGGGCGGCCGGGGGTGGCGGCAAGAGCCCTGGCACCGTCGGGCGGTTGCATGCGTGGACCTCGGTGCGGCCGCGATCGCCCTCCTTCGCTTCCTAATCGACATCGTCCAGGTCCGGCCACGGTGGCAAGGTAGGCACGTAAGGCGCCACCCACGAGCGCGACATGGCCGGGGTTCTACTTCGGTAGCCGCAACGTAAGGATCGTCCCGCCTGTGGTGGAGACCGTCGCCGTGATGGTCGCCCCGATGGAACTGCCCGACTGGCTCAGGATTCGCGACGGCTCTTCCAGACAATCCCGCCGCTTCTTCTCGGTCAAGCAGCCGAGACCGTGCAGGTCGAGACGGACATGGCGGCGGAGACCGGTCACGATGATGTTCAGGGACGATCTCTTGCCGAGATTCGAGAGGGTCAAGCGGAGCAGTTCGGATACCACGCGGGTGATTTGGGCGCGATCCCACGTACCTCGGGGATCACCGAATGCACGACAGTAAATCGCATGGCCCTGGGGGCCATACTGTTCGGCGAGCTCGCAACACAGGACATGGAGATCCAGGAGCTGCCGCTCGGGAACGCCCCTCATCGCCAGGTCCGCCTCCACTGCCAGGGGCGCGATCATCTTGGCGACCATTCCGCCCGCCTCCTCCATCCGCCGAACGTCAGCTAGCTCACGGTCTGTCAACGTCTTGCTCATGCGAAGCGCGCTAGCTGTGAAGCGGATAGTGGCGATGGGGTTGAGGATGTCGTGCACGAACATCCGCAACGCGGCGCCGGTCGCCCCCCTCTCCGCAAGTGCTTTCATCTGTCTCGACAGCAGCGCCGAGCGCCTAAGTCGTTTCATGATTGTCGCGATGGCTTATTTTTCAGTTGTTTCCTCAATCTTGTACGTTACGGTAAGGACGGTTTCCAGAACGACAAGGACGGGACGAGCATCTAGGTTGTTCGGAATATGAAACTGCCCGTCGCGCGCAGAAAGTCGGATCGCGGTTCGTTCCCCAAGAGTCGCGGTCGCGTCCGGGGCAAGAAGGTCATGGACCGGTCTCCCTTTCCCGTCGTCGGCGTAGGGGCTTCGGCTGGCGGCCTCGAAGCGTTCTCCAAGTTACTGAAAACAATCCCAGCGGGAACTCGGCTGGCTTTGGTCCTCGTCCAGCACCTCTCGCCAACGCACGAGAGCCACCTGGCCGAGATCTTGGGGACGGCCAGCGCGCTCCCCATCATTCAGGCCCACGACGGCATGGAGATCGAGCCGGCGCACGTCTACGTTATCCCGCCCGACGCGCGAATGGGAATCGCGGATGGCAGGCTCCAGGTCGAGGAGAGGCCGAAGGACAAGACCCAGTACACCCCGATCGACTACTTCTTCAAGTCCCTGGCGGCCCACTTTCAGGAGCGCGCCATCGCGATCGTCCTTTCTGGGACTGCGTCGGACGGCGCGCTCGGGCTGGCCGAGGTGAAAGCCGCTGGAGGAATCACCTTCGTCCAGGAGCCGACCGAGGCCAAGTTCGACAGCATGCCACGCGCTGCGATCGCGGCTGGCGCCACCGATGCCGTACTGCCCGTCGAGCGCATACGGGCCGAGCTAATTCGCCTCTGCACCCATCCTTTTCTACTTGGCTCCGGCCCACCGGTAGTGCCGGAGGACGACCAGCCGCCAGCCAGCGTGCGGCAGCTCTTTCAGATCCTGCGCAAGACCTCCGGCGTCGACTTCACCCACTACAAACTCCCCACCATCCTGCGGCGCATTCAGCGGCGGATGGCGCTCCATCGGCTCGTCGATCTAGAAAGCTATATCAGCCTTCTGCACAAGCAGCCACGGGAGGCCGAGGAGCTGTACGAAGATCTGCTCATTCACGTCACCAGCTTCTTTCGCGAGCCCGAGGCGTTCGAGGCGCTGCAAGAGGACTTCTTTCCAAAAATCCTCGAAGCGCGTGAGGGGGACGGCCCGATCCGCGTCTGGGTCCCCGGGTGTTCGTCGGGAGAGGAGGTCTATTCGCTGGCCATCGGGCTTTCCGAGTTCCTCGGCCAACGCTCCGACAACGTCCAGTTCCAGATCTTCGGCACTGACGTCAGCCAGCGCATGATCGATCGGGCACGAGCAGGCCTCTACCTCGAGTCGGCCGGACCGGACATCGGTTCCTCGCGCCTGCGCCATTTCTTCACCCCCGCAGAAGGCAAAATCCGGATCAACAAGAGCCTCCGCGAGCATTGTGTGTTCTCGCGCCAGGACCTCACGCGAGATCCGCCCTTCTCGAAGCTCGACCTGATTGTTTGTCGCAATCTTTTGATCTACCTCGGCTATCCGTTGCAGCGGAAGGTCATGACGGTTTTTCACTATGGACTCAGGCCGACGGGATTCCTGATGCTGGGCCGATCCGAGACCACCAGCGCGCACGCCGATCTCTTCTCGCTCGTCGACAAGAAGCAGAAGATCTACGCCAAGAAGCCGGCGGTCTTGACCGGTCACCTGGACTTCGGGGCAGCGGTCCCCGCGCTCTCCCTTCCCGAACGGCCCCGATCGGCTCGAGTCACCCCGGCCAACCGCGAGGAAGGCGCCGGCTCGGAGGTGAACCGGCTGATCCTCGATCGCTACGGTCCGCCGGGGGTACTTGTGGACAACGAGTTTCACATTATTCGGACGCGCGGACGCACTGGCCGTTACCTGGAGCTGTCGAGCGGCGAGGCGAAGCTCGAGCTCTTGAAAATGGTGCGCGAAGGGCTGCTCTACGCTTTGCGAACCGCGCTGCGCGAAGCGCGCACCCGGAACACGCGCGTTCGCAAAGAGAAACTGCACGTTCGTTCGGATGGCTCGACATACCTGGTGAACGTCGACATCACGCCAATCGGGACCGGCAGTGACCGACGCTTCCTAGTGCTCTTCGAGGAACCGGCGCTCTCCCGCGGAAGGGTCGGCTCGCGAACGACACGGGGTAGCAAGGCGGTCACGCGGTCTGCCACGGCTAACTCGTCCGACACGATTAAGCAGCTTGAAACCGAGCTGGTGGCCAACCGGGAATATCTGCAGTCGATTATCGAAGATTTGGAGGGTGCGAACGAAGAGCTACAGTCGGCCAACGAGGAGATCCTTTCCAGCAATGAGGAATTACAATCCACCAATGAAGAGCTTGACACCGCCCGGGAGGAGCTGCAATCGACCAACGAAGAGCTCAACACACTCAACGATGAGCTACGTTCGCGCAACGATGAGCTCTCGCGAGCAAACGGAGACCTCACCAATCTCTTGGCCAGCATTCACATTGCCATCGTGATGGTCACGACGGATCTGCGCATCCGGCGCTTCACCCCCGCCGCCGAGAAGATGCTGAACCTCATCCCCGGTGATCTCGGGCGACCAATCGCGCACATCAAGCCCAATATTCAGTGTCCCAACTTGGAAGAGCTGATCGCCGACGCCATTGAAACGGTGACGGTACAGGAGCGGGAGGTCACCGACCAACAAGGCAACGTGTACGCGCTCCGCATCCGCCCCTATAAGAGCGTGGATAACCGGATCGACGGCGCGGTCCTCACCCTCATCGACCTCTCCACGGCCAAGGTGGGGCGCAAGCTCAGCGAGGCGATCTTCGACGACACGGTCGAGCCGATCGCATTGCTCGACGATCGACTCCGGATCATGCGGACCAACCCCGCCTTCCAGAAAGCCTTTGGCGTATCGCCGGGGAAGGCGAAGATGCGCGGTCTCGGGACCTTGGGGAGCACGAGGGACGGTGACCTCGCGCGAAAGCTCAAGGACATTGTGACTACACGCAAACCGACCGCCGAGTTTACCCTCGGCGAGGCCGGACCGGGCCGAGGCGGAGGAAGCCAGACCACGCTTCGGGTCAGACGAATCGAGTCTGAAGATGGCGGTGGGAACCTTTTAGTACTTATGGTCCGGGGGAAGGAGGGGGCGAGCAATGGTTAGCGCACGATCTTTCCAAGGTCGCGGGAAGGCGCCTCGAGCCGGACAGCAAGGCCGGGCGAAGGCCCCGGCGACCCGGTCCGAACTGTTCGACGAAGCGCCCGTCGCTTACGCCATGGTCGATCACCAAGGTGTCGTCAGGGCCCTCAACGTCAAGGCCGGCGCACTGTTGGGTGTCGATCCGTCTGGGGCGATGGGGCTGCCCTTGCGGTCCTGGGTGATGCAGTCCGATCGGGGAGCACTCTCCGCCCACCTGTCGCGGGTAGCCTCCGACGGCGTGGCTATCAGCGAGCTGCGGCTCCAGCCGAGGCGCGGTGATCAGCTCCATGCTCGCCTGGAGACCCGGCGAACCAACGCTGCCGAAGGCCCGTTCTGGATGGTGCTGTTCGACATTGGCGCCCAGAGGCGTGCCGAGAGCGAACACGCTCGTCTCGAGGAGGCAGAACGTGCAGCGCGGAACGTGAGCGCTGCAAAGGATCGATTCATCGCTACCTTGAGCCACGAGCTCCGTGCCCCGCTGGCACCTGTGCTGGCCGCGATCTCCAGTCTCGAGAACGAGGTGCGCTCGGGTAGAAACGTTGCGAGGCTCTGCGAGATCATCAAACGGAATGTCTTGCGCGAGGCCCGTCTCATCGACGATCTGCTGGATGTCAGCCGGATCGCGAGTGGGAAGATCACTTTGCACCGCGAGATCACCGACATCCACGCGGTGGTACGGGAGGCGTCGGAGATGCTGATGGCCGAGGCGGTTGCCCGGCGCCTGTCGGTCACCGTCGCGCTGGAGGCGATTCGGCATCGGGTGAATGGCGATCCCGCCCGCCTGCGGCAGGTTTTCGTCAACTTGGTGAAGAACGCGTTGAAGTTCACTCCGGAGAACGGCCACGTCACCTTGCGCTCCTGGAACAATGGACACTCCGTGATCGTGGAGGTCAGCGACGACGGGATCGGGATCGAACCGCAGTCGCTTGCGCGGATCTTCGAGAGCTTCGAGCAGGCATCTTCGGCTGGCGCTGCAGCGGGCGGGCTGGGACTTGGGTTGGCGATTTCGCGGGGAATGATCGAGTTGCACGGTGGGACGATCACGGCGCACAGCGCGGGCCCTGGCAGGGGCGCCCGCTTCCTCGTCAATCTCGCGGCGCTACCGGCCCCGGCCGCCGAGGATGCTCCGCACAAGCACCTAGTACGCATTCCACCCAAACGTTCGCCGCGGCGGCTGCCGACCGGGGAGATCCTGATCGTCGAGGACGAGCCGGACCTGGCGGAAGCGCTGTCGTCCGTCCTGGAGTCGCAGGGCTACCGGGTTAAGCTCGCGGCCACCGCCAACGCGGCACTGGCGACGGAGCTGGACGACGTTCGGGTGATCATTAGCGACATCGGGCTCCCAGATCTCGACGGCCGTCTCCTGCTCAGGAAGCTGAAGTCGAAGCGCCCGTTGAAGGCCATCGCGCTCAGCGGCTACGGTACAGAGGCAGACATCCTGGCGAGCCAGGCGGCCGGGTTCGACCAACACCTGACGAAGCCCGTCGAGATGGAGATCCTGATGGGCGCCCTGAACCGCGTCTTCGCGCGCGCCTGATCGCGGTTCGGTCAGCCCCGCAGCCTATCTACGGCCCCGAGTCATCGGGGAAGACCACGCTGACGCTGCAGGCGATCGCCCAGGCCCAGCGCGCCGGTGGCGTCTGCGCCTTCATCGACGCCGAGCACGCGCTGGACGTCGGCTACGCCCGCAAGCTGGGCGTCCGCACCGAGGAGCTGCTGGTGTCGCAGCCCGACCACGGCGAGCAGGCGCTGGAGATCGCCGACAAGCTGGTCGCCACCGGCGCGGTCGATCTGATCGTGATCGACTCCGTCGCGGCGTTGGTCCCCGAAGGCGGAGATCGAGGGGGAGATGGGGGACGCGCACATGGGGTTGCAGGCGCGGCTCATGAGCCAGGCGCTGCGCAAGCTGACCGCCGCCACCGCCAAGAACAACACCGGGGTGATCTTCATAAAGCAGATGCAGCAGAAGAACATCGTCGCGAAGGATGGACGACGTGCCACGCCGATCTGCGGTTGTGGACCTTGCCAGGGAAGGTCGCCTGCTCGTCGGCTTCGCTCTGCGACCTGATCCAGATCATCGTCAGGATCAAAGGGTGTCCGCGCAGGCTACCCTTTGGGCTTGCCGAGGCTTGCCGGGTGGCGGAAGTCGCGACTGGGCGTTGTCGCCATTCTGTCGCCACGATGAACCGGATTTAAGCGATTTCTACCGCTCTCAACCGACCCCAACCGACCCGTTCCGAAAACCCAGAAACCGCCGTAACCCTTGTGCAAGTCGGCGTGTAGATTGGGGTTTTCGGTTTCAAAATGCCGGGTTCGACTCCCGGCGCCTCCACAATAAATTCTAAGTAGTTGAGTACCAACTCTGGCTTTGTCGCCAGCCTGTCGCCACGGCTCTGCAGAGCTGCCCAGTCCATCGAGCAGCTTCGCCGCCTGCCGGGCACGTCAGGACTGAGATGCGCTTAGCGCATCGTCATCTCGATCGTGGTGTGCCCCAGCAGCTCCTGCACCACCTTCATCGCCGCCCCCCGCATCACCTGCCGGACCGCCTCCTCGAACCGGTTGATGCTGGGGGTCAGGTCACCTTCCCTCTCCCCCATCCCATTCCTCAGCATGCCTCGGTGCTCAGGGCGACTTCCCTGCCGCCGATGTCGCGACAGAGGTTTTCTTACGCGGGTGGGCTCTCTCCGCGATCCGTTCGTAGAGCGCCAGGTACTGGGTGGTCATCTGCCGTGAGGTGAAACGCCGCTCGAACTCCTCTCGAATGCGCCACCGACTCAGCTCGGAGATCCGTGCGGACGCCGCGATCGCCTGCTCCACATCGTCGACGATGAACCCGGTCACGCCGTCCTCGATGACCTCCGCCACGGAACCCCTGCGGAAGGCGATCACCGGGGTGCCGCACGCCATGGCCTCGATCATGACGAGCCCGAATGGCTCGGGCCAGTCGATCGGGAACAGCAGCGCGCGGGCGCCTCCCAGAAACTCAGACTTCGCGGCATCTCGAATCTCGCCGACGAATTCTATGAGTGGAGACCGAAGGAGAGGGGCGACAGTTCCTTGATGGTAATCCCTGTCGACATTGTCGATCTTGGCGGCAATCCGCAGCGGGACTCCCAGGGCGGTAGCGATCTCGATCGCGGGGACTATCCCTTTCTCGGGTGAGATTCGGCCCAAGAACGCAAAGTAGTCAGAGGGGGCTCCCGAAAACGTGAGCATGTCCTTCGGGATGCCATGTGGCACCGTCATGAGCCAGTTGGCATTGGGCACTGGCAACCGCTGCGCGTCGGAGATCGATACCAGCGGTAGAGCGCGAAACCTCTCGTACAGAGGTTTCAACTCCGGGAGGTCGAGTCGCCCATGGAGCGTCGTCAAGTGAGGCCACCCCACAGCTTTCGAGATCAGGAAGTGCAGATAGTCGACGTGAAAATGAATGACGTCGAAGCGCGCGCGCTCTGAGAGTAGCTTCTCGAGCATCACAGTGTGGTAGGCGAGCGGACTTCGAAGCTCGGGTTCCAGTCGAAGCGAGCGCGTGCAGCAAGGCTGGAGCTCCGCACTCGTCTGCGAATCACCGGACGCAAACAACACGACCTCATGCCGGAGCGCAACAAGCTCTTCCGTCAGATAGTGAATGACACGCTCCGTCCCGCCGTACGCCTGGGGAGGGACGCTTTCGTACAAGGGGGCCACTTGGGCAATCTTCATGTCGCTCTTTCTACTTGCGGCGAAGCGCAGTGAGTCATCGCGAGGAGCAGCAAGACGAATGCCATTCGGCCTTCGCCATCGGCGACCGAGGCAGCACGGGTGGCGAGGGTCGCGCGCGTAACAACCGGTGTCCTATTCGCGACCGCTCTGCCTCTGGGCGTGATCACGACTGTCGAGACCCAGATGCCCGGCTGTCCTCCCGAACAGGGGAGGGGACCTCACCAACAGCCTCCGCGCCGACCTGGTCCAGCTTATTGCACCCAACACGACACCGGCGGAGGCCATCACAATCCCGACCGCAATAAGAGTTGGAGTCTCTCCGAGATGGTCCGCCGCCCATCCGAACACCAACATGCCTACCATCGCCATCGCCATGTTCGCCGCATTGAAGGTCGAGAGGACTCGTCCGCGCAATCCCTCAGGAGTGCCCTCCTCCAACAGAGTGATGACCACAGGTGCGAGCGAGGCTGTGGCGAAGCCAACGACGATCATCAGCCCCGCGGGTGCAAGCCACCCCCGAGCACGGGTGAGGGCCCCTACCGCGGCGCCACCCAAGCCCAACCCGACGGGGACGAACCACATCAGGCCACGTTTCGGATCGTCTCGAAGTGAGGCGACGAGGAGGGTGGCCAGGAACATCCCCGTGCCGAATGCGGTCCAGAAACCGCCGATCGAAAGCGCATGCGCCGACACATTCTGCTTCGCCAGGGTCGGCAACAGGAAGATGAAGGCGCTGGCTCCGAAGTTCTCGAGACAGGTCACCACCGTCAGAAGAAGAATCCCCGTCTGCTTTCGAAGCATGAACAGGAGACCGTCCTGGAGGTTTTGGAGCAACCGGAACAGGCCAAGCCGTCCCTCCCCGACCGAAGGACTCTCGCGCACCTTCACGAACCAGATGCATCCCACGGAGAACAGAAAGGTGGCGGCGTCCAGGTAGAGAACGTTGACGGCGCCGAGCGCCGCGATGGCGACGCTGGCCACCACGGGCCCGAGCAACACCCCAATTGTGCTGGTGCTCTGAATCAAGGCGTTGGCGGCACGAAGCTCATCAGTCTGAACGACGAGGGGGACGATCAGCGTCAGAGCGGGCCCGTAGAAGGTGGCCACAACAGAGGTCACAAAGACGAGCGCGTAGAGCCGAACGAGCGTGAGTAGCCCCAGCCAGAAGAGCAGTGGCAGCAAGGCGACGAGAGCACCATGCACGAGACTGACGACAATCAACACGCGCCTCTTGGCAACTCTGTCGAGGTAGACGCCGAACAGGGGCCCGAGCAACAGGGGCGGCAGCGTCTGCAAGACACCGACGGCAGATGTCTTCAATGCCGAGTGTTGCGTCTGGTACACGAACCAGAGCAACGCCACTCTATTGAGGCTGTCGCCGATCTGAGAGACGACCTCACCGAGCCAGATGAGGCGAAAGTCTCGCGCGCGCAGCAGAAGCGCGGGGCCGCTGCGCCCGATGGCGTTCAGCAGCTTCATCCGGTCGGCCGCCCTTCTTCGAGCGCTGCCTGCTCCAGGCTCATGCCGCGCGTCTCATCGACCAGGAGGCCGAAGACCGCCAGACCCAGGACGCCCGAGAGCGACAGCACCGCGATCGCTCTCGAGATCCCTCCCAGCGGGCCGACCAAGACCGATACCAGCATGTTCGAGCAGCCGGTGGCGAGCGCCCCCGCAAGCGCGACCCAACCGAGGATCGTGACGCGCAACTGCGTGGGAAAGAGCTCCACGATGGCGGTCGACTTGGCGATTCCGGAAGCGCTGGCGCCGAAGCCGCTGAGGCAGAGACCGACCCCAATCCAGAGCGGTGGGCTGAAGACGTGTTTGACCGGCCCCAGGTAGAGCCAGAGGGCCGCGGCCTGGTGCAAGGCTCCGAAGACGACGGCGGTCGGAACGCGGCCAACGCGCTCGGCGGCCCACGCTCCAACCCGAAACCCGGCGAACCCGAGAAGGGTCGCAATGACGGACAAGAGGCTCATGAGCTGAGGAGAGATGCCGACGACCAAGACCCCGTAATAGTAGGACCACGCGCCGACGGCGGCCCCCTCGACCCCATTGAGGAGGCTGGCAGTAATTATCGCCACCGCGCGACGCGACCACCGGCCACCAAACACCCCAAACGCCGATGAGCGCTCCACCACGCCGGACACGCGGGCCCGCTTCCACTGCTGGCTTTCCGGCACCCAGCGAAGCAGCGCCGGAACGAACATGACGCCAATCGCGGACAAGTCGTACGCCCACCTGAAGGAATGGCCCCAGATCGAGAAGAGCGGCATCAACACGAGCAGACTGGTCCCGCCCGCGGCGGCGGCCATGCCGCCCTTTCCCAGCGCCGAGGCCCGTGCCGAGGAGTCGGGTGCGGCTTCGGCGAGCAGTGTGTACGCACTGTTCGCGACCGCACCGACGGTCGAAAAGCGCAGGAACTCCCAGATGGCGAAGGTGACGGTGGAGCGCGCCAGGGCGGCACAGACGGCAGTCGCCGACGCCGCGATCAAACACGCCATCAGCAACAGACGGCGGCCGATGCGGTCGGCGAGGCGAGCGGCCCCGAAAGTGATGAGAGCCGACACCGACATGACCGCGTACAGCCTGGCGATCGCACGCGCATCGAGGCTGAACTGCAGCGCGATCCATGGCGAGGCGATCGCCAGGAGGGGAACGGTCATTCCTTGGTACCACATCACCCCAAGGAGCGCAGGCATTGCTCCGCGGCCGCCGCGCGTCCCCGAGGCGGCATCACCCGGTGGCGGTCCGCTCGTGTCATCAGGCGATGACGTGGTAGTCGCCTTTCATTTCTCAGTCTTCACAGTCGAACGCCTCGACAGACTGCAAGAGGCGCACCCGCGGAGCGCGGTGCAGCATCGTGGTTCAAACGCGGTGAGGCGGATCGCCAGGAAGGACCACCCGGGTCACTTGCCGGGCTTCACCTTGATCTCGTCCTTGACCTGCTTCACTCCTTCGGTGCCCCGGGCAACCTGAACGGCTTGCGTTCGCGCCGCCTCCGAAGGAGTGGAGCCTGACAGCGTCACGACATCATTCTTCGTGTCGACGTCAATTTTGTTTGAGCCTGCCACGGCCGTGCTCAATGTCCGTTTTATCTGAGAGGTGATCCAATCATCCTTCACGGGGGCGCTTCCTTGCTGAGCGGTACCGGCCGTGTCTTGGTCGTCCGCGCGGGCGCGACACACCGGCAGGACGAACATGACTGAGCTCGCGACCGCGACGCCCCAGCGACCCATCCTTTTCCACATGGGACACCTCCTCTGGCGGGTGACGCCTACAACTTCCCATGTGAGGGCCACCCATCTTCACGTTGATCACGGATTTGCCTACTCCAACCTCTTCACTGACGCTCGGGGAACAGAGTCAGGCGGTCGAACTGCGTTACTGGTCATCTCGACAGTGCTCGGGAGTGGCTGCGCTGCACATCCGTTTCTCCGCGCAGGTCCGGCGGTCGAGGCAGACGGCGTTCGTGTCGGATTGGTCGATCAAAAATGCGATCGGATGTGCGATCGGATGATCGATCGCAAGTGGTCTTACGGTGACACTCTCGGCCTGCAGGTGCGCGTCGAGGTGACCAACTCGACCACCGATCCGATAACCTTCGATCCAGCTAAGGTCCGGCTCCTGGCCGACAGGGAGGCTCGGAAGCCTTACAGGGCGGACCGTAGCGGACTCATCCCATCCGGCGTCTTGGTCAGCCTCGACACATCTGGGGGTGGAGCCCTGTGGGATTCGACACTCCGGTTGGTCGAGAGAATGTCCGTACCGACATCGTCCCAAAGGGGCCTCGGCACGTCCGGCTTTGGAGCCGCCCCACCTTGACCTGTGGCAAGCTCGACACCAACGTGAAACGGTCTCTGACATGATCTCAAGGGTTAGCAACTTGGCCGTCGTGACCTTCGGACTCACCATGGTGGCGTCTGCATGCGGTCTTCAGCCTCCGATCCGAAACAGCGGTGACGTGACCACGTCGGACGGAGTTCAAGTCGCCGTTCTCGGCCAGAGGTGTAGCCAGACCATCGACAACTACCTGCCAGGGAGCGACCTTGTGGAGATGACGGTACAGATTGAGGTCCGCAACAACAAACTGGAGACGCTTGGTATTCACCGTAACGGCTTTCACCTCACGGGTACCGATGGCAGATCGATTCCGACCTCGACGTGGTTCTCATACAGGCCGATGTCGCTGGGTCCGCAACAAACCCAGACGTTCGAGCTCCGCTTCATGAGCCACGGAGGTCTCAGCTGCTCCAAGGAGATGACGTTAGAGTCTCCGTCGGCCATCGTGCGCGGAACGACAACTGCGACGGTCGGCTCGATCAGATTCGTCGCTCGGGCTCCCCTCGCGGGATACGAGTAGTCCGTAAGAGGGAATCCGCGGAGCACGCTCGCGAGCATGCGTTCGCGGCCCGCGGCTCTTGGTGCCTTGATGGTCACCGCCACCCGATCCCGATCGGAATCAGAATCGCCAATGCCATCCATACGGTCCGAACGGCCCAGTTGGGTATGCTGGCCGGGAGGGGGACGAACGCGATTACCTGCGCGGTAATCTTCGGAACCACGATCCCGAACAGGAGAACCGGCCAGGCGATTGCCGCGCCGACCAAACAGGTGAAGAGCGTTCGCTGATGAGCCGTCCGGCCGAAACACGATGACCGGAGGTCTCAATCCAGGCCGCAGAAGGTCAACGCTTCGCGACCATCGGCTGCGAGGGCCACACTCAATCCTTCGCTCTCCGAGAGGTCGCACGCCGCGTTTCAGACGTCGACGCGAAATGCGGCTCCGGCTGAGAGCGTGTTGCCGTCTACCCGTCCATCCTCTGGGCCGGGACGCAAGCGGGGCTGCCGATGGAGCGACTGGAGAGAGAGAGGCGCGAGGCCGGCGGGCTGCCGCCCCGTGGCGGCTGGTCGCCGTCGACCTTCCTCTGGGCGCTGGCCGCGGTGCTGGCCGCGCGGCTGATCTACCTCGCTCGCTATGGGTGGGATCTCGGGTGGATGAATCTCCTCTATCTCGAGCGGGCTCGCATCATCGCGCTCGGGCGGGCGGAGCCTGTCGAGGAGCAGCCGCTCGCCTTCCTCGCTCTCGTCGCGGCCAGGCACCTCCGCCTCGACGCCCGAGAGGCCAACGAAGTTGTCTACCTCCTCGCGCACCTGTTGCTGGCGCTCGGCGCGCTCGGAATAGCGCGTTTCGTGTGGCCCGAGATCGCGGTTCGGCGGCGGCGAACGCTCGTCGCAACGCTGGCCCTGGTCCCGCTGCTTGCCTCGCAGAGTGGGCGCAACAACCTCGGTGTCAGCCTGGGCGCCGGGCTCGCCGCGAGCGCGGTCGCCTTGGCCGCGACGGCCGCAGCGACGCGGTCGCGGCTCCGGATGGCGGGCGCGGTCGTGCTCGCGGCCGTGTTTGCCGGTCTGGCGAGCATCGGGCGGTACGAGGCGCTCGCGACCTGCCTCGGGGCGGCGCTGGTTTTCGCCTTCCTTGGAGCGCCCATGCTGGATGTGCCCCGGCGTCGCGGCGCCGCTCTGGCGCTGGGCCTCGGGGCGATGGGGGGATTGACGGTCGTGACCGCTCTCCGGCATGCGCTCGGCGCCGACTCCGGCGCGGACAAGACCTACGCCTTCTACACCTTCTATGACGGGCTTCCGCTCCTCATGTATCCGCACCCCCATGCGACCGAATATCAGCGCTACGCGGCCTCGGCCGGAATCTTCGGCACCTTCGCCGAGAACCACGGCAGCCTGTTTCACGCGCTCGTCCATCATCCGGGATTCGCGCTCTTCCGGTTCCTGACCAAGCCGTTCGACCAGCTGGCCGCCCTGTCGTGGTTCCAGGGGCTGACGCCGGCGGGCGTCGCGCTCGCCGTGGTGGGGGTTCGTCCCAGCGCGCGCCCCTCCGATTCGACGGTGCCGACCTGGCAGGGGCGGCCGCGAGTCTGGTTGCTCGCGGCTTACCTGTTGCCGCTCGGCATGCTGTTCATCCCCCAGCAGAACCCGGCGTACTACGTGAGCATCGCGGTCCCGCTCGTGTTGATGGTGGCGCGCGGGGCGGACCTGGTGGGCGCACGCCTTCGCGCAGACCGCGCGCGCGCCCTCGGCGCTGCGACAGTGATTGCCGCGCTGACGCTGGTGATCGCGGCCGGCAAGGGGAACATCTCCAACAGCCGGGCAATCAACGCGGCAGTCCCGTACCTCGAGCAGCGCTGTCGCGACGGCTGCCTCACGAACGTGCTGCCGCAGGCGCTGCGCGACCAGCTGTGGGTGGTCACCGATGCGGGCGCGCTGCTGCCGCCCCGGGAACATCGCAACGAGCAGTGGATCTTCCGCTCCCGGACGGCGGCGTCGTCGTCGGAACCCTACGACTTTTGTGGACGGGTGCGCCGGTCGCGGGCAGGCGGCTTCAGGGGGCCGATCCTCTACGTCGACACGGGAATCACGACCTTCAACGCGTTCGATCCCGACTTCGATCCGGAAGTCCGTCTTCAAGGGACGGTCGATCGTGCGCGGCTAGTCTCGGAACGACGCTTCTCGACCGGCCCCGACGCCGTCGTTGTCTACAGCCTGCCAGCCGGCCGCGAGTGCTGGTCAACCGCTGCTCGATAAGAACAATCGGCAGATTGAAGCGCAGGGTGCCCTTCCGCCCCAGGCCAGCGTCTCGGTCATCGGGCGCCCACGAGGAAAACGATTCCGCGAATCAGGCGGTCGGAGCATCTCGTTTCGTCCAGCGTTCCGGCCGCTCTGGCGCCGAAGGCGTCGTCCATCAACCGAGTGCTCTGGCCTCACTGTCTCGGCGCGCTTCCAGCGCTCCCCAGCGCGATGTTGCTCCGAACTGGCAGGGCGGCCAGACGCCCGGCGCCCGTACTCCGGTCGATCTCGCGCTCGAGCGCCCAGAGAGCCGACGGCGCTCGCGAGCAATTCTGATCATGCTGGACAGTCTTCACCACCGTACCGGGTCGATAATCGACGGTGACCAGCCTCTGATCGTCGGCCTTGGGGCAGGTGCAACAGTCTTCGGCACTGTCGAGAAACTTCATCGCGTCGAGGGCTGTGATGAGCGCGTTCAGCTCTCCGGATGCGAGTCGCGCCTGGCGACGTCCGATCACGCCGACATTCGCCCGCCCGTCGTAGACAGCGGTCCCGTCGGAAAAGATCGAAACCTCGTAGACAGGGCACGGCTCAGCCGTGCAGCCATACCGGCGCATTTGAATCAGCGCATCGGTTTGGGCCGCCAAGACGATCTCCTCCGCATGCCCGCCCGCGACGGCGACCGGCGGTGCCGTCGCACAGGCTGGTAAGGCTGAGGCCACGAGCGTCGCGAACATCCATGCTCTCCTCACTAGGATCCTCCGACACCGATCTAAGGACGGATCGCGAGAAGGGGAGTCCGCATCACCGGTCCGTCATGCTCGGGGGCCACGCACGAGGGGCGTCAACACCATCCGCTTCGGGAGGGACACCGACGGCGCCCTCAGCCCGTTGTCGCAGCAGCGATCACTTCGAGAAAGGTCGGAGGGTCGAAGGGCTTCCGAAGACACTCTACGTCACCCAACAGACTCCGGATTGTCTCCGCACTAGAGCGAGAAGCCGTGGCGACGATCACATGGGGATGTCCTCAGCTCGCTGTCGTCCAGCTGAGCCTGGCGAAAGGCCAAACCATCCATCCGAGACATTGTCACGTCCAACACGATAACCGAAGGTCTCAATCCAGCCCGCAGTAGGTCCAGCGCTTCGCGACCATCGCCAGCCACGGCCACTCGCAACCCTTCGCTCTCCAGAAGGTCGCGCGCCGCTAGAGGCGGGCGACCCGTGCGACGTGACCTCAGCCGTGCTTGTTCGTCACGGTGCGAAGCAACTGTTCCAACCTATCGGCCGCCACCGGTTTGAGCAGATGATGATCAAAGCCAGCCTCGCAGGTCTCGCGACGGTCCTCCTCCCTTCCCCATCCGGTAATGGCCACCATGAGCGGCCGCACAGCGCTGGGAAGGGCGCGAATCTTCCGGCAGACCTCGACGCCTGCTATCCCGGGCAGCCCAAGATCGCAAAGCACGACGTTCGGATTCACTTCTTGGACCAGGTGGATGCCGGCGGAGCCGCTGGGCGTCGACCAGACGCTATGTCCCGCCTCTTCAAGAAGATCCTTGAGTGACCCCGCGAGGTCTTCGTTGTCTTCGATGATCACGATTCGCAGGTGATTGGTCATTTCGCTCGCCGCCGCCTCGTGCTGCCGCACATCGGCGGACGTGGACGCCGCCGCAAAGAGCGGCAACGAAAGAGTGAAGGTACTGCCCGAGCTTTCGCCGGAGCTCGCCACGGTCAAGGCGCCGCCGTGCATTTCCGCCAGACGCCTCGCCAGTGCCAGACCGATTCCGAGCCCCGCCTGACCTGCCACCCCGGGTCGGTCGACGCGCGCGAACAGCTGGAAGATGCGGTCAACTTGATCGGCCGACACGCCGGGGCCGGTATCTGTGACATGGATCAATGCGCGCCCTCGTTCGCGGCTCAACTGGACCCGGATCCCGCCGTTCTCCGGTGTGAACTTGGCGGCGTTGGTGAGCAGGTTGGTCACGATCTGGGCCACACGAGTCGGATCCGCCAGGGTTGCCAGCTCGTCGACGCGCTCGAGGACCACCTGCTGGTGGTGCCTCTCGAATGCCGAGCGCAAAGATTCGACCGTCGACGCCAGGAGCTCGCCGAGGTCGACGGGCTCCTTCTTGAGCTTCAGCTGACCCTGGCTGATTCGAGAGACGTCGAGCAGGTCGTCGATCAACCGAACCATGTGGTGAAGCTGCCGATCCATCACGGCGAGCGTACGTGCGACGACCGGTTCGGCGCTCTTTCGCCGGAGCAGCAGATCGGCGCCGGAGCGCAGAGGTCCCAGTGGGTTGCGGAGCTCGTGGGCGAGAATCGCCAAGAACTCGTCCTTCTGCTGGGCGGCTTCTCGCAGCGCTTTCTCTGAGCGCTCCAGCTCCGTCGTCCGTTCTCGCACCCGCTCCTCGAGCCTTTCGTTCAGCTCGGCCAGCTCGCGCGTCTTGCGAAACAGCTCGGCGAACACGGCGATCTTCTGCCGGAGCACCCGTGGGTTCACCGGCTTGATCAAGTAGTCGACCGCGCCCGCGTCGTAGCCTGCGATGACTTGCTGATCGTCGCTGAGGTGGGCGGTCAAGAAGACGATCGGGGTCTCACGGAAATGTCGGGTGTTCTTGATCACGTGCGCCAGCTCGAATCCGTTCACCTCGGGCATCCTGACGTCGAGCACGATGGCCGCGACGTCGTTCTCCAAAAGCAGGCGCAGCGCGCGACCGCCATCCTCGGCGCGAAGGAGCCGATAGCCCGGATTCTCCAGGATCGCCTCCAGGGTATCGAGGTTTCTGGCCTCGTCGTCGACCAACAGAATGTCTACCGAGCGTGACATTTCGGAGTGTCGCCGCGCCCCCGGGCGGAGAGCCGTTGATGGTATCAGGCGTGTGGGTAGGGAACTCGGCCCCCGGTATATGCACCTGTCCTGGACCGACAAGGCCCCCGTCGCGACTTTTGAGCTGGCGATGTGGCGATCATGAAGACGACACCGGCGGCCACGGTGGCAATTGACCGAGTGGAGAGCACGGGTCATTCCAGCGTACGAGCCAGGGGAGGCGTCGTTGTCAGTGCACGCCGTGGACCGCCTCTTCGATCAGTTCGACGACGGCGTGGGGGTGGGAGATGAAGGAGACGTGGCTGGAGTCGATCTCGACGGTGTGGGCGCCGATGTGCTTCGCCATCGCCCGCTCGGAGTCGGGGTTGATGGCCTGGTCCTGCTTGCCGACCAGGTACCACGAAGGGATGGTCTTCCAGGCGACGGCGGCGAGTGTCGCGCCGAAGGCGCCGGCGAAGATCGGCTTCTGGGAAACGGCCGCGACGTTGGACTCGGCGACCGAGACATCGGCGCTGAAGGCGGCGCGGAACAGGGCGGGATCGACGAACAGGAACCCGGCGGGGTCCGGCGGCAGCAGCGCGGCCCCGAGCTTGGTGGGCGGGGCGGTGGCGAGGAGATTGCTGACCGACTGGCCGGGGTCGGGGGCGAAGGCGTTGATGTAGACCAGGGCCTTGACCTGGGGCACACCGACCGCGGCGCCGGTGATGACCATGCCGCCGTAGGAGTGACCGACGACCACCAGTGGCCCCTTGTCGGCGAGGGCGGCGATGGCGCGCTGGGTGGTGGCCACATCGGTGGCCAGAGAGGTGAGGGGGTTCTCGACGGCGACGACCGTGTAGCCGCGCTGCTGGAGGAGCGCGATGACCTGCTGCCAGGCGAGCGCGTCGGCGAAAGCTCCGTGAACGAGGAGAATGGCCGGTTTGGCGTGACCCTGGAGCGGCGAGGCCGGCGCCTCCTCCTCAGTGGCGGCGTTCGCCGGGGTGCCGTTGCAGAAAGCGGCGAGCGCGAGGAGGGTGGCGGCGCCGAGGCAGCGGTAGATGACGGACCGTCGAAAGATGTTCATGGGGAGCTCCTTTTCTGCCCCCATGTTTAGCCACGCCCCTACATTGCGGGCGATAAGCAGTCGCCGCAAATCGCAAGGGAGACGAAAATGGCCATCCACGCCTTCAACGGTGAAAGAGTCACGCTGACGACTTCGCGGAACTTTTCCGAGGTCGTCGCCCACATCGAGGGGGCGCTCGGTCGTCCGAACGTCGGTGAGCTCTTTCAGAAATTACAGGCGGCCGCGACGCCCGACGAGGTGAACCAGCTCGTCGCCGCGGCGGCGGGGCCGCTGGAGCTGATGGAATTCATGCGCTTCGATCTCGGCGTGATGTTGCAGAAAGACGCGCCTCCGATCGAGCGCAACGTGCTCCGACTGATTGTCGGAAACCCGGTCACCATGCGGGAGATGCTGCGCGGAACCCCCGACGCCGGTTCGTACGCGCCGGTGACCCTGTTGATCGACGAGCGCCAGGGCGCGGTGCAGCTCTCCTATGATCGCGTCGCGAGCCTGCTGGCACCGTACGGCGACCCGCACGCTCTCCAGGTCGCGCGCGATCTCGACGCGAAGGTCGAGGCGCTGCTCTCCCAGGCCGCCGGTCGGGTGCCTGAAGCGAAGGCGTGACCAAGCCAAGCCCGGTGTCGAGGTGACCAGCTCAGGACATGAACGACTTCGCCGCGTTCCAGAGGACGCCGCGGTTCACGCGCTTGGGGTAGAGGGCGACCATGGCCTGGTAAAGGTCGGTGAAGCTGCGAGCCTTCGCGATCAATCCGGCTCGCCCAGCAAGCGCGCCAGGTCGAGCTCCGCGCTCCGGGTCTGGAAGCCGCGCTTCGACGCGGCCTCCGCGCCGTGCTCGACATGACCAGATGACCGGGCTCCTCTACTGACTCCTGATCGCCAGCACGGAGCGGAAGCGCACGGCGCCGCTCAGCATCCGGTCGTACGCTTCGTCGACGCGTTCGAGCGGGTAGACCTCCGTCATGGGCCGCACGCCGGTGAGGGCGCTGAACGCCATCGTGGCCTCCGAATCGCTCGCGACGCCGGAGTAGACGCCCCGGATCGATCGCTGATCGAAGAGGAGCGCGCTGGTCGATATCGTCATGTTTCCGGCGGCGCCCACGACCATCAGGTTGCCGTTCGGCGCGAGACCGCCCAGAACCGACGCCAGCGCGGTGCCGTCGGTGACCGTGGAGACGACCGCTCTGGCGCCGCCCAGCTTCTGCAGTGCCGCCGCCGGGTCGCCCGCCTGGTTGTCGATGTAGCGCCAGGCGCCCAGCTTCCGGGCCAGCACTTCCTTGTCGGCGCCGCGCGCGATGGCGACGGTGCGCAAGCCCATCTTGGCGGCCAGTTGCACGCCGAGGTGGCCGAGGCCCCCCAGGCCGAACACGGCGACCAGATCGCCCGGCTGTGTGGCTGCGTTTCGCAGCGCGGTGAACATGGTGACGCCCGCGCACATCAGGGGCGCCGCCTCGAGCGCCGACAGCTCGGGGGGGATCGCCGCCAGCGCGGCGGCGGGGGCGAGCATGTAGTCGGCGTACCCTCCGTCGAAGCTGAGGCCCGTCACCGGACGGGTAACGCACGCGAAGAGCTCGCCGCGGCGGCAAGCGGCACAGACGCCGTCATAGCCGCCATTCCAGCCGACCCCCACGCGTTGGCCGACGGTCCAGCCGGTGACACCGGCGCCGAGCGCGTCGACGACACCCGCGACCTCGTGTCCGGGCACGCGCGGGTAGGTGACGGGCAGCGCCCCCTGCCTGACGATCACGTCGCTGTGGCAGACGCCGCAGGCCTCGACCTTGACCCTCACCGTCCCCGGACCAGGATCCGGGATTGGCCGCTCGACCAGCTCGAAGGGACCGCCCGCTTTCGCCACTTGCACCACTCGCATCGTCGCCATGCCCGCAAAATAAACATCGGCGCGCGCCCACCAGGCCGTGCGAGTCGTCGGGAGATTTCCCAAAAGCGCGCCGGTGCTCCGTCGAACACGGGCTCCTGCGCGACGGGCGACAACCTGACGCCGGCTTGACGTACCCAAGCCTCCCTCCTGAAAAGAGCACTCCACCGCATCGAACGGTCCATCGAGGGACCAAGGATCGCATCATGACCTTTGAGATCAGCGCCACGAGCTTGAAAGATGCGATCGGCCTGTTTCAAAGGGAGGTCGCGGGCCAGGCTCCGCCAGAGGTGCTGAGAGCCGCCGGCGCCGAGCTCGAGCGCCTGGCCCGTTCTTCTTACGGCGCAGAGAGCCCAAAGGTCGGGTCGCCCGCACCCGACTTCACGCTACCCGAGGCGCGTGGAGGCACAGTCCACCTCGCTGAGGTCCTCGCAAAGGGACCGGCCGTGGTCACGTTCTACCGTGGCGGCTGGTGTCCCTTTTGCAACCTGCAGTTGCGGGCGTATCAGGCCATCCTGCCTGCGATTGAGGCGCTCGGTGCGAAGTTGATCGCAGTCTCGCCCCAGACGCCTGACAACTCGCTCTCGACGGCCGAGACGAAAGGCCTTCGCTTCTCCGTTCTGAGCGACGCACGGAACGGGGTCGCGCGGGCGTACGGATTGGTGTTCAAGCTCTCCGATGGCTTGCAGTCCCTCCAGAAGATGTTCGGGAACGAACCTCCCAAGTTCAATGGCGACGACTCCTGGGAGCTGCCCGTCCCGGGCACCTTCGTCATTGATTCGGCGGGTATCGTACGGCTCGCGTTCGCTGATCCCGACTACACCAAGCGGCTCGAACCCGCCGCACTCCTCGACACGCTCCGGCGCCTCCGCGGCTGACGTGGCGAGGCGTGCTGGTCACGGTAGCAGTTGCGGCCGTGGGATGCAGCCGCTCGAACTCGTCACGTGGCGGGAAGGTGGGGGCCAGCTCCCCGACGGAGGTGGGTACGCACGTTCCTGATCTGCATGCGCGCGACATGGAGGGGCGTAAGAGGTCCCTCGCCGACGTCGTGGGTCGGGGGCCCCTTCTGCTCAGCTCTCATCGCGGCGGCTGCTGTCCCTAGGGCCACGTTCGCCGCTCCCAGTCCACCGAATCCTCCTCCCCCGATGACGACGTCAACACGACGTCAGCAAGGCGGGGGGTCGTTACCGTCGGCCATCCAGCTCATTGCCCGCCGGGCGGAACGCCGCCCCTCCCTGTTTTGTCCTGTGGGCTGCCTCTCATGACCAGGCGAATGTCCCGTAACCGAAACCACCGGCCGGCGTAGGTGCCCCAGCAGCTCTCGAATCACCTTGGAGGACAAGCCATGTCACACATCTCACGTCCGCGTCGTCTGCGTCTGTTCACGCTGGTCCGCGCCGTCACCGGCTGTGGGGTAATCGCCCTCTCCGCCTGCAGCAGCTCGAGCGGTGGGCCGACCGGAGCCGGTGGCACTGGCGGTGCCGCGACGGTCCACGATCCCGCTACCGCCACGGTAGCCTCGGTCGATCGCTTCTCAGCCCAGGCTGGCCACCTGCAAGTCCGGAGCTCCAGCAACGGCCTCCCGGCAGCGAACGCGGCGGTCAACTTCGACCAGGGACCGTTCATCACGCAAGGCCTCGGACCGACGGGCCAAATCGTGAAGTACTACAACTTCGACGTCCAGCCGGCCACGCCGGCGCCCATCTATGCCTTCTTCGTCGCGGGCGCCACTTCGCCGGTGGCTGGACAGCTCAACGTGATCGACGTGCTCCCGGGTGACACCGGTTACAACGACTTCTGGCAGGTGATGATGGTGACTGTCCCCAGCGGTTACGTCGCCAACACCATCGCGAGCCTCACCGAGATTCAAGCGGCGGGTTACACCATCACGCCGACCAACATGCTCGTGAACTGTCCAGTGGTTCCGGCGGGTTCCACCGCCAGCCTCCGTATCGGCGGTGGCTCGACTGGCCTCACGCAGGGCTGGTATCGCGACCAGGTCGTCAACTATTTCAACTTCTTCGAGGCGACGCTGACGGTCACGAACGGAGCCGTCCCGACGGCGCCGATCTACGTGGCGTTCAACATCAATCCCAGCCAGCCGAACGGCGGCCCCCCGTCGGGCTTCGAGACCGAGACCGGCACGATGCAGACCCACAATGTGGTGTCGGTCGTTCCCGGCCAGACTGGCTACTCGCCATTGTGGGCGGTCAGCATCTACGACAACGCCGCCTTCAGCTCGGTTACGAACCTCACGACCGCCATGGCCGCCACCATGGTTGCGGCGGGTCCACTGGTGAACTGCCCGATCGTGTCGGTGCAGTAGGGTTCTACGGAAGTCGTCCTCCGGCTCGGTCGGATCGTTCCAGCGCTTTGTCCGACGGCGCCGGAAGACCATGGCGCGCGCGGGCACCTATTGGCTCAATACAACGTATAGTGCGAGCGACGGGACCGCGAATGGGTTCTCCTTGATGAGACTCGCCCGCTGATCGCAATCGGAGCAGCGCCCTTTTGAAGAACCGAACCACGCGCGTTAGCAGGGGACGTACTGGGGCGCGGGGGCCACGGGGAAAGTCCCGCTCGTCCCGCGCGATCCCTTCGGCAGAGACCGGCGGGACACTGCCGTCGGACGACAGTGACCGGCCAGCACCGTGGTTCTTCCGGTGGCCGACGTTGACTCTGTCCGCCCTCGTGTTGTTGGCCTTCGAGCGGCTTTTCTCGGCTGGCTTCGTACTGTTCGACGACGACTACCAGATCTACGCCAACCCGTTTCTGAACCCGCCGACGCTGGAGAGCGTCGCTCGATTCTGGCAGCACTCCTACCAGCAGCTCTACATCCCGCTCGCTTACACAGTCCTCGCCGTAATCGCCAGGCTCGCGGGGGTTCCGTCGCACGTCGACAGCTCGCTCGGTCAGGCCCTCAGCCTGGACCCCACGGCCTTTCACGTGGTCAGCGTCGTCCTGCACCTGGGTAACGCGTGGTTGTGCTTTCGGCTGGCGCGGCGCCTCACGGGACGCACGCGCACCGCGCTGCTCTGTTCGCTGGTGTTCGCTCTGCACCCTTTGCAGGTGGAGAGCGTCGCCTGGATCTCCGAGCTGCGCGGTCTCACCAGCAGCGCCTTCGGCTTGGCGGCGCTCAACGTATTTGTTCTGTCGCGACAGGAGAGCAATAGCGTCCACTCCCGCAAGCTGACGGCCGTCTCCGCCCTCTTGGTGATTTGCGCCGTGCTCTGCAAGCCGAGCGCTGCAGTTCTACCCCTCGTGGCGCTGGCGACGGATCGCATCATCTTGCAGACGCGATGGCGGGAGGCGCTCGGGGGAGCGGCGCTCTGGGCTGCGGTCGCCGTTCCATTCGTCCTCCTGACCCGCTCGATCCAGCGCGTTCCCGTGGGTGGGCTTTCTGTCCTGTGGCAGCGACCCTTTATCGCCGGTGACGCCTTGGCGTTCTACGTCTTTAAGATACTTTGGCCGATCAACCTTGGTGTCGACTACGGCCGAACACCGACCTCGGCGATGTCTCACGCATGGGCCTATCTGGCCTGGATAGTCCCGGTCGGCTTGCTCGTTGCTGCTTACCTGAACCGTCGCCGGCATCCGATCACTTGGTTCGGTGCCGTCGTCTTCGCGACTTTCCTGCTGCCGACGCTGGGTCTCGTGCCGTTCTCGTACCAAGCCTATTCGACGGTCGCCGATCGATACGTCTATCTTGCGCTGATCGGTGTCGGCCTCATCGTCGCCGACACGCTCGACCACATACGGCCTCAGCGGGTCGCCACGGTTGGAGCCGCAGCGTTGTCCATCGCACTCGTCGTACTGTCGTTCAATCAGAGTCGCCACTGGCTGACGAGCCCCGACTTTCTTCGTCACACGATACACGTCAACCCCGCCGCAGGATTTGCCTACAGCAACCTCGGTGACACCGCGCTGGCCCGGGGCGATTTGACGGAAGCGCTGGCTGACTACAAGGCGTGTGTCGAGAAGGATCCTGCTCGCACCAAGGCCTATATCAGCCTTGCGGAGGTCTATACCGCTTTGAACCAGCCTTCCGACGCCGAGCGGGCGATCGCCCAAGCCGAGAAGACGCCCGAGGTCACTTCGGACGACTTTTCAAACCTCGGCATCGTGCTGATGAAGATGAATCAACCCGCGCGCGCTCTCCAGGCACTCGCGACCGCCGTCTCGATTGATCCGCGCTCGCCGACGTACCTCTTCAACCAGGCCAACGCACTCTCAGCTACCGGACAGTTCGCCGAAGCCGAGGCCACCTTCCGCCGTTGCATCGATCTCGCGCCTACCCTCGCCGGTGCGCACACCGGCCTGGGGATCGTGCTCGCGGAAACAAGTCGCCTGGCTGATGCTCTCGTTGAATTCCGCACGGCGGCTCGTCTTCAGCCGAACGATCCTGCTGCGCTCGACGATCTGAGGAGAGCCGAGGCATTGATGCAAGGACAGGGCGGTCAGGAGGGAGCGGGCCCGTAGGCCGGCGACCCCACGATGCAACGGTGATCGATGAGAGGTCCGTCCGCGCCCTAACGCCATGTTTGTCCGCGATGTGACGCAATATTCGACCGCTCTCTGACGAATTCTTCATCGCTCTCTCCGGCAGGATCATCCAGTCCTTCTTCCCCCTGACACCGGTCAAAGGCCATCTTGCGCACGGCCGTGCCGACGGACGCCAGGTTGACCAGCCCGGTGCAGACGCCACCATCTCCGCCGTGGTCACAGCCGAAATGGCGTAGGTGCTCGATTTCCCCGGGGTCACCGGACCCCCACGGGTATTCGCGCCGCTGGCCGCCGCCCGCCAAGCGTATTCGTATTCGGCTTCGCTGGGAAGAAAGCCGCCGCCCCAGATGCAGGACGCGTAGGCTTCGTACCAGTCGATGCATACGAAGCCCGCGGCGTGTCGCAGCGCGAGTAATATAACCGTAACGGTTGCGAACGTTGGCGGCGGTCTGATCGCTCGCGTCTTCGCACCTCGAGTCGGGTACGCTGGGACACAATGAACGGGTCGTTGGTCCGATGGGCGTCTCTGGGTGCGTTGCTCTTCGTCATTGCCGTCATTGCCGGGTGCGCGTCGGGCCCCGGCGAGGGCGGAACGGGCGGTGGCGGCGGTCATCCGGGCGGCGGCGCAGTGGGGAGCGGTGGCCAGGCGGGAAAGCCCGGCACCGATGGCGGGGGCGGCTTCGCCGGGGGTGGCATCGCCGGTGCCGCGGGCGGCGCGGCCGGATTGGGGAGCGGCGGTAGCGCGGACAGCGCCGGGACGACCGGCGGCGCCGGAGAAGCGGGCGGCGGTGGTGCGGCCGGAACGCAGGCGACGGGCGGTGCGGCCGGAACGCAGGCGACGGGCGGTGCGGCCGGCGCGCAGGCTGCCGCCGGCGCGGCCGGCAGCTCGGCGGGCGCCAGCGGGACCGGAGGCGCGGCGGGCGCGGCGGGCAACGCCGGCGGGGCGGGAGCAGGCGCGGGCGCCGCCGCCGGGACGACGGGCGGCGCAGGCGCTGGTGGTGCGGGCGGCGCGGCGGCGGTCCCCGGCTGCGACAGCGTCTGCGACACCGACGAGGTCTGCACCCAGGGGATTTGCCGCGGACCGACCAGCCGCTGGCCGACGCTGGGCGGCGACGTTCACCACTCGGGGTTCAACGCCAATGAGACGGGAACGCCGCCGCTGTCGCCCGCCTGGACGGCGCCGCTGGCGGTCAACGCGTCGCTGGCGTCCAGCGGCGGCCTCTGGCCGGTCGTCTCCGACGGCACGCGCGTCTACGTCGCCGAGAACGGCTACTTCGATGCGATGACCCGGATGTGGGCGCTCGATCCTTCGAACGGCCACACGCTGTGGCAGTACAACTTCGGCAACGTCTCCGATCTGGGCCAGCCGACCGTGGATCGCGGGAACGTCTACGTTGCCCAGGTCAACAACACGCCCGGCACGTACATGTACAGCTTCGTGGCCTCGACGGGGAAGCCGCTGTGGTCACTGCCAATCAACGCGCAGTGGGATCACCTCTGGGCACCCCTGGTGACGCCGGCCGGGTACCTCTACTTCGACGGCGGGAGCTACGGCGGCTTCTACGGGCTGCGCGCTTCCGACGGCACGCAGATCTTCTTCAACGGCGGGTTCGCGCAATGGGACTCCTGGAGCCCGACGTTCCTCGGCGGCCAGATCTACACCTACGTCGACGGGTACCTGATGACGAATGATCTGTTGACCAACGCCGTCCTGCAGACGGTGTCGGTCCAGGTCCCGTACAAGGGGACGCCCTACAGCATGAACGCCGCGCCCGTCTCGGACGGCCAGAAGATCTATCTGGTAGCGCCGCCTTCACTGGTGGCCTATCTGCCAGGCAAGACCACGCCCGAGTGGACGGCCGGCGGCGCCTACGCCGGCATGCCGGCGGTCGCCAACGGCGTCGTCTACGCGATCTCGGGCGGGCAGCTGCGCGCCAACGACGCCGCCACCGGAAGCATCCTCTGGACCTTCGCGGCCGACAGCGGGCTGACGTTCCCGCCGGTGGTGGCGGGGAGGTTCGTCTACGCCGCCAGCTCGAACAACGTCTACGCCTTCGACACCGCGGCCCAGCAGATGGTCTGGAGCACGACGCCGGGCGGATGGCTCTCGATCGCCGGCGGGAAGGTGTACGTCGCGCAGGCGAACGGCACGCTCGCCGCCTACGCGCTCACGCCGGGGACGCCTTGAGGGCGCGCGCGGGGGCACACTGGCAGCTCGTCGGCTGCTCGCTGGCGTTGTGGGCCGCCTGCGGCTCGGGCCCGAGCGGCACCACCGGGACGGGCGGCAGCGCGGCGAACGGCGGACAGGCCGGAATGGCCACGGCCGGCGCCAGCGGCAAGGGCGGAGCAGCCGGGGGCTCGCACGGGGGAGCCGGCGGCTCGAGCGCGGGCCCGGGAGGTCAGGGCGGCGCGGCCGGCAGCGGCGTGGCGGGCGCGGGAGGAGGCGCCGCCGGAGCGGGCGGCGTGGCCGGCGGCGGCGCGACCGGTGGAACGGGCGGAGGCGCCGGAGCGGGTGCCGGCGGTGGCAGCGCCGGATTCCGGCGGGCACGGCGCGGCCGGTGGCGCCGGCGGGACGGGCGGTCTCGGCGGAGTCGGTGGCCTGGGCGGAGTCGGTGGTGGCGTCGGCGGCGCGGCGGGTGGCGGCGGGGCGCGGCCCTGCGTGGGCGTCTGCGGCACCACGCTCACCCTGCAGCCGAGCCACATGGTCTACGACAGCTCGCGCGATCGCCTCTACGTGACCATACAGGGTGGCGCGCCGCTCTATCCCAACACGGTCACCGCCATCGATCCCCGGGCGCCGGCGGTCACGGCCGCGATCCCCATCGGCTCGGACCCGAACGCGCTGGCGCTGTCGAACGACGCCTCGACGTTGTGGGTGGGGATGGACGGATCCTTCTCGATGCGCAAGGTGACGCTGACCGGAGCGACGCCGGTCGTGGGCCCGCTGGATCGGCTGGTTGGCGCGACCTCCAACGGCGTCTATACCGCCAGCGTGTACGTGCAGGCGATGCTGCCGATGTCGGACTCGCCCGACACGGTGGCCGCGCTGGCCAGCGGCGGTCCGAACACCCTGGCCGTGTACGACGACGGGGTTCCGCGCGCGAACCCGAACAAGGTGACGTCGTACCCCACCTTCATCTTCAACGGACCGCCGGGACAGTTCTACGGGCTCGGGTCGACGGGGATCTCGGCCACGCTGTTCTGGATGCGCGTGCTGTCGACCGGGATCGCGCAAGCGACCTTCCCAAGCCTCCTCAGCGGCCAGGGCGCCGGGACGCTGTACAAGGCGAACCGCCTCTACGTCTCGGGGACGGCGTACGACGTGAGCGCCCCGTCGACCCCCACGCCCGTCGGCACGCTGTCCGTCTCGGGCACGCTCTTCGACCACACGAGCCCGAACCGTATCTGCATGCTCTCGCAGACGAGCTCGTCGTGGGTGATCCGCTTGATCAACACCGATACGCTCGCGCAGCAGGGGACGGCGGTCAACGTCCCCACCAGCCTGGTTGGCACGTCCGACTACCTCACCGACGTCGCCTACCTGGGCGGCGACGAGGTCGCGTTGCTGGCCCAAGGGTCGATCACGCCGGCACGCCTGGTGCTCCTGCACGCCCCGATGCTGGCCAACGACGGCGTTGATCCCTCCACCGGCGCCGGCGGCCAGGGGGGGAGCGCGGCCGGCACCGGCGGCGTCACGGGCCAAGGTGGATCGTCGGGCTCGACGGGGACCGGCGGGTACGGTGGGGTCTGTGGCGGCTGCACCCTGCACACGCTCGACGTCCCCGGGTTTCACATGCGCTACGACCAGTCGCGCGCGCGGCTCTACTCGGTGCTCACCTACAGCGCCGCCCACGACAAGAACTCGCTGTTCTCGATCGACGTACCGAGCGAGACGGTGCTGGCCAAGGTGCCGATCCCTTCGTCGCCCCGCCAGATGGCGCTCTCCAACGACGGCACCACGCTCTGGCTCGGGTTCGACTCGTCGAGCACGATCAGCAAGTTCGACGTCTCGAACACGCCGCCCGTCTCCGTCGCTGTAGACACGCTCCCTTCTGGCGCGTCGCTGGGCGGCTTCGCCGACCTGGCGCCGCTGCCGGGAAGCGCCACCTCGATCGCCATCGCGATCGGTGGACAGGTGTCCGTCCTGGACGACGGCGTCGCGCGTCCGACCGTCGCGAACGGCAGGCTGTCGACCAGCGCGCTGGCGCCGGGACCATCCGGGACCCTGTTCGGACTCGACACCATCGACTCGGGGTTCACGTTCGCCTCGTACGCCATCTCCCCATCCGGCGTCACCCTCCTGGGCTCGCAGGAGGGGTTGATGGGCAACTTCTACGACGTCATTCACTACTACCAGGGGCGCGTCTACGCCGACACGGGCGAGGTGCTCGACGTCTCCGATCCCACCAACCCGGTGCGCGCCGGAAAGTTCGACTTCAGCGGCCTCGTCGCGCCGTTGTCCGCCACCCGCACGCTGATGCTGACGAGCGGCCCCATCCAGGATTTTCTGCAGCTCTTGATCCTGGACAGCAACAACTTCACCCCGGTCGCCTCGCTCCCCTTCGACAGCGGCATCGACGGAGGGACCATCAGCGGCTTCTCCGACCTCATCTATCTCGGCGACGACGGCGTGGCGTTCCTCGGTACGACGTCCGGCGGCACCGACAAGCTGTGGATCCTCCGCTCGCCCGTGATCGGCACGCCGCCCTGATCGGCCCCGGGTGAATTGGTCTACAATGGCAGGTGACCGCGCATTCGTCTGGAGCGCGGTGTGGCTGCCAAACGGAGAGCTCATGCGTCGCCTCGGCCTCGTCGTCTCGGTGTCGGTCCTGGCGTTGATGGGGTGCGGGTCCGGCGGAGGCGGCGCCGGAACGGGCGGCTCCATGGCGACGGGCGGTTCGGCCGGGCAAGCCGGCGCCGCCGGGATGGGCGGCGCAGCCGGGAAGAGCGGCGGCGGTGGCGCGGGCGGAGCTGGTATCGCGGGCGCCAACGGCGCCGCCGGTGCGGCCGGCACGCACGGCGGCGGCGGTGCCGCGGGAACGCAGGGCGCCGCCGGGAACACCGGCGCCGCCGGGAACCAAGGCGTGGCAGGGAACGGCTCCGCCGGCACGAACGGGGCGCCGGGAGCGACCGGGAGCGGCGGCCAGGGCGTCGACGGAGGCGTGCTGCAGCTCGACGGCGGCGGGTCGGTCCAGGCGCTCCCGATCGTTGCGAACGACCTGGCGTTCGATTCGACCCGGGGCGTGCTCTACGCCACGACGAACCTCAACCCCGACGCGGGGGTCGTCCTCTCGATCGACCCTCCCTCGGCGAAGGTCACCGGGACGTTGCCCGTCGGGGGCATCCCGGGTCTCCTCGCCATCTCCGACGACGACAGCGCCCTCTATGTCGGGATCAACACGCCCGATACCCCCGAGCTGTTTCCCGGGATCGACGGAGGCAACACCGTTCGGCGCATCGACCTCACGACGATGACGCCCGGGCCCGCCGTCTCCATGGGGACCAACACCTCGACGAAGCTCACCGCCGGTCAGATCGTCGCCAGGCCGGGATCCTCCACGCAGTACATGGTGTCGCTCCGCCAGCCGGGGTTCACGCCCGACTACGCGGGCCTGGCGCTCTACGACGGCACCAAGCTGCTCGCGTCGTTGAGCAGCTTTTACGGCAGCGGCGACACCATCGCCTTCGCCACCCCCTCGGTCCTGGTCGGGTGCAGCAACTTCCAGTCCGCCTCCCAGCTCATCGAGTTCGCCGTCAACACCAACACCATCCCGGGAATGGAATCGATCACGGCAACGTCGGCGAAGGCGAGCGGGCTCATCACCGACGGCCAGAAGACCCAGATAGTCAGCGGCGGCGGATTGATCTTCGCCAACGACGGCCAGACGGTGGACGAAACGAATCTGATCCAGGTCGGCACCTACAGCGACAGCATCCTGGCAAAGTACCCGGGCCCCGCCCCCGTCCTCGATCCCAACGGCACGGACGTCTGGTTCTTGCGCACCGCCGATCCGAGCCAGCCGGCCCTGCTCGACTTCGACCGGACGACGTACACCCTGCGCCGGAGCATCTCGCTGGCGCCGCTGTTGGACCCTTACATCGAGAGCGCGACCGCGCTCGTCCAGTGCGCCCCGACCGGCTTCGCCTTCCTGACCGATTCCAAGATCTACGTGCTGACGCTGCCGGCCGGCGGGGGCGGCACACAGCCCCCGAAGGATGCAGGTGCCTCGGACGGCGGCGTCGATGCAGCCTGCAACAACGTCTGCGCTACCCTCGGCGCCACGGAATGCGCCGCGAATTCGACGATCGCGACCTGCGCCGATCAGACCGCCACCTGCCGCAGCTGGCAGGCCTCGATGCCGTGTGGCACCGGCCTCGCCTGCCAGCGGCTCGAAGGACCGATCTGCTTCGACCCCAAATGGGCGGCGTGGCCGATGCCCAATGACGCCGCCGACGTCGCGCAAGGCGCGCCGAATCCGACCCACTACACGGACAACGGCGACGGCACCATCACCGACGGCGTCACCGGTCTCATGTGGCAAAAGACGCTCCCCATCACCTCGCCCACCGCCCTACTGGAGGTGGGCCGACGGGCTCCTCTACTGCCAGGGCCTGCGGCTGGCCGGCTTCGACAACTGGCGGCTCCCGTCGGCGATCGAGCTGCTCTCGATCGTCGACTACGGACACGCGAACCCGGCCATCGATCAGACGGTCTTTCCGAACACGCCCGCCCTCACCTTCTGGACGTCGACCACCACCGCCAGCGCCGCCGGGAGCTTCTGGGTCGTGCTCTTCCAGGACGGGCGCGCGATCCCGCAGGACGAGTTCGGCCAGCAGTACAGCTACGCGCGGTGCGTGCGATGAGGCGCGGCCGCGCGGCGCTGTTGCTGGCCGGCGTGGCGGCGATTGCCGTCGTGCTCGCCATGCCCCGAAAGGGTGCCTCGTCGGCCCCGCCGGGGCGCTACGTGATCCCCGGCGACGGAACCGTCTATGACACCAAGACGAAGCTCACCTGGCAGCAGGCCACCCTGCCGGTCCAGACCCAGAGCGTCGCGATCGCCGAGTGTCCGTCGGTCGGCCTCCCGGGCTCCGGGTGGCGGCTGCCGACGGTCAAGGAGCTTCACACGCTCATGGACTTCTCCGCGTCCGCGCCCCCCTACATCGATCAGACGGCGTTCCCGGGGACCCCGACCGCCAACCAGTCGGCCTACTGGAGCTCCACCCTTCAGGCCGGGAACCCCGCCGGGTCGCTGGCGATGGGCTGGACCGTGTACTTCTCCAGCCCGGTGACGATGTTCAACCCGACGAACGTCAGCGCTTACGTGCGCTGCGTCCGCTAGCCGATCGCGGTCGTGGGTTGGGCCCGGGACGAGGCGACGAACGCTTCGAGGTCCGTCCGGCGACCACGACACTTGCGGCCCGAAATCCCTACTCCACTTCGCCCGTAAGGGGCGCGGTGTCTCGGACGCCCGCACCGCCTCCATCGGCCGCCATGGCCATCAACCGCGCCATCCCTTCGAACAGAGACTGCAGCGCGCGGGCCGCCTCGGGCGGCGCCTCAATCACGAGGCCGCCGTCGGCCCGTCGCTGGACGGCGACCGCCCCGAACAGCGCGGCGACATCGTCCTGCCCGGCCGGCGCTGGGCTGGTGGTCGACGCGGCGGCGGCCCCTTGCCCCGCGAGCGCCCCAGGCTCCACTGCCTCGGCGTCGCCCCCGCCGAGATCTTGGACGACAGCGGTCGGCGGGTCAGCACCGTCGTCGCTCGCGTCATCCGCCGAAGCTGAGGCCTCTTCGGGCGCGGTCAGGGTCTCGAGCAAGCTCGTCATCTGGCTCCCGCCGTCGAAGCGCAGCTCGTCGGTGACGCCTTCGAACAACCCCTTGAAGAGGGCCCGCTTGTCGGACACCAGGCCGGCGATCCGCTCCTCGATGGATGACCGGCTGATCAGGTTGTAGACGTCGATGGGCCGGTCTTGCCCGAGACGATGGATGCGGCCGATCCGCTGCTCGAGGACCGCCGGGTTCCAGGGGAGCTCCAGGTTGACGCAGGCGCTGGCGGCTTTCTGAAGGTTGAGCCCGACGCCGCCGGCGTCGGTCAGGAACAGCACTGATGCGGACGGATCGTCGTGGAAATCGACCAGATTCTGTGTCCGGCGGTGCGCACCCTCTTGGCCGGTGAAGAACAGCGCGCGTTTACCGGCGGCGGCGAGCAGGTCCGACACCGCCCACGCCGCGAGCTCCAGCATGCGCCTCCACTGGCTGAACACGACGACCTTCCGGCCCTGCGTGACGACGAGACTGGCCACGAGCTCGCGCAACTCGGCGAGCTTCGGCGCGTCGAGCGACTCGAGCACCGCTGCCGTCGGCCGGCGGTCTCGAACCTCGGGCCAGGTGGCCGTGAACGCTTCCAGCGCCACCCCGTTCGCGATCATCCGTTGCGTCGCCAGCAGCGACATCAACCGGAGGAACTCCGCCGGCGCCAGCGGTCGGCGGCGCGCGATGGCGGCCAACTTCGCGATGGGTTGGTTGAGCGCGTCGTGCGCTTCGCGCTGGCGCTCGGTGAGGTCGACAGGGATCGTCGTGTCCTGGCGGGGCGGGAGCTGACCGAGCACCTCCGCCCGCGTACGGCGGAGGAGCACCGGCGCCAGCCGCGCGCGCAGCTCGCCCAGGTTGCGAGCGCCGATCACCTGGCGCTCGCCGTCCGCATAGGTGCTGTGTGCCGGGCCGAGACGCCACTTCGGCTCGAGCGCTCGATCGTCAACCCATTCGACGATCGAGGCGAGCTCGTCGAGCCGGTTCTCGAGCGGCGTGCCCGTGAGCACCAGCCGGTACTCCGGCTTGAGCCGCTTGATCGCGAGCGCGGTCTTCGTCGCCCAGTTTTTGATCCGCTGCGCCTCGTCGAGCACGGCCAGCTCCGGCGACCATGTGGCGATCACGTCCAGGTCCTTGATGACCTGCTCGTAGTTCGTCACCAGGAACCCCCGGCGCATGGACCGGTACAGCTCTCGCCGGACGCCGCTCCCGCCGTCTACGACGCGAACGGGCGCTGCGGAGATCGCCTGCCACTCGCGCTCCCACTGCGACTTGAGCGCCGCCGGGACGACGATGAGCCCCCGTCGCACGAGCCCGGCGTCGTAGAGAGCCGTCGCTGCGACGACGGCCTGCGTGGTCTTGCCGAGCCCCATGTCGTCCGCCAGCACCAAGCGGCCCTGGAGCAAGAATCGGCTTATCCCCTGCTTCTGGTACGCATAGAGGGGGCGCCGCCGCGCACTGGCGGACATCGCCTTGGTCAGGGACTTCTGCGCCCGGCCCAGGCGAAGGATCCGGGAGAGCCGATCGTGCTCCTCGGCCAGCACCGCGCGCGCGGCAGGGTCTGCGGCCCCGCCAGCCCGCCGAACGCGCGAGGTGAGAGCTTCGACCAGCCCCATCCGTTTGACGGGCTCGGACGCATGGGTGGTACGCAGGCGCCACGCCCCGGCGTCGCCCGCGCGAACGAAGCCCGGCCCCGCTGAGACCGCGCGCCGGCGCCAGTCGGCTCTTCGCGGCGCAGGCGCGAAGCGAAAGGCCGCGAGCAGATCGCCCGCCACGGCGGCGTCGACCGCCGGATCCCAGAAAACCCCAGGCCGCACGCCGGCCGGAGCGGTGAGCAGTCGCCGAAATGATCGGGGCTTGGAGGCAAGGTGAGCAATCACCGCCCCGATGTGCTTGCAGATGCCGAGCGCCCCGCGCGAAAAGTCCGCGCAATCGCATGCGCCGCCTGGAGGCGACAGCGACCACAGTCGTACGTCATAGGGAAGCGCCCTGTCCCCGCCCGCTCGCGCGAGGCGGTGTCGTCCCCCCGATCCGTCCTTCGGCCCGGCCACGACGACGATCTCTTGCGCCCGGGCCGAGGCGAGCCGGCGAAGCACGGCCTCGAGCGCCGCGCGACGGACCGGCCAGTCCTGGTCTCCCGGTAGACGGAGCACGTGGTCGACGATCAACTCCGTGGGAATGGGTAGCGTACGCCGCCCTGCGATCTGCAGCAGCGCCGCGCGTGCTTCGGTCTCGCCCTGGGGCTCTGGAGCGTCAGACACGGGATCTTCCTGCCAGAACGGGAGGGCCTGCGTCCAGTCCTTCGCGACGGGTCATCGATGGAAGATGACCAGTGGCAGTGTGGCCTGGCGGGCGACGCCCTTGCGCCAATTCGCTGCGCCGCCAACCAGACCACTTGCCCCGGCGGCTGCACAAACCTTTCGAACGACGGAAGTAACTGCGGCATTTGTGGTCACACCTGCCTGGCGGGGATGTGCACCAACGGCACCGGGCCCGCGACCCGACGACGCAACGAGAGCTGACGTGCTGGGCACTCTCCAGCGCGCTCACCGTCTCGCGTGAGAGCCCGCAGGTCGCCGCTTTTTCCTCCTACCAGGATCGCGCTCCCAGGCTCAAGGAGCGATCGGCGCGACCAGCAGATGTAGATCGGTGAACGACGTTCCGTAGAGGAGAGAAAGTATCTGCTGCCCGGCGGCCAGGCTCACGCTGGCGGTCGCTTGCCGGGATGCGAGCAGATCACTGCATGTTGGTGTCGCCGTATTGCTCCACGCGACGATGGAGATCGAATGCGTGCCAGGAGCCGCCGCGAACTGCGCGTAAGCATCGGGGGGCAAGGACCCTGCCGTATCCACGAAGGGGAGGCCAGGCATGAGCTGGCTGCCGTTCAGTGGCGGCGTACAGGAGTCGTCGACAAGGAAGAAGTAGCCGCCGGGAGGATCGGCATTGATCGTGTCGTCGACAGCAAAGGTATTGACCAGGTACTCGCCCTCACCTGCTGGCGGCGGAGGAGCGAGCGGGCCCATCGCTCCCGACAAGGAGTCCTGCCCCTTTTCGACGTACGGCGTGTAGGCAAGGAAGGAACCAGGGGCGCTGCTCGAAGGGGAGTCACTGTCTAGTAAGATCGTGAGCTGGGGATGCGAACCATTGTCGATTCCACTCCAGAACGGTTCCGCGTCCGTCGTGTCGGTGGGCGGGCTGCCCGCCGGCAGGGCGACCAGCCGAACTGACGTCCCTCCCGAGTCGACGAAGCGCGGGTTCACGTAGCCCGACACAGTTCCGTACGCCAGGTCGGCGATGATCGGGGTGCCCGACACCGACGGTTGGAGTCTGCCGTCGTACATGTCGTCGTAGATATCGAGGGACGGTCCAGCCGTCGGACCGCTCGCCAGATTGAGGTTCACCACCCGCACCGTGACGACGCCGTCCCCGCCGCCAGTCGAGCCGTCAATTCCACCGGCCGCCCCCCCGCCGCTCCCTGCGGTCGAGCCGCCCGAGCCTACCTGTGCTCCACCGCCGGTACCGCCGGTGGACGAGGTGCCTCCTCCACTGCCACAAGAGACGAGCATGATGCTGGCCGCCGCCCCCGCCACGATCCCACGCATGAGCCGACTTTATCAGCCGCCGGGATGAAGAAGAACAAGCCGATTCAAAGGAGGACTGAGGGCTGACGTTTCTGGACGCTGATGGCCTGCGATCGCCGTCGGGCCGGCTGCAGGGCCGGGTTCGATTCCGGATCTTTCTAGCCAACGCCTCAGGCGCTGCCAGCTCCCCCGCCGTACGCTTGGTCGGCCCCTCCGACGCCAGTGCATTCGGCCACGCCGTCGCCAGCGCATGGCGCGTCTGGCCCAGCATCAGTTCAAAGGAGTCAGTGAACATGAAGGAATCGAGCGATCAACTGCCGACGAGCAGGAGCCGGGCGGTCCGGCTCGATTCATTCGGCGGCCCCGAAGTCCTGGACGTCCGCGAGGTTCCCGCTCCGCAGGCCGGACCGGGACAGGTCCGTGTTCGGGTCACCGCGGCCGGGCTGAACCCGATGGACTGGTTCATGACCGCTGATGCGGACACCGCCGTCCGGTTCGGCTTGAGCCTGCCGGCCGGGTTCGGGACCGACTACGCGGGAGTCGTCGACCAGGTCGGTGACGGGGTGACCGGCTTCGCGCCTGGCGACCGGGTGTTCGGCGGCGCCCTGTCCCGCGCGGTCGCCGACTTCGTGGTGGTCGACGCGACCGGGGGCATCGCGGCGAACGAGGCCCATCACACCCCCGACGGCGTCGACGACCGCACCGCCGCCACCCTCACGATCGCCGGACGCACGGCATCCGCCGCCCTGGCCGTGGTCGAACTCGGGCCGGACGACACCGTGCTGATCGGCGGCGCGGCGGGCGGAGTCGGGGTGTTCGCCGTCCAGCTGGCCCGGATCGCGGGGGCGCGCGTGATCGGGACGGGATCGGCGACATCGGCCGATTTCCTGCGCGATCTCGGAGCCGAGCCGGTCGCCTACGGCGACGGCCTGGCGGACCGGGTCCGCGCCCTCGCTCCCGGCGGTATCACCGCTGCGATCGACCTCCATGGAACGGAGACAGCGCACGCCGCAAGGGCGCTCGGCGTCCCTGACGCGCGCATCACCACCATCGCCGCCCAGGTCGACGGGATCACGCCGGCCAACGGCGCCAACGCCGCCCCCGGCGCCCTGGAAAAGCTCGCTCGCCTGGTTGCGACCGGCCGACTCCGGGTGCCCATCGCGGCAAGCTTCCCGGTCGAGCAAATCCGCACCGCGGTCGAGCTCCAGGCCGGCCGGCACGTGAAGGGCAAGGTCGTCATCGACCTCTAACTCATTTCCCGCCGCTCGGCGGGGATCCGGCTCGTGGTTGCCTGGGGGCACCGTCGCGACTAGCGTCGCGGGATGGGGTCTTCGATCGATCGTGTGGCGCTGGCGATTTCACTTCTCGTCCTGGCGGGCTGCGGGGGCGGAACCAACAGCTCGGGCGCCGGTGGCTCGGCCGGCAACCCGGCGGCGGGTCGCGGGGGGACGGGCGGTGCGGACGCGACCGGGACGGCCGGCGGCGGGGGCGCGGCCGGCGGCGCAGACGCGGGCGGTGCTGGCGCCGGGGGAGCTTGCACCGGCTTCGCCGCTTGCGGCGGCACCCTGCTCGGAACCTGGCAGCTGGCGAGCACCTGTTTCTCCATGCCCCCCGCGGGGAGCGGTTGTGCGGACGAGACCGTCGACGCCGCCACCTTTCACGAGAGCGGCAGCTACGTGTTCAACAGCGACCTGACCTATGCAGCCAGCGTGACCCCCTCCGGCACCCTCGGCTTCACCATGCCCCAGAGCTGCACGCCCGCGCAGCCGATCGCCACCACCTGCGCCGTGTTCAACTCGACCTATTCGTCGCTGGTGTCACAACCCGGATCGCCCTACGCCAGCGCCGGCTGCGCCGTGTCGGGCACGAACTGCGTCTGCACGTTCACCTTCAATGGACAGACCGTGTCGGCGACCGGGACCTACGTCGTCGGCGCCGACACCGTGACCTTGACCCGCGCGGGCTCGACGACCTCGACCACCAACAATTTTTGTGTCCAGGGGAGCGGGCTGTCGCTCGACGCCGTGAGTCTGGTCGGAACGGCCGTGGTCGGACCGGCGGTCCTGACGAAGCAGCCCTAGCGCAGCGCCGACGGGATCGAACGGGGCGAATCTCCTCGTCAGGGCATTCCGCCCCCGCAGAGCGGTTGTCGACTCGGAGCTCGGTGAGGGATTCGGCCATGTCGGAGGATCCGCCGGCCAGTCGGCCTTCCGGCCGGTCACGAGCTAAGATCAGGCGGCGCGCCGCGCCCGCGGCGCCGGCCCAGTGATGTCAGCCACCTCCGCGCCGATACGAACGCCCTCGCTCGAATTGCGACCGATCCGCTTCGAGGAGGTCGCCGCGGTCCTCGGCTTGATCGAGCGGGCCGTCGAGCGCGGCTGCCGTGAACACTACAGCCCAGCCCAGCGAAGGGCGGTGTTCCTGACCTACGCGCAGGGCCTGTTCGCCGAGGCGCTGGGCCCGTTCGAGTCGCTCGTCGCGGTGCAAGAGGAGACGCCGGTCGGCTTCGCGCAATTCGATCCCGCCACGGACCGGCTGCGCGCCCTGTTCGTGGAAGGCGATGTCCAGCAGCGCGGGGTCGGCAGCCTGTTGCTCGGCGAGACCGAACGTCGCGTTCGACGGCGTCGCGGCAAGCGCCTCCATGGCGCGATGTCCCTGAACGCGGTCCCGTTCTACGCCCGCGCCGGCTTTCGCGCGCTCGGTGGCCCCGAGCCTCTGGCCTCCGCGGGAGTCTCGGTGCCGGTGGTGCGGATGGAGAAGGTGCTTCGGGGTTGGCAGCGCTGACGGGCCTCGCCCCGTCGACGAAAGGCATTTCATGTCGGGCAGGCAGGCGGCGATGGTTCTCGGGCATCGGGATCGGTCGGCACCGCGCTCATCACGGAGCTGATTCGCAATGGCTCGTTCACACCCATCGTGACGCTGGGGCGCCGTTCGCAGCCCGCTCAGATCGCGATGGCAGGTGAGGCGGGTGTCGAGCTGCGCGAGACGCTCGTTCCCGCCATGGATCCGGCCAGTCTGGAGACTGCGACCCGGGAGGCCGTTCGTTCGCTCGAAGGCCCCATCGTCGGGTTGAGTGCGCTGGGCGTCGGGGCCGGCACCGCCAGGCTCGCGCTCGACGCGCATCGCGCGGTCGACGTGCAATTGAACGCCGCCTTCGCGCGAGGGCTGAAGGCCTCGGGGCGCGTGAAACACCTGGCGTTCATGTCCGCCGCCGGCGCCGATCCCACCGCGGCGGCGACCGGAGCGGGCGCCGCCGGGATGGCGCGCTACGCGCGGGTGAAAGGCGAGGCCGAAGAGGCGGTCAAGGAGGGTGGTCCGGCTGTCGTGAGCATCTTCCGCCCGGCGATGATCATCGGATCGCAACACACACCGTGGCTGCTCGAGAAGGTGCTTCCTCTGTTCTCCCTGGTGACGCCGGCGAAATACCGATCGATCACCGTCGAGCAGATCGCCAGGGCGATGATCGCGACCTCGCTGAACCCGCCGGCGAAATCGGACGTCTACCATTACCCCGAGATGATGGCGTTGAATCGGTGACGGTCGCGCCAGGCGCGGGGTCGCCTCGCTGAGGGAACCGACGTGGCGCTCGCAACCGCCGGATGTCAGAACCTGGCCATGATCGACGCAACCACCGCCACCCTCCCCCTGCCTTCGGGCGCCGTGATTCCGCAGGTCGGGCTCGGCGTCTGGCAGACGCCGGCCGGCGCGACGGCGCGCCAGGCGGTGTCGGAGGCGCTGCGCGTCGGCTATCGCCACGTCGACACCGCGCGCATCTACGGCAACGAGAAGGACGTCGGCGCCGGCATCCGCGCCAGCGGCGTGGCGCGCGAGCAGCTGTTCGTGACGACCAAGCTCTGGAACGACGACCAGGGCTACGATCACGCGCTGCGCGCCTTCGACGCCAGTCTGCAGCGCCTGGGCCTGGACTACGTCGACCTCTACCTCCTGCACTGGCCGGTCGCCGGCAAACGGCTGGATTCGTGGCGGGCGCTGGAGCGCCTCTACGAGGAGAAGCGCGCCCGATCGATCGGGGTGAGCAACTTCCTGGTGCCTCACCTGGAAGAGCTGCTCGGCGTCGCCAGGCACGGCCCCGCCGTCAATCAGATCGAGCTGACCCCGTTCCTGCAGCGGCGCGACACCACGGCCTTCTGCCGGCAGCGCGGCATCGTCGTCGAGGCCTACAGCCCGCTCACGCACGGACGTCGGCTGGATCACCCGGTTCTCGCGGAGATCGCCCGCCGCGTCGGTCGGACGGTCGCGCAGGTCTTGCTGCGCTGGAGCGTGCAGCACGGCAACGTCGTCCTGCCGAAGTCGACCAGACCGTCGCGCATCGCCGAGAACGCGCGCCTCTTCGACTTCACGCTCGACGAGCGAGCGATGGCCGAGCTCGACGCGCTGGAAGAAGGGCTCGTCACCGGCTGGGATCCGGCAGACCAGCGCTGACCCCTCGCCTTGCTCAATGACCTCCGGTAGGCTCCGTCCAGGCCATTGAAGGGGTTCTTGCTGTTGGTCGTCTTCGCCGCCGCGGGCTTCGCCGGCGTCTTCTACTGGCGGCGGTCCCTCCAGGCGCCCGCCAAGCCGGTCGTCGCGGCTGCCGGCGCGCCCGCCAAGGACGGCAAGGACCGTCGACGACGGCGGAAGCGCGGCGCGCGGCGACTCGCGCGCAACGAGGCCTTCGTCGCCTCGCCACCATCGGACGAAGCGGCTGGCGGCGAAGGCACGTCGCCGGCTCTCGCACCGCCGCCGCCGGAAGACCGGCCGCCGGCCCCGCTCGCGCCGGGCGGCGCCTCCACGACCGAGGCGGCGCCTTCGGAGGTGTTCGGCACGCTCTCGTCACCGGCCCCCGCGTCGGGCGGCGGGCGGCGTCAGCCCCTCGCCGAGCCCGAGCCGGTCAAGCTGCGCCCCGCCGATCTCAAGATCGTCTGGCAGGGCGAGGACCTGTCCCGGGCCGAGAACCAGCGCCTCGACTTCTCGAAGGACGCCGTCGGGCACGAGCTGTCGCAGGACGAGATCGACGCGCGCTTCCGCACGAAGGAGGACGCCGTGCTCGGTTGCATCGCGCGCGCGCGGCCCGACGAGTACACCGACGTCCCGGGCCGCGTCACCGTGAGGTTCCGCATCCAGGCCAAGGGCGCCGTGAAGGGCGTGCAGGTCGAGGCGCCGGTCATCCTGCACAAGGGCGGGCTCACCGGCTGCATCAAGGGCGTGGTGGGCGGCCTGCGGTTCCCGGCGTCGAACATGAGCCAGGTGATCTCGTATCCGTTCTCGCTGATGTAGCGGCGCGCGCGCCGGGCGCTCCGGGCCCTGCTACTCGCCGGGCGCGTCGAGGCGGGCCGCGCCCGCGGCGCGGGTGGCCGACAGATCCAGGACCAGGCGGCCTCCGATCTCCGTCCCTGCGACCGAGCGCCACTTTCGTTTGCGGGTCTTCCCCTTCGACACCAGGTCGCTGAGCTCGGCCTCGGTGATGCGGCGCCCGGCGATCTCGAACCAGATCACGAAAGCGCACCCCTCGCGCCAACGGGCGCAGCCCCAACCACGATTCCCCGCCACCAGGACGCCCTGTTTGCAGCGCGGGCAACCGAGCGTCGCGGCCACGGGTGTCCCTCCGGCCGGCGCGAGGGCGCGCGCGGCGCTCGCGCCCGGCGCCCGGGGTGCCGCCCTTGGCTTGGGCGGGGTCCCGGAGGCGACCGACGCGCCGGTCGCGAGGTGCGGGGGGCGCGGCGCCCTCGCTCCCGACGCCTGCACGACGCCGGCACCGCCGCGGATTGCGGTCACCACGTCGCTCACGTAGCGGGAGATGTCCGCCATGAACGCAGCGCGCGTCTCCTGGCCGCGCGCCATGCGCGCCAGGCGCGCCTCCCAGCTCCCGGTCAGCTCGGGCGAGGCCAGGCTCTTCTCGGGCAGGGCGTCGATGAGCCCGATGCCCATCTCCGTGGGCACGAGGTTCTTCCCGTCGCGGGCCACGAAGGTCCGCCGGACCAGCGTCTCGATTGTCGCGGCGCGCGTCGCGGGCGTGCCCAGGCCCGAATCGCGCATGGCCGCGCGCAGCTCCTCGTCGGAGATGTCGCGTCCCGCCGACTCCATCGCGCCCAGCAGCGTCGCCTCCGTGTGGCGGGGGGGCGGGCGCGTCTGCTTGGTCAAAAGCTCGAGCTTGCCTTCCAGGCGTTGTCCCTCCGCGAGTGGTGGCAGCGTCGGCCCACCCTCGCCGTCCCCGACGTCGCCGCGGGTTCCGCGCTCGCCCTGGGTCGCGCCGGACTGACCGGGCCGAGCGGGCTGGCCGAGCTGGGCGACGTCCTGCCAGCCGGCGACGAGCCGCACCCGTCCCCGCGCGCGGTAGCGATCGGGCGGCGGCGGCAACGTCATGACCAGCGTTTCGTCGGCGCCCGCGGCCAGATCGGCGTCGCCCGGTTCGGCCGCGGCGCGCGGCGCGCGGTCTGACGGGGCCTCCGAAGGACCGAGGCGGATGACGACGTCGGTGAGCGCGAACTCGGCGTCGGGGTGGAAGGCGCCGAGAAAGCGCCGCGCCACCAGATCGAAGATGCGCCGCTCATCCTGGGGCAGCTCCTCGAGCCGCACGGGCTTGCCGGTGGGGACGATGGCGTGGTGGTCGTTCACCTTGGCGTCGTCGAATACGCGGCGCGAGCGCGCGGGCGCGCTCGCGAGCAGCGGCGCCGCGAAGCGCGCGTAGTCGGGCAGCGCGGCCAGCGCCCCGAACAGCTTGGGCAGCTCCTTCGCCAGGTCGCTCGTGAGGTGGCGCGAGTCCGTCCGGGGGTAGGTGAGGATCTTGTATCGCTCGTACAGCGCCTGGGCGGCCGCCAGCGTCGCCGTCGCCGACAGACCAAAACGGCGGTTGGCGGTCCGCTGCAGCGACGTCAGATCGAACAGCAGGGGCGGCGGCTCGCGCACGCGCTTTTGCCGCAGCCGCTCGACCACGGCGCCGTGCGGCCCACCCGCGGCGAGCGCCCCGCGGGCGACGATCTCCTCCGCCAGGGTGCGCGCGCCGAGGCGCGAGCGGATGGCCTTGCCGTCCGGCAGCGCGACGCCCCAGGTGGCGGTCACTTTTTCGGCCGCCTCGCCCTCTGCCCCCGCGGGCGCGAACACCCCGCGCACCTCCCAGTAGTCACACGGCCGGAACTGCCGGATCTCCAGCTCCCGCCGCACCAGGATGGCCAGCGTCGGCGTCTGCACGCGGCCGATCGAATAGAGCGGCGAGTCGCTCTGCCCACGCTGGCCGCGGCGCGGCGGGCGCGCCAGGCGGGGGCGCGGCGCGGCGGCCCGCGAGCTCACCGTGACGGCCCGGGTGGCGTTCATGCCGACGAGCCAGTCCGCCTCCGAGCGACAGCGCGCGGCGCTGGCCAGCGCGTCCAGCTCGACGCCGGGGCGCAGCCGGGCGAAGCCCGCCCGGATCGCCTCGTCGGTGAGGGACGAGATCCACAGGCGCTTGATCGGAAGGCGGCTGCCTGCCAGCTCATAGACGTAGCGAAAGATGAGCTCACCTTCCCGCCCGGCGTCGCAGGCGTTCACCACCTCGTTGAAGCGCCGATCGCGCAGCAGCTCCCGCACGACCCGCAGCTGATCGCGCGTGCTCGGGACTGGGCGCAGCTTGAAGGTGGCGGGCAGCATGGGCAGCGTGTCGAGCCGCCACGCCTTCCAGGCCGGATCGTAGGCGGCGGGCTCCTCGAGCTCGACGAGGTGGCCGATGCACCAGGTGATGACCCGCCCGGGCCCCTCGAGGGCGTGCTTGCCGGTGCCGCGGATGCCGAGCACGCGCGCCAGATCGCGCGCGACGGATGGCTTCTCGGCGATGACGAGCTGCACGGGGCGCCTCAGCTTACCGTTTCTCGGTGGGCGAGCGCGCGAAGTTGTCGCCGGTGAACCCCGACGATCGAATTCTGCGATGAGATAGCCCGCAGGCTTGCCCGTCGCACCGACCAACATCAGCTTTGCAAAGGGAGACTGCATGTCTGCACGAGCTGGAAGACGACCGCCCGCGGCGGCGGGAGCTCACCCTCACCCGATCGTCATGATCTCCCCGCGGGCCACGCCGCCGGCGATGGTGAGGCGACCGACCGCGATCGGCAGCTGAAACCGGCGCGGGCCCGCGCTGCCCGGATTGAACCAGAGCACGCCGTCGCGCTCCTCCTGTGCCGGACGGTGGGAGTGTCCAGACACGACGATCCGGAATCCCCCTGCCACCGGATCGAGGTCGAGCTCCTTGACGTCATGGATGACATAGATGAGCAGCCCGTCCGCCTCGACGACCTCTGTGGCCGCGATCGCTTTTGCCCAGGCGCCGCGATCGTTGTTGCCTCGCACGACGGTGACCGGGGCCAGCGCCGACAGAGCGGCGAGCACCTCCGGCCCGCCCACGTCACCCGCGTGGATGATGCGATCTGAGCCCTGAAGCGCAGTCAGCGCCTCGGGTCGCAACAATCCATGTGTGTCCGAGATGACGCCGACGATCATGATTGGCCCCCCCCACGATACCTCCTGGGCCAGAACGCGGTGAGCGACCACTCATTGATTGTCGGCCGGCCGTTTCGAAGATCGGAATGAATCGGTCTGCACCGCGCGCGCCGCCAGCGAAGCGACCAGGCAGACGAGGCCGCCGACGACGATGGGGGCCCGGCCACCGCCGAAGTCGGCGAGCCGGCCCACGATGGGACCGCCGACGAGCGCGGTGCCGCCGATGAGCGCGGTCTGCAAGGCCAGTACGCGGCCGATCATGTCGCGCGGCGTATCGACCTGGGCCAGCGAGGTGATGGCCGTCATGAACACGATGCTCGCGCCGCCCACCAGGAACACCGCGGGCGCAGCCAGATAGAGGTTGGGCGTCGCGGAGAGGACGAGCATCGCCACGCCGAGCGCGAAGGCGGCGCCGATCACGTGCCGAAGCTCGACGAACCTCCGGTGCGCCACCAGGAGCGCGCCCACCACCGCGCCCAGGCTGGTGATCGTGTAAAGCGCGGTGAACCCGACGTCGGTGCCATGGAGCGAGCGGGTCACCAGGAGCGGGAGCGCGACGCGAAAATTGAAGGAGAAGGTGCCGACGGCGGCGAACATCGCGAAGCTGAGCCAGAGGTCACGCACCGAGAGCACGTAGCGCAGCCCGTCGCGCACCCCGCGGCCCGTGCGCGGCGCCCGGGGAGCCCTGAAGAGCTCGGCGACGCGCATCATCAAGAGGCAGGCGATCACGGCCAGGTAAGAGACCGCGTCGAGCGCGAAGCACCATCCATAGCCGAGCGTGGTGGCGATGAGCCCGGCCAGCGCGGGCCCGAAGACCTGCGAGACGCTGACGATGGTGCTGTAGAGGACCACGGCGTTCGCCAGATCGTCCTTGGGGACCATCTCCGGCACGAACGAGCGGCGGAGCGGGTTGTCGAAGGCCAGCAGGACGCCGCCGGCGAGCGCCAGACCGTAGAGCGCGACCATCGGCGGATGGGGCGAGGCGGGACGAAACGCCAGCACCGCCAGCCCGACGGACTGCAACATCTCGAGGCTCTGCGTGAGGAGCAGGAGGCTCCGCTTCTCGCCGCGGTCGGCGACGACCCCCGCCCAGGCCGAGAGCAGGAGCAGCGGTCCGAATTGACAGGCGGCCAGCGCACCGACCGCGAAGCCGCTGTGGGTGAGCTGCAGAACGAACAGGATGAGCGCGACGTTGGTCAGCCCGTTGCCGGTGTTGGAGATCGTCTGCCCGACGAAGAAGAGCCGAAAATTTCGGTTCCGGAGCGCGTGGAAGGTGCGCGAGAGAACGCGCGACATCGCCCCCCTCCCCTACCCACCCACGGAAGACCGGGGGCGATCGGCCGCGGCGAGGCGTTCGAGCAACAGGATGGTCCGCTCGAGGGCGGACCGCTCGGTGGCCGGTACGGTCTCTTCGATGGCGTGCGCGAGCCAGGCGTCGCGCGAGGCGACCGCGGAGGCGAACAGGCGACGGCCGAGGGCGGTGATGCGCACCAGGCTCTTCCGCCCGTCGTTGGGATCGGGCGCCATGCCCACCAGCCCGGCGCGCTTGAGGGCCACCAGCGTCTGCGCGATGGCCTGATGGCTCACGTGCTCGGCCGCGGCGAGGACCGCCGCCGTGGTGGGCCCGCCGTCCCGCAGACGTTTGAGGATGGAGAGCTGCGCGATCGGCACCTCCACCCCCGACGACCAGGCCGCTTCGCGGAGCCGGGCGTGCAGGCGCTTGAGCGCGACGGCCAGCCTCACCGCCAGCGTGTCGGCCGCCGGGAGCTTGGACTTCGGGGGCACGCTCCGAATCTATCGTCCGCGCGCCATCTAAGCAAGTAACTTGCGCAAGTGACTTGTGCAATTCGCATGCGCAGTCTATCGTCGGTGCATGCCCAACCCCGCCCAGAACAGCGCGCTCTTGGTGATGGACGTGCAGCCCGGGATCCTCGAACGCCTGCCCGACAAGGACGACTATCTCGCCCGCGTTCGCTCGGCCGTCGAAGCGGCGCGCCGCCAGGCGATCCCGGTGCGCTTCGTGGTGGTCGGCTTCCGACCTGGAATGCCCGACGCCTCGGCCCGCAACCGGGGGTTCGGGGCCTACAAGCAGCAGCCAACCCCGGCGTTTCTCATCGATCCGCGTCCGGCGCTGACGCCGGAAGAAGGCGACGTGGTGCTCACCAAGCGGCGGGTGAGCGCCTTCACCGGCAGCGATCTGGAGGTCGTTCTCCGCAGCGGGGACGTCCAGCACCTGGTGCTCTGTGGCATCGCCACCAGCGGCGTGGTGCTCTCGACGCTCCGCGAGGCCGCCGACAAGGACTATCGCCTGACGGTGCTCTCCGACCTCTGCTTCGATCCCGATCCGGAGGTCCACCGCGTGCTGCTGGAAAAGGTCTTCGTGCGCCAGGCGGAGGTCGTCACCAGCGAAGAGTGGCTCCGGGGCCTGGGGTAGTCATCGTCCCCGGGGCGGGCCGCGTCGCTCACGGCGAGGTCCAGGTCCAGTCTCGGATCTCGGGCATGTCCTCGAAGTGCGCGCGCACGTAGGCCCGGTGGCGCGTCAGGATCGCGCGGCACTCGTCGATGAGGAGGTCCGCCTCGGGCTGCGGCCGCCGCGCGCGCCGGAGCGCCTCGATCGCCAGGTGAAATCGGCTGGTCTCGTTCAGCACCACCATGTCGAAGGGCGTGGTGGTCGTCCCCTCCTCGCGGTAGCCGCGGACGTGGAAGCGCGCCGGGTTGGGGCGGCGGTGAATGACCTGGTGGACCGCGCCCTGGTAGCCATGGAAGGCGAACACGACGTCGGTGTCCTCGGTGAAGAGGTCGGCGAAGCGCTCGTCGGTCATGCCGTGCGGGTGCTCCGACGCGGCGTAGAGCGCCATCAGGTCGACGATGTTCACCACCCGCAGCTTGAGCCCCGGCGCCTTCTTCCGCAGCCACCAGGCGGCGGCCAGCGTCTCCAGGGTCGCCACGTCGCCGGCGCAGGCGAGCACCACGTCGGGCGCGCCGCCGTCCTCGTTGCCGGCCCATGGCCAGACGGAGGCGCCCCGGGCGCAGTGCGCGCGCGCCGCCTCGAGGTCGAGCCACTGCAGCTCCGGCTGCTTGTCGATGATGATCAGGTTGACGTAGTTGTGGCTGGCCATCGCATGATCGGCGACGGAGAGGAGACAGTTGGCGTCGGGCGGCAGATAGATGCGGGCCACCGTCCCCTTCTTCGACAGGATGGTGTCCATGAACCCCGGCCCCTGGTGGCTGAAGCCGTTGTGATCGTTGCGCCAGCAGGTGGAGGTGAGCAGGATGTTCAGCGAGGGGACCGGAGCGCGCCAGGGCAGGTCGACGCAGGCCTCCAGCCACTTGGCGTGCTGGGTGGCCATCGAGGCGACGATCAGCGCGAAGGCCTCGTAGGTCGCGAACAGGCCGTGCCGGCCGGTGAGCAGGTAGCCCTCCAGCCACCCCTCGCAGTTGTGCTCGCTCAGCACCTCCATCACGCGACCGTCGGCCGCCACGTGGTCGTCGCCCGGCTCGACCCGCTCGACCAGACAGCGGTCCTCGTCGTCGAACACGGCGCCCAGGCGGTTCGAGTTGGTCTCGTCGGGGCAGAAGAGCCGGAAGTTGTAGGGGTTGCGGCCGTAGAGCTCGCGGAGCCAGAGCCCGAGCTGGCGCGTCGACTCGTGCTTGAGAGCGCCGGGTCGCTCCACCGCGAGCGCGTGCGGTTCGAGCGCGGGACGATCGAGCGCAACCGAGAGACGGCCGCCGTTGGCGTGCGGGTTGGCGCCCATCCGACGATCTCCCCTGGGCGCGAGCTCGCGCAGAGGGGCGAGCAGACGTCCCTCCTGGTCGAAGAGCTCCTCCGGGCGGTAGCTCTTCATCCAGCGCTCCAGCATGGCGAGGTGGCCCGGGTTGCTCCGGACCTCGGCGAGCGGAACCTGGTGCGCGCGGAAGGTCCCCTCGACCGGCACGCCGTCGACCTCCTTCGGCCCCGTCCACCCCTTGGGCGTGCGGAGCACGAGCACCGGCCAGCGCGGGCGGGAGGCGACCTTGCCGGCGGCCCGTGCCTCGGTCTGGATGCGGGCGATGGTGGTCAGGCAACCGTCGAGCGCCGCCGCGAGCGCCTGGTGGACCGCCGCCGGCTGATCGCCGCTGACGAAGCGTGGGTCGTACCCGTGGCCGGTGAGCAGCGCCGCGATGTCGGCGTCGGTCGAGCGCCCGAGGACCGTGGGACCGGAGATCTTGTAGCCGTTGAGATGCAAGATCGGCAGCACCGCTCCGTCACGCACCGGGTTCAAGAAGCTGATCCCCTTCCACGATCCCTCGAGCGGCCCGGTCTCGGCCTCGCCGTCCCCGACCACCGCCAGCGCCAGCAGGCCCGGGTTGTCGAAGACGGCGCCGAAGGCGTGGCTGAGCACGTACCCGAGCTCCCCACCTTCATGGATCGAGCCGGGGGTCGGCGGACTGACGTGGCTGGGGACGCCCCCCGGCGTGGAGAACTGCCGAAAGAAAGCACGCAGACCCGAAACATCGGTCGTCACCGCAGGGTAGGTCTCGGAGTAGGTGCCCTCGAGATAGACGTTGGCCAGGACGGCCGGGCCGCCGTGCCCCGGACCCGCCAGGAAGATCGCGTTCAGGTCGCGCGCCCGGATGGCGCGGTTCATGTGGACGTAGGCCAGGCTCAGGCCCGGCGAGGTCCCCCAGTGCCCCAGGAGCCGCGGCTTGATCTGCTCCGCCCGGAGCGGCTCGCGCAGGAGCGGATTGTCCTGCAGATAGATCTGCCCGACGGTCAGATAGTTCGCCGCGCGCCAGTAGGCATCGAGCGCGTTCAGCTCCCCGGTCGAAAGTGGTCCGTCGGCCATGGCCCCCCCTGTCTCAACTGCTCGCCCTATCTCATAGCCCGCGCCCCGCCATCAGCAAGCGACGAGTTGGGAGCAATTGTTTCGTAGCAGAGAAGTCCGGCCGGTCTCGATGTGGCGGTGAGCTTCCGCCACCCGCTCGAGGGGGAACCGCGCGGCGACGTGCGCGCGCAGGGAGCCCCCGGTCGCCCGGCGCGTGATTGCGGTCATCGAGGCGGTGACCGACGACAATCCGGCGTCGAAACGCCGGGCATCGGAGTACCCTCTGCCCTGTGGGACCTGCTGGCAGATGAAGATCATCCTGGTCGACGACCACGCTCTGTTTCGGATGGGCGCGCGCCTGGCGCTGGGAGGCACCGCGGGCTTCGAGATCGCCGGAGAGGCAAGCACGGCGCGCCGCGGCCTGGAGCTGGTGGACACCGTCAGACCCGACATCGTGCTGATGGACATCGCGATGCCCGGCATGGACGGCGTCCTGGCCACGCGAGAGATCCGGCGGAGGGTCCCGCAGGCGCGCGTGGTGATCGTGACCGCGCACGACCAGGTCAATGACGTCTTCGATGCCTTCGAGGCCGGGGCGTCCGGGTACGTGCTCAAGAGCGACGAGCCCGAGACCCTGGTCGAGGCGATCCTGACCGTCAGTCGGGGCCAGCGTTACGTGGCCCCGGCCCTGGTCGGGAGTCTCTCGACCCTGGAAAAACAGCGAGGCAAGAGCGACGACGTCCTGACGGTCCTCACCGAGCGAGAACGGGAGATCTTCAGATTGGCCGCGCAGTGTGTGCCGGCCCGAGAGATCGCCCGCGAGCTCTGCATCGCCCGCAAGACCGTCGACAGTCACCTTTACCGGATCAACCACAAGCTCGGGCTTCACAACCTGGCCGAGCTGGTGCGCCTGGCGGCCGACCTGGGGATGCTCCCCGCGGCTCGAACCCAGCCCCTTCCGGCGCCGCCGACCGCGGACGACTGAATCTCTCCGCACTCTTTCGCCGGTGTTGGCGCGCCCGAAGGTGAGATGAAGACAGGGTGGGATCCAGGCCTGCCGGCAGGGACGCCGTTCTCTGCCGCCCCGGCGGCCTCTCTCGCTCAGCTGCGCTTCAGCTGCCACCCGGTCATTCGCTCCGCGAAGCGGAGCGGCAGGATGACGTTCTCCGAGCGGGCATAGGTCCTGTCGGCGCGGCCGCGGGGGACGCGCACCACCGGCCGCCCGGCGGTGTAGGCGTTGTCGTTCGCCGGCGGGGCGTCGCAGATCGTCAGCGAGGCGCCCCTCACGCGGCCTTCTTCGCGGCGGCGGGCCGCGCCTCCGCCGCCTCGGCCTTGTCGGTCTCTTGCGCCGCAACTTTGCTCCCGCCGATCCCGCTCTTCTCCAGCAGCTTGGTCCGCAGCTGGCGCAGCAGCTCCTGGTGCTCGAGGAGGTATGCCTTGGCCGCCTCCCGCCCGTTGCCGAGGCGCTCGCCGCGGTGGGCGATCCAGGCGCCGCTCTTCTCCAGCAGGCCCGCCTCCACGCCGAGGTCGATGATCTCGCCCGCCCGCGAGATCCCCTGGCCGTAGCCGACGTCGAACTCCGTCTCGCGGAACGGCGCCGCCATCTTGTTCTTCACCACCTTCACCCGCGTCCGGTTGCCCACCACCAGATCGCCGTCCTTGAGCGCCCCGATCCGCCGGATGTCGAGCCGCACCGAGGCGTAGAACTTCAGCGCGTTGCCCCCGGTGGTCGTCTCCGGGTTGCCGAACATCACGCCGATCTTCATGCGCAGCTGGTTGATGAAGATGACCAGCGTGTGGCTGCGGGCGATGGCGGCGGTCAGCTTGCGCAGCGCCTGGCTCATGAGCCGCGCCTGCAGCCCCATGTGCGAGTCCCCCATCTCCCCCTCCAGCTCAGCCTTGGGCACCAGCGCCGCCACCGAGTCGATCACCACCACGTCGACCGCCTCCGACTTGATGAGCATCTCGGTGATGTCCAGGGCCTGCTCGCCACAGTCCGGCTGCGACACCAGAAGGTCGTCGGCCTTCACCCCCAGCTTCCGCGCGTACCCGATGTCGAGCGCGTGCTCCGCGTCGATGAAGGCGCAGGTGCCGCCGAGGCGCTGCGCCTCCGCCACCACGTGCAGGGCCAGCGTGGTCTTCCCCGACGACTCGGGCCCGTAGACCTCGACGATGCGGCCGCGCGGCAGCCCGCCCGTCCCCAGCGCGATGTCGAGCCCGATCGACCCCGTGGAGATGACCGGCACCTCCACCGTCGCCTCCCCGGTCCCGAGTCGCATCAACGTCCCCTTGCCGAACTGCTTCTCGATGTCGGCCAGGGTGGCGGTGAGGGCGCGCGCGCGCTCGGTCTCGCCGGGGGCCTGCTTCGTCTTCTCGGGCGGGGTCTGGGTGGAGGTCTGCTGGGTGGACGTCTGCTGGGTGGTCATGGGTGGCGCTCCTTTTCGATGAGCCCACCGTAACTCTCACCTCTGACAAAACGGGTCAGACCGGAGGCGAGCTCTCGGCGCGGCTCCGCCCAGTCCGCCGGATCGACGATGTCCGGATGGATGTCGGACGACGTGAGTCAACGTGCCGACTTGCAACACAAAAACGACCGCCCCCGGACATTATTTCTTGAACCCACACGCACGAAGCTGCTAACAAAGATCCCCCAACAACGACGCCGGCGAAAGTGTCGACGGTGCCGGAGAAATTCCGATGGTTGCCCAAGAGGAACCACCGGGTGTCCGCTGGTCTTCAGCGGTCGAGCTCCGGGCTGCCGTTGCCTTCGCCGGCCCCCTTCCCACCGCCCCCCTTTGTAGCGATCACGCGAGCAAGCATCAATAACAGGCCCTGCAGGAGACCTTAGAGACGCTTATCGACCCCGTCTCGTCCGACTCACCGGAACATCCGGTCCGTCGCACCTATCCCCCGGCGCTCTTGTGATCGCTGCCACACTGGCCGCGATCGTCGGCCCGCCGGCCCGCTCGATTGCAAGGAGTCACCTCGAATGCTGAGAAGACATTGGCTGGTTGGCATCTTCTGCGCATCACTGGGAACCTCGATTGGTTGCCAAGGCACCTTTGAGAGTGCAGGCGGCAGTGACGTGAACGCCTCCAGCAACGTGGCGAGCGGCCCCAGCGGAGGCCAGTCGTCGGGAAGCGCCTCGGGGACCGCGAGCGCGGGCACGGGGAGCGCCACCGGAAGCCAGTCGGGAGGCACCTCGGGGACCCCGAGCGCGGCCACCGGTGGCACCACCGCAAGCCAGTCGGGAGGCACCTCCGGGACCGCCAGCGCGGCCACCGGTGGCACCACCGCAAGTCGGTCGGGAGGCACCTCCGGGACCGCCAGCGCGGCCACCGGTGGCACCACCTCAAGTCGGTCGGGAGGCACCTCCGGGACCGCCAGCGCGGCCACCGGTGGCACCACCAGTGCTTCCACCGGTGGCACCACCGGAAGCCAGTCGGGAGGCACCTCCGGGACCGTGAGTGCCTCCACCGGCGGCAGCACGGGCAGCACGGGAACCTGCGGAAACGGCCAGGTGGATCCCGGCGAGAGCTGCGATGGAAGCGACCTGCAGAGCGCCACCTGCGCCTCGCTGGGTTACTCCGGAGGCTCGCTCTCCTGCTCGTCGAGCTGCCAGTTCAACGTCAGCGCCTGCACGGGTGGCACGATCAAGCCCACCGTCGTCGCCAATCGAACGAGCTGCGCAGCCCCCTGTGGCGTCTTCTTCGACGCGACCAGCACGAGCGGGCTCTCGGGCTCGAACTACTGGCGCGCCAACTGGACCTGGGACTTCAACGACCCGTCGAGTGCGCACGACGGCGCGATCGGCTTCATCGCCAGTCACGTTTTCGACAGCCCCGGCACCTACAACGTCGTCACGCGCGTCCACGATCTGGGGGGGAGCGCCGGGAGCACCACCACGACGATCACCGTGACCGCGATGCGCGGGACCACCTACTATGTGGCCTCCAGCGGCAGCGACTCCAACAACGGCACCAGCATGTCCTCGCCGTTCTTGACGCCGGCCCACGCCGTCAGCGTGGGCTACGCGACGAACAACACGATCTTGTTCCGTCGCGGCGACACCTTCGCCGGGGACGCCATCGGCAGCGTCAATTACGCGACCGCCGGTCCCTTCCTGATGAGTGCCTACACCGACCCCAACCATGCCTCGACCGCCGACCCGGTCATCACCACGGCGGTCAACGCCAACACACAGTTCAACGTGAGCGCGAACGACCTGCGCTTTCAGCATCTCCATCTGGTTTCCACCAACGGGATGAACGTGTGGTTCTGGCTCCCCAGCACCAACAGCCTGGTCGAGTATGTCGAGATGGAGGGTCTGGGCGCGCCGGGGACCAAACAGGAGAACATCTATCCGGACGGCTCCGTCAACTCGTTCATCTTCGACAACTACATGCACGACTTCACGGCGTACGGCATCTACGCCAGCGCCAGCAACCTCGCCATCGTCGGCAACAGGATCATCAATTTCTCGGGTGGAAGTGTGGCGCAGTCCCTCCACGGCGTTCGGCTGAACGCCTGCGAGGACGGCTCCGGACAGTGCAAGGTGAACAACGTCCTGACAGACAACACCATCACGGTCGGCCCCACCGGAAACATCTACACCGCGTTCACCATCCACGGCGACATGAAGAACACCGTGGTGGCCGGCAACACCGTCGACCACCCCTGCGGGATCGGTCCGACGAACGCGACCTCCACCGGCGGTCCGGACTACGCGCTGTTCGAAGGAAACGTGGTGGACTGGCCCGCCCAGGACGGCACCGGGCTGACGCTCAACGCGAGCAAGGTGGAGGCGAGAAACAACCTGGTCGTCAACGGCGACGTCGCCTTCTACGTCGGCTACGGAGCCAACTATCCCTTGATGCCGGCGAACTACATCGACCAGGTGTTCGTCGAAAACAACACCGCCTACGTGAATCCGCCTTCTCCCAGGCCCAACAATTTCGCCGTCCAGTTCGCGGTGCATGAGATCACCACCGGGGCAGCGACGTTCCTCAACAACATCTTCTGGCAGGGCAACACCAGCGCGGGGAGCCAGATGGTCTCCGCCGACGGCGCCGGCACCGAGACCATCGACTACAACGACATGTACTCACCAAACGCGAAGCCGAGCGCGCCCAACGTGGGGGCGCACGGCATCACCACCGATCCGCAATTCGTCAGCCGCCCGGCCGACAGCAGCATCTCGCCGACGCAGCCGTCGAACTACGTCCTTCAGAGCACCTCGCCCGCGATCAACACCGGGACCAACACCCACGACTACGAAGACTTCTATCGCGTCGCGCGGCCGCAGGGCTCCTCCTGGGACATGGGGGCCTTCGAGTACAATCCGTAGCGGCACGCAGCGGCCGGGCGGCCCGAGCTGACCAGGAGGGCGTCGGCCCGCGCCGCCGTTTCTTCCGGTCCCATGACAGACTGGGTCAGCCCAGATGCCCGCCCGCCGACCGCCCCGCGCCGAGCGCTACGCCCCCGCCCGCCGCCTCGCCGAGGTGCGCGGCCTGCTCAACAGCGGCGAGGGGGCCAGCGTCTACGACATCGCCGAGCGGTTCGCCGTCAGCGTCCGCACGGCGATCCGCTACATCCGCGCGCTGCAGATGGCGGGCGAGCCGCTCTACGAGGAGGTCGAGGGGCGGCGCAAGGTCTGGCGCCTGATGGCCAGCGCCCGCCAGCAGACGGTGACCCTGACGACCGCCCAGATGGTGGCGCTGTTTCTCTCCCGCCGCGTGTTCGACTTCCTGGCCGGCACCGGGTTCAAGGAGGACCTGGACGATCTCTTCGGCAAGCTGGAGGCGCAGCTCCGCCGCAAGGACTTCGCCGCCGCCCGCAACCTCGATCGCAAGGTCTTCGACGTGAACGAGGCCCGCCACCTCTACGAGGGGCGGATCGAGGACGTGAACGACATCGTCACCGCGCTCTTGCGCGAGGAGCGCCTGCGGGTCACCCACGAGAGCGTCTCGGGCGGCAGGAAGACCTTCGTCCTCGAGCCGTACACCCTGATGGTCTACAAGAAGGGGTTGTATCTGGTGGGGCGGAGCGAGGGGCACGCGGGCGCGCTCCGGACGTTTGCGCTGGATGCGTTCCGGGAGGTCGAGTGGCTGCGGGGCGACGCGTTCGACTACCCGGCCGACTACCGCCCCGAGCAGCTGACCGAGGGGGCCTTCGGGTTGATCCGCGGGTCGGAGGTGACGCGCGTGCGGATCCTGTTCGACCCGAAGGTGGCGCGCTACGTGGAGCGGGTCCTGTGGCACCCCACGCAACGGTTCAAGCGGACGGCGGCGGGGCTGGAGATGACGATGGAGGTGCGGGGGACGACGGAGGTGGTGGGGTGGGTGCTGGGGTTCGGAGGGGACGCGCGGGTGGTGGAGCCGGCGGAGCTGCGGGAGGCGGTGGCGGGGGAGCTGCGGCGGGCCGCCAAGCGCTACGCCTGAACGCCGCGCGGACCGCTGGTCACGGAGTCGCCGCGCCGGAGCGCGCCGGGCGCCGGCCAGGCCGCCGACAAGCCGACCGCCGCCGAACCGGCGGAATTCCGGCGCCGACCGCCCGTGATACCCTCGTCGGGAGCTCGTGGGAACCGGGAACGTCAAGGGCCGCCCGCTCGCCGTGGCGGAGTCCGGCAGCCTCGATCTGAAGCCGGCGCGCGACCTCGAAGGCGAGCTGTCGGCGCACCGCAAGGCGCTGGCGGATCTGATGCGTTCGCAGGCCCTGGGAGAGGGGGACGTCAGCCGCGCGTTCAAGCAGATCACCGAGACCGCGGCCGACGTGCTGGAGGTCGATCGCACCAGCATCTGGCGCCTGGTCGACGGCGGCGGGGCGATCGAGTGCATCGATCTCTATGAGCGGGCGCAGGGCCGGCACACGGCCGGCACGCGCATCCGGGCGGCCGACGTGCCGCGCTATTTCGAGGCGCTGCAAGAGGAACGGTCGATCCGCGCCCACGACGCCCTGACCGACGAGCGCACCCGCGAGTTCTCCGCGTCGTACCTGGAGCCGCTGGGCATCACCTCGATGCTCGACGCCCCGGTCTTTCTGCGGGGCAAGATGGCGGGCGTCGTCTGCCACGAGCACACGGGGAAACCCCGCCGCTGGAAGCTGCACGAGGAGCTGCTCGCCAGCTCCTTCGCGGACTTCGTCGCCCTGGTGCTGGAGACCGCCGCCTGGCACGAGATCGAGGACGCCCTGCGCGTCGAGCGGGACGCGCTGGAGACGAAGATCAGCGAGCGCACGCGCGACCTGCAGGAGAGCGAGGCCAACCTGCGCGCGCTGGTGGACTTCTCGCCGGTGGCGATGGTGCTGACCCGCATCGCCGACAGCACGGTCCTGCTCGCCAACCGGCGGGCGGGCACCACTTTCGATGTCCCGCTGGAAGAGGTTTCGGGCCGCCACACCCCCCAGCACTGGGTGGACGTGGCCGAGCGCGACCGATACCTGGCCCAGATCTTTCGCCACGGCCGCGTCGACGACTTCGAAGCCCAGATGCGCACGCGCGGCGGGCGAACGTTCTGGGCGTCGCTCTCCGGCCAGCGCCTGCGGTACGCCGGCGACGACGCGCTGCTGGCGGCGATCGTCGACATCACGGCGCAGCGGCAGGCCCGCGAGGACCTGCTGGAACAGGCGACCCACGACGCGCTGACGGGCGTCTTCAACCGCCGCCACATCGAGGACCTGCTCCGCAAGGAGGTCGACCGCGCCGCGCGCCACGCCCGCCCGCTGGCGGTCGCGATGATCGACGCCGACCACTTCAAGCGGATCAACGACACCTACGGCCATCAGACCGGCGACGAGGTGCTGCGGGAGATCTCGGCGCGCTGCCGGCAGACGCTGCGGACGAACGATTTGTTCGGGCGTTACGGCGGTGAGGAGTTCCTGGTCGTGTTTCCCGAGACGAATGTTGAGGAGGCGGGGGCGGTGGCCGAGCGGCTGCGGGTTGCGGTGGGCGGGTGGCCGATTCGGATCGGCGACGGCGACGGCGGCAAGGGGCTGGCGCTGGAGGTCACTGTCTCGATCGGGCTCGGGGCGCACGCGCCTGGGCTTGATTTCGATAAGCTGGTGGAGCGCGCGGATGCGGCGCTGTACGCGGCGAAGCAGGCCGGGCGGAACGTCGTCCGGGTGTGAGGGAGCGAGCGATGCATTTGAGCGACCTTTTGCCTGAGGAGAGCCTGGCGCTGGTGGCGTTGAGCCGGGCCGTGGCGCGGGCGGACGGGAAGGTGTCGGAGCTGGAGGGGGAGGCGATCGCGATCATGGCGGCGGAGATCGGGGAGGCGACGTACCGGAGGCTGTTCGCCAAGGCGGCGGAGTCGTTTCCGGATGAGGCCGCGCTGAAGAAGTTCTTGGGGAGCATCGAGCGGGCGGAGGCGCGGGAGTTGATTTATGAGTCGGTGCTGGGGTTGGCGGGGGCGGATTCGATTTCGGTCGAAGAGGAGAGCCTCGTGGGGTGGCTCCAGGAGGCGTGGGACATCCAGTGATGCCTGGCGACCCGAGCCACTATGTCGCGTGCGGATCGAAATAGACTTGGAGTAGGTGGCCGTCCGGATCGGTACAGAAGTACTTGGTGAACGGTTCGGAGATGAGCGGTCGCGCGATCGGCACCTGATCCTGCCGCATGCGATCGTGCAACTCGCGGCAAGCGGCGTCCGACTCGACGAGGAACCCGAAGTGGAACCACCCGGGCAGTCGGTCGTCGCTCGCGCCCTCGAGGTAGATTTGGAAGGCGCCCGCCGAGCGCAGGATGGTCGCTTCGGGCTGATCGCCGCGTGGAAACAGACTGTCGAACCGAAAGCCGAAGTAGGCCTCGTAGAAACGCCGGCTCACGGCGTGATCGCGCGAGGCGAGATGCAGATGTTTCACGTCCAACGCCACGGGCTGTCTATATAACTCATCCCGCGGGGGCCGCGATGAGCAGGGGGCTTGGTCGTGCCGAGGTCCTACGACGTTGCCAAAGTCGCGTATTTCTCAAAGAGTCCCCCGGGCATCGGGGCCTCCAACTTCCAAGTGATCGCGATCGGTCGGTCGCCCTCGTGTCGCACATAAAGCGCAGGGCCCAGGTACGCGAACGCGTCGTCTGGCCCCAGCCGGACGAATAGCTGGAACGTCATACCGTTGCCTGGGCTCTCTATATACCGACGCCCACTCGGGCGCGATACGCTCGCCGCCCCTTGCGTCTCCCAGTGAAACAGGTCTCGGCTGATCGCGTAGTCTCGATAGCGGGTGGTGGGCGAGAAGCCAGCACCGGTCTTGTCGAGCGTAACGAAAAGCAACTCGCACGGACGGTCCTTCAGCGTGAGGATGCCTCCTTGAAGACTCTTCTTCTTCTCCCCCTGTCCAACAAACCCTACTGCGGCCACGATCTCCCGCCGCGAGTAGTGGTGATGCAGGCAGAGCGGCCACTCCGGTACCGGATAGATCGCGCTCGCAACGACTATCCGCTCGTTTAGGACCTCCTGTAATTCACCCACCTCCGCCGCAATGCCTGGACGCTCCGTCAGGGCATGTACTGTCTCCTCGGCGGATCGGACCTCACCACGAGGCCAAAGCTGAGCGTCGAGCATCTCGATCCGCCTCTTATCGATTGCTGAGAGTGCCCCGTCGACCTGGCCGCCGTCAGGTAGGGAGATGGCCAACCCTTGGGCTTGCAGCCGCGCAGGCTCGTCGATGTGTAGTAACCATCCAAGTCGACGACTGAGATCCTCCGTCTCGGCATCATCGCCGTCGGCCAAGCGCGCCCGGCGCTTCAATGTCGTCCAGCCGCCGGCCGCATAGATATCTTCGAGTTCGCGACCTGTCGCGGCGAGGTACTCGCGCAATGACAACGCGCCCGATTTCTCGGCGGCGAGCTCTTTGAGTTCAGGCACCATCGTACGGGCGGTGGCGACCGTCTGTCGGAGCGAGCGAAGGACCTCATCGCGAGCGACGCGGTCAAGTTGGACCGTGCAGCCGCTCGGGAGATAGGGGAAGCCGTCCGCGACCGCTTTAGTCAGCCGGGCACGAGGCACACCTGTCATGGCGCTGAAAAGACCATCGAAGCGGAAACGCTCATGCTGTTGGCCAATAAAATCGAGAACTAGACAGGACTCCTTACGCTCGTGATGGCGCAGACCGCGGCCGAGCTGTTGAAGGAATAGCGTCGCGCTCTGAGTGGGCCGCAACAACAGGAGCGAATCCACGAATGGGAGGTCGACGCCCTCATTGTAAAGGTCGCACGTAAAGACGATGTTCACCTCGCGCTCACGCAAACGGGCGGCGGCGCGCGCGCGCTCGTCGGCAGGCGAATCACCGTGGACGGCCAGGGCAGGAGTGCCGGCAATGCAAAACTGCGTGGCCATGAACTTAGCGTGCTCGACACTGACGCAGAATCCGAGTGCGCGGATCATGCGCAGGTCGCCGACGCGGCGGGCCAGTTGTGCCAGCACCAGCGCGGCGCGGGCATCGTTGCCCGTGTAGAGGTCGGAGAGCGCTGCCTGGTCGTAACCGGTGCGTGTCCAACGGACGCTTCGCAGATCCGTGGTGTCTGAGATCCCGAAGTACTCGAACGGAACCAGAAGTTGCTGGTCTAGCGCTTGCCACAGGCGAAGCTCGTGCGCGACATGACCGTCGAAGTCGGGCAGCAGTGACTTCCCGTCGCTGCGTTCGGGTGTGGCAGTGAGGCCGACCAAGATGTCGGGTTGCAGGCGCAGAACGACGCTTTGATACGACGGCGCTGGGAGATGGTGACACTCGTCGACGACGACGTGGTGAAAGTGGGCGGGCCCGAGGCGCTCGATCAGCCCCGCCGCGGCGAAGCTCTGGATTGTAGCGAAGACGTGTTGGTAAGCCTCAGGGCGGTCGCCGTCGACCAGAAGTTCACCAAAGGCACCGTCCTGCATTGCATGACGGAACGTGTCGCGCGCTTGCAGAAGGATCTCCTTCCGATGGGCGAGAAAGAGCAGTCGGGGACGCGTGCCTAATGCGGCAGCGATGCGCGCGTAGTCACATGCGGCGATGACAGTCTTGCCAGTGCCGGTGGCGGCAACGATAAGGTTTCGGCGGCGCCCGTGAAGCTCGCGTTCGACCCTTAGCCGATCGAGGATCTCCTCCTGAAATGGGAGCGGCCGAAGCGAGACCAGCGAAGTCGGCACGTCCGAGCCCGAACGTTCGGCGCCCAGGGCGGATCGCAGGCGCGTGCGACCTTCTTCCTGACCGGGATCGTATGCCTCGAACTCCGGATCCTCCCAGAGGCTGTCGAAGGTGCCTTCGAATTTCTCGATCACCTGAGGGAGGTCGGCCGCGCAGACCTTGACCATCCACTCTTGGCCACCGCCGAGCGCCGTCGACGTAAGGTTGGCCGAACCGACATACGCCGTCGACAGGCCGCTGTCGCGATGAAAGAGCCATGCCTTGGCGTGAAGTCGTGTCCGACGTACGTCGTAGGAAATCTTGATTTGTACCCCGGGCAGCCGTGCAAGGCGGTCCATCGCCTCGATCTCTGTGGTCCCGCTGAAGACCGTCGTCAGCAAGCGAAACCGAAGTCCGACGCCCCGAGCGCTGAATTCTTCAAGAGCCTCGCCGAGCAGTCGAACTCCGCCCACCGTAACGAAGGCGACGATGGCATCTACACGATTGGCCGTGCCTAGCTCGCATGCAAGCTCGCGTCCAAGGGCCGGCTCAGCACGATTCCGGGTGAGCAGGGTGGATGTCGAAAATGGTGTCTCTGGACGAGCCGGCGGTCGGCCTTTGTGAATCGAGAGCAGTCGACGCGGCGGCGGTGCGAGTCGTTGGTCGAGGACCGGCACCTCGTCCTGGTGGTGAGCCGTGGCGAACGTCGCAATCTCCGCGAGCAGTCGATCACCTAGCGCACGGGCGACCTCCGCACGGTCCTTGATATCGGTGCCGTCAAGTACGCGGGCAAGTTCCTGTGCCACATGTCGAGCGACGACGGCGGGACTCTCCGCGTCTCCGATCGCGCCAAGCTGTTGTCGATCAGCATCGAGCGCCTGCAACGCCGCCTCGAGTTCCCGGGTGATTGGATGCTCGTAGACTCCCTCCGGAAGCGGGCGTGCCACGAGCGGAGCATCGCACGTCACGACGGTCCGCTCGCGGCCGATTTCGAGATTGCTCACGATGCCGCTCAGGCTATCGTCCAACAGAGATCGCAGCCCTGCCCTCGAACCAAGGGAGACCCGCGAATGGACACCACACCTCCCGTTCCCATGGAACTCCGTGAAGCCGTCGAAGAAGCGCTCAACACTCTGACCACGGTCACCGGGGTAGATGCCGATGCTCTTTTCGGCACACGCGTCGTCGAGAACCTGGAAACCTTGCCAGCGTCGGCCGCGTACGCAGGCGGATTCCTCGAGGGTGCTGCCCTGGCATGCGGTCTAACTGTGCTCGAGTTCCTTGATCTGATTGCTTCAGAAACCTGAAGACTCTCGTCACTCCACCCTATGGTCGCTCCGCCCGTCCCCGCGCCGCCTCCGCCGGATACCGCTCGGCATTCTTAGCCACCTTCGCCCGCATCACCTCCACCAGATCCAACCCGATCCTTTCGCATAGAAGCAGCAGTCCGATCCCCACATCGGCTACCTCCGCTGCAATCCGTTCGCGCGTTGCCGGCTCGCGAGAGTGAGCGTCCGCCTCGTCGCTTCGGATCCATCGGTACTCCGCCACCAGCTCCCCGGCTTCTGACGCCACCAGCATGGCCAGATTTTTCGGGTCGTGGAACTGTTCCCAGTCGCGTGCCGTTACGAAAGCTCGAAGCTCTCCGCGAAGCTCGTCGAGGGGTGTCATGGGCCGACCCTATCCCACGAATCGCGCCTCCGAGTGCCAGGAGAGAAACTCCTTGTTCGGCTGCAGGGCTGGATTGGCAGGAAGCCACAGCGGCCGGTCGTCAATCGCGTAGTACTCCTTCCCATTTTCGAACTCCTTCTTGATTCTGCTGCTGACGCGAAAGCGGTAGTCGGGTGTGACGGTCACGTAACCAGCGTCGAAGAGCCGGTGCACATCCGACCGAAACAGAAGGCCGTTGTCCACGCGGTGCCTCCCCCCCTCGCCGACGGGCAGGATGTGAGCAGCTTCGAGCGTCGGGAGCGTGCGTTCTCGCGTGATCGCGCATCGCCGTTCGTACGTGTCCGTGACCAGCACGCGGAATGTTCCTTGGCCTAGGCGCTGACGAACCAGCGTCGGATCGCCGAACATAGGTCCATCGACCTCGGCCAATCCGATCGGCAGCCCGGTCAAGCCCGGCGCTCCGAGCGCAGCTACCACGCGCTGCATTTCCGACGAGGAACCGTCATAGCCCTTCCCCTGCACGATATTGAGGTGAAAGTCCGTCGGCGCGGGAATCCAACGGGACGGTTCCAGGAAGAATGGGCTCTGCAGCAGGATGCACCCGACCGTGAAGTGCTCGCGGACGTCCGAGATCCGGCGGTACTTCGCGATCCGCATCTGCATCTCATCGAAAGAGACGGCGCCGTTCATCTGCCCGAAGGCCTCCCACGCGAGAGGCGCAGGCAGCAGCGACGCGTGCCCGAAGTACCCTCCACCGACGATGAAGTTGTCGGGGCTGTGCAGTTTGAAGAGGAAGAGATCCCCAGGCTGCTGCGCCTTGAAGAGCTGCTTTCCCCCGGGTTGCCAGAAATTCACTTCGTCTAACGTGTCCCCCGCCGCCTCACGCCGCTCCTTGAGGCGGCCAAGAAACTGAAACCAGTCCTTGTCGGTGACGGCGACGTAGACCTTCACAACGGCGGGCTGATAGTACTGCGAACGGACCCTCGCTGTCCTCGACGTCTCTAGCTGAGTGCGCCCCATTTACCAAGCCCCCCTCAAATACCCCCCTTAGCTCCCACCGCCTCCCCGCGACGTGGTCCACCACCGTCCCGTCCTGCGCCCGAACCGTCCGCCGCTTGTCCCCCGGCATCCCCGACCCCACCTGCCCCCGCCGCTCCGCCGCGCGCGCCTCCCCCACCCGCGCCGCCTCCAGCGCCCACAGCCGCGCCCGCAACAACCCCAGCGCCACGACCCGGTTCCGCTGCTGCGAGCGCGACGTCTCGCACCGCACCTGCAACCCCGACGGCCGATGCGTCAGCAGCACCGTCGACTCGGTCTTGTTGCGCTTCTGGCCGCCGGGGCCGGTGCCGTAGCAGGTCGACCACTCCAGATCCCGCTCCGCGACGCGCACCTCCACCTCCGTTGGCTCGGGGAGCACGGCGACGGTGATGGTGCTGGTGTGGACGCGGTCGCGCTTCTCGTTGCGCGGGACGCGCTGCCAGCGGTGGCCGCCGGCCTCGTCGCGGAACAGGGGCTCGGCGCGCGCCCCTCCTCGGTCGCTCACGCGCAGGACGCAGAGGCCCCGCCGCGCCTCGACGACCTCCAGGTCAAAGACCGTGGTGGAGCGCGCGGCGGGCGTAGATGCGCAGCTGCTCGTCGACCAGGGACTTGGCGTCCTCGCCCCCTTCGGCGGCGCGGATCTCGACGATGACGGACGGAACGGACGTGACGGACATGGGGCACTCCTCGCGTGAAACGACTCTCACTCTGGCGCTCGACAGACGGATCGCCGACGTCGCCGCGGCTAATAGCGCGGCTGCGAGGAGGCGAACAGGCCGATCCGGAGCGCTGACTTCACAGTTCGAGCATAGCCGCGGCGCAAGGCGGGGGCAATCGCCTACGCGGCGCGGCGGCTGGACTGTCGGCGTCCCTTCGGCCTACCCGCCGGCACCAGCCTGATCTGGAGATCGAGGCCCAGCGCGAGTGACGCCCGTTCCAGGGTGTCCAGCGTCGCCCCACGCTCCGCGGGGTCGAGCAACCGGTACACGGTCGGCCGGCTCGTCCCCATGCGCCGGGCCATCTCGGCAGGCGTGACCTTCTGCGACTTCATCGCCTTCCGGAGCCCGTCGGCGAGGACCTTCTTCCGCGTGAGCGCTCGAACCTCCTCGAGCTCGCCGAGCTCCTCGAACATCTCTGCGAGCTCGTCCTTGGTTTGCCTCTTCATGTCCGTTCCTTCATGCGCTTCCGCGCGAGCGCGATCGCCGCGGCCGGCGTCCTCTGCGTCTTCTTGTGAATCCCATGCACGAGCACCATCGTCCCCCGGGTTGACTCGCCGTGGACCAGGACCAACGCGTCGCCATCGACGTAGACGAGCACGCGGTACTGCTCACCCTCGTGCGACGTCCGGACTTCGTAGAGGCCGCCGCCGAACCCGTCGACCAGGGGTTTTCCCACCGGCCATTGCCATTGAGCTCTCCCGATGTCGGCGCCAATTTCTCGTCGTACCTCTCTCGATAGGGACAAGAGCCAGTCCCGCACTGGACGAGCTCCTGTCGGCGTCCGGTAGAACCGCACCCCCAGGACGGGCTGGGTTCGACGGGTCACCAAGATCCCGTACCAAAAATATTACACATCGTTGGCCACCTGTCTACGGACTCGGTCGTCGCAGTGAAGTCCTGCGGTTTTCGTACCGACCGCGTGCCGGGTTGCCTGAGATCAGGACGGCTAGATCTGGCTCGGGCTACGGCGCGTCCTGAAGGCGGATTCGCGGCGCGCGCCGTTGTCGGCTGCCAGCCGCCGCCGGGATCTCATCCGAGCGAGCGCAGATGCCGCAGGACTTCTTCGGCGAGTATTCCTTCGCCCCGCGCCGCCTGGTCGAGGCCGCGATCGATCGAGGCCAAGAGCTCCGCCCGCTCTTCCGGTGTCATCTCATCCTCTTCGCTCAGGACCGCGATCTCGACCTGCGCCCCTTCCGGCAAATCGCACTCCTCGTCGAGGACGACTCGGCCGCCTTCGACGTGCCCGCGCAGGATCGTCATTTCGCGAACGATTATAGCCGGCCCCTTTACCAGGCCCCCTCAAATCCCTCCGCGAACTTCGATCCCTACCCGATGACCAGCTCGATCTTCCCACCCAGCGCCGCTGCGAGTGTCTGAAGCGTCCGGTAGGTGGGATTCGCCTGACCGTTTTCGAACGTCGAGATCTCGCTCTGGTTGAGGCCTGTCTTCTGGGCCAGCTTCTTCTGCGTCCAGCCGCGCCTCCGACGCGCCTCGGCGAAGCGACGGGCGAGGCGATAGCGCTCGCGAAAGTGCTTCAGCTCAGCGACCGCCTCGGGCCCCTCCGCCTCCGCCTCCGCCTCGCGCTTCAACTCAGCCATGAAATCGCTGAACTTGGTCGCCATCGTCGATCTCTCACTCAGATAACAATATTGGATAAAGCCAATATCGTCAAAGCGAGAAAGCGAGCTGTCATCCCTTCTGCCGCGCCTTCCAGACCTTCAGATGAGCTCGCGAAACGGCGATCTGGGCCTGCTGGTGTCGTGTGGTTACCGCAACCCCTTCGGCAACACCGGCACCTTCCCCGCAACCTCCCGCACCACCTGGCCCGGCTCCTTGTCCGGCCGCAGCCCCTGATACGACGGATGCCTGATGTGGCCGTGCCCGGTCCACTCCATGAACTCGACCTCGCAGACCATCGTCGGCTCGAGCCACACCGCGTCCCGCACCCGGAAGCCCGTCGGTAGCCCCGGACCGAACGGGGGGGTGTCGCGTTCCAGCTTCTTGAACGCCTTCAGCAAACCGGCCGACTCGCGCTGAAAACCGGTGCCGACCTTCCCCGCGAACTCCAGGCTGCCGTCCGGGAGGTAGTAGCCGAGCCAGAGCGCGCCCAGGGTTCCGACCGTCGAATGCTCGTAGCCGCCGATCACGAACTCCTGCCGGAGGACGCACTTCACCTTCTGCCAGGTCGCGTTCCGGGAGCCGGGGCGATAGGTCGACCCGGCCGCCTTGGAGATGATTCCTTCGAGGCGGTGGAGGCAGGCCTCCTCGAAGAACGCGGGGCCGCCGCCGACGACGTGGTCGACATAACGAAGCGGCACGGGCGGTGCGCGGCCCAGCAGGTCCCGGAGGCGCGCCTTTCGCTCTTCGATGGGCCGCCCGGTCAGGTCTTCGCCGTCGAGGTGAATCAAGTCGAAGACGAAGTACGCGATCGTGGATCCGTTGGAGCCCTCGTGCATCCCGCCCATCGAGGTGCGGCCGTCACTCCCGACGGCGGCAACCTCACCGTCCAGTAAAACGCTCTTCGCCCCCAGCCGCGCCGCGGCCGCGGCGACGGAGGCAAACTCCGCCGTCCAGTCCTTCGCGCGCCGCGAAAGCAGCGTCGCCCGGCCGTGCTCGACGGCGGCTCCGATCCGGAAGCCGTCGAACTTGACCTCGTGGAGCCACCCGTCACCCTCGGGCGCGGATTTCGCGAGGAGGGCCAGCTGGGGATCGTAAGGAGGCAGGGGCCGGCGCGCGGACACAGGCCCGTGAGTCTATACGGCCGGGCTCCGGGCCACGCTGGGCGTCTCTGCTACGCTTCCACCAGCAGGAGCAGCGACCCCGGGGACATCGATGCAAGAGGGCGCAATCGTAGGTAACTTTCTGCTCGGCCGTCGGATCGGCAAGGGCGCGCAGGCGGGCGTCTTTCAGGCCAGGCATCGCTTCCTCGACCGTGAGGCCGCGGTGAAGGTTCTGGAACCGCAGTCGGATCCCGTGTTCAGAGAAAGATTTCTTCGAGAGGCACAGGCGACCGCCAGTCTCGAACATCCCGGGATCGTACGTGTCCTCGATTGCGGGATCGACGGCGACGTGCCGTACATGGCAATGGAGCTCCTGCTTGGTCAGACCCTCAAAGAGTTGAACGGCAGCCGTGCAAACGGTCGTTACTCGCTCGGAGAGGTCATGAGCGTGATGATCCCCGTGACGGATGCGCTGGCCCTGGCTCACACGCGCGGCATCGTTCACCGGGATCTGAAACCCTCGAACATCTTCATCCTCAATGATGGAACCATCAAGCTCCTCGATTTCGGCGTTGCCAAGGTCACGGGAAGTGAGCTGACTCAGACAGGGGACTTCGTCGGAAACATCTCCTACGCCCCCTTCGAGCAGTGGCGGAACTCGGCGGATGTGACGCCGGCAGCGGACATCTACTCGGTCGGCGCCATCATGTTCGAGATGATCGTGGGGCGATTGCCTCCTCGGTCTGACCCCCGGCAGACGGGCATCTCCGGAGGATCTTCCGAGCTGCCGGTCGGGACCAGCTTGCTCCGGCGCGGTGTTCCGGAGGCGCTCACGAATCTGCTGCTCTCGTGTCTCGATGAAAACCCGGACCTGCGTCCGCAGAATGCCGAGGAGGTGTGTCGAAGGCTTCAAGCGCTTTCGACGGATCACCATTTGCGCCGGGAGACTGGAGCACCGTATCGCGGGCAAGGACGGTTGGCGGACTCTCTCGGGACGTCATCCCGCACCGTGACCCAGTACGCCCGGGCGCTGGAATCATCGGCGAAGGTCGAAGATGCCCCTCAGAAACGGCTGCGATCGCGGGCACGCCTGGCGGTCCCCGCTCTGGCGGCGGCCGTCGTGCTGGGACTCATTTTTCTCAGAGGTCGCGCGGTCTCCGGTCCGACGCCCGCAACGGCCTCGGTGGTCGCCAGAGGTCCGACGCCTGCAACAGCCTCGCTGGTCGCCGTTCATGCGCCCCAGCCGATGGCGCCCGCCGCCGCGGTGTCATCGGTGAAGGAATCTGCGCTGACGGTGGTGGCTGCGCCGGGCTTCCCCGAGGGTGCGCTGAAGGCGTTGAACGAGGGCTTATCGAAGAAGGCCGTCCTCACCCACGGAGCACTCGACCTTCCGTCGGACGGCGAGTGGTTCCTGTTCTGGTCGGATCGCACGATGTCGAAGTCGGCGCACCTTCCAGCGGCCTTCGTGGCTCACATGAGCGACAGGGAACAGCTGAAGACCATCGTGCGTCCAGAGCTCGCCGTGGATGGCTCGTGGTTGATCCTGACGTCTGACGGCAGGCTGTTCAGGAGCGAGAGTTTTCCGGAGGACGTCTTTTCGGCTCGGGCCGCCGACGGTTCTTCATACCTGAAGCTGTTCGAAATTGTCCCTGACGACGCCGACGGGGATCTCTCGGGATCGCCTTCCGTCTCCGTGTACGCTGACGGTCACGCCACGGTCATGAACGAGGATGGCCGTGAGCTCCAAGATGCCGTGTCGAGGGCTTCGTCGGATGGTCGTATCGTCGACGTGAGCGTTGGGCCGAGCGGCGAGTGGATGATCGTCGGGAGCCGAAGCGTGGCGATGAGCAAGAAGGTCGATCCCAGTCTCCGACAGAGGGTGCAAGAGCTGGAGGCGCGCGGAGCAACCGTCTGTCAGGCAGTGGCTGGGCGGAAGGGGAGATGGGCGCTGATCGTCCAGGAGACCCCGGGCGTGCCGTGTCAATGACGATGGCAATGACATCGCGGCCCCGCCTCGACACGCCCCCCCCCGCCTCGACGAAAATACGCCCCATGCGAGACCGGCCCGTCGATCCGCCGCCCCGGCCGCGCGGGCGCGTAGGTTGCCTCGGCTCGCTGCTGATTCTCGTCGCGGTCGCGATCGGCGACATGCCGCGGAACCACGGCGCCGATCTGGCGAACGTGCCGTAGCACCTCTACCTGCACCGGATCGCGCCGCTGGCGATCACGGTCGAAGCGCGGCGCCCTCACATCGATCTGTGGGGCGCGTTCGGGGACTCGGTCCGCGAGGTCGAGGATCGCGGCAGCATCGCAAGGGCGTTCGCACCCGACGGGACGGTCCGCACGGCGGACGCCAAGGCTCCACGCAGCGCGGAGAGCATCCACGTCACGTTCAAGGAGGTCCCCATGCGCGCTGGCTCCCGACTGTCCGCGACCCGCCCCCTGACGGATCCCAGGGTGTACATTTGAGCGATGTCGCGTCCTGGCTTGGTCCTTCCCTTGGTCCTTCTTTCGGCGTCCCTCCCGATCGCCTGCGCGTCCAAACCCGCCGGGCAGGGCGGGAGCGGTGGCAGCACCGGCGGCTCCACCGGCGCCGGCGGGTACTACATTCCGCCGCTCGACGGCGGCTACTCCGGCACCGGCAACGTGGCAGGCGCGCTCGGCACCCCCGACGCCGGCACCGCGCGCGTCTTCCCGACCCAGGCCTGCCTGGACAAGGCCAGCGCGCTCCTCGCCACCATGACCTCCGACGAGAAGCTGGCGCAGATGCAGCAGATCGAGCGCGCCAACGTCAGCGCGTCGGACATCACCACCTACGGCGTCGGCTCCGTCTACAGCCAGGGGGGCTCGGCCCCCGCCACCAACACGCCCACCGGGTGGGCCGACATGGTCGACGGGTTTCGGACGGCGTCGTTCTCCAGCCGCCTCAAGATCCCGATCATCTACGGCCTCGACGTCGTGCACGGCGTCGGACCGGTGAAGGGGGCCACTGTCTTCCCGCACAACATCGGGCTCGGCGCCACGCGCGACGTCGCCCTGGTCGAGCAGGTCGCGACCGCCGTCGCGGAAGAGGCCACCGGCTCCGGGGCCGACTTTCCGTTCGCGCCGGTGGTGGCGGTCGCCCGCGACGAGCGCTGGGGGCGCACCTACGAGTCGTTCGGCGAGACGCCCGAGCTCCCTTCCGCGATGGGGGTCGCCTACATCAACGGGTTTCAGAAGCTGGGCGGGCCGTTCACGGTGCTGGCCAACGCCAAGCACTACCTGGGCGACGGCGGGACCCTGAACGGCATCAACGAGGGCGACACCTCGGGCGACGAGACGACGCTGCGCGCGCTGCACCTGACGCCCTACCAGGCGGCGGTCAGCGCCGGCGTGGGGTCGATCATGGCCTCCTACAGCAGCTGGCAGGGGACGCGGATGCACATGAACACCACGATGATCACCGACGTGCTCAAGGGGCAGCTGGGGTTCGCCGGGTTCGTCGGCTCGGACTACAACGGCTGCACCACGAACGGCGTGACCCTGGGGCCCTGCCTGAACGCCGGCGTCGACATGGTCATGACGTTCGGGCCCAGCGCCTCATCCTTCCTGTCGATGGTGCGCCCGCTGGTTCCCGGCACGGTCCCGCAGAGCCGCATCGACGACGCCGCCCGGCGGATCCTGGTCGTCAAGTGCGAGATGGGGCTGCTCGACGGCACGCAGCGGCTGGTCGACCGGACCTTGACCGCGGCGGTCGGCTCGGCCGCGCACCGGGCGGTGGCGCGGCAGGCGGTGGCGGAGTCGGTGGTGGTCCTCAAGAACGACGGCGGCGTGTTGCCGCTGTCGAAGTCCGTCCCGGGCGTCGCGCTCGGCGGCAAGACCGCCGACAACATCGGCAACCAGTGCGGCGGCTGGACCGTCACCTGGCAGGGGATGAGCGGCAACGTGACGACCGGCGGGACCACCATTCGGGCGGCGCTGCAGAACGTGCTGACGACCGCGCGCGTGAACTACGCGCTGGACGGTTCGGCGACCGGCAACGGGTCGACCGTCGGCATCGCCGTCATCGGTGAGACGCCGTATTCAGAGGGGTGCGGCGACATCCCCAACCCACAGGGCGGGAGTTCCTGCAGCAACCGGCCGACGACGCTGGAGGTGGACAGCGCCGACGTGGCGGTCGTCCAAAAGATGAAGAGCGCGGGCCTCCAGACCGTGGTCGTGCTGGTGACCGGCCGCCCGCTGATCCTCGATCAGATCCTGCCGATCGCCGACGCGATCGTGGTCGCCTGGCTGCCCGGCACCGAGGGGGCCGGCGTGACCGACGTGCTCTTCGGCGACGTGCATCCGACCGGCAAGCTCCCCCGCACCTGGCCCAACAGCATGGCGCAGATCCCCATCAACGTCGGCGACGCCAACTACAACCCGCTCTACCCGTACGCCTACGGACTGAGCTATTAAATAAAGGACCCTGGGAGGGTCCGTTAAATCCCCCGCGACGAGCATCGCCGGGCAAATCCCCCGCGACGAGCATCGCCGGGCAAAGCCCGTCGACGCTCACGCGACTATTAAACAAAGGACCCTGGGAGGGTCCTTTAAATCCCCCGCGACGAGCATCGCCGGGCAAAGCCCGTCGACGCTCACGCGACTAAGTAAAGGACCCTACTGAGCGTGGCGGCCGGGCGGTTGTTGTGCCGCCGCCAGCTCGATCCGCACCGTCCCCGGCCGTCCCGGCGCCCCGGCCGGGCCGTCGCTGCCCGGAAAGCCGTTGTTGCCGCTCCTGCCGCTGTTCCCTCCGCTCAGGCTGCTGCTCGAGCCGTCCGAGGGGTCGACGCAGGTCGCCCCCGAGCCGCCTGCGCCACCGCGTCCTCCCCGGCCGGCGCGACCGCCGGAGCCCCCTGCGCCGCCGGGGCCGCCCTGGCTGAGGACGACCCGGCGCAACAACGCCAGGTCATCATTCGAGCAAGCGGCCGCGCCACATTGGAACCGCACGAAGACGTTGCCGCCGTCGCCACCGGGGCCGCCCGGACCGCCGTCGCCCCCGTTGCCGCCGTCGGTGCCGTCGGTGCCGTCGCCGCCCGACATCGAGGGGCAGCTGGCGGAGGTTCCGTCGGAGCCGTCGGTGCCGTCCATGCCGGGGGCCCCGTCCATCCCGGGCGCTCCGGTCGCTCCCCGCGAGACGACGTGAAACCCGGCGAGATCGGTCTTTTCGATGACGGCGCGGGAAAAGTGGCGTCCCTCCCTCACGGTGAACACGTAGAGGTACGGATCGGCGTGGTCGACCGTCACTTGCAGGTCCGGCCCGCGACCGACGCTGGGGGAGAGGACCAGATCGTCCGGACGTTGAAAACGAAGCGCCCAGGTGAGAGAGACCAGCCGGTGGCCGCCGACGTCGATCGCAAGCGGGAACGAATCCGACTGCGTCAGGCCGACGACCTCGGCCTCGCTGGCCTGGTCGCGGAAGTGAAACGTCCCGTCGTGCTCGGAGGCCGCGAAGGGGTTCTCCAGCGTGACGTCGTCGGCGCCGAGGCACGGCGTGGGATCGTAGGAGCGCGGGGAGCCGCAGATGGTGATCGGGCGCGACAGCCCGGTCACCGTCACCCACAGCGCGCCGCCGAGCGACAGGTTGGGAATGACCGACAGATCGTTTCGTCCCGTCACGTAGCCGAACAGCGTCGCCGACTGGCTCGTGAGGTCCTGCCTCACCAGGATGTTGCGCGCCGGCAGCTTCGCGGCGTCGACCGAGGCGCTGACGGCGGGCTCGTCGGTCAGCGAGACGCGGTTGATCCCTTGCTGCATGACCCGCGCCTCGACCGCCGCGGCCTGCGCCCGCACCTCCGGGAAGAGCGAGGCGGCAATCCGCAAGCGGACCAGCTGTCGCTGGGACGCGACCCGGAGCGCCGGTGTGGGGAGTCGATCGGCGAAGCGGCGCAGCAGCGTCTCGGCGCGGCGCGCGGCGAGGCCGTCGATCGTCGCCAGGTCGACGGGCCGTCCGCCGTAGCGTCCCTGCTCGAGATCGACCACGCCCAGGAGCACGTTGATGTAGCGCGCACCGACCTGGCCGAATCGCCCGCCCCAGAACTTCCGGCGAAGCTGCTCGAAGATGCGGTCCATCGTCTTCGGATCGCCGTCTTTTCCGCTGGGCCTCTCGATGTAGATGGACTGGAGGATCGCCAGCCGCTCCTCGACCGCGCCCGACGTCTCGAGGGCGCTGTCGTTCGCCAGGGAATGGATGCCGCGCGCGACGGCGTCGACGAGCTGCACCGCGCCCGCCTGCGAGCCCCCCTCCAGCGCGGCGTCGATGCAGGCGCGGCCGAGCGACGGGTCCACCTTCCCCGCGTCGAGGCCCTGAACCAGCGTCGTCGCCATCTCCTCGTCGAACGCGGCCAGGTGCGGCCCCGTCGAACGGAGGTCGCAAACAGCCGCGCTGGCGTCGCGCTGCGCGAGGTAGGCGACCAGCGCGTCACCCGAGTCGAGGGTGGCGAGGTCCGCGGCGGTCATCGGATGCGGGAAGGAGACCACCCCACACCCGCCCAGACCGAGCACCACCACCACCGCTGCGAACCACCCTTGCCGAGGCACCGGCAAGAGGACGCGGCACCCTCGGCAATGGTTAAGCGGTCAGCCGACTGACACGGCGGTCGACTCGGCCTACTGCACCGCGCCTGGCGCGCGCGCCATCGCCCGATCGAGGAACCGGAGCGAATCGGCCAGGTGCAGGCGCCAGTAGAGCCAGTCGTGGCCGCCCGCGAACTCCTCGTACTGGTGGTCGATGCTGCGCGCTTCCAGCGCGGCGTGCAGGGCGCGGTTGGCGGGCAGCAGGTGATCGTCGTTGCCGCAGTCGAACCGCAGCGGCGGCAAGCGTGCGGCGTTGACCTCCAGCCAGTGCAGCGCGGCGCCCTCCGGTTGGCCAAAGCCGGGAAGCGCCTCCAGGCGATCGCCGGTCCCCTCGGCCAGACGCCCCAGCGTCGTGACCGCCGAGTGCGCGGAGATGCCGCGGAAGCGGTCCGGGTATTTGGCCCCCAGCCGGAGCGCTCCGAACCCGCCCATCGAGAGGCCGGCGATGGTGAGCGGCGACGAACCGGTGATCCGAGCGTCGAGCTGCGCCGCCGCCGCCGGGACCTCGTCCACAATCCAGCGCTCGTAGTCGGCGTCGGCATGCGGGACGTAACCGCTGCCGGTGCCCCACAAGCCGTCGGACGGCATCGCCAGCGCCACGGGCGCGATCTCCTCGGCCTCGACGAGCCGCGCCGCGGTCAGGTGGGCGCCACCGTTCAGCGGCCACGACCAGGCACTTCCACCCGAGCCGTGGAGCAGGATCAGCAACGGCAGCGTCGTCGGAGCGTTGCCGATCGGCGGCGCCCAAAAGCACATGTCGGCGCGGCGATCGAGCGCGCCGCTGCGCACCGTGATCACGCGAAGGCCGTCTCGTTCGAAGCGCGGGTCGGAGCACTCGACCGAGGCGAAGGAGATCCGGTTCACCCGCGGCAGCTTACCAGCGCACCGCCAGCGGCGCGGAGCCCGCGCGGAAGATTTCCGGAATTATCGACGGCAACCCATCGTGGTGCGGTATTCTGGAGCTCGACGTGGGTGTCGGTCGCCCGATCGACGGCCAATCGAGAAACAGGAGAGCATCTTGAACGATGTCCCCAGGCGACCGCGGCCGGTGGTCGCTTTCCAAGCAGACGCGATGAGATCGCTCGCTCCGATGATCACGCTGTGCGCCCTCCTGGGCTGCGGCACCAAGACCGGGGTCACGTCGCCGACCGGCTCGGGAGGGGCGGTCGGGCAAGGGGGCTCTGGCACCGGCGGCCACAGCAGCGCCGGAGCTGTTGGTACCGGGGGCAGCGGCATGAGCGGCTCTGGGGGCGCCGGCACCGGCGGCCACAGCAGCGCCGGAGCTGTTGGTACCGGGGGCGGCGGCTCTGGGGGCGCCGGCACGGGCGGCGCGGTGGCCACGGGCGGCAGCGGCGGCTCTGGTGGTAACTCGAGCGGCCTCGGCGGATCGGCCGGGACCGCAGGTGGAGAGGGGGTGAGTTGCTCCTCCAGCTGCACCGGCAAGACCTGCGGCGACGACGGGTGCGGGCACACCTGCGGCGGCTGTCCGCCCTCCCAGCTCTGCGGGCCAGCGCAGACCTGCGTCGCCTCCTCCAGCACGACGAGCGTCGTGGTGGACGCGAGCTCCCAGGGAACGCCCATCTCACCCGGGATCTATGGCGTGGCGCTCGACAGCAGCGACTCGATGAAGCTCGCCGCGCTCAACCGGTGGGGCGGTGACGCCACCAGCTCGTACAACTGGAAGATCGACGTCTCCAACGCGGGTGACGACTGGAACTGCGCGAACTATGTCGGTCGCTTCACCTCACCCACGCCCGCGTCCTCGCTCACGACCAGCTCGGACCAGTTCGTCCACTACAACATCACCCAGCATGCCGACACGCTGATGACGATCCCCATCACCGGATGGGTGGCCAGCATGGCGACGCCCAATCCGGGGACGCCGGACTGCGCCGGCAGCAGCTCCATCTCCACCTGTTGCCAGACGCTGGGGACCTCCGAAGAGGAGGTGGTCGACAAGGGCTCGGGCGTGCTCGATACGTCGTTCATGGGCGCCTGGGTCACGCACCTGGTGTCGACGTTCGGCTCGGCCGCCAATGGCGGCGTGAGGTACTACCAGCTCGACAACGAGCCCGACAACTGGCAGGCCCTCCGCGCCGACATCTATCCGGCGTTCTATCCCCCGGGCACCTGGTGTGAGCCCTTCTACACGACCAACACCAGCATCGGGACCAGCCTCAACCAGGACTTCATCAACCGCACCATGGCCTACGCCAAGGCGATCAAGGCGGCCGACCCGACCGCTTCGGTTCTCTTCATGTCCACCGAAAATTCCCAGGACCTGGTGGCGCTCCCCAACGTCGAGTGCGGCAACCCGACCGGGCCGTACAGCGTCAGCAACTCACTGACGACGGCGATCTTGAAGCTCGCCGCCGCCCAGGAGGCGGCGACGCACGTCCGGCCGCTCGACTGCGTCGACATGCACTACCCCTTCCCCGGCAAGGGCCTGGGGGACACCTCGGCGCTCTGGGACGCGACGGGCACGTCGGTCGTTCCGCACGTGCAGGGGTGGATCAACGCAACCTATCCCGGGACCGGCATCTGCGTCAGCGAGTACAACGTCCCCAAGGACGGTGGCGACGGCAGCACGCCGGACGCCACGACGGGAACGCAGGAGGCCGACATCCTCGGGATGTACGGGCGGCTCGGGTACCAGGTCGCCTCGTACTGGACCACGCTCGTTCACGGGTCGACCCACCTGCCCATCTACAACGCCATGGCCATGTACCGGAGCTACGACGGCAACGGCGCGCGCTTCGGTGCGTTCTCGATCGGCGCGGCCAGCCCCAACGCGGGCGTCAACGTCTACGCGGCGTCGGATTCGCCGGCCGCCCCGACCAAGGTCTGGGTCATGCTCGTGAACGTGAGCGGCGCTGCGCAATCGGGCCTCTCCGTCACCCTCAAGAACTTCACGCCAACGGGCTCTGCGCAGGTCTACCGGATGGTCGGCGGCGGCGCCCCGGCGCCCGACACGGCCGTGGCGCTGACGAACGGAACCCTCACGGGGTTCTCTCTGGCCGCCAACTCGGTGGCCCTCCTCGTGATGTCGAAGTAGCGGCCGAGGCGCCACGAAGACGGCACGCTCCCCGTCAGGGACCGCTGTCCGCTGGGGTCACGCCGAGCCCGTCGGGAGGCGCGGGCAGCGGCGCGCGCGCGTCCGCAAACGGGACGCCGTTGCGAAGCAGCACCTCGCGCAGCGCGAGGATCACCGGATTGATCTCCTGGTTGCGGTCGGCCTGTTGCCGATCGTACGCCTGTTGCTCGGCCTCGACCGCGGCCCGGTCCTCGGTGAACACCGCCTCGGCGAAGCGGCGGATGAGTGGCCAGAAGATGTTGATCAGGCCCGGGACGGAGGGCTTTTCGATGGTCAACAGACCCATGCTGGTGTTGGCGCGCTGCTCGCGATCGACGGGAACGTACGCCGCCCACAGATGGAACGACGGGTGCGAGGCCCCGCCGCGGAAGAGGCTCAAGGTCTGGTAGGGATAGGCGGTGCGGATGGTCATCAGATCGCCGCCGCCCTCCGGGGCGTGCCCGTCGCCGGAGGCGGGGGCGCCGTTGCCGCTGCCTGCCAGCATCAGCCGGGCGCCCCGCGCGGGCTTGCCGGCCGTGTGCCGAAACCGGTAGCGCGCCTCGACCCAGTCGGGCCCGCGTTCGAACCCGAGCATCGTCGGTTTGATGGTGCCCATGATGCCCCGGTGAAGGAACTGATGGTTCATGTCCATCAGGTTCTCGTGCATGAACGAGTAGTGACACCTGACCTGGCGCCAGAAGGCCATCGTGCGGGTGTTCGGCGCCTCGTAGCCGGGCAGCGCGGGGAGCGGCACCTGCGCGGCCTTCTCGCGCTGGCCCGGAAAGACGAACAGGTGACCGTAGGCCTCGCGGCAGGGATAGCTCCTGACGCCAGACGGTCGCGCCGCCCCCTTCGGCAAGTACGGCACCGCCGCAATCTGCCCGTCCTGCTGGTAGGTCCAGGCGTGGTAGGCGCACCTCAGCATCTCGCCGCAGACGACGCCCTTGTGCAGCGGAAACTGGCGGTGCGCGCAGCGATCGTCGAGCGCGAAGACCTGGCCCGTCTCGGTGCGCGCCAGGACGATCGGCTCGCCGGCGAAGGTCGCCAGGTGGGTGTGCCCGGGCCGCAGGTCCTTCGACCGGGCCAGCGGATACCAAAAATCAGGATGAATACCGATCCGCCGCAGGTCCTGCCCGGTGCTTCCCCGCCCTTCCATCTCCATGCCGGCCTCCCTTTCGACCTCGCGACCTCGCGACCTCGTGGCAAGGTGTCGCCACGGCGTCGGGCGTCAAGGGCGGATGGAGTGGCGACGCACCGGTTGTCGTTGATGCAACCGCGGGCTGACAACCACGGGCGGGGACGATGGCAGCCTCCAGAAGCGCGTCGAAGCGGGCGCTGACCGCCGACGCGCGGCCGGATCTCCAGCTTCCAGCCTGAGCTTCGTCAGGTGTCTGGCTGACGGTGGGGATCCAGCGGTCCGCGACCGGCCTCCAGAACCGCGCACCTCGACCGGTGGCCGACGGGCAGAGCGCCTGCCGTGAGCCATTGCTGCCCCGGGGTTTGAGCCGGCCTTCGGGCCGGCCTTCCAGCTGGGTCCTTGGAGCCGGTCTTCAGCCGGCCTTGACATGCAAGTATTCACTTGCCTATCATCTCGCCCGTGTCCGACGCCGATCTCCTGTTCAAGGCCCTTGCCGATCCCGGGCGGCGAAAGCTCATGGACCGTCTGCACGCCCACGACGGCCAGACGCTCAGCGAGCTGTGCCGGCACCTGGACATGACCCGCCAGGGGGTCACCCAGCACCTCGCGCTGCTCGAGGCGGCCAACCTGGTGGCGGTGCAGTGGCGCGGGCGCGAGAAGCTGCACTTCCTCAATCCGGTGCCGCTGCAGGAGATCTACGACCGCTGGATCTGCAAGTTCGAAAGGCCGCGCCTCGAGGCCCTGCGCGACCTGAAGCACCGCCTGGAAGACGGCGGCACGAGAACACCCAAGACCAGGAGAACGCCATGAGCGCAGCCGACCGCAGCAGCTTCGTCTACGTCACCTTCATTCGCACGACACCGGTGAAACTGTGGGAGGCGCTGACCGACCCGCAGTTCACCCGCCAGTACTGGTTCGGAACGGCCGTCGCGTCCGGGTGGAAGAAGGGATCGCCCTGGAAGCTGATCGGCTCGGACGGAGGTCTGACGGACTCGGGGGAGATCCTGGAGATCGATCCGCCGCGACGGCTGGTCATCCGGTGGCAGAACGAATGGAAGCCCGAGCTCAAGGCCGAGGGGCCTGGGCCGCTGCACCATGGAGCTCGAGCCGGTGGGCCGCGCGGTGAAGCTCACCGTCACCCACGAGCTCGAACGACCGGAGTCCAAGCTCATCAAGGCCGTGTCGGGCGGCTGGCCGCGCGTCCTCTCCAACCTGAAGTCCCTGCTCGAGACGGGGGACATCGCCATCACGGAGGCCCAGCACCACGACCTTCGCGCCGCCGAATAGCGCCCCGACGGTCAGGCCGGGCTCTTCGAATGCCCGATGAGGTTTCAGTTGGAGTCATCTTCGACGAGCAGATCCTCGGCCAGACCGACCACCACCTCGCGCGCGACGGACCACTCGGCGCGCCCTTCACCCACTCAAGGCAGTCATCTCGATGCGGCCGAAACAGGCCGGCAATCCCGCCGCTGACGAGGTCGCCAGTCATCGCCGACCAGACAGCGGTTCGGGCAGCAGCGGCCCCCGGGGCCGACCCGCTGGTCAGCGCTTCGCGTATTCGGTGAAGACGAAGTCCCGCGCCTGTGCCTTAGTGTGGCAGGCGGCGCCGCACTTGGCGTCGTTCCCCTGCGGGGGATGGGCCGCCATGGTGGCGGGCGCGAACGTGTCCGAGGCGGCGTCGTGCTCGAAGGCGGCATATCCCCACCCGCCGCTGTCCGGGAACCGCTTGCTGTCCTTCACCATGAAGTCGGCGTCGTGCTGGATGCCCGGCACCGTGGGCGGACCGGGGGCGTTCTCGTTCACCTTCGGGATCCAGTGGATCTTGGCCATCTTGGAGCCGTCGGGGAAAGGCTTGCCGTTGACCGGGATGCCGGCCCGAAAGGCCTCGATGATCGTCGGATTGCCGAGGATCGCCGCCATCAGCTTTCCGTTTTGACTGATGGAGACGAGCTGCCAGTTTTCGTATCCCTTGAACTCGGCGAAGGCCAGGCCGCCCGGCACCTTCAGGCTGTACTTGTCCGGCGCGGCAGAAAAGGCCCTGGCGCCCACCAAAGAAAGGACCGCAAGGGCCGCGGTCGCGACACCGATCGTCAACTTGCTCTTCCGATTCATCGCTCCACCTCTTGATCGCCACGCCAGCGCGGCCTCAAAAGAGTGAGTCGCGCCGCGGGCGCCGCAAGGGGCGCAGCGAGAATCAGGCGGCCGTGGCGGTCGACACCAGCGTGTCCTCCGTGACACCCGCCGAGCGCACGCTCCCCCGGCGGGGGCGTGGCGTCCGGTGGGGTTGGAGGCCCGCCAGCTCGGCGTCGGCGCCATCCAGCATTCCGAGGGCAGCCCACTCACCGTTGTCCCGATCTCCCTCGCCATCTGCGAAGTAGGAACGCGCCCGTTCGGCCATCGCCTCGGTGAGCCGTCGGACCTCGGCGGGGGTGATGCAGGGAGACCTGATCGCCTCGCCGAATTCGTCCAGCTCCTGCGCGCCGAGCGCGCCGAACACGTAGGCGCTCCAGTGGTGGACTCTCCCTCGGTCGTTCATGCCCGTCGCCTCAGATGAGAAGGATCAGAAGGATGATCACCAGAACCAGCACCGTCCCGCCGCCAATGAAGATGACCGCGGCACCACCCTTGAAGTCCTGAAGATTGGACGACTGTTGTTCACGCTGGGCGAGGCTCGCCGCCTGCCCGTCGGTCGACGACGCGTTCGACGAAGCCGCCGTCGTCTCCGCCGCGGTCGTCCCCGTCGCGACGAACGCCGGAGGGGTCGGCGACGCGGGAGGCAGGCCCTTGGCCGAGCTCAGCGCCGGGAAACACCACACCGCCAGCAAAACTCCCACGACCAGTCCACGTATCTTGTTCATGTTCTCTCCCTCTGCTTGTGCTGTCACTAAGGCAAAAACCTAAGCACGTCCGCAGAACGAGGAAGTGGCTGATCTGGCGCGCGGCCCGCCGCGTCGCCAGTCCGGCGGCGCCGACAGCGGCGCAGGGCGCCGAGGCCGGCGTCCCCGCGCCCACGATGATCACATCGACTGTGCCCATCGCGGTGGCTTGCCTTCAAACGTGGGCGGCGGCGCGCCGCAGGGAGGCGCGCGCATCCTCGGTGACCGGGCTGCCGTGCCCCACCAGCACCATGCGCAGCTCCGGGCGCTCGGCCAGCGATTTCATCCAGGCGCGGACGCGTTCGCGATCGGAGACCTCCCGCCATCTCACCACGCGCGCCACCCCCAGCCCGCCGCCCGGAGGGCCGATGAGGCGCAGCAGCAGACGCATCAGGCGCGGCAGCCCCGGAAGGCCGCCGAGGTTTCCCAGGAGCTCGGTGGTGCAGAGCGCGATGCCTGACATCCCACCTTGGCCGCCTTGGCCACCGTCGATGGGGAGCTCCAGGACGGCCTCGTGATAGGTCGTGCCCGGCAGAACGTAGGCGTTGATCCCGAACGCTGCGAGCTCGCCGAGATCGCCGTCGACCGGGACCTTGCGGGGGTGCCGGGGGTCGGGCGCGAGGACCCGGAGGTCAGGGTAGCGGCGCTTGTAAAACGGCGCGTCCATCTGGTGGCGATCGTGCGGCATCACCAGGATCGCCGGGCGGCCCAGCTTCTCGAGCGCTTCCATGTCCGCCGGGTGCATCGCCACCACGCTATAGAGCAGCAGCCGCCCGTCGGGCAGGCGGTAGACCGTCATGTTGCGCGGCAGCCCGTTGGCCAGCGACCCCTCCACCTGCCACAGATTGGCGGCCAGCGATCTGGCAGGGCGGTACGGGTGGATCCTCATCGTCATCGGCGCAGACAGAGACTAGCCACCGGTGGGGCCCGGCGTAAGAAGGATCCTGAGCCCGACGGCTGTGGCTGACGCGAATATGACCGAAGGATCGCGCGGTTCTGACCGGCGTTTCTCCATCTTGGATGTGTGACCGCCTCCCGCTCAAGCATCCCATCGGACATGGACAGGGACAGGGCTCCGGGCCCCGGCGCAGTGCTGCGTCGCGCGCGCCTGAGCGACTACTTCCGACCGTCCACGCTCGTGTTCTGGGGCTTCCACCTGGCCGCGCTGGTGGGCCTGATCCTGTGCGGCTTTTCCTGGGGCGGCCTCGCCCTCGCGGTCGGCAGCTACTTCGTCCGCATGGTGCTGGTGACCGGCGGCTACCACCGCTACTTCTCGCACCGCGCGTTCAAGACCTCGCGCGCCTTTCAGTTCCTGCTCGCGCTCGGCGCGCAGAGCTCGTTGCAAAAGGGCGTGCTCTGGTGGGCCGCCAATCACCGCTATCACCACAAGCACTCCGATACACCGCTCGACCCGCATTCCGCCAAGCAGCGCGGCTTCCTGTGGGCCCACGTCGGCTGGATCACCGCCGAGGATTACGACCGCACGAACCTCGAGCTGGTCGGCGATCTGGCGAAATATTCCGAGCTGCGGGCCCTCAACCGCCCCGGCGTCCAGATGCTCCCGGCCGTCCCGCTCGCGCTCGCGCTGCTCGCCCTGGGCGGCCTCCCGGCCCTGGTCTGGGGGTTCCTGGTCTCCACCGTGATGCTCTGGCACGGCTCCTTCGCCATCAACTCGCTGTCGCACCTCATCGGGCGGCGCCGCTACGCGACCGGCGACGACTCGCGCAACAACTGGGCGCTGGCGCTCCTCACCACCGGCGAGGGCTGGCACAACAACCACCACCACTACCAGAGCTCGGCCAACCAGGGCTTTCGCTGGTGGGAGATCGACGTGACGTTCTACGTGCTGCGCCTCTTCGAGCGCTGCGGCCTGGTCTGGGACCTTCGCCGCCCGCCCGCCGAAGTGTTGCGCGCGCCGGGCGACGCCGCGCCCCACGCCGCGCTCCCCGAAGCGGCCTGACCCTCTCGGGCCGGCGCGCGGCGTCGCGCAGCCGTGAATCTCGAGCAGCGCGCACGCGATCCATCCGGGGACAGCCTAGCGCTGCTCCGTTTCGAAACTGACCTCGTCGAACAGCGCGGCGGCGCGCTCCCAGCCGTCGCCGCGGCTGCCGAAGCGGCCGATGACGCGCAGGCCGAGGGCGCGGGCGCGGCGCGCCACCACCACCGGCAGCTTCCCCTCGAGCGACGAGGCGTCGAGGCGTCCCTCGCCCGTCACGACGGCGTCGCAGTCGAGACAGGCGGCGTCGAACCCGAGCAGGTCGAGCATCCGCGCGCCGCCGTCGACGAGCTCGGCGCCGAGCGACAGCAGCTTCGCGCCCAGCCCGCCCGCGGCGCCGGTGCGCGGCCCGCCCGGGAGCCCGAGCGCCGCCAGGCGCGCGGCGAGGACCGTCACCGCCTCGGGGCCGGCCCCCTTCTGGGGCCCGAACAGGCGCGCGGCGTCGGCCAGATCGGTCTGCACGTCGCAGAACACCGTGGTGGGCGGCAGGGGGAGCGCGGGCCAGTCGCGCCCGCCGTCGACGGTGGCGCTGCCACCGAGGCCCAGCCAGAGGCGCGGCTCGGAGCGAAATCGCCCCAGCAGCTCACCGAGGCCCCGGCTGGACGCCGTCAGCGGCTCGCGCCGGTCGAGGCCGGCGAGGCCGATCACCTTGGCGCATTCGATGGCCACCCCGCCGCCCGGCAGCAACAGGACCGGCACGGGGCGAACGCGGCCAAACGGATCGGCGGCCGGCACCTCCTCGACGGCGCCGCCCAACCTGTGCTGCAAGCATTCGAGAAAGCCGTCGCCGCCGTCGCTGAGCGGCAACAGCCGATCCCCGGGCGCGGCCAGATGCCGCGCCGCCTGGAGCGGGGTCATGGTCCCCTTGAAGGCCGTGGGCGCGACCAGGTGCACGCGCGGCGGAGTCTACTCCTGCCGCGCGCGCTTCCGTTTCCGCATCGAGCCCGGGAGCCTCAGTACATCCAGATCGCCCCTGGCGGCGGCGTATAGGAGGGGGAGAGCTTGGGCGGCCGCCGATAGGCTCGACGAAACGGGATGTCGATCGACGCGAGCCGATGGGTGGTCGCCTGGCGCGCCTGCGTCGGCTCTTGCAGCCCGGCCTGGAGGGTCACCTCACGCTCCCCGGCGCCCACCTTCTGGAAGTACAGGTAGCCGCTCGCGGTGCCCCTGTTCTCCAGCACGCCCTCTGGCAGTGCCCGATCGAGCACGCCGGCGCTCGGCAGGTGCGTCTGCCAGGCGGCCGACGTGACGAACGGACTGCAGGGAAGAGGGCCCTCCCAGACCGGCAGCCAGGGATAGAAGGGGGCCAGGTACGCGGCGATCTGGAACTTGTCGAAGTAGCCGCCGTTCGGGACCTCGAAGACGGCCCTCGTGGTGGAGGTGCGGAAGACGTAAGGCGCGAGCGCGACGTAGTGCGCGCCGGAGGCTCCTCCCAGGCTGAACTCATCGTACTGGACGCGCAGCCGCCGCCCGCTCGCGTTGTGGAGGGTGACCCAGACGGGTGTCACCTCGCTGGCCAGATTCCTTGGTGAGTCATCCCAGACGCTGGCGTCGGCCGTCATGGTCACACCGCTTCGGCTCTCCACCGCCAGCGAGCTTCTCCCGATCGCGCTCGTGTAGCCGCGGGTCGGCAGCAGCACGGGAGCCCTGCCGCAGGCGCTCACCGGCACCATCAGCGCGGCCAGCGCGACCAGGGGCCAGACTCCGCGAAGGCGACCCCCTCCCCCAGCCGACTCCCGATTCGGGTCTCGTCGTCGCATGATCGCGCTCACCAGGAAACATCGTCCGCATCGAGCGACCTGCAAGCGCGAGCGCCTGCGAGATCTCCTCACGGATGCGCTTCGATGGCGCGGCCGCGCCCGCGATGGATAGTCGGGGGTCAGGGCGCGGCGCGTCTGGCGCGCAGGTATCCCACGAGCATCTCGTTGGCCATCTTCTTGTGCGCGCTCTGCCAGTCGGTCTCCAGGAGGTCGGTGTGAAACAGGAACGAGAGCGTGTGGGCGTTGGAGCGGTGGAAATAGCAGAGCGCCACCATGACCACGTAGAGGTGAAGGGGATCGATGCCCGGCCGGATGAGTCCTTTGCGCTCGCCGCGGCGGAGGAGCTCCTCGATGAGTGACGTCAGGGGGGAGCTGATGATCCGGGTCTTGGCGGAGGCGCGCAGGAACCGGCCACGCAGGAGGTTCTCCCCGCTCAGCAGGGTCATCAGCTCGGGATGCGCCGTGAAGTGCTGGTCGACGAAGTCGAACAGCTGCAGGAGCCCCTCCACCGGGTCGATCCGGTCGATCTCCAGGCGCATCTCTTCCTGACGCAGCTCCCCGATCACGTGCTCGAGCACCGCGACGTAGAGCCGGCTCTTGTCGCCGAAGTAGTGATAGATCATGCGGGTGTTGGCGCGGGCCCGCTGGCGGATTCGCTCGACGCGCGCGCCGCTGTAGCCGTGGGTCGAGAACTCGCCGATGGCGGCGCGAAGGATCTTCTCCCGGGTCCGGTCTGCGTTCCGCTTTCCGCCGTTCATCGATACCAGAATACGTCCCCCCGACCCGTCTGGCGTAACGCCAAGGTTTCGCGCATGTAAACAATCACTTACTTGATGTAAATAGTTACTTACTTATGGATCGGTCGGCTCCGCTTGGGTAAAGTGCGCTCAATGTCGCTTTCGTCGACAGCTCGGATGGGGTTCTTCGGTCCGCGTCTGCGCACCGTCGTCGTCACCCTCGATCCCGACGGCAACGACCGGACCGACGCGCCCGCCTCCCTGCTCCGCGCGCTCGGGCACGAGGTGACCGTGTCGGGCTTCGACTTGATCGAGCTCGAGTCGCGGGCGGTGCCGGCGGACGTGGTCATCGTCGAGGCGGGGGAGCACCTGGAGATCGGACGAAGCGCCATCCAGCGGCTGCGACGGCGTCCGGAGCTGATTGCGGCGCGGATCCTTCTGTCGCTGGAGTTGCCGCGCGTCACGGCGTTCACCGCCGAGATCGGGGCGGACGACTTCATCCTCTCGCCCATCACCCTGGAGGAGCTGGCTGCCCGGCTCTGGCAGCTCAAGGCGCGTGACAGTCGGCCGCGCGCGCCGCTGCAGCTGCGATACGGCGAGATCGTGCTCGACTGCGAGATGCGGCAGGCTTACCGGGATGAGCAGTCCCTCAAGCTGACGCCGTACGAATTTCAGCTGCTCCGTTTCCTCGTCGAGCGGATCAACCGGGTTTTTTCTCGGCAGGAGCTGCTTTCCCGCGTCTGGGGCTATCGCCACGCAGGTGGCGGACGCACCGTCGACACCCACACCCTGAACCTGCGCAGGAAGCTGGGGGATCACGGCGAACGTCTGCAATCGGTGCTGGGCGTGGGCTACAAGCTTCAACGGATCGACGCTGCTATCGGCGCTCCTTCCGAGCGGCCCACAGCCGTCCGCCGCGAAGCTCCGCCCGTCTATCTGCAGAGCGTGGCCAGGCCAGATCGACGAGAGCGACAAGACCGGCAAGACCGCCAAGACCGGCAGCAGCTCCCGCGTGAGCTCGTCCCGCCCGCGCCCCCCTACGGTTTTGATCGCGTCGCGATGCCCGCCACCAGGCGCTCGTCCTAACGCCGCGCCACGTTTCCTGTTGCCCGACCGGCAGCGGTCGTTCCTACAATGCCGGTCGTGCGTTCCGCCGGCCCCAACGCGACCTCCGGACATCGTCCTCCTCGCGCCCGCCGCTGGCAGGCGCTCGTCGTGACCGCCGCCTGCGTGGCCTCGACGGCGAGCGCGTGTGGCTCGGGGTCCACCGGACCTGGGTCCGACGCAAGCTCCGGCGGCACGCCCGGCAGCGGAGGGACACCCGGCACCGGTGGCACACCGGGCACCGGCGGAGCGCCGGGAGCGGGCGGCGGCACGGGGACCGGCGGAGCGCCGGGAGCGGGCGGCGGCACAGGCACCGGCGGCAGCTCGGGAACGGACGGCTCGACCGACGGTGGCGCCGGTCAACCTGGCGTCGTCGCGGCCGGCGTGCGATGGGTCGGCCGGGTCGACCTCACCGACGCGCAGCGCCCCCGCTTCTCCTGGTCGGGCAGCGGGTTCGTCGCCCGCTTCTCCGGGACCTCGCTGTCGGTGCAGATCAACAGCTCGGGCGCGTTCATCTTCAAGGCGGTCGTCGACGGTACGCCCCAGGCGGCGTTCACGATTCCGAGCGGTCAGCAGACGGCCAGCGTGGTCAGCGGCCTCGCCACCGGGATGCACACCGTCGAGCTCTACCGCCAAACCGAAGGCTCGCAGGGCGACTCTCAGCTCCTCGCCATCACCGTCGGTGGCGGCGCACTCACCACCCCGCCGGCGGCGCCCGCCCGCCTCATCGAGATCATCGGCGACTCGATCAGCTGCGGGTACGGGACGCTCGGCACGCTGGCCGACAGCGACTGCTTCCCGACCGAGAGCCACTGGGACACCTACGGCGCCGTCGCCGCGCGCGCCCTCGGCGCCGACGTGAACACGATCGCCATGTCGGGCCAGGGGGTCTACCGCAACTACGGCGGTGACATGACCAACACGCTGCCGATGGTCTACCCACGCGCGCTGACGAACGACGCCACGCCGGCCTGGGACTTCCGCACCCAGGCCCAGGTGGTGATCGTCAACCTCGGAACGAACGACATCAGCAACAACAAAGGCGATCCCGGCACGCCGTTCGAGACCGCCTACACCGGACTGCTTCAGACGGTGCGCTCCAAGTACCCGGGCGCGCTGATCGTCTGCATCATCGGTCCGCTCCTCAGCGGCACCGACCTCACGACGATCCAGGGCCACATCAAGAACTCGGTCGCCGCGCGCATCTCCGCCGGCGACAAGAACGTCGAGTTCTTCGACAAGATCGTGGCGCAGACGGCCGACAAGGAAGCCTGCCAGTACCACCCGGATCCCGCCGAGAACCAGATCATGGCCGACCAGCTCGTCACCGAGCTCCAGGCCAAGCTCGGCTGGTGACGGACGGCTGACCGAGCCGGCGCTTCGACCGACGCTAAGGCCCGGCGATCGGCTGGTAGTGCGTCATGGCGGGCGGGCCGTCGAGGAAGGCCTGGAAGTGACTGCGCCATTCGGCGAACAGCGGCCCCTGCCGGAAGCCTTCCATGTGCGCTTCCAGCGTCTCCCACTCCACGCGCAGGATGAACGACTCCGGGCTCTCGACCCCCTGGTAAAACACGCTGCCCTGGTAGCCGGCCGCGCTGGCGATCACCGGACGCGCCGCGCGCAGCCCCTCCCGCAAGCGCTCCGCGTCCCCGCTCTTGGCCTTCAACAACGCGATCTCGACGAACATGGGCCAACGATCGCACCGGCCCCGCCGGCGGGTCAACGAATTGCATCGGAGCGTCTCCGGCGCCGGCGCCATCATCGCGCTCGCGCGAGCCCGTGGTTCGTTCGGAGCTCCCGTGAGCGTCAACGCCGACGGGCGAGGCGCTCGATCTCCCCCTTGAGCACGACCGCGTTGTTGTGCTCGGTGTCGTGGGAAGAAAAGATGAGCGTGAGCGTGCGGGCGGCCGCCCGAGCGGCCAGCGCGTGCAGCTGCTCGGAAGCCGCCGGCTCTTTCAGCTCTTTCAGATAGCGAAGCTTGAACTCGACCCAGCGTTCCGGATCGTGGTGGAACCACTGGCGAAGCTGGCCGCTCGGCGCGACCTCCTTGCGCCATTCGTCGAGGGCCAATTCTTCCTTCCGGATGCCCCGCGGCCACAACCGCTCGACCAGCACGCGATATCCATCGCCGCGCGCTGCCGGCTCGTAGGCTCGCTTCAACTTGACCATTCCCCTGAAAGCTAGCATTGGCCCCGGGGCGGCGATTTTCCGTCCGCTCGCCTTCGCAAGCTTGATGTCGTGAGATTTGAACCCACCTTGGCGTCGCGGGACCAGGAGCGTGCTCTACCAATTCCATGAATACGGCCGCGAGCTGCTGGCACCAACCACGTACATGGCCGAGGCAGGCGCCCGGCTGTTCTCGGAACCGGGGACCTGGTTGGCGAAGCTGCCGGGCGCCACCACCCTGGCCGCCGGCTACGAGCTGCTTTACCGGCTCGGCAAGACCTACAACAAACCCGAGTTCGGGATTCACGTGGTCGAGGCCCACGGCAGCCAGGTCGCCGTGCTGGAGCAGACGGTGCTCGCGAAACCGTTTTGCCTGCTGAAGCACTTCCGGCGTTCCAGCGATCGCGACGACGTCAATGCCAGCCTCCGGGCCGACCCCGCAGTCCTGGTGGTGGCGCCGCTGTCGGGCCACAACGCCACGTTGCTGCGCGATACGGTGCGCACCCTGCTCACGAACCATGACGTCTACGTGACCGACTGGGTCAACGCCCGGATGGTGCCGCTCGTTCGCGGCGCCTTCACGCTGGACGACTACGTCAACCACCTGCGCCAGTTCCTGCGGACGCTCGGCGCGGACCGGATGCACGTGATCGCCGTCTGTCAGCCGGCGGTCCCGGTCCTGGCCGCTGCGGCCCTGATGTCGTCAGCCGGCGAGCCGGTGCCGCGCAGCTTGACCTTGATCGGTGGTCCGATCGATTCGCGTTGCAGCCCCACCAAGGTCAACGACCTCGCCACCCACCGCTCCTTGAGCTGGTTCGAGACGTACGTCATCGACGAGGTCCCGGTGACCTACCCCGGGCGGGGCCGCCGGGTCTATCCGGGGTTTCTCCAGCACGCCGGCTTCATGGCCATGAACCCGGTCCGACATCTCAGCTCGCACTGGGACTTCTACCGGCACCTCGTCGAGGGCGACCTCAACGACGCTGAAGAGCACCGGCGCTTCTACAACGAGTACAACGCCGTTCAGGATCTCCCCGCGGAGTACTACCTGGACTCCATCCGCATCGTCTTCCAGGAGCACCTGTTGCCGCGCGGCCTCTGGTACGTCGGCGAAGCGCGCGTGGCGCCCGAAGCGATCACCAAACCCGCACTCCTGACCATCGAGGGCGAGCTGGACGACATCTCCGGGGCCGGCCAGACGCGGGCGGCGCTCGATCTGTGCAGCGGGATCCCCCCGAGCGAAAGCGCCAGGTGACGATCAAGGGCGGAGGCCATTACGGCGTCTTCAGCGGCCGCCGCTGGCGCGAGGTGGTCTATCCGGAGGTGCGGCGGTTCATCGCCGAGGCCGACGCGCACCACGCCGCGGGTTGACCGAGGCGCGCGCGGCGCCCTCCCGACTCCGACCTGGTCCAGCCAGATCCGCTGATTGCGTCGTTTGTTCGTCGCCGGATGGCAGGCGGAAAAGGATGCGCCTGATTCTCTACGGCGAGAGCCCGTAGCTGCGCCACCACGCTCAGAACGCCCGCCCTTGCCCCCCATCCACCGGCACGCACGCCCCCGTAACCCACCCCGCCCGCGAAGAGCAGAGGAACGTCACCACGTCCGCGATCTCCTCCGGCCGGCCGAAGCGCCCGCACGGGATCTCGCGTTTGACGAACGCCGCGATCCCCTCGGGGTCGGCCTTCTGGCGCCGCTCCCAGCCGCCGCCCGGAAACAGGACCGAGCCGGGCGCCACGCTCACGACGCGGATGCCATCCTTGGCGAGGTCGCGGGCCATCGACTTGGCCAGGCTGATCTCGGCGGCCTTGGCGGCGTTGTAGCTGGGGCCGCCGCCCGACTCCCGGCCGTAGACGGAGGCGATCAAGATGATGACGCCGCCGCCGCGCGCGATGAGGTGCGGGAGCGCGGCGCGCGACACCCGCAGCGCCGGGAACAGGTTGCGCTCGAGGACCGCCTGCAGGTCGGCGTCGTCGGTGGAGGCGAAGTCGCGCGCCCCCGAGCCGCCGACGTTGTTGACCACCAGGTCGATGCCGCCGTAGGCGGCCAGCGCGGTGTCGACGAGGGCGGCCACGCCGGCGGGGGTCGTCACGTCGGCCGTCGCGCCGACCGCCGCCGTCTCGCCTCCGCCGCGCGCCCGCGCCTCGCGCACGGCCGCGTCCAGATCGGCAGCGTTGCGCGCGCACATCACGACGCGCGCGCCCTCGGCCGCCAGCCCGAGCGCGATCGCGCGCCCGATGCCGCGGCTGGCGCCGGTGACCAATGCGACCTTCCCTGCGAGCCCGAGATCCATGCCCGGGTTATAGCGCCAGCCGCTCAGGCGAGGGACGCGCTGGAGCGGATCCGCGGTCGGGCCGAACGACAGTCCCTCAGCGCGAGCCGCGGGGGGCCCGTTCCCCGCGTCCCGCCGCCGCGCGCCCCTCCACCGCGCGCCTCTGCCGCGTCCCCGCGAGGACGCCTTCGAGCTCGGCGTGCGCCGCCCGGATGTGGTGGCCGAGGTCCCTCTTCTTGCCGTCCTCGACCCAGGCCTCGAACGCCCGCTTGAAGATGGTCATCCCCGCTTCGGCCGCCAGGCTGGCCGCTGGCGCCGGCACGCCACGGCGGCGCAGCGCCTCGCCGATCGCCACCGCCAGCCCCGCGAGCTTGATCAGCTCCCGCTCGTGCAGCTCGGCGTGGGCAACGATGAGGGCGTGGCGCTGGCGGGCGAAGTCGCGGCGCGGTTCGAAGAACGCTGTGGTCTCGGCGAGCGCGCCCGCGACCACGTCGATCGGCGGCGTGGACGCCGGCGCAGACGCGACCTTGTCGACCAGGAGCTCCTCCAGCGTGCCGGAGCCTGAGAAGAGGACCTCCCGCTTGTCGGCGAAGTAGCGGAAGAACGTCCGCTCGGTCAGCCCGGCGCGCGCGGCGATGTCCGCCACCGTGGTCCGGTCGAACCCGCGCTCGCGGTAGAGCTGCATCGCCGCCTCGACCAGCCGGCCGGAGGCGTCGGGTTCCCAGCGCGCCATCCCCACAACCTACGTCAGTCCCTGTCATGACGCCATTGCAGTCACTGACATCAGGTGCTAGATCGATGACAGCGACTGACATTGTCATCGCGAAAGGAGCATTCCCATGCGGGTATTCGTCACTGGCGCGTCTGGTTTCATCGGCTCGGCCGTCGTTCCCGAGCTCATCTCGTCAGGTCATCGGGTCCTGGGGCTGGCCCGCTCGGAGGCCTCGGCGAAGGCCCTGGCGGCCGCCGGGGCCGAGGTGCTTCGCGGCGATCTGAATGAGCCGAAGAGCTTGCAGGTGGGGGCGGCCGAGACCGACGGCGTGATTCATCTGGGGTTCATCCACGACTTCTCCAATTTCGAGGCCTCGATCCAGACCGACGGTCGGGCGATCGAGGCGATGGGCGCCGTCCTGGCCGGGTCCGGGCGGCCGTTGGTGTTCGCCTCCGGGGTGGTGGGGTTGGTGCCGAGGCGCCTCGCGACCGAGGAGATCCCGTTCGATCCCCAGGCGCATCCGCGGGCGGCGAACGCGGTGGTGGCGCTGGCGTTGGCCGCGCGCGGCGTGCGCGTGTCGGCCGTCCGGCTGGCGCCGACGGTCCACGGTCCGGGAGACCACGGGTTCGTCAAGGTGCTGGTCGACATCGCCCGCGACAAAGGCGTCTCGGGCTACATCGGCGACGGGGAGAACCGCTGGCCCGCGGTTCATCGCCTCGACGCCGGCAGCCTGTTTCGTCTGGCGTTCGAAAAGGCGCCCGCGGGGTCGGTGCTCCACGGGGTGGCGGACGAAGGCGTGCCGGCCCGGACGATCGCGGAAGTCATCGGACGGAAGCTCGGGCTGCCGGTGGCCGCGATCGCCCCCGAGGCCGCCGGCGCCCACTTCGGCTGGCTCGGCCGCTTCTTCTCGATGGACCAGCCGGCGTCGAACACGCTCACCCGCCAACGAATGGGCTGGCAGCCGTCCCACCCGACCCTCATCCAGGATCTCGAAGCCGGCCACTACACCAGCTGACGGTCGGTCGCGACAAGTGACCGTCGGCCGCCACCGGGTGACCGTCGGTCGCGACCAGCTGACCGTCGGCGCGACCAGCTGACGTCGGCGCGACCAGCTGACCGTCGGCGCGACCAGCTGACGTCGGCGCGACCAGCTGACGTCGGCGCGACCAGCTGACCGTCGGCGCGACCAGCTGACGTCGGCGCGACCAGCTGACGTCGGTTGCGACCAGCCGGCCGTCGGTCGCGCGCGGGTCTGGCGGGCCCGCGCGCGCCGGACGCAACCTCCGCGAGCGGGCGCTCGGCCGCCGTGACATCCTTGCCGCCCATGAACAGCCAGAGCGAGCTCGAGGGGCGGCAGGTGGTGGTGACGGGCGCGGCGGGAGGCCTCGGGCCCGCGGTGGTGGAGGTGCTGCTGGCGGCGGGGGCGACCTGTCACCTCCCGCTGCGCGGCGGTGGCGACGCCGTTCGGCAGGAGGTCCGCAAGGACGCCCGGATCGTCAGCGTGGCTGGGGTCGACCTCACCGACGAGGCGGCGGTGCGCGAATTCTATGCTTCGCGGCCGCCGCTCTGGGCGTCGGTTCACCTGGCGGGCGGGTTTCGAGCGGCGCCGATCCTCGACACCACGTTGGTCGACCTGCACACGCAGATCGAGCAGAACCTGACCACGGCGTTTCTCTGTTGCCGCGAGGCGGCTCGCAACATGCGCGCCGGCGGGCGCGGCGGGCGGATCGCCAACGTCAGCTCGCGCGCGGCGGCCGTTCCTGCGGGCGGCGCCGTCGCCTACACCGTCGCCAAGGCGGGCGTCGCGGCGCTCACCGAGGCGCTGGCCGACGAGCTGCGCGCGGACGGCATCCTCGTCAACGCGGTGGTGCCCTCGATCATCGACACGCCGGCGAATCGCGCGGCGATGCCGGCCGCCGATCACGCGCGCTGGCCCAAGACGGGCGAGATCGCGGCGGCGCTCGCCTGGCTGATCTCCCCCGCCAACGTGCTCACCTCCGGCGCGCTGGTGCCGGTCTACGGCCGCGCCTGAGCGGACGGCCGACGCTCAGAAGATCGCCGGCGGCGCTCAGAAGATCGCCGGCGATCAGTACGTCGTCAGGCTCGCCGCCTCGGTGCTCTTGGGGCGCGCGCCCTTCTCGACCGGCGGCTTCAGGACGTTGACGTAGTCGGCCAGGATCTGAACGCCCTCGTTCAGGATGATGTCGTCGGTGGCCGAGCGGATCTTGGCCTCGCTCTCCCCGGCCTTGTCCCCGTCCTTGGCCGGCGCGTCCTTGGCCGGCGTGTCCTTCGCGGCGGCCAGCGGGGCCGGCAGGCCAGGCAACGAGGCGTTCTTCAGCGTGATCTCGTAGGTCGTGCGCCCGGTCGCCCGGAGCGCACGCTCCTCGCTGGCCAGCTCCGCTTCACGAACCTTGGACTCCGCCATCTCCTGCCGGCGCTGCGCCTCGTTCAGCGAAACGGACTTCGAGATCAGGCTCTTCTTCAGCCGGGCGACGTCGTCCACCAGCTCGGCGAAGGGCTTCTCGGTCGCGCGCCGGCGGTCGGATCTCGCCCGCAGGGCGGCCACGTAGGGCTCGACGCGGTTCAGCCGCTCGAACGGCGCGGCCGGGACCACGTCCCAGGGCAGTGGATCCTTGAGAGAGGCCTCGCTCACCTCGCTGAAGTCGCTGGTCGACGGCAACACCACGTCCGCCGTCACACCGCGCAGCTGGGTCGAGGCGCCGCTCGGCCGGTAGAACTTGCTGGTCGTGATCTTGAGCGCCCCCGGATCGTAGGAATGGCCGAGCCCGACCTGGTCCATGTAGGGCCCGAGCGGCACGATGTTCTGCACCGTCCCCTTGCCGAAGGTGGACGAGTCGCCGACGACGATCGCCCTGCCGTAGTCTTGCAGCGCGCCGGCCAGGATCTCCGAGGCGGAGGCGCTGAAGCGGCTGGTCAGCAGAACCAGCGGCCCGTCGTAGAGCACGGCCGGATCGGTGTCCTCGTCGACCTCGACCTTTCCGTCGGCGCCGCGCGTCTGCACCACCGGCCCTCTGCGAATGAACAACCCGGTCAGGCTGATCGCCTCCTGCAACGAACCGCCGCCGTTGTGCCGCAGGTCGAGCACCACCCCGTGCACGTGCTGCTCCTGCAACTTGGTGAGGAGGCGCGAGACGTCTGCGGTCGCGCTGCGCAGGTGGCCGCCGCCCATGTCGGCGTAGAAGGACGGCAGCTCGATGACGCCGAGCCGCAGCGTCGCGCCCTTGCTGGCGCTGGCGCCGGTCGCGCTCGCGCGGGTGGTCGCGCCCTTGCCGACCGGCAGGTCGACGATCCGCGCCTTGGCCTGCTGGTCCTCCAGCGTGATCTCGTCGCGCACCAGCGAGGCGGTCCGGGTCGGTGCTGCGGCGGCGCCGCCCGCAGGGACGATCGTCAAGGAGACGGTCGAGCCCTTGGGGCCACGAATCAGCTGAACGATGCGGGTCAGCGGCATGTTGACGATGTCGACCGGCTGCTGCCCCGCCTGCGCCACCGCGACGATGCGGTCACCGGGCTTCAAGAGGCCGCTGCGCGCGGCAGGCCCTCCCGGCAGGAGCTCGCGGACCGTGCAGGTCCCGTCCTCGCTCCCCAGCGCGGCGCCGATTCCGAACAGCGAGAGATTCATGGCGATGGAGAGGCTCTCCATCTGTTCGTGCCCGAGGTAGTCGGAGTGCGGATCGTAGACGTGCGCCAGCGTGTCCAGATAGACCTCGAGCACCTCGTCGCTGCTGAACCCCGTCATGGTGTGCAGGGCCTGCTCGTGCCTGCGGGTCAGGGTGCTCACGATCTGGTCCGGGTTCTTGTCGTTCAGCTTCTCCTGCAGATACTCGGCCCGGAGCTGCTGCCACCAGAGCGCGCGGGCCTCCGCCACCGTGGCCGGCCGGGTCGCGTGCTCGCGATCGAACGAGTAGCTGTCGTGGCCGTTGAAGTCGAACTTTGCGGTCCGCAGCACGTAGGTGTCGTACGCCGTCTGCTCCGTCAACCGCTGCAGGTAGCGCGCAAAGATGGCCTTCGCCGCGCTGGTGTCACCGGCGCCGCGCGTCGCCTGCGCCAGCGTGGCCCGGTAGCCCGCGAACTCGGCCAGGTCGGCCGCGAGAAACAGAGAGCGACCGCCGTCGAGCGCGTCCAGGTAGCGGTCCAGCACCGTCCCGGCCAGCTGGCCGTCGAAGGGGTGATGGGCGAGCTGAGATTGCTCGAGCATTCCTGTCGTGAGGCGCGTGATGTTGGCGTCGGTCGTGCGCGCGTCGGCGGTGGGTCGGGCGAGCTGCCCCCCGAAGCCGATCGATGAAAAAGCCACAGCGAGCGCGAGCGCCGCCAACGAGGAGAACAGTTTTTTTGTTTGCTTCATGTGGAATGCCGGAGGACGAAGCGCGACCAGGGATCCCGCGCGACGTCCTTCTCTATACCTCTGGCCAGCCTGGCGTATTCCTGGTTGCCCGGAAGTTTGACCTGGAAAGCGTCAGCGAGATTGCGGACGAGATTGTCACCGGACGGATGGGGTGGAGCTGGCCCGCCCTCGAGATTGACACCCCGGGCAGCGGGCCAGTGGATCGAAGGCGCTCCGGCTCCCCAACCGAGGAGATGGGCCCGCGGCACCCAGAGAGAGGATGGGGCCGCGGTCACGCCTTCCGGCAATTTGGGTGGGACTGACGGGAGCCAACCATGAACAGAGCTGAGCCCTTGCCACCCGGGCGGCCGGCCAGAGACCGCGCTTGTTCTTCCCGGTCCTGAGCTCCTAGGATGAAGCGCATGAACAGGTCGGGCGCGAGCGCGGATCGAGGCCAGTCGGCGTCGGAGCTGATCTCGAAGAGAATCGCCGAGCTCGGCGACTGGCGCGGCAAGACCCTGGGCAGGATGCGCAAGCTCATCAAAGAGGCAGACCCGGAGGTCGTCGAGGAGTGGAAGTGGATGGGCACGCCGATCTGGTCGCACGACGGCATCATCACGACCGGTGAGTCCTACAAGCAGGTGGTGAAGCTCACCTTCGCCAAGGGCGCGTTTCTGAAGGATCCGGCCCGTCTCTTCAACTCGAGCCTCGGGGGAAACCTGCGGCGCGCGATCGACATCGCCGAAGGGGAAGAGGTCGATGCGGCCGCCTTCAAGGCGCTCGTTCGCGAGGCGGTCGCGCTCAACAGCACCCGCAAGGCAAAGCCGGCCAGGTCGAAGCCGGCCAGCGCGAAGCCGGCCAGCGCGAAGCCGGCCAGCGCGAAGTCGGCCCAGGCGAAGTCGGCCAGCGCGAACTCGGTCAAGCGCAAATAGGGCTCCCGCGAGTCGGACCCAAAGGCCGCCCCTCCCTCTCGTGTATGACTTGACGGGAATATGAACCTGCGGCTATATACCTGCCGTGGAATCATCGTCGTTCGCCGTCGTCGCGGAGCCCAACAGGCGGGCCATCTTGGGCCTGCTGCTCTCGTCCGAGCGCTCGGTGGGCGAGATCGAGCGCGAGCTTCGACTGTCGCAGCCGTCCGTCTCCAAGCACCTGCGCGTGCTGCGCGAGGCGGGGTTCGTGGAGTCGCGAATCGAGGCGCAGCGGCGCCTCTATCGCCTGCGACCAGAGCCGCTCATGGAGCTCGACGCCTGGCTGGTCCCCTTCCGGCGCTTCTGGACGAAGCACGTCGATGCCCTGGAACGACACCTGAACGCGATGGACAAGGCGCCGGCCAGGGTCTCCCCGACGAAGAAAGGAAGGACGCGACAATGAGCAGCCGCGAGGAATACACGCCAGGCGCCGCCGCCGGCGCCGAGGTTCAAAAAGATGGTGAGACGTGGACGCTGGTGCTCGTTCGCGATCTCCCCCACCCTCCGGCAAAGGTCTGGAAGGCGCTCACCGAACCCGAGCATCTCCGCGAATGGGCCCCGTTCGATTCCGACCGGAGCCTCGGGGCCGTCGGCACGGCGAAGCTCACGACCGTGGGGGCGCCGACGCCGCTCGTCTCCGAGACCCAGGTGAAGCGCGCCGACGCGCCCAGGCTGCTCGAATTCAACTGGGGGGGACAGGAGCATCCGCTGGGAGCTGGAGCCGCTGGGCGGCGGCACCCGGCTCACGCTCTGGCACAACATCGACCGTCGTTTCATCTCGATGGGCGCTGCGGGCTGGCACATCTGCTTCGACGTGCTGGACCGGCTGCTGGCCGGTCAGCCCATCGGACGCATGGTCGGCCCCGAGGCCATGAAGCTCAGCGGCTGGCAGCGATTGAACGCCGAGTACGCCAAGCAATTCGGCGTCGAGCCCCCGAGCTGGCCCTCGGGCGGCGCGTGAGAGGCTGAGCATGCCCCGCTCCAAACGAACGGTCATCGGCTTCTGGATCGTCACCGCGCTCTTCTGCCTGCAGATGGGCTTCACCGCCTACGCGCAGCTGCGCCTGCCGCAGGTGGCGGCGATGTTCACCCACCTCGGCTTCCCCGCCTACTTCCGGGTGGAGCTGTCGTGGGCCAAGCTCCTCGGCGTGGTGCTGCTGCTCGCGCCGGTGCCGGCGCGGCTCAAGGAGTGGGCCTATGCCGGCTTCGCCATCACTCTCGGCTCGGCGCTCATCGCCCACCTCTCGGTGGGCGACGGCCCGAAGGCGTGGGGCTGGGCGGCGGGCACCGGCGTGCTCTGGGGGCTCTCGTACTTCTTCTGGCGCCGCCTGCAGGCCACGCCGGCGAGCGCCTGACCGACTGAGCGCCCGAGGCTTGCAATGGCGCCGCCTCGGCGGCCGTGATGCGGGTGCCGTCCAGCGCCGGAGGCAAATGGCCGGCAGCCCAACAATCTTCACCACCATGAGCCGAAGTCGAATTCCTCTTGGTCGAATTCCTCTTATTTTATGAACAATATCAGCCGCTTTAACGGCGTAGCGTCAGCCAGCGAAATGTCCGTCACAGCCCCTCTCGCGCGGATTCGGTTCGATCAGCACACCTGTCATTGGGAATGTAGTGATGTGCAAGGCCGCCTCACGCGCGGCCAAAGCCGAACCCGAGGACGGAAGCGTGATTGGTCAACAATTGAATGGATCTGCGATGAGCCGGGGCGGAGTGGCTCGTTGCGCCGGCCTTCGTGGTGGGCGCTCGTTCGGGGTGTTGCGTCGGAAGCTCGGATGGAGCGACGGGGCCGTCACCTTGATGACAACAGCGGCCGGCTGACGACAAATATTCGGGGAGAGGCAGACCTGCCAGGTCGATCGGTGACCCGCGCGAGAGGCGGGGCGGACTGGCATCTGCCGGACCGAATTCCGGCGAGCTACATTTTATTGGCCCATGCGTCATTTTGTAAATACTTGTTATTGCTGTAAAATTCACATTAGTTCGATTTTCGGCTCACACAGGCGAAGGTTTTCAGGTTGTCCGCCCATTTACCATCAGCGCCGGTCCCACCGGCGGTGCTCGCCGACGGACGGACAGGAAATTGCGCCTCCCCCATCCACAGAATTCTGCTCCAGAGCACGCTCAGGAAGCGGGGGCGAAGAAAGCGGGGAGAGCGGCGGCGATGGAGCTGCGATCGGCGGCGCAAAAAAAAAGATTTCGGTGGCGGCAACGCGGCCGACAGAAGTTGCGGCTTCGGCGTTACGCCGGAAGCCGGGGGGGTAGTGGGGCGTCGTCGGTGCCGGCCAGCGCGGGGGCGTTTGCTGGCGCCGGCGCCGCCGGGCGGCGGGGTCGGTGGCACGGGCGGCGCCGTATCAATGGGGGCCGGCATCATTAGTAATGCTCGATCGGCAACGACGGAGGATCGCCAAATGAAACGTCGGCTTTCTCGTGTTCGCGCCGGCCTGCGCGCAGCCGTCCTTGGCTTGAACCCGTCCGAAGGCGGCAACAGCGGCGCGGGCACCGGCGGAGAGCCGAGCTCAGGCGGAAGCTCCCGAACCGGGTCCCGGGGGCTCGGGGCCGATGCAGGACGATGCATCGTCGAGCCTCGCCCGCCGTCTCGATGACCCTGCAGAGCAACGAGCGCGAACCACGAGCGTAGGCAAGGTCGAATGGACGGGGACTCGGAAGGTAGAGGCGAGCTTGGACCGGACGACCTGGACCTCGTCGATCGTCCCAAGATCAGTCGCATCCTCGACGGAATGGAGTTTCCGGCGATTGGTCTCGACTCGAAAGCGAGCTTTCAAAAGCTGATGCGAGCGCTGGACAGGCGGCGCGCTCGTCAACGCCGCTGGCGATTGCTGATCGCGTTTTCCCTTGGCGCGGCGACGGTCATCGGGGGGTTGCTGGCGCTGCTCGGGCTCCTGCCTCACTGAGCTTTGCGGCCTTTGGCCACCCCTGGCTGACCCTGGTCGACCGGGACGCCGATCATGAGGTGGCGGGCGAGCCTCTGTCTTTATCCGGTATCCGTGCGCATGATGGGGGCACCATGGGTGACAAATCTCCGAAGTCGATGCGCAAGCAAGCCGATCAAAAGCAGACCAAGACCGACGAAAACAGTCGCAAGAAGCAGGCGGCGGTGACCGCCAAGCAGGTGGCCACCAAGAAGAAGTGACCTGCCGGCCGCCTGCGGGAAGGCGGGCTCAGTGGTCGAGCGCGACGGTGAGCCGCCGGGCGCGCTTGCACATGCGCGCCGACAGATCGACGCCGACGGCGTCCAGCCCGAGCGCGTTGGCCACCGCGAGGACGGTCCCCCACCCGCAGAACGGATCGACGATCGTGCGGGTGGTGGTCTCGTTGAGCACGAAGCGGCAGGCGTCGACGCAGGCGAGCACCCCCATGGCCTTGACGCCCGGCTGAAAGCCGCCGTCGGGCAGCAGGTCTGGCGTGGCGTGGCGGAGCGTCGGCCGGAGCACGCGCGCGAAGCCGAGCAGGTGCGAGTAGCTGGCCCGCCCATGCGTCAGCGTCCCGGGCGGTTTGCGGCAGACGATCTTGTGGAAGAGCGTCGCCATCCCGGCCCGCTCCGCGGCGCGCGACACCATCGTCCCTTTGTCGACCCACCGACCGGCGCGGCGCACGTCGCTCTGGAAAAAGATGGCCACGCCCTCGTCGGGCACACTCTGCATGGTCAGCACCGCCGCCTCGTCGAACCAGCGGCGCCAGCCGTCGAGTCCCAGCGCCGGCAGCTCGGAGGAGTCCGGCAACGAGGTCACGACGCTGGCACCGGCCAGCCTGCCCGCGTCGCGCAGCCACGGCAGCGCGTCGCCCTGGTGAACCGTCCGTGTCACGCCACCCAGACTATGACGTCTCGACCTCGCGGGCGACGCGCGCGACGACCGGTCGTGGTAGGCACGGGGTCGTGACCGACGGCGACGGCGAATCGGACCAGGAGACGGCGCAGACTCCGTCGCCTGCGGCGTCGCCGGAGCTCGACTGGCGGACCCTGCTGGTCGGCGAGGAGACCAGGGCGCGGGCCTCGCAGCAGGTCCGGATGGTCCCGGCCCTCTCCGGCGACCTCATCTACGTCGTCGAGGTCGACAAGACGCGGAAGACCGGCGAGCTGACCATTGCCCTGCGAACGCGCGCGCCGAAAAAGACCGGCGGCGTGAGCAAGGACAGAGCCGCCTCGGTGGCGATGGACGCCCTCGAACATCTCCCCGACGAGCGCGACAGGCGGGCGCTGCCCCTCCTGCAAGCAGCGGCGGCGATGGGGAGCCGAACCACCAACGCTCATGACTACGCCGCCTTCGGATACGGCGAACGCCGCTTCCCGTCCGAAGCGCCCATCCCGACCGCGCTGGCCGGCGAGCTGATGCCGCTGCTGTCGAGCACCGGGCGACTGTTCGTGCGCGCGGGCGCCGGGATGACGCTCGTGCCCGCCGTCTATGACGGCGAACCGCCCTGGGATTTCGTGCTCGCTCTCCGTCGGAAACCGGACGGCGCGGGGAGCGAGATCTCCGGTCTGCTTCGGCGGGGCTCGGAGAGCGCGGACCTGTCGGCACCGTTGGTCGTGACCGCCTCGGGATGGCTGGTGTTCGCGCAGAGCGTGGGACGGGTTCGTCACTTCGGCGCCTTCGGGATCCTCGGCTCGCTCCGGGGCCAGCCGGCGGTGACCCTGCCCGCTTCCGAAGAGGGCCCCTTCCTGGAGAGCCTCTACGGGTTGTCGGCGCTGCCGAAGCTGGACCTGCCGGAAGCGCTCGCGCTGCAGGAGATCGCCGGCGCTCCCCAACCGCACCTCAAGATCGGAGCGCCCGACCCGCGAAGCTGGGCGGCTGGCGCGTCGGAGCGCCCGGTCGCCGAGCTCTCGTTTCGCTATGGCGCCGTCCCGGTCGCCGCCGCCGATCCGCGCGAGGCGATCGCCCGGATCGACGAGCGTCGCCTGTTCCGGCGAGATCGCGCCGCCGAGACGGCAGCCGCGGCCAAGCTGCTGGAAGCAGGATTCCAGCGCGCCCCCGAACCGGTCGGCGCCTCGTCCGACGCCGGCCGATACGACATCACGCAGGCGAAGCTGCCGGCTGCCGTGGGGCTCCTGGTGGCAGAGGGATGGCGGGTGGAGGCGGAGGGGAAGCTGTATCGGCAGGCGGGGCGCTTCGACCTGTCGGTCACGAGCGGAGTCGACTGGTTCGATCTGCAGGCCAAGGTCGACTTCGACGGCGTCTCGGCGAGCTTGCCCGAGCTCCTGCGCGCGCTCCGCCGCGGCGACAAGCTGATCGTGCTCGGCGACGGGACCTTCGGGATGCTGCCCGAAGAGTGGCTCGAGCGGTACGGCACGCTGGGCGAGCTGGGAACCGTCGAGGGGGAGCGCCTTCGCTTTCGGCCCGCGCAGGTGGGCCTGCTCGATGCGTTGCTGGCCGCCGAGCCGCGGGTTTCGGTCGACGCCCTCTTCGCCAGGGCGCGCGACGAGCTGAACCGGTTCGCCGGCGTCGATCCCCTGAAGGCCCCCGCCCGGTTTCGCGGTCGCCTGCGTCCCTACCAGGAGGCCGGCCTCGGGTGGCTGGGGTTCCTGCGCCAGTTTGGCTTCGGGGGGTGCCTCGCCGACGACATGGGCCTGGGCAAGACGATCCAGATCCTGGCGATGCTGGCCGGGCGGCTCCGCAAGTCGGTCGGACCGTCGATGGTGGTCGTCCCGAAGTCGCTGGTCTGGAACTGGCAGCAAGAGGCGGCGCGCTTTGCCCCCGACCTGCGCCTCCTCGCCCACGTCGGGCCCGATCGCGCCATGGACGCGCAGACGCTTCGCCAGAACCTCCAGAAGGCCGATCTTCTGGTGACCACCTATGGCCTGCTCCGCAAGGACGTCGGCTTTCTGCGTGAGCTCGAGATGGACTACGTCATTCTCGACGAGGCGCAGGCGATCAAGAACGCCGACTCCGAATCGGCCAAGGCGGCCCGGCTTCTGCGCGGCCAGCACAGGCTGGCGCTGTCGGGGACGCCGATCGAGAATCATCTCGGCGAGCTGTGGTCGCTGGTCGAGTTCCTCAATCCCGGCATGCTCGGCACCGCCCGCGCCTTCGCCCACACGGCGATCGCCAGGCGCCCGGATCCCCAGACGCTGGCCCTGCTGTCGCGGGCGCTTCGCCCCTTCATCCTGCGACGGACCAAGGAGGAGGTGGCGCCCGAGCTGCCCAAGAAGCACGAGGAGACGATCCTCTGCGAGATGGAGCCCGAGCAGCGGCTCCTCTACGACGAGCTCCGCGCGCACTACCGGGGAAGCCTCCTCGGCAAGATCGCGGCCGAAGGCCTGGGCAAGGCGAAGCTCCAGGTGCTCGAGGCCCTCCTCCGTCTTCGGCAGGCGGCCTGCCATCCGGGCCTCATCGACGAGAAGCGCCGGGGGGAGAGCAGCGGCAAGATGGAGGTCCTGCTGGCACGTCTCGACGAGGTCCGCCGAGAGGGCCACAAGGCGCTCGTCTTCTCCCAGTTCACCAGCTTCCTCGCCCTCATCCGCGCCCGGCTGGACAGCGCGGGCATGCCCTACGAGTACCTCGACGGGCAGACACGCGATCGGCAGGCGCGCGTGACGCGATTCCAGACTGACGAGACCTGCCCGCTGTTTCTGATCAGCCTCAAGGCGGGAGGTCTGGGGCTCAACCTGACCGCTGCCGACTACGTCTTCATCCTCGATCCCTGGTGGAACCCGGCCGTCGAAGCGCAGGCCGTCGACCGCGCCCACCGCATCGGCCAAAAGAAACGCGTGTTCGTGTATCGGCTGCTTTGCCGCGACACCGTCGAGGAGAAGGTGGCGGCGCTGCAGCAAACAAAGCGCGACCTGACCGCGTCGATCATCAATCCGGACGCCAGTCTGCTCCGTCAGCTCGATCGCGAAACGCTGGAGTTGCTGCTTTCGTGAGCGGAGAGGGTCGGCGGCGGGGCGCCCTAATAGCGACGGTCGTGGCGATGATCGTAGTAGCCGCCGCGATGCCCATATTCGGGCGGGCGACCGCGGTAATAGCAGCCGGAAACAAGGGCGGCGACGGCAAGGACCATCACCCCGGCGCTGACGCCGATCGTGCGCAACCTGCGCGTTGGCTGTCGGCTAGATTCCATGATGTCGATATCGTGGATACGGTCGAGCGCACCGCAAGGGGATCGCGGGCGATTGGGAAGCAGTCGCGTTGCCGGGCCGAGCGCATGCCAGCGTCGGCGCGTGACGACCTCGGGAGACCCCGCAGGCACCGCCGCTTCTGAGTGGGCCGCCGCGCACGATGAGAAGTGGCTCGCCGGCCTCTCCGGCGGCGGAACGGCGCTGGAGATTCTGCGCCGGGCGCCGCCGGGAAGCGTCGTTCACGGGTTCGATATCTCGCCGGCTCTCATCGAAGTCGCCCGTCGGCGGGCCGTCCCCGCGCAAGCGGCCATCGCCTTCGAAGCGGCGGATATGGCCAGGGCGGTGCCCCCGGAACCGTATGAGCGACTGGTCTCGCGCTTCGGCATCATGTTCTTCGACGAGCTGCTCGCCAAGGCCGGCGACGGGGCGCTCACGCGGGCGCGCCAATCACTGACCGCCCGCTTGGCCGGACATCAGCAGGAGGGTGTCGTCCGGATGAACGCGCGCGTGCACATCTTCACCGGCGCGCGCCCGAGGAAAAGCTTCGACGCCGGGAATGTCGCCGTCCTCACGGCAGCGCGATGCCGGAGACCTCGCGGCAGTGGTCGAGCAGGCGGTCCTGGAGCTTGGGATCCTTCGCGGCCGGATTCACCTCTTTGGGCCGCTGGTGATAGAGGTACTGGCCGGTCACCCGCGCGCCCGGGTCGTCGCTGACCGCCAGCCAGGCCTGAGTCCGGGGGCCTTCGGCGAGGTCGTCGGGCGCGCCCGCACCGCCCATGCGCGTCGCCACCCACCCCGGGCTGACCGCGTTCGACGGCACGCCCGGCCAGCGCCGCGCGACGCCGAAGGCGAGCAACACGTCGTGGAGCTTGGTGTCCGAGTAGGCCTGGCTGCCGCTCCAGCGGCGGGTGGACCACTGAAGGTCGTCGAGGCTCGGATCGCCGCCGGTGTGCATGCCCGAGCTGAGATAGACCAGCCGGTCGGGCCGCTGCATCAGCGCGGTGAGGACGTAAGGCGCGAGCACGTTGACGGCCCAGAGCTGTGACAGCCCGTCGGCGGTCTCCACCCGGCGCGGCTCCTGGTAGCCGATTCCGACGTTGTGAATCACCGCATCGAACCGCCCCCAGCGGTTCGCCTGCTGGGCGACGTCGCGCATGGCCTCCAGCGTCGAGACGTCGCCAACCAGAACCGCCGCCGCTTGCGGCAGCGCCGCCCGTGCGGTCCTGGCGCGTGCTTCATTCCTCGCGTGGAGGACCACCACGTGCCCCTCCTCGGTCAGCAGGCGGCCCGCCATCAAGCCGAGCCCCTCGGACGACCCCGTGATGAAGACCTTCTTCGCTGTGCTCACCTCAGGAAAATAATCGACGGCGACGAAGCGCGCGAACCAATTCACGGACTCTCCTCCGCCAGGATCGGGGTAACTGGTTCGGCGATCGGCTGTACGGCGCGGCGCATTTCGGCGCCAGCCCCGTGCGAGGAGACCAGCGGCCAGACACCCATGATGAAGGCGATGGAGGTCATGAGGACGGGGCGCAGGCGGAGACGGCAGGCCTCGAGGACGGCGGTCACCGGATCCAGGTGCGCTTGCTCCTGCCGGTCCTTGGCGGCCTTGGCGAGCTCGACCTGGCGACGGGTAGACTCTCGCTCCGTGGTGATCACGCACCCCGAGAAGCTGCTGTTCCCGGCCGACGGAATCAGCAAGGGCGACGTCTGCGCCTACTACGAGGCGGTGGCGCCGGTGCTGTTGCCGCACATCGCGGGGCGGCCGGTGACGATGGAGCGCTTCCCGGCCGGCATCGACAAGAAGGGTTTCATTCAAAAGGACGTCTCGAAGGGATTTCCCGCCTGGCTGCGGCGGGTGGCGGTCGCGAAGCGCTCTGGCACCGAGGAAGACGGCACGGTCCACTACCCGCTCATCGACGATGCCCGGGCGCTTGCTCTGGATGGCGAACCAAAACGCGATCACGCCGCACGTCTGGACCTCGCGCGTGCCGAAGCTGCACCACCCCGATCTTTGCGTGTTCGATCTCGATCCCGCCGAGAGCTCTGCCCGGAATTCTTCGGGCGACCCGCCCGCGGAGCTGCGCCTGGCGGCCCTGGCGGTGCGCGACCTTTTGGCCGAGCTCGGCCTGGTGAGCTTCGTCAAGACCTCCGGCTCGAAGGGGTTTCACATCGTGGTCGCGCTCGACGGCGAAGCCGACTTCGAGCCGGTGCGGAGGTTCTCGCAGGGCGCCGGCGCGGTGCTGGTGAAGCGCCACCCTGCGCTGTTCACGCAGGAGTTCATCAAGGCCGATCGCGGCGGGCGCATCTTCGTCGACACCGGCCGCAACGGTCAGGGCGCCACCTTCGCGGCGGCCTACGCGCTGCGCCCCAAGCCCGGCGCGCCCGTCTCGGCGCCCTGCGCCTGGCCGGAGATCGAGCGCGGCGCGGTCGGTCCCCAGACGTTCACGCTTCGCACGATGGCCGCCCGCCTCGCCGAGGTCGGTGACCTGTGGGGAACGCTGCACGACCGGCCGCACGCGCTGCGCGAGGCCACCGCCGCCCTCGAGCGGTTGCTCACCGACGAGGACTGGAGGGATTCTCTCGCCGCGACGACCCGCAGGCCCGTCTCGCGCAAACGCCCAGGCAAACGGCCCTGAACCGCCCGGAGCTGATACGATCCCGGTCATGGTTCGAGCTTGGGGGCTTCTGGCGGTGGCGATGGTTCTCGGCGCGGGGTGCGGCTCGGAGGCGCTGGGGACGAACGGCGCGGGCGGGCGGGGCTCGGGAACGGGGACGGGCGGCAGCGCGGGCGCGCGCGCGGGCGGGCTGAGCGGGAGCGCGGGCGGCCCGAGCGACATCGGGAGCGCCTGCCGCGAAAACGCGGACTGCGGCGGCGGCCTGTTTTCAGAGCTCTGCCTTCCGCCCGGCCAGACCTCCTGTGGGATCTGCGGCCCCGCCGCCGCTCCCTGCGCGACCGACGCCGATTGTGCGACCGACGGCGGAGCCCCGCAGATCTGCCAGGCCGCCTGGTGCGGCTGCGCCCTGCAGTGCGTCCCCGGCTGTCTGACCGACGCCGACTGCGGCGCCGCGCAGAGCTGCGGCGCCGATCATCACTGCGCGAACGTCGGTTGCGATCCGGCCGTCAGCGCCTCCTGCCCGACCAACTTCGCGTGCGGCGCCGATGGCCGCTGTGCGCAACGGGGCTGCACCCGCGCGAGCGACTGCGGGGCGGCCACCAGCACCTGCCTGGACAACTTCTGCTCCAGCACCACCGGGACCTGCCAGTGGGTCGCCTTCTGAGCGCCTGACGGCCGGGGCGAGACCGAACGCCTGGCCGAGCTCGGCCTGGGCTCGGGCTGCGCGCTGCAATCCGCGAGCAACCCGCCGCGTCCTGGACAACTTGAAGGCGCCCGTTGCGACCCCAGGTTCTTGATCATGAGGAACCACGATCCGGTGCCGCGTTTCGTCTTGCCCGTTCCCGCTGTGGTGCCGGTCCTCGACCGGAGCTTCCGGCCGGCCGCCTCTGCCTGGCGGGCGTTCGAGCAGCACGCGCGTGACACCGGGCGGCCGGTCCGGACGGGCTTCGCGCTCGAGCAGCGCGACGGCGCGGTCTCTCGGTTCTCGGCGGATCTCCTCCCCGCGGGCGAGCGAGGGGCCGACGACGACAACTTCCGAATGCTCGAGCGCCTGGTCAAGCTCGCGCTCTGGGCACGCGGCGGCTTCCGCATCCACCTCGACGCGCCGGCCGAGCTCGTTGACAGGCTGCGCCGGCACTTTCGCGACAGCGCGACCGGGCGCTTCGACTCCGAGATCGTTGGCGAGTGCGTCAACGATCGGGCGATCGAGGTGGTGGCCACCTCGGCCCTTCCGCCGGAGCGCTCGAGCACGGCCGATCTGGGCGGGCATCTCGAAGGGTGCCGCATCGGGTTCGACCTGGGCGGCAGCGATCGCAAGGTGGCGGCGCTGATCGACGGCCGCGTCGTCTGGAGCGAGGAGAGGGAGTGGGACCCGTACCACCAGCCCGACCCCGACTACCACTGGAGCGGGATCATGGACTCGCTCCGCCGCGCCGCCGCGCACCTCCCCCGCGTCGACGCCATCGGCGGCAGCGCCGCGGGCGTCTACGTCGACAGCCAGGTCAAGTTCTCGTCGCTGTTCCGGGGCGTGGCGCCGGCGCTCTTCGAGCGTCGCGTGAAGAACATGTTCCGCGAGCTGCAGCGCGCCTGGAACGGCGTCCCCTTCGACGTGGTCAACGACGGAGACGTGACCGCGCTGATGGGCTCGATGTCGCTGCACGACGGCGGCGTCCTGGGGATCGCGCTCGGCACCAGCACGGCGGGCGGCTACGTCACGGCGGACGGCCGGGTCACCCCCTGGCTCAACGAGATCGCGTTCGTTCCCATCGATTACCGCCCCGGCGCCCCACGCGACGAGTGGTCCGGCGATCTCGGCTGCTGCGTGCAGTACCTGTCGCAGCAGGCCGTGGGCCGCCTGCTGCCGGCCGCGCACATCGACGTGTCGCCGACGCTGCCGCTCCCCGCGCAGCTCAAGGTGTTGCAGTCGCTGATGGCGGTCGGCGATCCGCGCGCCGCGGACGTCTACCAGACTATGGGCGTCTACCTCGGCTACGCGGTCGCCCACCTGGCGAGCGTCTACGACTTCCGCCACGTCCTTGCGCTCGGGCGCGGGACCAGCGGACCAGGCGGCGCGATCATCCTCGAGATCGCGCGCGAGGTGCTCCAGGTTGATTTCCCGGAGCTCGCGTCCCGCGTGCAGCTGACCATGCCGGGCGAGAAGGAGAAGCGCCACGGCCAGGCGATGGCCGCCGCGAGCCTCCCGATGCTGGGTGAATCGCCCCTGCTGCACCCATGACCTGCCGGTCGGCGACGGCCAGGTCGACGATCTCGCGGTCGAAGACCGGAAATCCAGGTTCGCGTTTGCCCCGAGGGTGAAAAAAGCGCCGGGCGTCGACAGTCGCTTGACGCGAAGTTGATCCGGGCGGACAGACCCGGGAATGCTCAGATCATGCTGATCCGCCCGCGCCGTGGTCCCTGGTGGTCGCCCGTTGCCATCGCTGGTTGTCTGGCCGCGGCGACGCTCGCGGGCTGCGCCAGCTCGGGGAGCGGTGGCGACACCTCCACTGGCGGATCACCTGGCGGGTCGACCGGCGGGAACGGAACCGGCGGCGTCACGAGCTCGGGCGGCGTCACGAGCTCGGGCGGCGTCACGAGCTCGGGCGGCGTCACGAGCTCGGGCGGCGTCACGAGCTCGGGCGGCGTCACCGGCTCGGGCGGCGTCACCGGCTCCGGCGGTGTCATTGGCTCCGGCGGTGTGGTCGGCAGCGGCGGCTTCACGGGAACCGGCGGCGCCAGCAGCACCGGTGGGATCACCGGAACGGGAGGTTCCGCGGGCGCGGGTGGCGCCCACACCGGCGCCGGCGGCTCCACTGGCACCGGCGCCTCCAGCGGCAGCGGCGGTGGCACTGGCACCGGCGGCTTCGCGGGCGCGGGCGGCGGCCACACCGGGACAGGTGGCTCCGCGGGCGCCGGCGGCGCCAGCGGCGGAGCGGGCGGCACCGCGAACCCCTGCCCGACGGTCACCCCGTTGACCGGCGGCAAGCAATACTGCTCGACGTCCGACGGAAGCGCGGGCGGCGGCTACACCTATGATCTCTGGTCAGACGGACAAGGGTCCGGGTGCATCACCGTCTACGGCGTCGGGGCGGCTTTCAAGGCGAGCTGGACCAATGTCGGTGACTGGATCGCCCGCGTCGGTCTGGCGTTTGACAAGACCAAGACGTACTCCCAGCTGGGGACCTTTTCGTCGGACTTCGCGTACACGACGACGGGCATCACGAGCGGCGGATTTGGAAACGTCGGCATCTACGGGTGGTCGGTCAACCCGCTGCACGAGTACTACATCGCGGAGAACTGGCTCGGGAAGAAGCCCAACTTCACGAAGGTGGGGACCTTCACCATCGACGGCGAGGGGACCTACGACGTCATGACGAACACGCAGACGAACCAACCCAACATCACCGGCACCAACGCGACCTTCGTGCAGTACTGGAGCGTCAACCAGACGCCACGCAGCTGCGGACACATCTCCATCTCCAAGCACTTCGCCGAGTGGGCCAGCCTGGGCCTGCAGCTGGGGAACCTCGAAGAGACCCGGTTCCTGGTCGAGGGGCAGAACAACAGCGGGACCATCGACTTCACGACCCTCACCGTCGTGGCCAAGTGATGTCGCCGGCGCAGCTCGGCGCCGGTCCCGCTCAGGGCTTCGGGATCCGAAGCGTCTTGCTGATCATCCCGCTTCCCCACAACACGTAGACCAGACTCCACGGGTGGAAGCGGAATCCGGCCAGGGTCACCACCCCCAGGGGGAGGTGGTCCTGCCAGTGGCCGAGGCCGGCGAGGATGGCCAGGGTCATCACCAGGAGCAGGCTGGTCGGGATGGGGAGACCCTCGAAGTGGGTCACCTTTCCGGTGGGGTCTGCCAGCTGGGCGGCCGTGACGTTGTAGCGGGCCAGCCGGCTGATGCCGCAGCCGACGAAGTAGATGAGGCAGAGCGCGTCCCACCCTCCGCGCATCCCCGCCGCGAACGCCATGGCCGCCGGGGCCACGCCGAAGGAGACGACGTCGGCCAGGGAGTCGAGCTCCTGCCCGAGCGGCGAGGCCATCCCCTGCCCGCGCGCGATCCGTCCGTCGAGCGTGTCCATGAGCAGCGCGACCGGCAAGAGCGCCGTCCCCAGCCAGAAGAAGGCGATCTCTCGATCGACGGCGAAGCGCATGAAGGCGAGCAGCGCGCCGGCGCCCAGGAACCCGTTCAGCAGCGTGACCAGATCGGCCAGCTGAAACTCACGGATCATCGAGAAGTGGCGCGGTCTGTCCGGCATCAAGGCTTCCTCACACCTCCCAGCATAAGCGCGCGCTGGCCAGAAGCTCGCGCCGCCTGCCGAGGAACCGCGTGATTTGCCTAGGACCTACGGAGCGCAAACCCAGGCGGGCCTCGCCGCCGGTGCGATCGCACTGGCAATGGTGCGTCGCACCGGAGGTGTGGCTGCAGGTCTGCGGTTAGCGGTGCGGGTGCCACTCGCCGTCGTGCCAGTCGTAGTGGTCCTCGTGCCGCTCCCAGCGGCCGGGGGCCCACTCGTAGCCGCGGCGCTGGTGCACGTAACGACCGCGCGTCCAGACGTAGCGGTGGTGCCGCCAGCCGTAGTGGCCACGGTCGTAGACGTAGCCCGGACGCTCCACCACCCGCTCTTCGCGCACGGGCGGCGGCTCGTCGCGCCCGCCGTGAATCACGACCACCGCAGCTTGTGCCGTCGAACCGACCAGCGCCGACATCCCGAGGCTCGAAAGAGCCAACCCTGCAAGTCCCATTTTCCAATTGGCCATACTGGAAGGTATGTATCTTCGAACGTCTGGGCTAGAGGTTCGGCGGCGCGAAAGTCGACCGAGGCGCCAAGAGGGCCAAAGTCCGGAGCTTTCCCGCCCCATCGGACGTCCGATTCACTAGTCTGGTGCTCCCCATGTCGACGTCCGATCCAGAATCTCCGCCCGCAGGCGCTCCCACCGACACCGGCGCCGGCCGCGTCGCCTCTCCCGAGCTGGAGATCAAAGACGCGCCTTTGATCTTCGGGCAGGTCTGGAACCGCCTGGTGCAAGAGCGCGGCCTCGAGAACATGGTCTTCCCCAAGGAGATCATGTGGCTGGGCGGCGCGCCTGGATCGGGGAAGGGGACCAACACGCCCTTCATCCTGCGCGAGCGCGGTCTGACCGCCGCGCCGATCGTGGTGAGTGATCTGCTCGACACGCCCGAGATGCGCGCGCTGAAGGATCGCGGACAGTTCGTCGGCGATCGCGAGGTGATCGAGGCGCTCTTGCGCAAGCTGCTGGAGCCGGCCTACCAGACGGGCGTCGTCGTCGACGGGTTTCCACGTACGAAGGTTCAGGCCGAGGCGGTGAAGCTGCTGCACGACCAGATCCTGCAGCTGCGGGCCCTCTACTGGGGGACGCCCACCGGCAAGCGGTTTCGGCGCCCCATCTTCCGGATCACCGTGCTGTTCGTGGGCGAGCAGACTTCGGTGGAGCGGCAACTGAGCCGCGGCCGCGAGATTCGCGCCCACAACGAGAAGGTGCAGCGGACCGGCGAGGGGACCCTCATGGAGCTGCGCCCCACCGACGTCGACGAGACGCTGGCCCGGAATCGCTACCGGACGTTCAAGGAGCTGACCTACGACGCCCTGACCAGCCTCCGAAAGAACTTTCACTATCACTTCGTCAACGCCGACGCGCCGCTGGCCGACGTTGAGAGGAGCATCAACGCCGAGTTCCAGTACCAAAGCTCGCTCGAGCTCGGCCAGTCGACCTTCGACATCATCCACGGCATCCCTCTCGCCTCCGAGCTGACCCTGCACGCCCGGCAGGAGCTGGTGCGCCGCCTCGACTCCTACGAGCACGCCTCGGCGCCGCTCTTCAAGGAGGTCGCTGCCTTCATCGAGGACTCCGTCGTCCCGGTGATCCTGCGCCATGTCCTGGCGGGCCGGTGCGTGGTGAAGACCGACAGCGCGCGCTTCGAGGACGCCACCGCGGTCGACATGGTGCTGGACGTCCTGGCCGAGCGCGGCTACCACGCCGTCTACCAGGAACGCCGCACGCCGGTCCCCCAGAGCATCGAACTGTCGACCGGGGCCGTCATCTGTCGCGACCGCATCCAGCACACCTTCGAGATCCGCTTTCACCCTCCCGAGATCCGACGAGGCGGATGACGTGACGATGGCGTGTCAAATGCGACGAATGGTGTCGTCGCGCGTGCCCTGATCGACGACCGCGGCCCGACAACTCGAGCCGTGCGCATCTCCTTGCACGATTGAAACCTGCGCCTCACCGGATCGAAGGCGTTCGGTCGAACAACGTTCGTATGGTCGCCGGCAGATGTTGGGGCGCTGGGCACAGCTCGGACGAACGGCCCGCCAGGTCCTGCCGCGATGAAGATCTGGCGCGAGGTCGAAGGTGGCGGAGCGACGGCCACGGCGGAAGCCGCCCCGGTCCCCTGGTGGAACGCGGTCACCGGCCTCGCGGCATTTCGCTCGCTCGCGTTGCTCGGGGTGGTGGCCGCCGCGATCGGCGCGGTGGCGACGCTGGGCCCGCTGCTGGGGATCCGTGCGGCGGCGCCGACGCTGGCGCTGCTGGCGCTGGGGGCGCTGGCGGTTCACCTCATGCCGGCGCGCGCCTTCGAGGTCACCGCGCTGACCGGTCTGCTGGCGCTCGCGGCGGCGAACCGGCCTTACGCCCTCTACCATGCGGCGCTGGTGGGGTTGCTGTTTCTCGCCCGCAACGGAACCTGGGCGCTGGCCGGCCTGCTCGGCCTGCTGGCGATCTGGCTGCCCAAGCATCTCTTCGCCAGCCACTACCACCACCCCGCCGTCTACGCCTGGCTCAACGAGCCCAGCCTGGTGCTGGCGCTGTTCGTGACCGCCTGCTGGTGGCGCACCCGTCGCGACGGCCGGCTGCCGCCCGCGGCGACGACGGACTCTCCCCTCGCCTGGGGGGTCATGTATCTGTTCCCGGGCCACGCGCTCAACCCGTTGGTCTTCTCGCCGGGCGACGTCTTTCGCCCGCGGCGCCTCGACGTCCGCGGCATCGGCGCAGGGCTGCTGCTGGTCGCCCTCAAGGCCGCCGTTCACACCGCGATCGGGCGTTTTCTCGGCCGGGCCAGCTACGCGGCCCTCGACCCGGTGCGGATGGCGGCCCTCTCCCGCGCCGAGCTGTGGGGGATCGTGTCGATCAACTACCTCGATCTGGTCGTCACCCTCTCGGGAACGTCGGACGTCGCGATCTTGCTGGCGCGCCTTTACGGTTGGCCGATGGCCTCTCCGTTCCGCTATGCGCTCCTCGCCTGGAACCCGGTGGAGCTCTGGCGGCGCTGGGGGATCTACAACCGCAAGCTGCTCCTGACGCTGGTCTACTTCCCGCTCGGCGGCAAGCAGCGGCACCGCATCCGCAATGTCCTTCTGACCTTTCTCGCCAGCGCCCTGCTCCTCCACACCGGCTGGTTCGGCTCCAAGTACTGGACGATCGGCCTCGGCGGCTGGCGCGACCAGACCGTCTACTTCCTGGTCCAGGGTCTGTTGGTCTGCGGCTGCCTGTTTTACCGGGACCTCCGTGACACGCGCGACGCACCCGCCGCTCGCCGGGAGAGCGCCGACCACACCTTGAAGTGGTCGTGGTCGCGCGCCGCCGGCACCGTCGCCACCCAGGGGGCCAGCGCCCTGGCGCACGTGATCATCCTGGCCCAGGCGCTTCCCTTCGCGGCCCGCTTCGGACTGATCGCCCGCTGTCTCGCGCTGCGCTGAAACGCCACGGCGCGCCGGCCGCCGCCAGCGCCCGCGCCGCGTCGCCCGTCGGCTTGCGCGTCACCGCCCGGACGCGAATTCGCCGCCGGGATCGCCGAGAGCCGCCTTGGCCAGGCCGCCACCCTGTGCGCCGGTTGCCCCGACGACCGCGATCAGTTTCTTGCTCATGTGGCCGGTAGATTGACCGGTCGCCGTCAACCCGAAGCCGGGTTAAGGTTCCGCGCCAATGACGACGACGACCGTCCCTGCGCGCATCCGACAGATCACCGTCCAGGAGCTCAGGTCGATGCTCGACGCCGGCGAAGCGCTGGAGCTCTGGGACGTGCGCACCGACGGCGAACGGACCATCGCCAGGATTGAAGGCGCCCGGCATCTCGACCCGCAGGGCGTGGAGCACATCGAGAAACTCCCGCGCGACACGCCGCTGGTCTTCCACTGCCACCACGGGATCCGCAGCCAGTCCGCGGGCCAGCATTTCGTGGCCAAGGGATTCACGAACGTCTGCAACGTCGTCGGGGGCATCGACGCCTGGTCGCTGCTGGTCGACAGCTCCGTGCCGCGTTACTGAGCGGCGCCATGGGTGGCGCTGCCGAGTCCCTGGCCACCACGCTCGGCTATCACGAGCGGACCAAGCACGCTCCCGGCCGCTACGCCCGCGCGCTCGGCCACATGGACTGGGCGACGCAGCCCGATCCATTTCGGCGATTCGTGGGGGCGCCGCTGCTCGACCTGGAGCTCGTGCCCTTGGGGACGCAGCCCCGGTACGAGCCGGCTTTTTTCCCGGGACGCCTCCCGCCCGAACCGCTCGGTCGGCGCTCGCTCTCCCAGCTTTTTCACGATTCGCTGGCGCTCTCGGCCTGGAAACAGGCGGGGGGAGAGCGCTGGCCGCTGCGGGTCAACCCCTCGAGCGGGAATCTCCATCCGACCGAGGGTTACCTGGTGGCGGGCCCCGCGGCAGGACTGCATGACAGAGCGGCCGTCTTCCATTACGCCCCGCGAGAGCACGCGCTCGAGCGACGAGCGGAGCTGCCAGACGAGACCTGGACCGCGCTGGCCAGGCAGCTGCCGCCCGGAAGCGTGCTGGTGGGGCTGACCTCGATCCACTGGCGCGAGGCCTGGAAGTACGGCGAGCGGGCCTTTCGCTACTGCCACCACGACGTCGGCCACGCCATCGGCGCGGTCACCGTCGCGGCCGCGGGGCTGGGCTGGGAGGCGCGCCTCTGCGAAGCCGTCACCGACGGCGATCTGGCCCGCTTGCTGGGAACGGACGGTCAGAGCGGACCGGAGGCCGAGGACGCCGATTGCCTGCTGGCGCTCTTCCCCCAGGGCGCGCCCTGGGCTGTCGACGAGCAGCGCTCGTTCACGCTCGCGTTGCCGCCGGGCGCCCACTGGCCGACCGATTGGAATGGGGCCCCCAACCGCCTCAGCCCGGCGCACGGTCAGGATTGGCCCGTGATCGAGGAGGTCTCCCAGGCGACGCGAAAGCGCGAACCGCCGGCGGCCAGCTTTTGGCAAAAGAGCTCGGAGCAGAGCTCGGAGCACAGCACGGTGGACAACCCTGCGCTCCTCGAAGGCGATTCGCCGCTGCCCTTGCGCCCACTCCTGCACCGGCGGCGGAGCGCGGTCGCCTTCGACGCCCGCACCGGTCTCGCCCGCGAGGCGTTCTTTCAGATCCTGCTCAAGAGCCTCCCTGGGCAGGGTCAAATCCCGTTCGCGACGCTGCCCTGGCGCCCGCGGGTCGATCTGCTGCTGTTCGTGCATCGGATCGAGGGACTCCCGCCGGGCCTTTACATCCTGCTCCGCGCGCCCGGCCGCCGGGAGATCCTGCGCGGAGCGATGGCGCCCGGCTTTGCCTGGACGCCGGTCGAAGGACGGCCGCCGTCGCTGCCGCTCTTCCTGCTCGAAGCCGGCGATGCACGGCGCGTGGCCGCGCAGACGAGCTGTGGTCAGGCCATCGCGGCCGACGGCGTCTTCGCCGCCGCGATGCTGGCGGAGTACCGCGCCCCGATTGAGTCGTTCGGTTCCTGGTTCTACCGGCGGCTCCACTGGGAGGCCGGCCTGGTGGGACAGCAGCTCTACCTCGAGGCGGAGGCGTCGGGCATCCGCGCCACCGGCATCGGCTGCTTCTTCGACGACCTCAGCCACCGAACGTTCGGGTTCACGGGCGATGCCTTCCAGGTCCTCTATCACTTCACGATGGGCGGAGCGGTCGACGACGTCCGGCTCCAAACAGTGCCTCCCTACCAACACCTCGCAAGGGGCGGACCCGTCTCATGACCCAAACGCCCGACAACGAGATGGACGCCTTCTGCATCGTGGAGTTCGTTCGGGGAAGCCGGATCGAGAGGGATCCGCCCGTCGAGCGACCCGGCGAGCGATCCGGATTGAAGGCCAACCTGCGAATCGTCCAGAACGGGCCGCCGGGGACCTTCGTGAGGTTCGCCGATGGGCGTCACGTGCCGCTCCCGACGGATCAGATCGTGTCGTCGGACGAGGGCGCCGGCGCCGCGCGGGTCGGCTTCGGTGGGATGCGCTTCGACGGCATCGAAGGCGGCTTCTTGACCTTCCGCCGATTCCGCGACCTCCTGGCCGAGCATCAGCTGTCGCCCGAGCGCGGGCGTCGCATGACGCTGGAGCCGGAGATGGTCGCCGCCGTCTTCATGCAGGGGCGGCTGGTCTGGGGCCGGCCGACGGGGGAATCGTAAGATTCTCAACTGACTGATATCAAACCGCTATGAGCAGGTTTTCTGGCACTCTCGCCGGCCAACTGCTTGACGGTCGCCCGGCGGTGTTTATCTCCTTGCCGCGACGACCAGCCGCAGTGGTACGGGCTGGCCGAGTGGCCGACGAGCCGCGCCGGTGAGCTCTCCCCGACGGGCGACGGTCTCCGAACACGACCCAAGCAAGGACAAAACCGAAATGAAACTCAGACCCCTCTATGACCGGCTTCTCGTCACGCGGACGGAAGAGCAGCACAAGACGACCGGCGGGCTCTTCATCCCCGACAGCGCCAAAGAGAAGCCGATGGAGGCGCGCGTCGTCGCCGTCGGAAACGGAAAGGTCCAGGAGGACGGATTGCTCCGCAAGCTGGAGGTCAAGGCGGGCGACAAGGTGCTGTTCGCCAAGTACTCCGGCAACGAGATCAAGATTGACGGAACCGACCACCTGATCCTCCGCGAGGACGACGTCCTCGCAGTGATTGAGTAGCTCGCCCTCCTCGACGCGATTGACCAGTTCGGGACCCTCAAAGGGTCCCGCGCCCCCCGCGATGAGCTCGGGCGAGCTAGCTCGCCCTCCCTCGACGCGATTGACAAGTTCGGGACCCTCAAAGGGTCCCGCCCCCCCCGCGATGAGCTCGGGCGAGCTAGCTCGCCCTCCCTCGACGCGATCAACAAGTCACGACACGAAAGAACGGAGCTAGAGAATCATGTCAGCCAAAGAAATCGTCTTTTCAGAGAGCGCCCGGCACAGCATCGCCAGCGGGCTCAACATCCTGGCCAACACGGTCAAGGTGACGCTGGGGCCCCGCGGGCGCAACGTCATCATCGAGAAGTCCTGGGGCGCACCGACGGTGACCAAGGACGGCGTCACCGTCGCCAAGGAGATCGAGCTCGAAGACAAGCTCGCCAACATGGGTGCGCAGATGGTGAAGGAGGTCGCCTCCAAGACCTCCGACATCGCCGGTGACGGCACCACCACCGCGACGGTGCTCGCCCAGGCCATCTATACCGAGGGCTCCAAGCTGGTCACCGCCGGGCACAACCCGATGGACCTCAAGCGCGGCATCGACGCGGCGGTCGCCAAGATCGTCGAGAACCTCAAGGTGCAGGCCAAGCCGACCAAGGGGAAGACGGAGATCGCCCAGGTCGGCACCATCAGCGCCAACGGCGAGACGGTGATCGGCGACATCCTGGCCGAGGCGATGGAGAAGGTCGGCAAGGAAGGGGTCATCACCGTCGAGGAAGCCAAGTCGATGGAGACGACGCTGGAGGTGGTGGAGGGGATGCAGTTCGACCGCGGGTATCTGTCGCCCTACTTCGTCACCGACGCCGAGCGGATGGAGGCGGTGCTGGACGACGCCTTCATTCTCATCCACGAGAAGAAGCTCTCCAGCATGAAGGACCTGCTGCCGCTGCTGGAGCTGGTGGCCAAGGGCGGTCGGCCGCTGGTCATCATCGCCGAGGACATCGACGGCGAGGCGCTGGCCACGCTGGTGGTCAACAAGCTGCGCGGCACCTTGCAGGTCTGCGCCATCAAGGCCCCCGGCTTCGGCGATCGCCGCAGCGAGATGCTGAAGGACATCGCCGTGCTCACCGGCGGTCAGGCCATCAGCGAGGATCTCGGCCTCAAGCTGGAGAACGTCACCCTCAAGGACCTGGGCCGCGCCAAGCGGATCACGGTCGCCAAGGACGACACCACCATCGTCGAGGGGGCCGGCAAGAAGCCCGACATCGAGGCGCGGGTCAAGCAGCTCCGCGCCCAGATCGAGGACACGACCTCCGAATACGATCGCGAGAAGCTGCAAGAACGTCTGGCCAAGCTGGTCGGCGGCGTGGCGGTCATCAAGGTCGGCGCCGCGACCGAGTCGGAGATGAAGGAGAAGAAGGCGCGCGTCGAGGATGCCCTGCACGCCACCCGCGCGGCCGTCGAGGAGGGGATCGTTCCGGGCGGTGGCGTTGCGCTCATCCGCGCGCTCTCGTCGCTGGACAACCTCAAGTTCAGCGATGACCGGCAATACGGCGTCAAGATCATCCGCCGTGCGGCCGAGGAGCCCTTGCGGACGATCGCCGCGAACGCGGGCGTCGACGGGTCGATCGTCGTCGACAAGGTCAAGAACGGGAAGGGGTCGTTCGGTTTCAACGCGGCGACCGAGGAGTATGAGGACCTGGTCAAGGCCGGCGTCATCGACCCGACCAAGGTGGTGCGGGTCGCGCTGCAGAACGCGGCTTCGGTCGCCTCGCTGATGTTGACCACCGAGGCCCTCATCGCCGAGCGGCCCAAGGGGAAGGCGAAGTCTGCGGGTGCCGGTGGCGCCGGCGCTATGGGCGGAGACGAAGACTACTAGCTGGGCGGGTCGACGACGTGCGGCTCAGGCGCCGCACGTCGGCTGACATTCGACTGCCGTTGCCCATCTCGACGGCCTTCACCATCTCGTCGCTCTTCCACGAACCGTCCCCTTCACTCACGAACCGTCCCTTCACCCATGGAATGCCGGGCGCGGACGGCTCCCAGGTGAATCGTTTGTGCTAGAACGTTTTCATGCGACAGATGGCGGTGTGGATGGACCAGGACGAGGCCAAGATCTTTCACGTCGACGCCGCGACCTTCGACGAGGCCACCGTCCATTCGCCCAACCACCACGTGCATCGTCATCCGAAGGATCAGGAGACGCGCACCCACAATCATCCGGACGACGAGCACCGGTTCTTCCAGGCCGTCGCGGCCGCGCTGGCGGGAGCTGATCAGGTTCTGGTCGTTGGACCGTCCGTCACCAAGCTTCGCTTCGTCCGCTACACACAGAAGCACGATCCCGCGCTGGAGCCGCGGATCGTCGGCCTGGAGACGGCCGACCACCCCACGGATCGCCAGCTGGTCGCGCACATCCGTCAGTACTTTCACGACCCCCTTCCGCGTCGCGGCACCACGCCCTAACGTCGCGCCGCCATGTTCGGGTGGTTGAAACGCCGGCGCCGGGAGGCCGTCCGACGCGGCGTCTTTCCGGCGGCCTGGCGCGCGATCGTGGAGAAGAACGTCCCCTATGTGGCGGGCTTGCCGCTCGAGGATCGGCAGGAGCTTCTGGGACACGTGCAGGTCTTCCTGGCGGAGAAACACTTCGAGGGGTGCGACGGCCTGGCGATCACCGACGAGGTCCGCGTCACGATCGCCGCCCAGGCCTGCGTGCTTCTCCTCCACCGCCAGACGGACTACTACCCGCGCCTCGTCTCCATCCTGGTCTATCCGTCGACCTATCTCGTGCCGGGCGGCCGGCCGGCGGCGAATGGCCTCTCCGATGAGACGCCGCAGGCCCGCCTGGGCGAATCGTGGACGCGCGACGTGGTGGTCCTGGCCTGGGACAGCGTGCTGTCGGGCGCCTCGGACATCCACGACGGACACAACGTCGTGCTGCACGAGTTCGCCCACCAGCTGGATCAAGAGGACGGCGTGGGAGACGGCGCGCCGATCCTTCCCCAGCGCTCCATGTACCTCGCCTGGACGCGGGTGCTGGGCCACGACTTCGATCAGCTGGTGCGCGACACCCAGCACCACCATCGCACGCTCATCGATCGCTACGGGGCGACCAGCCCGGCCGAGTTCTTTGCCGTGGTGACCGAGACGTTCTTCGAGAAGCCGCGCCAGCTGCGCTCGAAATACCCGGAGCTCTATCTTCAGCTCCAACAGTTCTACCGTCAGGATCCGGCCGCGCCGTCAACCGCCCAGAACCAGTGAGGCGATCATCCGTGCGGGTGACGGTGCTCGTGCGCTTCCTGGAGCGCAGCCTTGCAACCGTCGGAGAGCTCCGCCGCGTGAGCCTTGAGGCATGCGCGGACATGGCCATGCCCAGCCTTGGCGTCCTTGCAGAATCGATCGGCGTCGGCCGCGCAGGCCACATGCACCTTCGCGACATCCCCTCTGCCTTCGTCGGGGGGCGGCCCGGGCGGCGACTGGGCGTATCCGCTCGCCGGCATGGCAAGGAAGCCGCCGAATGCCACCAGCCGACTGACCTTCGCCATCATTTGCCGCCGTCCCGTTGGGAGGATGTTCAGGCCTTCGCTCATCATGGCGTGGGTGCTCATGTCCCAACCTAGACATGAAAAGATCGACCTTCCCCGATTCGCCCACCGAAATCGTGCCTATCTCAGGGGTACGCATGATCGACAGGACTGAAGCGAGTTCTCCCCCTGCGCGCGGTCGTGACGCGATACAGACCGTCACCGGCGATACCTTCGCGTCCCTGGTCCTGGCGGGAGAAGGTCCCATTGCTGTCGAGTTCATGTCTTACGGCTGCGCGCACTGCCGCACCCTGGAGCCGATCCTGCAGCAAGTGGCGACACGCGTCGGGGCCAAAGAGCGGATCTTCCGGGTCAATATTGCCGTCGAGGAGGGCCTCGCCGAGAGCTACGGCATCAATGGCACCCCCACCTTGATCATGTTTCTGAACGGCCGGGAGATTCGGCGCGTCGACGGCCCTCATCCCGATTTCGAGAGCGTCCTCACAGCGGTGACGCAGCCATTCGACTCATAGCCGCCAAGCCCGTCCTCCTGTTCAACGGCGAGTGCGGCGTCTGCCGCCACATCGCCCGCTGGGTCGAGAGGGCTGCCCAGAGTCCCTCGGGCGAGACGAGCCTCATCGAACGGCCGATTGGCGACGATCCCGAGGCGCTGCGAGCGCTCAATCCGGAGCTCGACATCTGGGACGCCTACGCCACGATCCACCTTTTGATGCCCGACGGCTCGATGAAGCTCGGCGGGGAAGCCGTCGCCGAGGTGCTCCGGACTCTTGACGAGACCCAATGGTTCGCCTGGTGTTTTGCCATCAGCCTGTTCGGGTTTCGACCCTTCCAGCTCGTCCTCGACGTGGCCTATGCCATCCTGGCGGACGTGCGCCCGCTCTTTGGCTGCGAGAGCTGCGGCACACCCAGCCTCTGGGTGAGGCCGATTCGATGGTGCATCAAGAAGGCGACGGCTCTCCTCGGCAAGAGCCATCATCACGACCCGGTTCCCCACTTCACGCCGCTGGCGCCCAAGGCTCGTGACTTGGCCGCCTAGGAGTCGCCTCTCACGATTCGTCACATCTTGGCGATCCCTGAGCGCCGCGAACGATGCCCGACAACGTCGCGCCTGAAGCCGCCCTGCCCCTCTTGTCGACGCCCCTCACACGATCTGCAGACGGCGAAAGACTCTGACCTTGATCAGATCGAGGAGAAGACAGAAGACGACGGTCAGCGCGAGAAGGAGACCCACCAGGGCAACGGGCAGCGGCTTCATGAGGATCCCACGCGTCGCGAGGATCCCGATGACGAGCAGATCGGTGACCGAAGCAGCCATCAGCCAGGTGCTCGGACGCGAGCTCCAGAGATGACGCCGCTCGCGCACGGTGTAGAGGATCGCTTGCCCGCTGAAGATGAGCGTCACGATCGACAACGTTTGCAGCTCCCCGACGTCAAAGCCCAGGCGATACTTTCCGACGGCCAGGACGCCCGTACAGAACGCCAGGTCGCAGACACCGAGGCAGATCCCCCCGACGGTCAGATGTCCGACGTTCCAGAGGCTGGGATCCTTGGAGATCCTCACGTTGTCGGTGGTCGCCAGCATCGACAGGAAGTCGCCGGTGATCATCGAGATCACGAGCAACAGGGGCGTGAGGACGGCGTGTCCGGTCATGAGAATTCCGGCCAGCAGGAAGAGCGCCCCCAGGAACTTGTGCGTCACCGATTTGAGGACGTAGGTCAGGATGCGCTGGAAGATGGTCCGGCCCTCCTTGACCGACGCGACGATCCCACCGAGCCCCGGCTCCGTCAGGACGATCCCAGCCGCGGACTTGGCGACGTCCGTGGCGGTGGAGACGGCGATCCCCATCTGCGCCTGGCGGAGGGCCGGGGCGTCGTTGGCCCCGTCGCCGCACATCCCGACGGTGTGACCGCCTTTCTGAAGCTCCTGGACCAGGTGATACTTGTCCTCCGGAAGAACCCCGGCGAAGACCGCGAAGCTGTCCGGCCGCACCCCCGCTGGAATCGTCCCGGAGGGGCAGACCGCTCCTTCCAGGCCGACCGCCCGGGCGACGATGCCGGCCGTCACCGGCGCATCACCGGTGACCATGATGGTACGGACGCCCAGGGTCCGCAGCTGCGTGATCAGGCCGGCCGAATCGGCGCGGGGAGGATCGCTGAGCGCGATGAGGCCGGCGAGACGCAGCGTCTTCTCCGGACCCGCCGCGAGCGCCAGGACCCGGTATCCCTTCGTTTCCAGCTCGCTGGCGACGCCGGCCGCATTCGGATCGGGGAGCGCGAGGTCCTGAACGACGCTGAACGCCCCTTTGACGATTCGCCATCGCGCGCCATCGATGCCCGTCGCCTCAGCCTCGGACCTCTTGCTGGCCGGATCGAACGGGACGAACCGGGTCAGCTTCGGCAAATCGACGGCACTCTGGCGAGAGGCCGCGGAGCGGATCGCCGCGTCCACCGAATCCTGCCCGCCCTCGGAGCTGGCCAGAGCCGCCAACCCCAGAACGCGCGCCTCGTTCGATCCGTCCAGGATCCGAACGTCCGTGACCGTCAGCGCGTTCCGGGTCAGGGTCCCGGTCTTGTCGACGCAAAGCACGTCCATCGTCGCCGCTTCGTCGACGGCGGAGAGGCGGGTTGGCAGGACGCCCAGCTTGGCCAGCGTCTTGGCGCCGATGGCGGCGGCGAGCGTGAAGGTCGCTGGCAGCGCCACCGGGATCGAAGAGAGAACGGCCGTGAGGAGCAGGGGGATCAGCTCCCGCAGCGGCATCGCGTGGAGCAGCGCGTATGACGCCAGCAAGACGATGACGCCGCTGTTGAAGATGGCGAGATTGCGGACCACCCGGAACACCACCTTTTGCTGCGTGCTCGTGACGTGAGCGGTGCGGACCAGCTCGGCGGTGCGTCCGAATTTCGTGCGGGTCCCCGTGGCGATGACCTCGGCCACCGCTTCGCCGCGCCGCACGAGCGCCCCAGCGTACGTCTGAAGGCCCGGACTTCCTTCAATCGGTACGGATTCTCCGGTGAGCATGGACTGGTCGATCAGGACTGAACCTTCCAGGAGGCGGACGTCCGCGGCGACCACCGCACCGAGCGACAGCTTGATGACGTCGCCGACCACCAGGTTGGCTGCAGGCACGATCTTCCAGACGCCGTCCCGATGGACGGACGCCGTCAGCGCAAGCCGCGACTTCAGGGCCGTCAGCGTGGCCTGGGCATGGCTCTGCTGAAGAAAGCTGAGGGCGGCATTGAAGATCAGGAGGACCGCGATGACCGCGGCCTCGACATAGTCCCGGAGAACGAGCTCGACGACGATGACGAGCTCGAGCATCCAGGGAACAGGTGCCCAGAACTTGCCCAGCGCGCTGCGGATCGGGTGGACCGAAGCGTCGGGCATGGAGTTGGGCCCGAGCTCCCGCAACCGGCGGCCGGCTTCGTCGCTGGACAGCCCGACCGTATCGGCCGGCGACGAGACGAGGAGCGCGTCACGGGGAGGCATTCGAGAAGTGTGGACCAGATCCGCGTACGCGACGGGCGATCATGAGCAGGTCGATTCCTACGCGGATCTCGGATTCGGTCCCCCAGGCCATCGCGTTTCCCTGGGCCATGTTTACAGCGCTGCCGGCATCCGGGCCCCCACCGAGAGCAAGGAGGCCTTGGATGCCCTCCGGGCTTCCGCCGCCAGGGTTGACGCCAGCGCCGCCGAGACGGTGCGGCTCCGCGAGGCGGCTCGACAGACCGCCGAAGATCTTCGCGAAGCGAACCGGCACCTGGTCGCCGCGACGACTCGGGCGCAGGAGAGCGGTGGCACGCTGGACGCGCGCTCTGTTCGCGGCACGACGACCTTCGTGATGCGGCTGCCCCGGAACGCTCCCGGAGCGAGCCCGCCTTCAGCGCGAGCTCAGACGACGCTCCTTGCCGCGCTTCCGAATTCGGCAGCGCCGCGCGCCTCGATCGGCAATAGTACTGCCGGGATCCGACGATGGAGGAGATGGTCGTGACTGGTTGGTCGGAAGCGCAGGCGGACCTTCGCCGGCTGTTCGAGGAGAGCGGCCATCCCATGTGGATCCACCAGGACCTGAAGGTCGTCGCCGTCAATCAGGCCGCGCTGCTCCACTACGGATACGCCCGCGACGAGTTTCTCGCGCTCACCGTCGGCGATCTCGCGGTGACCGACGAGCCCAATGAATTCTCGAAACATCGGAAGAAGGACGGCGCGCTCATCGACGTGAAGGTCACCTCGTTCGAGGTCACCTTCCGCGGGCGACCGGCGTCATTGAACGCCATGGTCGATGTCACCGACCGTCGAAGACCCGAAGCCCAGGCAGGCTACCTCGATCTCGTGCTGGCGACCGTCACGGACGCCGTGATCACCTGCGACGAAACCTTTGTCCTGACGGGGTGGAATGGGGCCGCCGAGACGATCTTTGGAAGACCGGCCGACGAGGTGCTCGGGCAGCCTCTCGCGCTCATCTTTCGCACGGGCTTCGTCGAGGCCGAACGCGCCGTGGCGCTCCACACGCTGGTCGAGACGGGAAGCTTCCGCGGCGAGCTGACGTACGAGCGAGACGACGGAAGGCGCGTTCACCTGGAATCGCGCGTCGCCTCCATTCTCGACGGCGATGGAAGGCGAATCGGATACGTCAGCACCAGCCGCGACATCACCGAGAGACACTACGCCGACGAGGCCGTCCGCTCGTTGCTGAAGGAGGTCCTCACCGCGCAGGAGGTGGAGCGACGACGAATCGCCCGCGAGCTGCACGATGAGACGGCCCAGGCCCTGACGTCCCTCCTGGTCGGCCTCCGGTCGATCGAGGAATCACGGGATCTCCCCCAGGCGCTGAGTGGAACGAGCGGACTGCGCAGGCTGGTCTCGGCCGCCCTGGAAGGAGTCAAGCGCATCTCTCGAGGGCTTCGCCCGAGCGTGCTCGACAATCTCGGGCTCCAGGAGGCGCTCGAACGGTTGGGCCAGGAGGTGAGCCGCGCCAATGGCTTCGTGGTGGACGTCGACGCCACCGGTCCACGTCTGCCTCGCCTTCCCGGAGCAGTCGAGATCGCTCTTTACAGAGTTGTCCAGGAGGCGCTGACGAACGCCGGCAAGCACGCCTCGCCCAAGTCAGTCAGCGTCCTCATTCACCGGAATCCGAACGAGGTGCGCCTGGTGATCGAGGACGATGGAAGAGGATTCGACCCTTCTGAGCCCCTCTCGGACGGTCAGGTCGGGCTGGTGGGGATCCGCGAGCGCACCCATCTCGTTGGAGGCTCGGTGACCGTCGAGTCCTCTCCGGGGCGAGGCACGACCATTTGTGTCAGTGTTCCGCTTCCGGGACCTGGGCCAACTTCGGAATGAGTCTGCCATCCGAACCAATGCCAATTCGTGCCGCAGATGGACAACACTCCGTGAACCTGACCTCGCGCCGACAGGAATTCAATTTCGCCGGCGCGGCTCCGCAAAGGCTGCATGATTGCGGCGGGCGACCGCGATGAGTAGACCAAGCGCGGCGCAGGTGGAGAAAGCGAAGCGCCTGCTGACGAGCGAGGGCGCCCCCTGGAGCAGCTCGGAGGAGTGTGCGGCGGCCGCCTGGCGCGTCTACGAAAAGCTCAACGCTCGATTGGCTCCCCTGCTGGGATTGGCCGGCGTTCAGGCGCTGTTCGTGCGCAGCGCGAAGCTGGCGCAGGCGGAGTTCCCCATCCTCGCCGAGATCGCCTCGCCCGAAGAATTGACCAGACTCGGCCCCTGTCTGCAGGCGCTCGCCCCCGCCATCGCCGCCGAGGCGGCAGCGACCCTTTTTGCGACCTTCCTCGAGCTCATGACCACCTTCATCGGAGAACGGTTGACGGTCCTGGTGCTGCGCAGTGCATGGCCGGAGATCGAGGAAACGGTGCCCCGAGAGACCAGCGAGACCAGGGAGACCAAGAAATGAAGGACCGCGTTCCGATTCGTAAGCTCCCCTCCGGGGTGCCTGGCCTCGACGAGGTGTTGGGCGGGGGAATCCCGGAGTTCTCTTTCAACTTGCTCGCGGGCGGTCCGGGGTGCGGCAAGACGACGCTCGGTCACCAGATCATGTTCGCCAACGCGAGCCCCGAGCGGAAGGCCGTGTACTTCAGCGTCATCGGGGAGCCGCCCATCAAGATGCTTCGCTACCAGCAGCAGTACGACTTCTTCGACGCCGCGAAGATCGGCGACGGCTCGGTGCGCTTCGTCCACCTCGGGCAGCAGGCGCTCGAGGGGGGGATGGCCAAGGTGCTCGAAGCGGTGGTGCAGGAGCTGGAGGCCTCGAGCCCGGCTCTCGTCGTGGTCGACTCCTTCCGGGCGATGGTCCGCACCACCCTCTCGGCGGGAGCCGGCGAAGGGGAGCTCACCGACTTCATGCAGCGCCTCGCGCTGGCGCTGACGAGCCACCAGGCCACGACGTTTCTCCTGGGGGAGTACGCCGACGGCGAGAACGACGGCGCGGTGTTCACGGTGGCCGACGGGCTCCTCTGGCTCTACCAGGCGGTCGATCGGAACTCCGTCGTGCGGAAGCTGCAGGTGGTGAAGATGCGGGGCCAGGGGCAGATCCCCGGGCTGCACACGGCCCGCATCACCGACGCGGGCTACAACGTCTTTCCGCGCATTCTCAAGCCGGAGGAGATCGTCACCGACCACCCCCTCAAACACCGCCTCAAGACCGGTGTGCCGAGCCTCGACAAGCTGATGTCCGGCGGTATCCCCCGCGGGTATTCGGTGCTGGTCGCCGGACCATCCGGATCCGGCAAGACCGTGCTCTCCAATCAGTTCATCGTCGAGGGCATCAGCCAGGGCGAAAACGGGATCGTGGCCGTGTTCGAGAAGCGGCCCAACGACTACCTGCAGACGACCCCCCGGGGGGAGCAGTTCGAGAAGCTGGTCCGGCAGAAGAAGCTGGAGGTCCTCTACCTGCGCCCGCTGGATCTCTCGATCGACGAGACCTTGCTGGAGCTCCGCGACGCCGTGAAGCGAACGGGCGCCAAGCGCGCGGTGATTGATTCGCTTTCAGGCCTCGAACTGGCGCTGGCGCCGACCTTCCGCGAGGACTTCCGCGAGTCGTTGTACCGAATGATGGGAGCGTTGACGGGCCTCGGTGTCACGGTGATGGCGACCGTCGAGCTGGCCGACTCGTACGTGGATCTCCGGTTCAGCCCGCAAGGGATCGCGTTTCTCACCGACGCCATCGTCATCCAGCGCTACATCGAGATCGACGGAGAGCTGAGGCGCGCGATGGCGGTCGTCAAGCTGCGCGCCAGCCAGCACAGCAAGGAATTGCGAGAGTATGACATCACGTCCGACGGGGGGATTGTCGTGGGCAGGGCCCTGAAGGGATATCAGGGCCTGCTCACCGGCACCCCGGCCCTGGCCGGGAAGAAACGACGAAGCTGACTTGGCAGCCCCCTGAACGGAACGCATCTTCGGGACTTGGGAGGAGGGAGCGTGACGGAGTTGGACTTCCAGAGTTTCGAAGCGGTCGGTGCGCTCGTCGTCGTGCTCGACGTCGAGGGCCGGATCGTCTACTGGAACCGCGCCTGCTCCGACCTCACCGGGTACGCCGTGGAAGAGGTCCGCGGCCGGCCGCTCTGGGATTTCGCCCTGGTGCCCGAGGAGATCGCGCCGACCAAGACCGTCTTCGCGGCGGCGCTGACCTCGGACCGTCCAGGTCCGTACGCCAACCACTGGATCACCAAGCTCGGCGAGCGACGGTGGGTCGCCTGGTCGCACTCCGCCACCAGGACTCCGGAGGGACAGGTCGAGTACGTCATCAAGACCGGGATCGATCGGACCGAGCGCAAGGAAGCCGAGGACAACCGTCGGGCCAACGAAGCCACTCTGGGCGCTCTCGCGCTTGAAAATGCGCGCCTCTACCAGAACGCTCGACGCGGCGCCGACGACCTCCTCGAAGCCAACCAGCACATGGTCCGGGCGACGATCGAGGCGCAGGAGCTGACCGAGAAAATGGAGGCCGCGTTGAAGCGCGCGGAAGCGAGCGAGCGACGGCTGCAAGCGGTGGCCGAGTTCCGGGAGATGTTCATTGGCGTCCTGGGGCACGACCTGCGGACCCCGATCAGTGCGATCCGCATCTCGGCCGACGCGCTGCTTTTGCACGGCGGCCTCGACGAGCGAGACAGCAGCGCAGCGGAGCGCATCGTGAACGCCTGCGAGCGCGCGACGCGGATGATCTTTCAGTTGCTGGAGCTCACCCGCGCCCGCCTGGGGGGAGGGTTCCCGCTCGAACCAAAGCCGACCGATCTGCGCGAGGTCTGCCGGAGCGTCGCCGACGAGCTCGGGCCGGCCGTCCGGTTGGAGGTCGAGGGCAACGTGACCGGTGTCTGGGACCCCGATCGCTTGGCAGAGGCCATCTCCAACATCGCGCGGAACGCCACCGAGCACGCCGCGCCGGAAACGGGTGTCGTGGTCAAGGCGCGGCCCGAGGGCACGGAGGTCGTCGTCGAGATCGTCAACCAGGGAGAGCCCATTCCGGCCGATGTCCTCCCGTTCATCTTCGAACCCTTCCGCCGCGCTCCGCGGCAGAAGAAGTCGGCGACCGGCAACCTCGGTCTCGGTCTCTACATCGCAAACCAGATCGTGGGCTCCGGCGGTGGCAAGCTGATCGCGTACTCCGCCGATGGCACGACGACCTTCCTGATGCGCCTGCCGCGCCAACCTCCCGCCGACGCTCACAGTCAGAGCGGCGCTCCTTCCGGCCGCGACGACCATCCCGTGCGGGTCGAATGAACGTTGCAGGGACCCCGATGAAACCCGAGCGGCTGTCGCGTGGGGACGCCGCGCGCTGGCACATGGGGACGCCCACGAACCCCATGGTCATCGGCGCGCTGCTGCTCTTCGATCGGCAGCTGACGCTGGAGGCGGTCGAGGCGCTCGTTCGTGACAAGCTGGTCCCGCACCGGCGCTTCCGCCAGCACGTGGTGGAGTCGCCGCACCGGTTTGGCGCGCCTCGGTGGCGCGACGACGACGCCTTCGACCTCCAGGCGCACGTCAGCCGGCTGCATCCATCAGGCCCCGTCGACGCCGCGACCTTGATCGCGCTGGTCGGTGAGCGGATCAACGCGCCGCTCCCGCTCGGGCGATCCCCCTGGACCTTCGAGGTGGTCGATCTGCTCCCCTCTGGCTCGGCGCTCCTGGTGAGAATCCACCACTGCATCGCCGACGGGCGGGCGCTGGTCGCGCTTCTCGAACAGCTGGCCGACGAGGATTCCAGCCGAGGCTCCCAGGAAGGTCCCGTCCAAGGTTCCCGCCGAGGCTCTGGCGCGGTTGAAGAACAATCGCTGGTCCGAAAATCCTCCCAGCCGGCTCGAGCGCACCGCTTCTTTGGTCGGTTCGCCGGTCTCTTTCGGCTCTTCCCGCTGTCACGCGATCCGGTCAGCTTGCTGCGGCGTCCCCTCAGTGGCCGCAAGCGCGTCGCCTGGTCGGAAGCGATCCCGCTGGACCCGATCAAAGCGATCGCCGCAGCCCACGGACACCACGTGGCCGACGTGCTGCTGGCGGGCGTGGCCGGAGCTCTCGATCGTTACGCGCGGGAGCATGGGCAGGTCCCGCGATCGGTCCACACGCTGCTGCCGGTGGCGGCGCCGTCCGAAGCATCCGCCAGCAAGCTCGGGAACCACTACGCTTCGGTGTTCCTGTCTCTCCCCGCCGGCGTCGACGATCCGCGCGCCCGGCTCGCCACGATCGCGCGCGACATGGCGGTCCTGCGGTCGGGTGGGCAGTCGCGCATCGCCAGCGGTCTCATGCGGGTGGCCGGCACGGTGGCCCCGGGCATCGAACGTCGGGCGATGCGCTGGGGGTCGCGCCGGGCGAGTCTGGTCGTGAGCAGCCTGGCCGGCCCCAAGATGTCGTTGCACATCGCCGGACAACCCCTGGCCGCCGTCGTCATCTGGGCGCCGGCGGCAGCCACCATCGGGCTGAGCGTCACGCTCTTTGGCTACGCAGGGGCGATCCGATTGGGCGTCCTGACGGACAGCGCCGTGATCGACCGGCCCGACCAGCTGGTGGTGGCCTTCCAGGCCGCAATCGACGAGCTTCGTCGCGGCGCCGCAGCGGAACGGTAGGCGGGCGGGCCATGGCCAGGAAGTTGGGTTTGTTGTCCCTGGTCGAGCGCGGAGCCCGGTTCGTGCTCAACCGTCGCGGCTTCGAGAGCCTCACGGTGCCGACAGAGGCCGGGGGGCTTCACGTGTACGACGCCCAGGGACCGGCCGCGCTCCCGCCGATCGTCCTGCTGCACGGGCTGGGCTCGACCGCCACCGCTTTCGGGCCGCTGCTCACCCGCATGCTTCCGGAGGCAGGTCGCCTGGTGGCGCCCGATCTGCCGGGGCACGGGTTCAGCGAGCCCCCCTCCGGACGCCTGACCCCCGAGCGGTTGTTTGGCGCCGTGTCGGAGCTGCTCGACGGTCTGGTCTCACAGCCGATGATCCTGGTGGGGAGCTCCCTCGGCGGCGCCCTCGCCCTCCGCTACGCCGTGGAACGCCCCGGGCGTCTGGTGGCGCTGGCCCTCATCTCCCCTGCGGGGGCCCGGACCTCGCCCAGTGAATGGGACGAGCTCCTGGACACGTTCAGGATCGATTCTGCCGCCGACGCCCGACGTCTGCTCTCACGGCTCTACCACCGCGCCCCCTGGTACCTGGCCGCGGTCGCACCTGAGCTGCGGGACATCATGAAGGGCGCTGCCGTCCGCGACGTCGTGCGCTCGGCGACGCTCGACAACCTGCCCATGCCCGAGAGCCTGAGCGCGCTGGCGATGCCGATTCTCTTGCTGTGGGGCCAGTCCGAACGACTTCTTCCGCCGAGCGCGCTCGCCTACTTCCGACGCCATCTGCCCGAGCATGCGATCATCGAGGAGCCGGCCGGCTTCGGTCACTCTCCGCACGTTGACGATCCCGTACGCCTGGGCGAGCGCCTCCTCGCTTTCGCCAGGGCCTCCGCGGCCAGCGGCTGAGGCCCGACACCCTCCCGAACCCTAGAGACCGCGGCGATGCCGCGCGGCCCGGTCGATGTCCTTGTCCATGTCTTTGCCGAACTCGTCCATCTCTTTGAAGAGACGATCGGCCTCGACCGAATCCTTCGCCTTGTTCGCCTGCTCCCAACCCTTTTGGGCGCTGTCGAGGCGATATTGGTCGTTTTCAATCGCCTCGAGGTCCGCCTTGGCTATCAGGAGGTCGACCTTCGCCTGGACGAACGCCCCCTCGTTCAGCTTCTCCTGGAGATAGTCGGGCACCTTGGGTTTTGGGCCGCAGCCCGCGGCCAGCAGCAACAGCAGCCCCACCCTCGCGCCGAGGCTCCGTTGTCGGGCGGGGTGGAAGCCGGGGCGCTCTTTCTGCATGGGCTGGAAGATAAGGCTGGCTTGCTCGAGAGCGGGCGAACGATCCGGCGCAGGGTCCGGTCATGCCCGTTGAACGAGCTGGATTCGCAAAATAAAACACAATCCTTCAGCCCGCCATAAGAGAGCGCGTTCGTTGGACAAAGCGAGAACCGAGCGGACCCACTTGTGCCGAGACGATTTTGTCCAGAGCCAGTTCGTACCCACTCTAGGCGTTCGGAGGAAAATCATGAGCGCGGAAACTTTTCTGATCTGGTTGGTTGTCGGTCTCATCGCGGGTTGGCTGGCGTCGGCGGTCGTGGGCGGCGGCCTGGGCCTGGGCGGCGACATCGTCATCGGCATCGTCGGCTCGTTCCTGGGCGGACTGATTTTCCGCACGGCGCACATCGGAACGCCGTTTCGCGGCGTGGTGGCGACCATCTTCGTCGCCTTCGTGGGTGCGGTCGTCCTGCTGCTGGTGCTGAGGCTGGTCAGGCGTGGCAGCCCACGGAGGCTGTGACCGTCGCGGGACCACCGGCAGCGCGCGGAGCGTCCAGGACGCTTGCAGCAGAGGCGTTCGGTGCTTACCTCAGACCTAAGGAGGATCCCTGATGCTGATCGCACTGGCCGCCTTTCTCGCCATGGGCTGGATACTGGCGTTCTTCGTCCTGCATGTGTCCACGATCGCGATCCACACCCCTGGTGTTTGGCGCGGGGGTGAGCCTGCTGGTGCACTTCATCCAGGTCCACCGCGTCGGCCGCCCCCCGAGGGCCCCCCTTTAGGAGATCCTTCAGAGGTCGCCCGCCGAGGGGCTTACGGCCGGATCGCGACCCTGTGCCACCGCCACTGAGGTCTACTCGTTCGCCTTGGCCTTCATGCCATCTTGGCCATGGCGCCTGAGCTCTCGCGGGCGTCCACGAGGGTCCGTCCCCTGGCGACCGCTCGGATCGCCGTCAGGAGCTCGGTATTCATCGCTCTCTTGACGACATATCCCTCGGCGCGCCGCGGCCCCGCCGCGCGGATGTATCCCAGCTCCTCGTGGAACGTGAGGACGACAATCCCGGTCCCGGAACGAATTCGTTTCACCGCGGCAATGGCCTCCAGCGTTCGGCCGTCGGCCATGCCGATGTCCATCAGCACGACGTCCGGGTCGGTCCCTTTGATTCCGAGCTCGGCGTCTGGTCCTGTGGCTGCTTCACCAACCACTTCCATGTCCGTCTGCATGTCGATCACCGCCCGCAGGGCGCCGCGCAGGATCTCGTGGTCGTTCGTGACAAAGACCCGGACGCTCATGACGCCACCTGGGAGGGATCGAGCTCGAGGTCCATGGTGCTCGCCCAGAGTCATAGCTCCGGCACCACGGTGGTCCTGTCCGGAGGTGCCCGCCCGCCATGTAGTGGTTTCCCTGACTGCGTCGAGCGCGCCTCGATCGTTGCGGCTCGCCACGACATCGCGAGCCTCACGGCGCTCAACGGGGCGTCATTGTTTCGGGTCCATCAACCTCGGGCTCGCGTGTGTCTACCCGAGCAACGCTTTCCGAATGGATTGCAACTCACGAAGGCGTGCGTCCGACAGTGTCGGATAGCTCATGCCGAGCGCGGCCATCGTGTCGACGATGATGCGCGAGACGATGAGCCGCGCGTTTTCCTTGTCGTCGGCGGGGACGACGTACCAGGGAGAGGCAGCGGTGCTGGTGGCGCCCAGACACTCCTCGTAGGCCTTCCGGTATTGCGGGTTGACGCCCGACATGACGTGTCGAATCGCGCCGTCCTTCCCGGCGGCGTCCATGGCCTGAGAGATCACGAGGAGCGCGAACCGGTTGGAGGCGTACAGCAGGCGCTGCAGCGTGCTCAGTTGCTCGACCTGTTCGGCGAGAAGGCTGCGGTAGTGGGCCTTCGATCGGTAGAGGAGCTTGACCCGTGTCGGCCACCTCTTGAGCGTGACCTTGCGGTTCTCGCGAACGCGATACTCACTGCGGACGTGTTTCATCGCCATCCTCGGACGATACCGCGCTGACGCCGTCGTTTGGCCGCCACGATGCTCATGAGACGCCGCATTCGTTCCCCTCCGCCGGGGCAGAGCGAGGTGACGATCTTGTGATCGCCGAGGCCGGCCGCGAAGGCGTCGACCGGCAGGGTCAGAAGACCGGACTAGACGCCGAGGCTGGACACCGTACCGCCCGGACGCACAGAGCGCAGCGCTCAGGTGCTCGAGAGGATGTCGATCACCACCCTGGCGCGAGCGCAGAACAGAGCGATGTCAGGCGCGGCGCGCGCTGCCTCGTGCTGGAGCTCCGTTACGGCGGCCATGACCGCTGCAACCTCCGGCTGGGTCAGGCGCACAGTCGGCCGGAGGATGTCGCCCTGGAGGATGTCCAGGACGCGGCACATGACAGGGCGCTGACCCGAGCGGGTCGCGTCGATGAGACTGAGCAGCAATTCCCTGGCTATTCCGACCCGCTCTGAAAGCGGCATTGGCGTGTCGCTCAGCGTCGGCGAGTCCATTGCGAGGTCGAACGGGGCTTGGCTCAATGACTTCATTTTCGAACCCATCTGCACCAGCCAGCGAGAGACGGCGAGACGGCGCTCTGGCGCGCGAGCAAGATATCGACCGGCGCCGGCCGCGGCCACGCAGGATCACCCGGGTGATCCGTAAGGTTTTCCCGCCCCCGCGACGCAAGGACGGTTGGGGACCCCTGTCGGCGCCTCTCGCAGCGCGCTCAACGGCCCTCCACTTCTTTTTAACGGCACCCGAGGACTTACGCGCGCCATCGGCGCTGCACATGATTCGGACACGCGCTGGAATCAAGACCTCGATGTCGGCGGCCTGGTGGTCGGCGACGAGATCGAGCTCGTCGCGCAGCTCGAAGCTGTCCGCGGCCCGCTCGCACCGTGAGAGCCGAAACACGCCCGTAACAAGAGCGCCCCACGATCCCGGGGAAACCCCTACATGGGGCGGGGGCGCCTCCGGACAGGACGGAGGCCGCGGCCGAGCTATGGATCGGGCGGCCAGATGCGCGTCACGTCAGACAACCATTTCGATCTGCGGCGCTGCGTGCCGATGTCGCGCGAGGAGGAGCACCGCTGCGCGGTCGAGGATGTGAAGACCGGGGACCCACTCCTGGCCGAGCGCCTGATCGTCGCGAACATGCGGATGGTGGCGGCGCTGGCCCGTCACCACGGCCGCAGCGACAACGATCCGCGTGACATGATTCAAGAGGGAAACCGCGGCCTCCTCCCGGCGCTCGCGAGCTACGCTCCGACCCGTGGCATGAGGTTCTGGTTCGGCGTGACCCGCGAGCGCACGCGCCAGGTCGAGCAGCGCCTCAAGACCCGCATCCGGCACCATCTCCGAAAGGAACTGGGCGACGACTTCGAGCCACCGGTCACCGGGCGCCGTCGCCGCGAGGCGATCTCCCGGACGATCGCCGGAGCGTCCGCGTCCGCGTCCGCGCCGGTGCCCTCGTGAGCGTGCGGGTCTTCGTGGTGGACAATCATGGGATCCTGCGGGGCGGCCTGCGCGCCCTCATCAACCTCCAGCCGGACATGGAAGTGGTCGGCGAGGCGGCCAACGGCCCCGACGCCGAGCGCGGGGTCAGCGTCACCGAACCGGACGTGGTGTTGATGGACATCAGCATGCCGGACGGCGGAGGGCTCGCCGCGATGGCCGCGGTCAAGCGGATCCGTCCGAGGACGCGGATCATCGCTCTCACGGTCCACGACGAGCTCGGCTACCTTCGCGCGGCCGGAAGGGCCGGCGCCGACGGCTACGTCGTGAAGAGGGCGGTCGATACCGAGCTTCTGGCGGCGATCCGGGCGGTCGCGCAGGGACGCACCTTCATGGACGCCTCGGTCGGGTTGGAGCTCGCGCGGAGCCCGCTGCGCTCGAACGCCGCCGACGCAGAGCGCGCACGCGGGATGGCGCAGCTGACCTCGAGAGAGCTGGAGGTCATGCGGCGTGTCGCAGAGGGCTTCACTAACGCTCAAATTGCCGAGGAGCTGCAACTGGGCGTCAAATCGGTCGAGACCTATCGCGCCAGGGTCATGGAGAAGCTGGGGCTCGCTTCGCGTGTCGACCTGGTGAGGCTCGCCCTCGATTGCGGCGTTTTCGGGTCCGGCGCGGCCGTTGCTTGACGCCGGGGGTCACGAGTGCCTTCAATCGTGTATCGGGGCGAACTACCGGAGGCCGCGATGCTTATCGTATGCGCGTGCTCCACGACTTCATCTTTCTTCACCGCGCAGAAATCGTGGCCCTGACACGGCAGAAGGTGGCGGTTCGGATGGCGCCGCGGCCGACCGAAGCCGAAATGGAGACGGGGGTTCCGCTGTTCCTCGAGCAGCTCATGGCCGTCCTGAAAGCGCACGAGTTGCGTGGCTCGGTCGGCGATCCCGACCTCGGACGGACCGCGGCCAGTCACGGCGCAAAGCGGATGAGAATCGGGTTCACGGTCGACCAGCTGGTCCACGACTATGGCGACGTTTGCCAGGCGATCACGGAGCTGGCGGTCGATCTGGACAAGACCATATCCTCGGACGACTTTCGCACCTTGAACAAGTGTTTGGACTTCGCGATCGCTCAGGCGGTCACCGAGTTCGAACGCCAGCGCGCCCGCCAGCAGTCCGAGCAGGAAAATGAGCGAACCGGCTTCCTGGCCCATGAGCTGAACAACCTGGTCAGCACCGCCAAGCTGACGTTCCATGTGCTCAAGCAAGGAAAGGTCGGGATCGGCGGCAGCACCGGCGCCGTCCTCGAGCGGACCTTGAACTCGATCGCCGACGTGGTGGACCGATCGGTGGCCCAGGTTCGGGCGGCCACCGGCGTCTTCGCCCGCGAGCGCGTCTGGGTCGCCGAGCTGATGGAGGAGATCCAGGTCGTGGCGACGATCGAGGCGGCCGCGCGCGGGTTCAGGCTGGAGGTCTCCCAGCTGGACGAGACGCTCCAGATCGAGACCGATCGACTGCTGGTGGTGGGCGCCGTCGTCAACCTGCTGCGCAACGCCTTCAAGTTCTCGGCGCCCGGCAGCACCATCTGCCTGCGGGTGGCGGAGATCGCGGGTGAGAGGGTCTGCATCGAGGTCGAAGACGAATGCGGCGGCCTGCCACCCGGCGACGAAGAGGGCCTGTTCCAGTCCTTCGAACAGCGGAACATCGACCGATCGGGGTTGGGCCTCGGCCTGGCCGTCAGCCGGCAAAGTGTCCGCGCGGTCGGCGGAGAGCTCCGCGTGCGCAACCTCCCTGCGAAGGGTTGTGTCTTTGCGCTGGAGTTGCCGCTCGGGTCAGACAAGTAACAGTCGGCGAGCCCGGACGCCCAGCGTCGAGGCTGGCCAGCGTGAGCCGCCTCGATTTCATGGTGGGGGCGGGCTCGCCCCAACCTGGACCTCGGTGGTCGAGATCCCTTTGGCGGTCAGCTGACGGCCTGAAAACAGTTCACGAGCCGCTATGGTCGGTGCTGGCCGTTCAAGAGACCCTTCACCAATTTCGTGACGGTCTTGGCGACCAGGCGGGCGTCGTAGGCGATGTCTTTCAGAGTGCTTTCCATCTGATCGGCCAGGCGCTTGAACCTGCCTTTGGCTCTGCCACTCACCTTCTCCATTGCGGTGTCTCCCCTCGGAGGCGACGAGTAGCAGGTCTGTCCAGCCGAGGTCACGCCGAAGGACCCTCGCCGTTCGTCAGGGTTTCCCCCCCAACCTCGCCGGCCGGTCATCACTCCCGGAGAGCGCAAGCGCCGGCCAGGCGCTAGAACCCGCGCATGGACAACGACCGCCGACCGCCGACGGGAGTGGCGCCCACCCCGGGCCCCTCGCGCCGGACGATGCTGATTCTTCCGCTGATGCTGGTGGGGATGTGGCTCTGGAAGAGCTACTCCGAGGGGACCGCGCAGCCGCCCGTCGCCTACTCGCAGCTTTACCAGTGGATCGAGCAGGGGAAGGTCGAGTCGGTCGTGCTCGACGGCGAGCTGGTCTCCGCCACCTTGAAGAGCCCCGAGACGGTCGATGGCCGGCAGATCAAAGACCTCCAGCTCGACGTCCCGCCCAACGATTCCCAGCTGCTCCCGCTGCTGCGGCAAAAGGGGGTGCGCATCACCGTCCGCAGCCAGCGGCAGCCGTTCGCCGTCCAGATCCTGTTCACGCTGCTCCCCTGGGCGCTGATCATCGCGGCCTGGTTCTGGATCTCCAAGCGCGCCAAGGGGATGCTGGGCGCGGGCGGCCCCCTCGGGGGCCTCATCAAGAACCAGAGCCGCAAGTTCGACAAGGCGACCTCGGTGAACGTCACCTTCAACGACATCGCCGGGCTGAAGGCGGCCAAGTCGGACCTGCAGGAGATCGTCCAGTTTCTCAAGGAGCCGGAGCGGTTCCAGCGGTTGGGCGGCAAGGTTCCCCGCGGCGTTCTCCTGGCCGGCCCGCCGGGCACCGGCAAGACGCTGCTGGCCCGCGCGGTGGCCGGCGAGTCGGGCGTTCCGTTCTTCTCCATCAGCGGGTCGGAGTTCATCGAGATGTTCGTGGGCCTGGGGGCGGCGCGCGTGCGCGATCTCTTCAAGGAGGCCAAGAAGAGCGCGCCCACCATCGTGTTCATCGACGAGATCGACGCCGTCGGCCGCTCGCGGGGCACCGGTCTCGGGGGCGGCAACGACGAGCGCGAGCAGACGTTGAACCAGCTGCTCTCCGAGATGGACGGCTTCGATCGAACCGATCTGGTCGTCGTCATCGCGGCGACCAACCGCCCGGACGTGCTCGACCCGGCGCTGCTGCGACCCGGGCGCTTCGACCGGCGCATCCTGGTCGACCGGCCCGAGCTGCAGGCGCGCAAGGCGATCCTGGGCGTTCACACCAAGGGCAAGCCGCTGGCACCCGACGTCAACCTGGACGTCGTGGCCCAAAATACGCCCGGGTTTTCCGGCGCGGATCTGGCCAACCTGGTCAACGAGGCGGCGTTGTCGGCGACGCGCAAGGCCCGGGACGCCATCGCCGCCGACGACTTCGCCGAGGCCTTCGACAAGATCGTGCTCGGCGATCTGCGCGAGGCGAAGCTGGACGCCAAGGAGAAGCGCCGGGTGGCAGTTCACGAATCGGGACACGCCGTGGTGGCCCGCTTCTCGGCCGACGCGGAGCCGCTGCACCGGGTGACCATCATCCCGCGCGGGATGGCCCTGGGGGCCACGCAGCAGAGCCCCGGCGAGGATCGCCACCTGATGGCGCAGGCGGAGCTGGAGTCGCGCCTGCGCGTCCTCATGGGCGGCTACGCCTCTGAGCGTCTGGTCCTGGGAAGCATCTCGACCGGCGCCGAGAACGACCTCAAGGAGGCGACGCGCCTCGCCTCCCACATGATGGCCCACTACGGAATGAGCGAGCGCCTGGGCCCGGTCTATTACGAGCACGAAGCGGAGCACCCCTTCCTGGGCCAGCGCATCGGCAGCGAGAGCGGGACCAGCTCGTCGACGATCACCGTCATCGAGGAGGAGGCCCGGCGGGTCCTGGCGCGCGCGCTGGAAGAAGCGTCGGGGATGCTGGCGCAGCGTCGGGGAGAGCTGGATCGCCTGGTGACCGCGCTCCTCGAGCACGAGACGCTGGAGCGGGACGAGCTGGCCGTGATCCTGGGACCAGTGGCCGCGACCGCCTGAACCCGCCTGTCAGCGAGCGCCTGCTGTCAGCGGGCAACCCCCCCGCATCGCCGAGGCGGGAGGGATCCCACTCCGGCGATGCCCCACCACGCCCCGAAAGGTGCGAATCAGGCACCGTCCTTGAAGTACCAGCAGCGGTGAGCCGAGGTCACTCGGAACAACCCTCACCGCTGGTAGGGGATCTCCCCCTGCGCGGCCGCTGGCGCGCGGCGCTCGACCTACGGCGACGGCGAGCGCATTTCCAACGCTGACCCGGGCAATCCGTAGGGATTGAACGCGGGTCCGCCCTTGCGCTCGTGAGCATAGGCGTCGAGCTCCTGGTCGTTGTAGGCGTCGGGCGAGCCGCGGGGCAGGCGCTTGCGAATCCACGCCTCGATGGCCGTCGAGCTGGAGCGCCCGTCCGCGGTGGACCTGTCGAGCTCCTGCCAGAGCAGGAAGACGATCCGCCGGCGCTCTCGTCGCCGGTAGCGCGTGTCGTCCCAGAGCCCGTCGAGCTGGCGCGGCAGCTCGGTCCGCGCCGCGCGCATCTGCCGGGAATTCACCTCGGCGCCCATCTCCATGCGGCGCTTGAACGTCGCAGCAAGAAAGTTGGCCTTGGGGTACGGATAGGCGGTTCCGTGGGCGAGCTCGCGCGCGAACTCATCGGAGAGGTCGAAGCTGAACGTCGCCTTGCGCGCCGAATAGGCGAGCCGCCGATCCTGAAACGTCACGGTTCCGTCCGGCGCCACCACCGCGGAGAACTGCGGCGCCTCGTAGACGAGGCTGCCGTTCGCGCCCGGCTTGAGCGGATAGCGGCGCTCGGGATCGGATTCGTCCGGCTTCTTCAGCGGTCCGAGGAACGCCCCGGCCGGGCCGTCCGCGTGCGGCGCGACTCTCGGCACGCCTCCATCGGGGCCGTCCGCGGCCACTCCGGGTCGCCCGGAGCCGAGGAGGAGCCCCACGGCCACCGTGACGACGACCAGCCGCACGCCAGGAGGGCGTCGCCGAAAGGCGACGGTGAGCGGAGCGAACGACAACCTGGCCCGACGGCGTGGCGCCCGAAGGCGCCCTAGCTGGCGTTCGACTCCCACGGCGCGCAGAGCGTGAGGATGGGAGCGAAAGAGAGGCGCCGGTAGAAGTCGTCCGACGAACCCTGGAGCAGCTTGAAGGCGCTGTGGATGTCGGGATCGCCGGCCATGGTTCGCAGTTGCTCGTGCAGCTCCGCCTTGTCCGGGACGCGGAGCACGGAGGCGAGCTCGTCGACGCTGTAGAACCGTCCCGGACGACCGTCCGACATCGCTGCAATGATCAAGCTGGTAGAAACCATCACGCCCCCCGGCGGGGTATAGCTCGCGCCAAACGGGGAACTTGTCCGGGGCCACCCGCGCCCCACGTAGTGTTTTCCCCGACAAGCCATCGCGTTCGGGTAAGTCCTTACGGTCGTCCCGGGTTGTCCAGAGTGCCGGCGCTGGGCGCGGGAGAGTTCATTGAGCACGAATCATCCGCTCCGCACTCCACACCGCGAAAGAAGGCCACCATGTCGGACCACAAGTTCCCCCCCAACCCATCACGCACCAACGGCCCGCTGCCGATGCCCGTCGCCGCCGTCGTGCACCTCGTCCAACCCGAGACCGTGGCGGACGAGGCGATCGCCAGGCGCGCCTACGAGAAGTTCGTCGCTCGCGGCTCTGCGCATGGACGTGACGAGGAAGATTCGGCGGCCGCCAAGGCGGAGCTGATCGCAGAGGCCCGCGCGCCGAAACGCTGACCGCTCCCCTCGGCGCGGCGGGCCGGCCATCGACATCGGCGTCCCCGCGCGCGCCACCGCTCCGCCGGCGATCACCGAAAGGAGGATTGCCGGCCCGGGTCCGCGCTCAGAATTGCGCCTGCATCATGAGCCGGGCCTCGAACACGTTCTGTCGGGTGACGGTGTTCCCGTTCGGAACCCCGGCCGTCGCCAGCACGGTCGCCTGGTCCGGAAGATCGGTCGCCGCATAGCTGCCGACGTTGGCCTCGGTGAACACCGGGTCATGAATGATGATGGGGAGGTCGGCCAGGAGCTTGAGGCGCTGCCCGCGGATGAACCAGGTGGCGCTGGTGGTGATCTCCTGGATCGGCTCGGAGCCGGTGAGCGGCACGGTGGCGTAGGCGAAGTTGCTGTCGGGGACCAGCATCGCGTAGCGAATGGCCACCTCGAACACCCGGTAGCACACGGCCCCCTGCGCCCGGACACCCCACATCTGAACGGCGCCGTAGCCGTTCGAGTACTTGCCGAAGTCGAAGGCCGCCTGGCCCGTCAGCTCGACGGCGCGCAGCGCCACCTGCCCCGCGGCGTCGGCGCCCGCCTGCCACCAGGTCCCTTGACTGAAGGGCGCCTCGGCGATGTACGGGTTCCAGTTGCTGTCGAGCAGCAGCGACTTGTCGGCCAGCTTGACGTTGAGGACCGTGGAGTGGCCGATCAGCGTGTCCTTGGTGTAGAGGGCGTTGACGAAGAACGCGCCCCTCAGCTGGCGGTCGACCAGACCGCGGAACCCGGTGGCGTCCTGCGACAGGTAGAACGGGTCGTCGTCGAAGTTGCCGATGCCGGCGCGGGCGGCGAAGAGCGGGACGCCCAGCTTCTCGGGGAGGTAGTGGTCCGGCGGCACGTCGCGCCCGCCGCCGGTGAAGACGCCGCCGATCAGGGTGAAGAGCCCGGGGTGCGAGACCACCGCCGCCCCCACGTCCCGGCCGACGATGAAGCCGAGGTTGTTGATCGACCGATCGGCAAACTGAAAGTTGCCCTCGTAGGTGAGCTGCTCGCGGCCGTAGGGGACCTTGAACTGGCCGATCTTGAGGTAGGTCGTCCGGCCGTACCCGAGCGGAATGTTGAAGGCGAAGTCGAGCAGGCTGAGCGAGACGCCGGTCGTCGCCACCACGGCGTCCTCGCCGCCGAGCCCCATCTCCGTATAGAAGGAGACGCGGTCGTAGTGGCCCGACAGGCGCAGGCGGGCCCGGTTCATGAACAGGTAGACCCGATCGTCGTTCTTGTAGGGGTCGTCCAGGTGCTGCGCGAAGCCCAGGAGCTGCACCATCCCGCCGAAGTCGACCTCTGCGTCGTCGGTGGTGACGACCGCGATCTCGGCAAAGGCCCGCGAGGCCACCGCCAAGCCGAGACCGACCACCATCAGCGCGGCCACTTTGAGTTTCACTAGGTCTTCTCTCTCTCCAACGTCGCGTTGAACTTCACCGTGATGAGGTCTTTGGTCTTGATCGCCCCGAGCATCATGGTGGGCGGCTTGATCTGGTAGTCGGTCATCAAGAGGTCCTTGCTCCCGCTGATCGCCAGGCCGTCGTGGACCCGGACGCCCGCGGCGGTGACGTCGATCTTCCGCTCGACACCGGCCAGGCTCAGACGGCCGTGCAGGACGACCGTGAGCGTGGCCTTCCCCGGCGGCCCCACCACCTCGTACGAATCCATCTGGAACCGGATCTGCTTGTAGCGATCGCCTTTGAGCGCCTTGCGCATGTTGGCGTCCAGGCCCTTTTCACCCGAGCTCAGCTGATCGACGGGAACGGAGAGGCGGAACGTCTTGATGAAGTGTCCGCGAACCAGACCCTCCAGGTCCGACGCCTCGACCGCCGTCGGCAGCCGGGCGCTGTCGAGACCGACCCCGGCTTCCATTCCATGCGCCTTGGCGCTGTAGCGGTGCAGGCTCGAATCCCCGTCCAGCTCGAGGGAGGCCCCGGGCGCGACCACCAGCGAGAGCGCGCGGCCGGCTCCCTGGCCACCTCTGGTCGGCATGGCCACCAGGAGAACGAACGCGCCGGCGGCCAGCACGGCCGAGGCCACTCGCCTGATCATGATTGCTCTCTGACGATGAACAACGGCCAGCGTGAGGACGCCGTGCGTATCTGCTGGTTTCGCAGCATGACCGCGACGGCCCGCGTGACCAGACGCGACACCCTCCGGGGATTGGCGCTGTAATCCGCGGCGTTGTCGAACGCCGCCGCCACCACCTCGCCGAGCTCGGCGGTCCTGCGCAGATTGGTTTTCATTGGATTCTCCTGTTGATTTGTGGCCGTCAATGGTCGGCGGTCCAGCCGTCGCTGGGACCTTCCTACTGGCGAGGGCCCGGCTATCGCGAGCGCTCCATGGAGCAGAAACATTGATTCCTCCGCTGGCCGCAAGAGAGTGCGACCGCCCCTCACATATGCCCCCTGACCGGTCGGGACCATTCACGGCTGTCGACGCGCAGCCCGGTGCCGAGCTCCGCCGCCGTCGCGCTGCGGGCCGAACCGGCATAGCAGCCGCACACCGAGAGACATCCCACCAGCGAGAGCCGCGGAACGCCTCCGGCGCACGGCCGTATGACATTGTCGTCCACCAGGAGCTAGAGCACCAAGACGATGAGGATGATGATCAGCACGATCAGCACAGTTCCGCCGCCGATGAAGATCACCGCGCTCCCACCCCGGAAGTTGCCGAGCTGAGGCGCCGTCGCTTCTCGCGCGGCGTAATCGGCGGTCTCGCCCGGTCTGGCGCTGGCCGGCGCAGAGCTGGCCGGCGTCTCACCCGGCGTCTCGACGGAGGCTGCCGGTGCGGAAGGCACGCTGTTGATCGTTCCCGCCCTTGCCAGGGAGGGGGCGCCGGCGAAAGCCAGCAGCAACACCGCCGTCATGAGCCTCTTCATCAGAGTCGTCATAGGACGCGCCTTCCCTGGATCACGCGGATGATGACGACGATGACCGCCACGACCAGCAGGATGTGGATGTATCCGCCTATCGTGTAAGAGGTCACCAACCCGAGCCCCCAGAGCACCAACAAGATCACAGCAATTGTCCAAAGCATCGTCGTTCCCCTTTTCGTGGTAGTTCAGCCGCCTCAGCAATACGCAGGGGCGCTCACGAAGACCAATCCGGAAGACCAGAGCGGTCTGTAAGGGATTCCCCCCCCTCGACCGTTTACCGCTGGCGCTCTGCCCGCGAGCGCCGTACGGGGACCGAAATGGCGACGCACGCCCGCGGCACTTTGTCGGTCGGTCGGGTGATCGGCTGGCCAGCACTCATCGGCGAAACCGTGCCCGTTAAAAACGCGGACGCGGGGAAACCACTACAGAGGTGGCGGCGTTTCCCCAGGGAAACCAACAGCTCGAGCCGTTACAACAAAGTGACGGGGACGATATGGACGTGTATTCAGGGAGTCTCGAGAGGTTCCAGGGATGACCCAGGAGAGGGTCGAGCCTGGATGGTCGGAGGCTCAGACCGACTGCCGCCGCCTGTTCGAGGAGAACAGCCAACCGATGTGGGTGGTCGAGCTCGCGAACGTGGTCGACGTCAACCGGGCAGCGGTGCTGCAGTATGGTTACTCGCGGGACGAGTTTCTCGCCATGACCATCGACGCTCTGGAGCCGAGCGAAGCGCCCGGGGAGAAGGTCGCCGAGAACGGACGCGTCGTCTGGAAGCATCGCAGGAAGGACGGGTCGCTCGTCTACGTGGAGGTCTTCTCGTTCGGAGTCACCTTTCGCGGGCGCCCAGCGCTGCTGACCTCCGCGCTCGACGTCACGTCTCGCCGCAGGACGGAAGCCCAGACACGGGATCTCGAGTTCCTGCTGGCAACCGTCACGCACGTCTTGTGCGCCGAAGAGACCATTCGCGCCCTCTTGAACGACGCGCTCGCGGCCCAGGAGAAGGAGCGGAGGCGCATCGCTTACGAGCTGCACGCCGAGACCGCGCAGAGCCTGGCGTCGTTGCTGGTCGGCCTCAGGGCCGTCGAGGAATCTCACCGATCTCGGGCAGGCTGTCGACGCGGCGAACACGGTGCGCGGGTTGGCATCGGCCGCCCTGGACGGTGTGCAAAGCCTGGCCCGGGGGCTTGGCCCGAAGCCCTCGACGCTCTGACACTCCAGGAGCCCGCACGGGACGTCGCCCACCGCGACGTAAGGTTTTCCCTTGCCTGCCATCCGACGCCGACGGCTTCCTGGCCTGGTGCTCCGGGATCGCGCGCCCGCCAGGGCGGCGAATAGGGAAAACCACTACGTCGGGCGGGGGGGCATCCGGACGAAGCCGGTGCCCTGGTCGCGCTATTGCTCTGGCCGCAACGTGCGCCTTCATCTCGAGGAGAAAATCATCATGACACTGCGACTCTGGATCCCGATCGCGGCATTTGTGTTTCAAGGAGCTTGTGCGACGACCAGCACCGCCCCGGTGGCTGCCGTGCCCAGCTTGGGGGCGGAGGACAGCTCGGGCGCGATCCGCGCCGCCGAAGAGGTCGGGGCTGCCCACAACCCCGAGGCTGCCCTTCATCTGGAGCTGGCCAAGGAGCAGTTTGAACATGCCCGCAAATTGACCACCGAGGAGGAGCGGCCGATGTCGACCCGCCTCTTGCTGCGGGCCCGGGCCGACGCCGACCTGTCGCTGGCGCTGACCCGCGAGGGCACCGAGAAGCTCGAGGCCCAGGCGGCGCTCGACAGGGTCAAGACGCTGAACGATTCGCTCCAATTGAACAACTGACGAGGACCCATCGATGAAAACTTGGAAAGCTTCGAAAACATCACTTTTTCTCGGACTGGCCATGCTCGGCGCGGGATGTGCCACCGTCCCCCCGCCGGTCGAGCTGACCACCGCGCGGACGTCTTATGCCCGCGCCAGCAACGGTCCCGCCGTTCAACTGCTGCCGGCGGAGCTCCACAAAGCAAAGATCGTCCTCGACGCCGCGGAGAGGTCGTTCGCCGAGGAAAAGAGCTCGCAGAAGACCATCGACCTGGCCTACATCGCCGACCGAACCATCCAGACCGTCGAGGTGCAGGCCCGAACCGTCCTCTCCACGCAGACGATCGCCAAGGCCAAGCAGGACTATCAAGACAAGCAGGCGGCGGGCGCGAAGAAGACCCAGGCCTCGCTGGTCAAGACCCGTCTGCAGCTCAGCGATTCGCAGGCCGGGCAGGCGAAAGAGGCGGCGCAGCTGGGAGCGGAGCACGCGGCCCGGCAGGAGGCCGACAGCAAGGCCGCCGCGTCCGAGCAGCGGGCGCTCGACTCCGAACAGAAGGCCATCGCCGCCAACGAGAAGACCAACGCCGCGAACGACGCGCTGGCCAAGCTGGCCGCCAAGGACGAAGAGCGCGGCATGGTCATCACCCTCTCGGGCGGCGTCCTCTTCCGCTCGAACGACGCCCAGCTCCTGCCCGCCGCGCAGACCAAGCTCGATGACGTGGCGGCCGCCCTGCTCACCAATGGACGGCCGGTGAGCATCGAGGGATACACCGACTCCAAGGGCTCGCAGTCGCGAAACATCGATCTGTCGCAGCGCCGCGCGGAGTCGGTGCGGACCTACCTCATCTCGCGCGGTCTCCCGGCGGACCGGGTGGTGGCGAAGGGGATGGGACCCGAGCGCCCCATCGCCGACAACACCAGCGCCGAGGGGCGGGCCAACAATCGACGCGTGGAGATCGTCGTCGCCAAGATCGCCACTCAGCCGAATTGAACACGCTCCGTCTGCACACGCCGCCGGCCAGCCCGAGCGCCCCGGCGGCGAAGTCGTTCATCAAGGAGATCTACCGGCGGTACACCCGCGACAGCCTGGGGGACGCCGCCGGCGCGCTCAGCTACTACTTCGTCTTCGCGTTGTTCCCGTTCCTGTTTTTGCTGACGACGCTGACCGCCTACGTCCCCTATTTCCGAACCTCGGCCGACACCCTGCTGTCGCGCGCGCGCGACGTCCTGCCGCCGCAGGCGATGCAGCTCGTCTCCGCGCACGTCGAGGGTCTGGTCACCAGGCCCCGGCCGCACTTCCTGGCGATGAGCCTCCTGCTGGCGCTCTACTCCGCCTCCCGAGGCGTCGACGCCGTCCGGGCAGCCTTGAACCGGGCCTACGACGTCAAGGAGTCGCGCCCCTGGTGGAAAACGGAGGCGCTGGCCCTGGGCATGACGACGGGTGGCACGCTTCTGGTGCTGGGCGCGGTGGCCGGGATGGCGGCCGGCGGCAGCGCGGGGTTCTGGCTGGCCCGGCAGGTGGGCGTCGCGACGCCTTACGTCTTCGTCTGGCGCTGGCTCCGCTGGCCGCTCACCGCAGGGGCGATCGCCCTCTGCGCGGCGCTCGGATACCACCTGCTCCCCGACGTCCCTCGGAAGTTCAAGCTCCTCACGCCGGGCTCGCTGCTCGGGACCCTGGGTTGGTTCGTCGCCACCTGGGGCTTCGGCGAGTACGCCGCGCACATCGCCAGCTACAACGTCACCTATGGCGCGATCGGCGGCGTCATCGTGCTCATGACCTGGTTCTACCTGACGGGGTTCATCTTCCTGTTGGGCGGTGAGGTCAACGTCATCTTCGAGGCCACCTTGGAGGCGCGGTCGGGGAAAGCATTACAGGGGGTGTGGGGGTCGCCGGACAGGACCGGCGCTGCGCCTGAGCTATGAGTCGGGGCGAGGAAAAACCAATGCAAGTCAGTCTCAAAGACCATTTCGATCTCCGGCACTCCGTGCCGATGTCGCGCGAGGAGGAGCATCGCTGCGCGCTGGCCTATGTGAAGACCAAGGATCCGGCCCTGGCCGAGCGCCTGATCATCGCGAACATGCGGATGGTGGTGGCGCTGGCGCATCACTACTGCCGCGCCGACGACGACCTCGCCGACTTCGTTCAGGAAGGGAATCGCGGGCTCCTCCACGCGGTCGACAAGTACGATCCGACCCGCGGCATCAAGTTCTGCAGCTACGCGGTCTGGTGGATCCGGGCCTACATGTTGAAGCTGACCATGAACAACTGGCGGCTCGTCAAGGTCGGGACGACGCAGGCCCAGCGCAAGCTGTTCTTCTCCCTGGGCAAGGAGCGAGACCGGCTGCAACGGGAGGGTGGCGAAGTGAATCCCCGCGCGCTGGCCGCGCGGCTGCGGGTCAAGGAGAGCGAGGTCGTCGCCATGCTGGAGCGCTTCGCGGGCAGCGAGATGTCGCTGGAGACGCCGGTGAGATCGCTGGAGGCCGACGGGACGACCCTGGGTGACTCCCTGAGCGACACCTCCGTGCCGGGGCCCGACCTGTGCGTCGAGGAGGCCGACTTCAGCCGCGTCCTCCGCGCCAAGCTGGAGGCGTTCGGGGCGACGCTGCGGGGCCGGGAGGCCCAGATCTTCCGGCGGCGCCTCTTCAACGATGAGCCGGCCAAGCTGACGGATCTGGCGACGAGCTTCGGCGTCACCCGTGAGCGCGTGCGTCAACTGGAGGGGCGGCTCAAGGGTAGAATCCGCGCCTATCTCCAGGCGGAGCTGGAAAATGCCTTCGAGCTGCCGGCCCCCAAGGAGCCACGTCACGAAACAATCCCGCTCCCGGTGGCGAATTCTCGGATGCCTCGCCTCGAACAGCCCATAGTGCACCAGAGGTTCTGACGATGAGGGCGGAAATGGTCGAGGCTGGATGGTCGGACGCACAAGCCGACTGCCGCCGCGTGTTCGAGGAGAACGGCCACCCCATGTGGGTGGTCGAGGCCGAGGAGATGGTGGACGTCAACCGGGCCGCGGTGCTTCACTACGGCTACTCGCGGGACGAGTTTCTCTCCATGACGGTCGACGACCTCTCCGTCGAGGAGACGCCCCTCACCAAGGCCAGCCAGAGTCCGTCCTCGCTGGGCAGACATCGGCGGAAGGACGGATCGTTCATCGACGTGGAGATCACCGCGTTCGCGGTCAGCTTCGGCGGCCGCCCCGCTGTTCTGGAATCCGTCCTCGACGTCACCTACCGCCGGCGGACGGAGGCCCAGACACGGTATCTCGATCTCTTGCTGGCGACCGTCAACGACGCCGTGGTCGCCAGCGATGACAAGTTCATCCTCACCGGTTGGAACGCCGCCGCCGAATCGACCTACGGAAGACGGGCCGAGGAGGTGCTCGGGCAGCCGGACGCGCTGGTGTTCCGCACCGACTTCGGCGTCGAGCGCGCCGAGGCGATCCGACGGCTGCTGGAGACGGGCCGCTTTCACGGCGAGCTGACCCATCGCCGGGCCGACGGAAGGCGCATCCACATCGAATCGCGCGCCGCCGCCCTCTTCGACAGCAGCGGCAAGCGGCTCGGCTACGTCAGCGTCAACCGCGACATCACGGAGCGCCGGTACGCCGAGGAGACCATCCGCGCCCTGTTGAGCGACGTGCTCACCGCCCAGGAAGAGGAGCGCCGGCGGATCGCCCGCGAGCTGCACGACGACACCGCCCAGACGCTGACGTCGCTCCTGGTCGGCCTCCGGGCCGTCGAGGAGTCGAAGGATCTCGATCATGCGCTGGGCGCGGCCAGCACGCTGCGCGGGTTCGTGTCGGCCGCCCTGCTGGGCGTTCAGCGCATGGCCCGCGGGCTTCGCCCCAGCGTCCTCGACGATCTGGGCCTCGAGGAGGCGCTCGAACGCCTGGCGCTCGACGTGAGCCGCGCGCAGGGCTTCCTGGTCGACCTGCATTCCACCGGGCCGCGCCTGCCTCGCCTCTCCGAAGGGCTCGAGATCGCGCTCTACCGGATGGCGCAGGAGGCGCTGACCAACGCGACCAAGCACGCCTCGCCCAAGGCGGTGAGCATCCTCATCCATCGAACCGCGACCGAGGTTCGCCTGGTGGTCGAGGATGACGGAAAAGGATTCGACGCCACGGAGCTTCTCTCCGAGGCGCAGCTCGGTTTGGTGGGAATGCGCGAGCGCGCCCATCTGGTAGGAGGCTCGATGACCCTGGAATCCGCGCCTGGAAGTGGCACGACCATCTGTATCAGCGTCCCCATTCCGCCGCCGAAGCCGAGCTCGCCATGAGCATCCGGGTGTTCCTCGCCGACGATCACGGGATCCTGCGCGGCGGCCTGCGCGCCCTCATCAACCTCCAGCCCGACATGGAGGTGGTCGGCGAGGCGGACAACGGGCCCGATGCCGAGATCGGCGTCAAGAGCACCGAGCCGGACGTGGTGTTGATGGACATCAGCATGCCGAACGGCGGAGGGCTCGCCGCCATCGCCGCCGTGAAGCAGGTCCGCCCCAAGACGCGGATCATCGTCCTCACCGTGCACGACGAGCTCGGCTACGTGCGCGCCGCCGGGCAAGCGGGTGCCGTCGGTTACGTGGTGAAGAGCGCGGTCGACACCGAGCTCCTGGCGGCGATCCGGGCGGTGGCGCAGGGGCGGACCTTCATCGACGCCTCGCTCGGGCTGGGGTTCGCGCAAAGCCAGATGCAGCCAACCTCTGGCGGCGCAAAAGGCGAAACAGGGACGGCGCAGCTGACCGGACGAGAGCTGGAGGTCATGCGGCGGGTCGCCGAGGGCTTCACCAACTCGCAGATCGCCGAGGAGCTGCGGCTGGGCGTCAAGTCGGTCGAGACCTATCGTTCCAGAGTCATGGAGAAGCTGGGGCTGGAGTCGCGCTCTGCCCTGGTGCGATTTGCGCTCGACTGCGGCGTACTCGGGGGCGGGACGCAATGAGGGCGCGGTGACGCCCAAGATCGGCGAGGCCGGCCGCGGGTCCGGCGCAGCGGTCGCCCGGCGGGCGCCCCAGACGCCGAGGGTCGAATCCTGGGCCGACAGGCTGGCGCGACAGACCCGGGAACATCCCGGGCGGTTTGTGGCGATGGCGGTGGGCGTCGGGTTCGTGCTGGGCGGCGGCCTGGTTTCGCGGCTCACGGCGCGCATCGTGGGGACAGCAATTCGGATCGGGCTGCGGACGGCTCTCCTGCCCTTGGTGACGGAGGGCCTCCTCGTGCTCGGCCAGAAGACAGACCACCCAGAAGGAAACGTGAAAAATGAAAATCAATGACCTGCGAGACTTCAGCAAAGACGACGTCCTTTCGGCGCTGGGCCTGACCAGCAAGCCGAGCACCTCCGATCGCCTGCTGGGGGCCCTGAGCATCTTCGGCGTCGGTCTGCTGGTGGGCGCCGGCGCGGCGCTGTTGCTGGCGCCGAAGTCGGGCCAGGCGCTGCGGTCGGATCTGGGAGATCGGTTCCGCACCCTTCGCAACAGCGAGGGGGAGTCGCCGGAGGCGCCCGAAGCGGCGACCTCCAGCGCGGAGGCGCGCACCTGAGCCCCCGCCCCCTGCCGCCGCAACCGGCGACACGTCCCTCCGTGGTCCAGGTGGCGACCGAGACCGCGGAGGGGCTGGCGGATCTGTTCGCCGCGCAGATCAAGCTGGCCCGCCTGGAGCTCTCGCTCGATCTGCGCCTGGTGCTCAAGCGCGTGGCGCGGATCGCCCTCTTCATTCCGCCGCTCATCGTGGGGTACGCCTTCGCGATGGCGGCGCTGGCGTCGTTTCTCGCCGCCTATTGCGGACGACCCGCCGCGCTGGGGTCCGTCGCCGGGCTGCAGATCGCGGTGGCCGGGATCGGCCTTCAGCGGACCCTGTCCGCGCTGCGGCGAACGCCGATCCTGGAGCGAACCGGCGCCGACGTGAGCGGCACCGTCCGGCGAACCATGGCGGCCCTGTCCGACAGGACGAGGTCGTCGAATGCCCGCATCGCCTGAGCCCCGGACCGAGCAGCGAGAGATCGCCCTGCTCGAAGCCGAGATCGCGCTTGGGCGCGAGCGGGTCGGCGCCTCGTTCGAGGAGCTGCGCCACCGTGTCCGGACCGCCACCAGCTGGCGCCACTGGGCCGCGTCGCATCCGCTCGGTTGGATCGGCCTCGGCCTCTCCCTCGGATTCATCATCGGGCGCCTGGCCGGCCGCCGATCCCACCCGGAGCCCTAGCCGTGAGCGCAGTTCCCGCAGCACCCGCGCCTCCACCGGCGTCGCGCCCCGCCCGTCCAGGCCTGGGCGCGCTCGCCACCGTGGTGTTGATCGTCGCCGTTCTCTCGCGCGCGCAAGCGGTCTTCGTTCCGCTGGCGCTGGCGATCGTGGTGGCCTTCGCGCTCGGCCCTGCGGTCCGGCTGTTCGAGCGCGCGCTCGGGCGGGTGGGGGCGGTGGCCGTCGTCGTCCTCGTCGCGCTGGCCGCCGTCGCCGGGTTCAGCTACCTGCTCGAGCGCCAGGTCGTGGATCTGTCCGCCGAGATGACCAAGTACTCCGATTCGATCCAGCGCAAGATGATCGCCCTGCGCGGCAGCGAGGGGAGCGGCCTGGGAGGCCTCGCCAAGAGCGTCGATCGCGCCGTGCGCAACCTCGACGAGCAGGTGGAGGCGGACCAGGGCGCCCGCCCGGTCCGGGTGGTTCCCGCCGAGGCCACCGCGCTGGAGCGCATCGAGAGCGCCCTGGCCCCGGTCCTGGAGCCCCTGGCGCGCGCGGGCATCGTCCTGGTGCTGGTCATCTTCTTCCTGATCAAGCGCGAAGATTTGCGGGATCGCTTCATTCGCCTCATCGGGCGCGGACACGTCACGCTGACGACCCGGGCCCTCGACGAGGCCGGCCAGCGGATCGGACGGTTTTTGGCCCAGCAGTCCGCGATCAACGCGACCTTCGGCCTCGCCGTCGCGGGGGGGCTCCTGGGGATCGGGATCCCTTACGCGCCGCTGTGGGGGTTCGTCGCCGCCGTCCTGCGGTTCGTCCCCTTCGTCGGCACCCTGGTCGCGATGCTGGTCCCGGCGGCGCTGGCCTTCGCGCAGTTTCCCGGGTGGTGGCAGCTGGTGGCGACGCTGGCGCTGTTTCTCGGCCTCGACGTGCTGGTGGCCTACGTCGTCGAGCCGATCGTCATCGGAGCGAAGACGGGGGTCTCGTCGATGGCGATGCTGGTCTCGGCGCTCTTCTGGTCCTGGCTCTGGGGCCCCGTCGGCCTGGTGCTCTCGACGCCGCTGACGGTCTGCCTGGCGGTGCTGGGGAAGCATGTGCCCCGCCTCTCGTCCCTGGCGATCCTGCTCGACGACCAACCGGCCCTGGAGGACCAGCTGATCCTCTATCACCGGTTGCTGTCGGGGGACGAAGAAGAGGCCCAGGAGATCCTCGACAAACGCTTCCGCGAAAAGCCCCAGGCGCAGGTCTTCGACCAGATCATCATCCCTGCGCTGCTGCTGGCCGATCGCGATCGCGCCCGCGGCGAGATCAGCGAAGCCGACCACCAGCACGTGGTGCGAACCATTCGCGCGCTGGCCGACAGCAAGACGCCCGCGCCGCTCGAGACGGAAGCTCGCAGCGAGACGCCGATCCGCCGGATCGTCGGCGTGTCGGCCCGGACCGTCACCGACGAGACGATCTGGGAGATGTTGGCCCAGCTCTTCGATCCCCGGAAGGCTCAGCTGGAGTCGGTGGGCTCCTCGTACCTGTCGTCGGACCCCACGTCGAGAGAGCCGGGGGGCGCTCCGCCCGATCCGCCGGACCTCGTCTGTGTCATCTCCGTCCCCCCGGGCGGGCTGGCCCAGGCGCGCTACATCTGCCGGCGCCTGCGGGCCAAGCTGCCCCACACGCCTCTGGTGGTCATTCGTCCCGGAGGACAGGCCAACGGTCACGAGAGCTCCCTGCGGCTCACCGAGGACGGAGCGCGCCAGGTCTGCTTCACGCTGGAGAGCGCGCGGACGACCATCGAGCAAATCGCCTCATGAGATCGGTCGTCGCCGGCGTGGTCGCCTTGGCGCTGACAGGCTGCTCCGGAGGCCTGTCCAACGCTTCGAAGACGAACGCCGACCTCGGTGATTGTGCGGCGGACGATCTGGCGACGGGGCAGGTGGTCTTCTTCGGCCTCTCCGACAATCTGGGGCCGGGGACGATCATGAAGCGCTATCCGGGTAAGGGGATCGGGCCCGAATACTTCGTCGGCAGCATCGTCGAGGATCCGACCTCCGCGGTGGTCCACCGCGGCGTCGACTGGGCCTGCGCGCTCGGTGATTCGGTCGCCCGGGCGTTCAACGCCAACAGCGCGGTTGGAATTCTCCCCGTCGACGCAGCCTTGAACGCCAAGCTGGCGCGCGCTTCTCACCTCGAGGTGACCGTCGATTCGGTTCGCTGGGACGATCTTCTGGCGGCGCCTTACCGTTCGGCCATCGACGAGTTGAGCGATCCGCACCTGAAGGCGGCTCTCCTGGGGGGAGGCTACCTGGTCGAATCGCGGGCCCTGGTGGCCAAAGGAATCAGGATCATGGCCACCTTCGAGAAATCGACGGGCGGCCAGGTCAAAGCGACGCTGGGCGAAGGCCGGAGGATTCTCCAGCAGGGGAAGGTCACCGCCAGCGTGGATCTGACCTGGGACGACGCGACCACGCTCACGATCACCGCCCCCTCCGACGTCTACATCGCAGGCCGACTGACGAACCTGGCCGCGGAGGCCACCGACCCGAGCGGGCAACTCCTGGTTCGACTCTGATGGAGGCGGCTCCGGGCATCGGCACCGTCCTCGGTGAGAGCTATCGGCTCGTTCGCCCGCTGGCCCAGGGCGGATGCGGCGACGTCTACGTGGCGAGGCATGAGCGACTCGGCTCCGAGGTCGCGGTCAAGGTTCTCCACCCCAGCGTGGCGGGGAACGCGCAGGCGCTGAGCCGACTGCGGCAGGAGGCCGACATCATGTCCGCGCTGCGCCACCCGCACATCGTCCAGATCCTGGACTTCGACGTCACGGAGAGCGGCGTCCCTTTTCTGGTGATGGAGCTCCTGCAGGGGCATCCCCTCAGCGAGAGCGCGATCGCCGGGGCGCCACTCGAGCCGCGGGCCGCGCTGCACGTCATCGACCAGATCGCCCAGGCGCTGGCGGCCGCCCACGCGCACGGCATCGTGCATCTGGATCTCAAGCCCGACAACGTCATCCTCATCCCGACCGATGGCCGCGACGATTTCGTCAAGGTCATCGACTTCGGGATCTCGCGCGCGATCTGGCGCGAGCGCCCGGACCACGAGCCCCTCATCACGGGGACGCCCGAATACATGGCCCCCGAACAGGCCCAAGGGCTCACCCAGGAGATCGATCATCGCAGCGATCAATTCGCCCTGGCCGCCCTCTCCTATCGCCTGCTGACGGGCCACGAGCCCTTCGCGGGCGGCGAACCGTCCGTGGTCCTTCATCAGGTGGTCAACGTGACGCCGCGACCGCCGTCGCAGTGGGCGCCCTGGTTGGGCAGGGAGGTGGACGCGGTGATTGACCGCGCCATGTCGAAACGCTCGGCCGAGCGCTACCCCGACGTGGCCGCCTTCGCCGAGGCGCTGGGCGGCGCGATCGACGCCGTGGCCATCGACCGGAGGCAGTTTGCCCGCGCGCCCGCGCGGCCGCTGTTCACCGGGCCCGCTCCGTCATCGATGTCGGGCGAAGACCCGGAGCCGCCCGAGCGGCGGGCCGAGCCAGACACGCTGCAGTTTCTTCGAAAGGTCCACACACCAGGACCCCGGCGAAGGCTGGGGGCTCTCCTTGTCGCGGTGGTCGCGGCGGCGTTCGTCTGGTTTTTCGTTCCGACGTCACGAGAGGCTACCCGCAACGCCCTGCGCCGCGCCGGCACCCAGGCTCGAAGGATTTACGCCGCGATCGACAGAACGATCCTGGTCCGGCGCTGACACGCCTCGGACCGTCGCTGGGGCGCGCGGGCGCTACGGCACGTAGACGACGGTCGCGAATCCGTTGGCGGGCATCGCGAACTGGAGCTTCTGGCCGCCGACGGCGACCGTGTAGGTCGACGCCGAGCCGGAGTTGTACATGACCGTGACGATGCTGCCGTCCGGGTTCTTGAAGGCCAGCGAGCTGCCGCTGCCGCTCGTCGCGACGACCTTGGCGCCCGGGCTGACGTACTCGGAGCAGTGGCGAAAGACGTAGTAGGCCGGCGTGATGGTCAACGCCTTGGTCGAGGTGTTGACCGTCATGAGCGCGTTCTGCGGCCAGGGGCGCACGGAGTCGATGTTCTTCCCCGCCGTGTCGAGCACCGTGTTCCAGGCGTTGTAGGCGGTCACGCCCGCGGCGATCCAGTCGTGGATGTTGCCCCAGCTCTCCACCCCATAGGCGTAATCGTTGGGCGCCATGTTGGCGTTGAAGGCGGGAAAGCCCGCTGGATTCCAGGGGTAGTTGCCGCATTTGTGCTCGGTCTGCCAGATGGGCAGATTGTTGGACTTCGCGCTGGCCACGTTGGGCAGCATGTTCCACTGGTAGCCGAACAGCTTGATGTAGCTCTTGGCGGTGGCGTCGGCCAGCACGGCGCTGACGATGCCGGGATCGGTGCCGCTGTTGGCGTTGGACATGGTGCCGAGCATGATCTTGGTCGTCATGTTCGCGGCGGTGAAGGCCGGGCCGAGATACTGGCCGACGAACTTCGCGAACAGCGGCGACGCCCAGCCGCAGGACGGGTAGTTGTCGAAGTAGTTCGGCTCGTTCTGCGGGCCGATCGATTCGATGGTGATCCCCTGCGCCGCATATCCCTGCACCCACTTGATGAAGTACTGGGCGTAGGCGGTCAGGACCTGGGCGTTGTCGGTCATGCAGCCGCTGTCGAAGGCCGTGCCGCTGTAGGTGCAGGCCGTTCCGTTGACCGAGCCGCTGCTGGTCTTCATCCAGGTGGGCGGGGTCCAGGGGCTGCCCCAGAAGCGGATGCTGCCGTTCACCGCCTGCGCCGCCTTGATGTAGGGGATGAGGTACTTCAGGTCCTCGGTGAGCGAGAAGCTGGTCATGTTGTAATCGGTGCTGCCGCTCGCCACCTCGTCGTCGGTGTAGCGGCTGATGGCGTAGTCGTTCGCACCGATGGGGACGCGGCCGATGTTGAAGTGCGCGCCGTTGGTGCCGTAAAGCATCTGAAGCGCGTTGTCCCGGTCGCTCTGGCTGAGCATCGAGAGGTAGTTCCAGCCAGCCTCGTTGAAGGCGCCGCCGAACCCTTCCCAGGTCTGGGCGACCGAGCTGTCCGTGACGGTGACGGTGGCGCTCCCGCTGGTCACCGTCGTCAACGTCCCGCTCTGCCAGTAGCTCCCGGACGCGGAGGTGACCACGCTCGACTGCGCGGGCGGCGCGCCACCGATGCCGGGCGCTCCGCCCGTCGCCGCCGACCCACCGGTTCCCGAGGAGCCAGCGCTGCCGCCGGTCGCGGTCGACCCGCCGGTGCCGGTCCCGCCGGTGCCGCTCGACCCGCCGGAGGCCGTCGTTCCGCCCGCGCCGGGCGTCCCGCCGGTTCCCGTCGTCACGTTGGCGACGCAGCTGCTGCCGGCGCAGTGCTCGGTGGCCCCGCAGGCCGTTCCACAGCTGCCGCAGCTGGTGCTGCTGGCCGTCGTGTCGACGCAGCTCGATCCACAGAGCGTCAGGCCGGCGTCGCAGCTCGAGGCACACGTGCCGTTGCTGCAGACCTGGCTCGACTGGCAGGACACCGAACAGCTCCCACAGTGCGTCGCATCGGACGGGACGCAGGAGCCGTTGCAGGACATCAGCCCGGGCTGGCACTGGCACGCTCCGCCCTGGCACACCTGTCCCGTCGCGCAGGGAATGCCGCAGGCGCCGCAGTTCATCGGGTCGGACGAGGTGTCGATGCAGTCGGTGCCGCAGGCGGTCTCCGTGCCGGGGCAAGTGCTTCCGCCCGTGCCGGTGGTCCCGCCGGTGCCGGTCGTTCCACCGGTCCCCTTGCTGCAAGCCACGGTGAGGAGCACGAGACCAAGGCCCAAAATTCGCACCGAGAGCCGTACCCCTGCGGTCGTCATCTCGACCGCTATTCCCGGCGGGGCCGAAAGTGATCGCGAACCCGCGCGCCCAAGAAGCTCAGGGGACGGGCATGCTGAACGAAACTGCGTAGTTCGGATTGGCCTGCTTGGTGGTGCCGCCCATGAAGGGATCGGAATCGCGCAGCTGCCCCCAGCGAACTGCCTTGGAGTGGTTGGACGACTGCTTGCCCTGGTTGGTGAGGGCGTAGGCCACGTAAAGGCCGCTGGTTGGCAGATCGGCGCTGGCGGTGATCTGGACGGAGTCGCCAGAGATGGCGACCGAGCTGATGGTGATGTTCGTGCTCGAGCTGGCGACGGTCGAGCTCGTCGCGGTGAAGAGCTCGAAGCCCTTGCCGTTGGCCCAGGCGGTGATCTTCGGCGCGTCGAAGCTGGTGTCCCAGTTGAGCGGCTCCACCGGCACGTGGAACTGCACGGTGACCACGCGACCGTTGCGGGACACGCCGGTGGGCGCCAGCGGCTGCCAGTCCTGACCGAGGACCGCGCGCTGGTAGTAGATCTCGGCGGTCTTCTCGCCCAGGAGCTCGTAGCCGGTCACGTTGAGATGAATGCCGTCGCCGTCGGAGTGCGCCGGATATTGATACTTCGGCCCCGTGCAGACGAAGTCACCTTTGTGCTGCACGCCGAGCTGCCACTGCTGATCGTTGGCCAGCGGACGCAGGTCCGTCTCGGCGGTGCAGGCGGGGGCGCCCGGGCAGCCGTGCTGCTGCGACAGGTACATCGGGATCTTGTAGGTCTGCCCGGTGATCGCCGAGATGTCGGTGTTGTAGTCGGACAGGAGCTGGACCAGGGAGGCGCCGTAGGTCGCGTTGGAGCAGTCGGTCTCGCCGTGGGTCATCACCACCACGCCGACGCCGTAGCTCTTGCCGGCGGCCTTGGCCAGCCCGGTGATGGCGCCGGCCTCGAAGATGGTCGCCGCGTAGGCGCGCCCGGTGGTGCCGGTGTCGGCTCCGGCGGCTTCCTTGACCAGCGCGACGACGCCCTGCCCGCTCTCGCCGACGATGGTGTGCACGGTGACGTAGTCGGCGCTGGCCGAGGCGGCCTTCACGAACCGGGTGATCTCGTTGGCCATCGCGGCGTGCGGCGTCTCGCCGTAGATGTTGCCCGGATAGGGGCTGGGATAGGCGGTCTCGAGCGCGCGCACCGGCTCGACCAGCGGCACCATCGTCAGGCCGGCCACCGTGGGGTCCCACGGGTTGGTGCCGGTGCCAGGGACGGTGGCGCCGTTGAGCGCGAGCATCAAGTTGTTGTAGGGCTGCGTGGTCAAGGCCGCCGGCGTGGTGCCGACCGAGAGGCTCTGCCCGGAGCCGACCACCCCGACCCAGTCGAACGACGGCTTCGCGACGGCGGCGCTTCCACCGCCCGCGCCGCCCGTTGCACCGCCGGAACCTGCCGCTCCGGTTCCCCCGCCCGTCGCAGAGCCGCCGGCGCCGCTTCCGGCCGTGCCACCTCCGCCACCCGCCGCGCCGCCTTTACCCGAGGTGCCCGAAGTACCGCCGACACCACTGGCGCCGCCGGTCGCGGTGGCGCCGCCGCTGCCGTTCGCGCCGCCCGTGGCCGGCGCGCCGCCGGTTCCGACCGCGCCGCCGCTGCCGTGGCTTCCGCCCGTCGCGGGCGATCCACCGGAGCCGCCGCTGCCGGTGGTGCCGCCCGAACCGCCTCTGCTGCTTCCACCGCTCCCGGTGCTGCCGCCCGAGGCGACCGTGCCGCCACTTCCACCGGAGCCCGAGCCGCCGGAGCCGGAGTTTCCGCAGCCCACCATCGACACCGCTCCGACGAGCAGGAATACCGGGAAATCAAATCTGAGTTTCATACAGTCGCCTCCGAAAGATTAGAGGAGGCGCTGTACCGGCTTCATTTCACATTAGTGGTCGCTTGTTCTCATATCTGGCGAAACGAGCTGAGGTTCGGTCACGCCGCGCGATCGCGTTGGTATTAGCCGGGAACCGGACCGAACTTTCCCGTTTCGACGTCGGCGATCGCTTGCCGGATCTCTTCGAAGCTATTCATGACGAAGGGGCCGTACTGGACGATCGGCTCGTCGAGCGGAGCGCTCGCCAGGAGCACGATGTGGCTCTCCTCGTCGGCGGTGAGCTCCAGGCTATCGCCGTCGTTTCCGAACAGGATCAGCTCGCCGGCCAGCCCGGACTCCTGGCCTGCGCGAACGCGTCCCTTGGTGACCACGGCCAGCGCGTTGTGGGTCGCCGGGAGCGTGAGCGGGAGCTTGCCACCCGCGGGGAGGCGCACGTCCAGCATCGTGATCGGCGTGAAGGTGTGGGCCGGACCGCGCGCCTCTTCGTACGCGCCGGCGATGACCCGCACCTCGCCGCCGCCCGCCAGCGCCACCCGCGGAATGTCGGCCGCGGTGATCGGCTGGTAGGCGGGCGCCGCCGTCTTGTCCTTGGCGGGCAGGTTCACCCAGAGCTGCATCATGTGCATGCGGCCACCGGCGCGGGAGAACTCGGCCTCGTGGTACTCCTCGTGAAAGATGCCGCGCCCGGCGGTCATCCACTGGACGTCGCCGGGGCCGATCACGCCGGCGTGCCCGGCGTTGTCCTGGTGAGCGACCGCGCCCTCCCAGGCCAGGGTGACCGTCTCGAACCCACGGTGGGGATGCCAGCCGACGCCACGCTTGCCACGCGCCAGCGGCGTGAACTCCTTGGGGGGACCGTAGTCCATCAGCACGAACGGGCTCACCCGCTCGGGCGGCAGGCCCTCGCTCGGAAAGTAGGTCGACACGTGGAAGCCGTTTCCGACCCAGTGAAAGGTCGTGCTGCGGTGGACGCTCTCGACGCTGCGGAGCGCGGCCGTGGTGGCCGTGGGCGGCGCCGTACGGGTTGCAACCTGAGTTTTCATGGTCACGAGTGTAATCGCCTGGCCAGAGCGGAACACTGCCGGTGAGGTGATGACTGGTATCACCCGCCGTGAGGGGGCCCCGGTTCCACCACCTTCTTGCAGAGCTCCGACAGCCGGCGCTGCGCCCACTCGGCCACCGGGCCCATGACGGCCTGACGCCGCCACACCAGGACCAGCGATCTGCGCGGCGCCACGCTCCCCCAGGCGTCGAGCCGGAGCTCGACCAGCCGGCCGCTCCGGAGCTCCTCGCGCACGAGGTGCTCGGGCATGTGCCCCCAGCCGAGCCCACCGGCGATCAGCGCCTGCTTGGTCGCCAGGTCGACGACTCGCCAGGTCTTGGGTGAAAAGACGCCGTGGTCGTCGTGCCCCGGCTCGCCGTCCGGGCGGTGCTGCCCCTGCACGATTTGCACCGTCTCGGCCAGCACGCCCGCCTCGATCCGGCCTTCGCGCAAGGCCAGCGGATGCCCCGGGGCCGCGACCGGAATCAGGCGCACGTCGGCGATCGGACGGCTGTCGAGGTCGCTGAGGTCGGCGTCCTCGATGGCGATGCCCCAGGCCGAGCGTTTCTCGCGCACGTGCGCCGTGACGCCCGAGAGGATCTCGGTGAAGAGCAGCAGCCCGACGTCGGGATGCTCGCGCGCGAAGTCCCTGGCGAACGCCACCAGCGACTCGGTCGGGAACATGACGTCGACGACGATGTGCAGCGTCCGCTCCGCGCCCCGCTTCAAGCTGGCCACCAGCTCTTCGAGGGCCTCCACCCCGCCTTCGACCTTGGCCGCAGCCTCGACGACGGCCTCGCCGTGCGCCGTCAGCACGGGGACCCGCCCGGTGCGATCGAAGAGCCGGAGCCCGAGCTGCGCCTCCAGCCGATCGATCGCCTGGCTGACCGCCGCCTGCACGCGCCCCAGCTTGCGGGCCGCCGCCGAGAAGCTGCCGGCCTCGGCCACCGCGCGCAGCGTGCGGAGCTGTTCGATGGTCACGCCTTCCAGCATCGAACCGAGGATACACCGCGGTGGCGACGCAGCCCGGGGCCGGCTCACTGAAGCCGAACAGCGCAGACGCGATCCGCTCGCGATGACGATCCGTCGTGCCGGTCGGTATCGTGCGCGACGCCGGCGCTGTCCGGCGCTCTAACGATGGACGAGCTCGCTCCGGATGGTCCGTCCCGACGACGACAGAACGTCGCCCCAGCTCATGCGCCGGAAGAACTGCAGCTCGAGCAGGCCCGCTCGGAGCGCCCGCCATAAATGAGAGACGGAAGCCAAGGATGCGAGGACGCGGCCGAGAACCCAGGTGCATCGTGCGCGGATGCCATGCGCGTCCAGAACCGCGTGTCGAATGGCATCGTGCGCGGGATCGCTTTCGCCCCTGACGGGAATCTTCGGGTCATGACCAGCGCGCGCGCCTCGATCTTCGGCCTCGGGGTTGGGTTCCCCGGGGCGTCTTGCTCGAAGGGACTGGGCGGCACGCGGGGCACCGGCGGGGCCCCCGGCCCGGGCGGGCTACGCCACGTCTCGCAGTTCGTTCGGCCCGGCGCCAAGGTCGTCGCCACCAGCGGCGGCGACGCGCTCGCCTTCAAGAACGTGGACGGCAGCATCGTTGCCGTCATGTACAATTCCGGAAGTTCGGCGATGGACCTCGTCTCCCTCGGTCGCGAGAAGCTTCAATTCTCCAGGCCCGGCAACGGGGGGGCCACTGTCGATTACGTGCCTTAGCCGTGCGCGAAGCTCAGGATCATTGTTCGAATCGGGTGGCGAGACCCGAGGCTTCGTTGCGCTTTCGCCGCGACGGGACCCGAGTGGGGCACGACGGCCGGCGTCGCGCGCGCCTCGCAGATCGTGCTCGATAATGCGTGCTACGGGGACCGTGACCCGTGCTACGGTGCGACCCGCTCGTCAGTTCATGGAGTCGTCGCGATTCATCAAAATTTATTCGTCCCCCTAAAGTCATTTCGAGGCTGCCAGGAGTTCTAAATGCAGAACATGAAATTGCTCAAGTCGTTGCTTTGGACCGCGGTTGGTTGTTTGGCCGTGTCGGCCTGCTCATTGCCGCTGCCGAAGGGGCAGGCACAGGGAGACGGTGGCAGCACGTCGCCGACGTGCTCTCTCAATGTGGCGGATGCCGGCGCCGGCGTGGTCAGCACGGTGGTCACGGGTGACGTCGAGAACGTCGTCACGCCGCAGGCCTGCGCGGCAAACCCGACCGGCAATGCCATCGACAAATACAGCCAGGGCTACGGCTTCAACGACCCGGCGATCCTTGCCCAGGTCGCCAATACGATGACGACCATCTCCGTGGCAGACGAGCAGTTGCAGATGACCGGGATGCCCTTCGGCTCCAGCAGCCAGGGGAACTTCACCGACACCCAGCGCAGCCAAGACACCGCCACCATTCGCGGCTACCGCTACCGGGACGCCTCCCGCGGCGTGAACCTCGGCGAAGACATGGACGGCAACCCCCCCGACCCGAACTACAAGACCGACGGCCACCAGGTCCTCGGTCAGAGTGTCGGCTACTCGACTTCCTTCCCGGTCAGCATGGCGCGCGGCGCGGCCTTCGATCTCGACCTCGAGTACGCGGTCGGCGAAGCGATCGGCGACGAGATGCAGGCCGCGCAGCAGACGCTGCTGCTCGCGCCCTGCATGAACCTCCTCCGCCACCCGTACTGGGGCCGCGCGCAGGAGACCTACGGCGAGGATCCCTATCAGATCGGCCGCCTGGCCTCCGCGATGACCGTCGGCATCCAGCAGCACATCGCCGCCAACGCCAAGCACTACATGGGCTACGACGTGGAGGCCGGCCGACAACAGAACGTCTCGGACATGGACGAGCAGACGCTGCGGGAGATCTACGGGCGTCACTTCCGGATGGTGGTGCAGGACGCCGGCGTGGCCTCGGTGATGGCGTCCTACAACGCGGTGAACGGGCTGAAGTCGACAGTCAACCCGCACACATTGACCGATGTGCTGCGCACCGACTTCGGGTTCAAGGGGTTCATCCTCAGCGACTGGTGGGCGATGCCCGGCAGCAGCAACCAAAACCTCGACACGAGCACCAAGAAGAGCAACGCGGTCTCGGCCATCAACGCGGGGTTGGATGTCGAGCTCCCCTGGTCGTTCAACTACGGCCAGCTCCAGAACCTCTACAACGCGCACTCCGTGACGAAACCCCAGCTCGACGCCGCCGTGCAGAGAATCCTCTACGAGAAATACCGCTTCAAGTCCGACAAGCTCACGGGAACCGTCGGGCTCAAACAGCCGGTCACGACCTATAACACCGCGACCAGCTCGATCACGTGCGACGCGTCCCATCTGGCGCTGGCGACGCGCGCGGCGCTGGAGAGCATGGTCCTCCTCAAGAACAACGGGGTTCTTCCCATCAGCCCGGCGATCAAGAATCTGGCCGTCGTGGGCGCCACGGTCCCCTATGCGGTGGTCGAGGGCAGCTCCAGCGTGAACTTCGCCACGGATGTCCGCGGGGGTGACCTCGGATTCGAGCCGCGTCTACCCCGACCCGGCCAAGTCGGTCGGTCCCTTCGCCGGACTCTGTGCCGCGTCGGGCGGCACGGTCTCCGGAACCTCCTGCTCTGGCGGGTCGGTCAACGTCACGACTGCGACAAACACCACGTCTGGGGACCTCAGCGCCGTGACGAGCGCGGTGAGCGCCGCCGACTTCGTCGTGGTGGTCGCCGGCCTCACCGCACAGGACGAGGGCGAGGAGTACACGAACGCAGCCGACCGAAACTCCAAGTGCGTCAACCTGGGGAACTGCCTGGGGCTCGACGCCAAGCAGACAGGCCCGTACCAGGGCATCCAGGACAAGCTCATCCAACAGGTGGCCGCCAGCGGAAAGCCGATGGTGGTCGTTCTGGAGGGGGGGAGCGTGATCGCGATGCCCTGGCTCTCCCAGGTCCCCGCTGTGGTCATGGCCTGGTACCCCGGTCAGCGGGGCGGGGAGGCGCTCGCAGATCTGCTCTGGGGCGAGGTCAACGGGACGTCCTACAACTTCGGCGGAAAGCTCCCGTTCACCTGGGGCCAAGAGCAACAATATGGCGACCCGTTCGACTCTCCCGGCGGCGAGACGACGTTCGACTACTACGTCGGCTACCGCTATTTCGACTACAACCACATCACGCCGGTGTTTCCGTTCGGAGCCGGGCTCAGCTACACGACGTTCGCGCTCTCCAACGTGCAGCTCGGGTGCACCAGCCCGTTGGTCCAGGGGTCCGTTTTGCCCGTCTACGTCAACGTCAAGAACACCGGCACGGTCGCCGGTGACGACACTGTGATGGTCTTCGTGTCGTTCCCCAACACAACGGCCCGGCGGGCTCCCAAGGAGCTCAAAGGCTTCGCGCGCGTGAGCCTCGCCGCGGGTGAGGCGAAGCAGGTGCTGATCAACGTCCGGCTGTCGGATCTCGATTACTTCAAGGCAGACTCGCCGACCGCGACCACGGGCTCTTGGGTCGTGGAGAGCGGACCGGTCAACATCATGGTGACTGACGGTGCCCAGAATCCGAACGATGGAACGACTCAATTTCTACCCACGCAAACCGTGAACGTTACCGGCTACACCGTCGGACCTCCTCAATGAAAACAATTGCCCGCCGTGCCCAGACTGGTCTCCTGACCGCGTTCGTTCTTTTTGCCGGGTCGACCGCGCTCGCTGCCGGGGCGGGGGACCCGACCGAAGCACCGCCGACCGAAACCGCTCCGGCCGTCCCGCCGCCATCGACCGTTGTCGTGGTGCCGGTTCCGGTGCAGCCGAACCCGGCCGTCGCCTCACCGGCGCCGGCCCGGGAAGCGACTGCGGTCGGGGGCTCGATCCCACCGCCCCCTGAACCGGCGGTCGAGGCGCCCCCGGTCACCGAGATCGGCGTCCAGCGGCTCCCCGGGTCGGCTTACCCCGAGCCGCAGACTCGCGGCCTCAAGTACGGCTCGTTGTGGCTCACCTTCCACGGCCTGCAGTGGCCGTACTTGCCCGCCAAGTCTGGCCGCGATCGGTTCGTGATCGGCCTTTCGGGCTGGGGTTGGCTCGACACCGCCTATGTGAAGTTCGCCCCCTGGGGCCAGAACCAACAAGCGATCGGACAGGACCAACTCGCCTATGCAACGCAGCAAGGGCGCATGCTGTTGCGGGTCACGCCGACCTACTCGTTCGCCGACTGGTTCGTCCAGGGCCAGGTGGAGCTGGTCGGGACCGAGAACCAGACGATCCAGCGGTCGGACGTCGGCGGCGCCGACACGGACGATCTCTGGTTGCGCATCGGGCAGTGGAACAGGTGGGACTTCCAGGTCGGCCGCTTCGAGGGGTGGGAGGTCTTTCACCTCGGCATGGGCCTGGACCAGAACACGTTCGAGCGCCAGGGCGCAATCGGCCCCGGCGATCCGGTTGTCTCCTACTACGGACTGACCGACAACCAGTTCCGGCCGAACGGCGCCGCAGGCAACATGGCGGTCCACTACTATCCGTTGCCGTTCCTTCGCTTCGAGGCGCTGGGAACCGTGGGGAGCTTCAGCAGCGGCCCTGTGGTCGCGACCCGCCCCGTCGCCATCCTCGACTTCGGTTGGCTGAAGCTCAAGGGGGGCGTGGAGTGGCAGCGCGAAACCTCGCAGAACACAGGCAGCCAGCTCGAGACCACCTCAAAGGGAGTCGGCGGCGCCGTGCAGTTCGTGTTCGAGCCGCACATCGAGTTCGGCTTCAACGCCGCGCAGGGAACGGTTCTCTCCTTCGACGCCCAGGGGCAGGAGAACAGGCAAGGGAGCTTCACCCGGACCAGCTACGGCGGGTTCGCCAACGTCTCCAACGGCAGCGAACGCTATCCTCTCATCTTCGGCGTGGGGGGGCTCTTCACCCGCGACGTGGACCAGAACAACCCCGCCAATTTTGCCGTCGTCGACAACTACTGGCTGTGGCAAAGCTTCGCCGCCGTCCAGTACGTGGTCTTCCAGCAGCTTTACATCAAGCTGGTGGGGAGCTACTCGCGGGCTCACTTCCTACAGGCGAGCACCAGTCCCGCCCCGACGTATGACGACGAGAATTATAGCGTCCGTCTTCGGTTCTCCTTCTACTTCTAGCAGCGACCTCACGAGCGAGAAAAAACCAGATGCGCAAAGCAAGCACCCTGATCGGTCTGATGTTGGTCGCGCTCGGCGCCGGGGCCCGCGCGGAGGATCGCGCCCCCGTGGCTCCGGCACCGGCCGCAGCGGTCGTTGATCCGTATTCTGCCGCGCCGCCGCCGTCGCCGAGACTGCGGATCGGTCTGGCGTTCCTTCCGATGGGCCTCGGTAAGTACACCAGTCCGATCGGCGGCGTGCCGGTCCAAGGAGACGCCTCGCTGGCATATGGCGCCGGCTTGTCGGCGAGCTATCGGATCCTCGCCGGCCTCAGCGTGGGGGTCGCGCCGCAGATCATCTCCAACGTGAACTACAAGGTGAATCCCTCCCCGCTTGCGGCCCCGCCCGCGGTCCGGGAGACGGACCTGATGGCGCGCCTGGCGTACACGTTTCCGATCGTGGAGACGATCGGCCTCTACGTCGAAGCTCTTCCGGGATACTCGCTCATCAACCAGGCTGGCGGCACCTCGGCCAAGGGATTTGTCGTGGCCTTCGGCGGTGGGGCCGACATGGGAATCACAGACCGAATCTTCGCGAACCTAGGAGCCGGCTATCAGCTGGGATTCCAGTCGCTCACCGTCGCCGGCGAGAAGGTGGATACTCGGACGAGGTACGTTCGCGTGAGCCTGGGTGGCGGCGTCCGGTTCTGAACCCACAAGGCTAGCCTGACGACGCGGCTTCCGTCCGCTCAGTGGCCGGAGACTCCGAGCCTGTTCGCTCTGCGCACCCACGCTTGACACCCCGCATGTGGCATGTTGGCTTGGCAAGCGCTGCATGTCGCGCCGTGGCGTCGCCCTCGTTGTCCTGGCACAGCTCGCCGCGCTGATTGTTGTCAGCCTCCTCATCGGCGACCACGGGTGGGATGACGGCGCAATCACCCTCGCCTTTGCCAGGACCTTTGCCCGGCACGGCCGGGTTGCGCTGACCGCGCGCTCCGAAGTCGTCGAGGGGTTTTCGTCCGTCTCCTGGTTCTTGCTCAACGCTCTGGCGGCGCTGGCGCGGCCGTCGTACCGCGCGGCGATCTCCATTTCCCAGGTGCTGTCGGCGCTGAGCATCTGCGCCACCACGCTTCTCCTGGCCAGGACCTGCGCGCTCCTCCGACTCGACAGGCTCTCCGCGACCCTGACCGTGGTCGCCTTCGCGGCCTGGGGCTGCTCCTTCGGCGAGGCGGGCAACGGCATGGAGATGGGACTCCTGGCCGCGGCGTTTCTGATGATGGTCAACGAGCTGCTCTCGCCGCAGCCGCGGATGTTCTGGTTGGGTGCGGGCGCGGTCCTGGCCGTGACCACCCGTTTCGAGGCGCTGCTCTACGTCGGGCTGCTCGCCCTCTCCGTCCTCTCTGTTTCAGGGCGCCGCGCTTTTTGGGGGATCGTCCTGCCCTGTCTGGGGACCGTCCTCCTGCTCACCTGCTGGCGACTCGCCGTTTTCTCCGACGTCCTCCCCAACACCTACTGGGCAAAGCGGTGGCCACCCTATGCGGTGTCCGGTCTCATGCAGCGGCTGAGAGGCGCCTGGGAGCTGCCACGCTTCTTCTTCGTGCCGCTCGTCGCCCTGGCGATCGCGCAGCGCTTTGGTTCCGCTCCCCCAGGCACGCCCTGGCCCCCTCGCCGGATCTTGGTGATTCTCACGGCGCCGCTCCTGGGCGCCGTCGTCGTGGGCGCCCTGGTCGGAGAGTCCTGGGGCTACCGCGGGCGCATGCCGTACTTCGCCTTCCCCCTCGGGCTGTTGCTCTGTTCGCTCCTGTTCTCGCCCTGGGTGAACGCCAAGCGAACCAAGCTCCGCGTGGCCGTCGTCGTCGGTCTGTTCCTGTTCATGACCATCAAGTCGAAGACCGGATTTCCCTCGGACGAGCTGAAGCCCGTGTCCGAGGGTGGGTTCTTCGTGACGCCCCATACGTATGCAGAATCTGGTGCGATCTTTCGGCGCTTCGTCTCCGCCGCGGGCCTTCAGCAAGCCACCATCCTCACGCCGGACATCGGCGGCCTGGCGCTCTGTTGTGAGGAATTCAGGATTGTCGACCTGGCGTCGCTCTCCAATCGCAAGCTGGCGCATCGAGGCCGGGCGGCTCTGGCGGAGGTCCTCGAGGCCGAGTCGCCCGAGCTCGTCGAGGCGCACTGGAGATGGGCCTCGTTGGGAGCGCTCTACCAGCTTCCCTACTTTCGGGCTCACTACGCGCCGGCGTTTGCGGGCGGCACGAAGCTCTGGCTTCGGCGCGACGTCGCCGAAGCGATCGAACGCAATGGACGGGGATGCAGAGTGCCCGTGGAGAGAAAGGACGTTCAAGCCGCGCTGCGCGCCCATCGCTACGCGGGGCGCGACCTCCCGGAGGATCAAAAGAGCTTCGAGGCTCCTGGGACCGTCCTTGCGCTCAACCAGGGAGATCCCCTGGCAGAGACTCTCTGCAGGTAGCGCGTGACCCGCAGATCGTGCCACGCCAGCCAGCGAACCTTATGGGGCTGGTGGGGCTGGCGGTTCCCGTCGATGGTCGCCTGAGCCAGGCCTAAGGCGTCCGGATCGGAAAGTAAAACAGGCCATCACTGCTCGCGTAGTGCGCGTGCAAGAAGCTCGAGAAGCGCGGCCCCAACGCCAGCAGCTCGTCGTCGAGGGTGATGAGCGCCGGTCGCACCTGTCCGCTCTCCAGCGGGCGGAGGTAGGCATCCTTGTCGCTTTCCGATAGCGCGCCCAGGAGCTCGCGGTGCATGAAGAAGTAGTAGAGCGGGTGGGGACGGAACACCTGCGTCCCCAGCCAGCCGTCCAGAACTGAGTCGGTCGGGCCGGTGTGCGCGAAGACGTAGCGCAGCCGCGCCATCTGCCGGTCGTTTCGGTGGTTGAACGACCAGGCCAGATTGAGGACAGGCAACACCAAGAGGGGGAGCGTCGCGCAGACGAGGAACCACGCCCGCGCCCGTTCTCGCGCCAACTCCACCAACGAGGACAGCCCCTGCGCGGCGAACAGGCAGGCGATCGACAGGGGCACCAGGCAATACTGCTCGTAGACCACGGGCACCAGGACAATTCCCGCGATGAGGCCACCCAACGTGCAGAGCAGCAGCACGTCGCCATATCGACGCCGCTCGGCGCGAGAGAAGCGGTACATCGCGACGGAGGCGCCGAAGAGAGCGAGAACCAGGATGGGCCAGCTGGTCTTGAGCGTTGTTTGCACCCCCCTGAACGAGCGCAATTGAAACCGCGCGTTGAGGAGAAAGTTGTTGTAAATGAATTGCCGGCCGCCGCCCTGAACGGCGAAGCCGATCCACGTCACCAGGACCGGAGCGGCGACGCCCGCCCCAACCACCAGCACGGCGAGCATTCGGACGCCCGACGCTCGCCGGCCGCCGGCCAGCGCCCAGAGTCCCAGCCCCAGGAACGCGCCCGGAAGAACGAAGAGCATCTTCTGCGTGCACATGACGGCCGCCCCGAGGCAGAGCCCGCCGCCCAGGAACCAGCGCAGGCACGGCGGTGCGGCCACCTCCTGGTCGGACAGCCCGCGCAGCAGGAACCAGAGCGCCCCGACGAAGAACAAGAAGGCGGGGACGTCGGGGCGAATCTCCAGCGTCTTCTGGATGAAGACCGGCTGCGCCGCGACGAACAGCCCCGCCAGAAGACCCACGCGTCGATTGCCGACGAGGCGTCCCACCCGAATGAGGAGAACAACCGAGAGCGCGGCCAGCACGACCGAAAAGACGCGCCCGAAGAGCAGAAAGCGCCGGGCGCTTTCAAACGACTGGTCGACCGCGAACAGATGGAAGAACGGCGACAGCCCGAAGTAGTACCAGGGGGTGTGATGCTCGAAGAAGTCCCGGTACGGAAGCAGCCCCTTGAACACGCTCCAGGCGGCGTGGGAGTGCTCGAGCTCGTCAGGGTCGAAGACCCGACGTGGGATCAAGAAGAGGCGCGCGACGAAGAAGGCCAGGGTCGCCAGGAGGACGAACGGGCCGGAAGCATCGCGCCCCGCCGGGGGCGGCTGACGTCGCCGCTCATGATCGTCTCGGGGCATCTCGGAAGAGTGTGGCGATGGTGGGCGCGTGGCTGCGTCAGGCGGCTCGCTCGCCGCCGGCAGGTTATCGCAAGAAGGTCCTCCCGGCACAGACATCCATGCCCGAGCGCGGGCCGCGGCGGAGCGCTCACTCCGACGGTGACCGGGTGACGAGCCGAGGTACACTGCCGCCCGTGAACGAGCGTCCCAGAACGATGCCTGCCGCATCTTCTCCGGCACCGTCAGGGACCCACCCGCTCGAGGCGGCGCTGGCCGGTCTCACCGACGCGCGGCTGGTCCTGCTGGTCGCGGCGGTGTTGTTCGCCCTGGCCGCCTGGCCGCTGCTGCTGGTTCCGCTCCCCCCCTTCCAGGATCTCCCCAATCACGTCGCCACGGCCCACATCGTGGCGCATCCCGAGCTCTATCCCCAGTTCACCTTCAACGGTCTCTTCAAATCGAACTGCCTCCTCACGCTCTGGTTCTGCCTGGTGGGCGGCCACGGCCTCTTCGGCGCCGCCCGCGCCTTCACCGCCCTGGTCCTGGCCGCGAACGCGCTGGCGCTCCCCCTCTTCGTGCTTCACTTCGCCGGCCGCCGCGCCGTGCCGGTGGCGATGCTCTTTGTCTGGCCGCTGGTGCACAGCTTCAGCGTCTCGATGGGGTTTCTGAACTTCACGTTCGCCTTTGCCCTCTCGCTGATCCTGTTGACCGTGCTCGATCGGCAGCGGGAGCGCCCCAGCCCCGCAGGCGGCCTGGCCGTCGCCGCGCTCTCCAGCCTGGTCTGGTACGCGCACCCGTTCCCGCTCGCCGTGGTGGGGGCGCTGGTCGCCCTGCACGTCGCCACCCGCCCGACCTGGCAGCAACGAATCGACGCCGGCGTCGCGCTGCTGTTGCCGCTGGTGCCGGCCGGGCTGCTCTCCCTGGTCTCGGCACAGCAGCATCTGATCAAGGCCGAGAACTCCTCGGCCGCCGCCGCCACGTTCAGGTATCTCAACCCGTGGGAGATCCTCAGGGACCTCTGGCGCGACGTCTCCGGCGCGTTCACCTGGCTCGGCAGCATGACCATCGTCCCGGCGGTCTTGCTCCCCTACTTTGCCTGGCCACAACGTCGAGCGCCGCGCCCCTTCCTCTCGCCCGTGGCGGTCGCCGTTCTCCTCGTCTCCTACGTTGGCTTGCCCGAAATGATGAGCAACTGGAACTACCTCAATACCCGGTTGGTTCCGTTCATTTGGGCCGGGCTCGCCTTGCGTCTTCCCACCACGCTGCCGAGGCCGGCCGCGATCGTGCTCGTGCTCTGCGCGCTCTCCTTCTCGGCCGCCCAGGGGGTCGACTACGTCAGGCTCGACCGCGACCGCGCTGAATTCACCGCAGGAATCGAAGCTGTACCGGAGGGCGCCACCTTGCTTCCGTTGCTGTTCAAGCACGGCAAGACCAGCTATTTCACCGCCAGCCTCTCCCACGCCTGGGGTTACTACACCGTCGCCAAAAATACCTCTGCGCCGCTGGTGTTCGGGGTGGAGCGCTCCTACCCGATCACCTACAAGGACTTTCCGCCACGCAAGCTCATCCCACCGGCGTTCGATCAGTTCGCCGACCGGTACGGGACGCCGGCCGGAGTCTGCAAGGCGCTGAGCAAGGTCCCGGTCGACCCGGCGGCCTGCACCGCCGCCTGGCGAGGGATCTGGGCCGACTTCTGGCAGGAGGCGACGCCCCGCTTCAGCCATCTTCTGACCTGGGCCATGCCGCCCGAAGCACGCCCAATGATCCCCGCGGTCTACCATCGGGTCTTCGCCCAAGGTGAGCTCGAGATCTACGCGCGGTGAACCTCACGTGTTCCGGAAACGCCCAATGACGCGAATCTCAAGCGTTTCCCGGGCTTGACCGGGCACCCACCGCTAAGGTAAGCCGCTAGGGCTCTATGCGTCCTCTGCGCGTCGGTATCGTAGCCGAGAGCTACTATCCCACCCTGGGAGGCATTCAGGAGCACGTCCTGCACCTCCGCAAGCTCCTCGCCCGCCGAGGCGTGGAGGTCACCATCCTCACCGGGCGACCGGCCACGGCGGCCGCGCCGGGCCCCGACGACGCCGAGCGGGGCGTGGTCCGCGTCGGGCGCGCGCACACCTACCGCACCGGCGGAACTTTTTGCCAGGCGACGATCGGCCCGCTCACCGCCTACAACTTCTACCGCGCGCTCCGCCAGGGGCAGTTCGATCTCCTCAACATCCACGGCCCCTGTGACGTCGGCTTGGCCATGCTGGGATTGGCGATGTTCCGCGGGCCCAAGGTGTTGACCCTGCACAACGCCTGTTTTCCGGACGCTCCCTGGCGCCATCGCATCGCGCCGTACTACCGGTGGGTTTTTCGGCGGGCCGCCGCAGTCATTGCGGTCTCCGAGGCGACCGCGCAATCAATGGGCCGCTATGCCGACTTCCAATCGACGATCATTCCAAATGGAATCGATGGAACGTATTGGCGCGCGGCCCCGAGCTCTCGGTACCTGCGCCCCGGGACGCGCAACCTCGTCTATCTGGGCCGGCTCGAGCAGCGCAACGGGCCGGAGGTGGCCATCGAGTCCTTCACCAAGATCGCGCAGTCGGTGCCGGACGTGCGCCTGCTGATGGCGGGCGACGGCCCCATGCGACCGGCGCTCGAGGCGCAGGTGCCTGGGCATCTGCGCGGGCGCGTCGAATTCCTCGGCGCGGTCTACGATCAACGCCCGGAGCTGCTCGCTTCGTCCTCGTTGTTCCTCTTGCCGGCGCGGGCAGTGGGGTTCTCCATCATGGTGCTGGAGGCCTTTGCCGCGGGCTTGCCGGTCGTCGCGCTCCCGGCGCTCGGCGCCGATCGCGCGGGCGACCACTGGGTGAACGTGGTCATGGCCAGGGACAACAGCGCCGCGGCCTTTGCCGACGCCGTCATCGACACGCTGGGGCGCGACCAGGGCGATCGCATCGCGCGCGGGCGCGTCATTGCCGACGCCTTCGACTGGGAGCGGGTGGGAGGCCGGATCCTCGAGGTCTTTCAGCGCGTCGCCGGGGCGACCGTCGACCAGGCGGGCCTGCGCCCGAAGGCCGCGGCGTAACCTGGAAAGCGCCCCGCCCGACGCTCCCGCAACCGGCCGCTGGAGGGCCCTCCTGCGTGGCCTGCCGCTCTGCTTGCTGGGGGTCGTGCTGTGGCGGGAGAAGCCCTGGACCGTCCACCTGGCGGCAAGCGCGCCCTGGGCGGTGGCGGCGGCGATTCTGCTCAACCTCTCGGTGTCCGTGCCGTTGAAGGCGGCGCGCTGGCGACTGGCTTTGATCGCGCCACCGCCATACCGCCAGGTGCTGGCGGCGACCGTCGAGGGGCTGCTGGCCAACGCCGCCATCGGGTTCGGCAGCGGGGACCTGATCCGCGCCGCGCGCCTGCGCCCCCCCTCGGAGCAGCTCCCCGAAGACCGCTCTGACGACCAACCTCCGCGGCGCCAGCTTCTCTCCAACCAGCTCGCCGTGGACTATGGCTGCACCTGGGCCGAGCGCGGCGCCGAGGCGCTGGCGCTCGCCATCCTGGTCTTCGTCACCGCGCTCTTGACCAGCCTCGGCCGCCTGGCGCTGGGCCTCTCGGTCCTCGCCATGCTGGGATATGGCGCCCTCCTCGCCACCGGTCACTCCCTGGTGCCGCGCCTCGGGCGATGGCCGCGTGTGGAGCGCGCGCTGTCGTCGGGCCTGCAGGCCTCCACGCCGCGCCGGGTGGCGGCGATGGCGGCGCTCTCGTTGCTCGGGTGGTCGAGCGAGCTCGTGATGCTGGTGCTGTTCCAGGGCGCCTTTCATCTGGAGCCCAGCTTCCGGACGGCGTTGCTGACGCTGGTGGGGATCAACGCCGCCATCGCCATCCCCACCTTGCCCGGCAACTTTGGAACGTTCGAGGCGGGCGTCACCATGGCGCTGGTCATGTGCGGCGCGCCGCGCGACGTCGCCGTCTCCTACGCCCTCACCTATCACCTGACGCACGTGATTCCCGTCGCCGTCCTGGCGACCGGCGTCTACCTCTCCCGCAGCCGCCGGTACAGGACCACGCCCGCGCGAACCTCCACCGGCCGATAGTTCTGGTCGACGTACGCGCGCAGGCGCGGGTATCGCGAGAGCGGGTACTTGCCGTAGCCATCCCAGCCGGCAGCCGCCGCGTCGACCAGCAGTGCCGGCCGACGCCGCTCGAGGTCGGCGAACAGCATCTCCCAGGCCGCCGGCACCTGATTGGCGTCGGCGTTCCGCTGTCCCGTCTCGGTCGGCGTGCCGGGGCTCTCGCCCGTCAGGTAATTGCAGAAAGAGAACCGCGTCCCCATCGGACGGCGCGCCAGGACATACAGCTGCGGAGAGTTCCCCCAGACGAACACGCGCTCGTCGCGCGAGGTGAGCGCGTCGATGCGAGCCGCGACCTCGTCGTAGCGCGGCTCGCCCTCGTCCAGCGCTGCGGCGAGAGGCCGGCCGAAGGTCGCCAGCCCGAAGAAGATGAGGGCCGGCAGGGCGGAGAGCACCAGCAGCGGCGCCCGGGTGGACCAGCCTCTGTCCCACAATCGGCAGAAGACCGGCGCGGCCAGCAAGCAGAGCGGCGCCAGGACCAGGTGGAAGTAGTGTCCGAAGAAGCGCCCGCCGGTGGAGACGGCGACGGCCGAGGTGACGAGCCAGAGCAGACCCAGGACCACCGACGGTGCAGGCACCTCGGCATCGACGGAGGATGCGCCGGCGAAGCGTCGCCGGATCACGCGCACGATCTTCGGCGCGGTGGAGAGCGCGGCCGCGATTCCCAAGGCGTACGGAACCAGCGCGACGCCGCCGATCAACCCTGTGCGACGAAGCCCGCGCGCCACGGCCGCGACTCCCGTCAGGCCGGCGCCGACGTAGGAGAAATTGAACCTGAACCAGTAGAGCGCGGCCGCCAGGTTGCCGGCGCTTCGGCACCACCAGAGGTAGAGCGCAGGCGCCACCAGGGCGCCGGTCAGCTGACAGAGCGCCATGGTCACGGCCCAGACGCCGGAGGCGCGCTCGAGGATCACCCACCAGATCAGCAGACCAATCGAGGCCGCCAGAAACGTCAGGCCCTGATACTTGAAGAGGGCCGACGCTCCGATCAGCGCGCCCACCGCCAGATGAATCGCCCATCCCGCGGCGCGGCCGGGGCGCGCCCGACCGGTCAGCAACAGCCAGGCGGAGATCGCCTGCGGCGCGAGCAGGAACAGCTCGCAGTTCGCCGCCAGCGCGTCGTAGTCGTGCCAGGTGGTCGAGAAGACCAGAAACAGCCCCGCGGCCGCCAGAGCGACACCGCGGGGAGCCCCGTCCTCGAGGGCGTCCGTGGCTCCCGCCCGCCGCTTGATGGCGAAGAGAAATCCCGCCGTCACCAGCACCGCCAGGACGACCAGCAGATGCGCCCCCTGGGTGTTGTACGGCCCGTGACGTCCGAACATGGCAAAACCGGCCTGATAGACGTGGTAGATGAGCGGCGGCTTGTGATCGACCACGTCGCGGTACAGCAGAGCCCCGCGTCTGAGCGCGTCGGCGGTGGTGGCGTAGATGGCCTCGTCGTCGGAGAGCAGCGGCCGGCCGAAGGTCGGCAGACGCAAGACGACCCCCAGGACGAAGGTCGCCAGCACGAGGGCCTTCCACCTCCACAGGCGCGCCGGTGACGGTCGAGCTGGGCGAGCTGGCTCTTCTGGTTCTGCTGGCAAGCGCAGCGATGCATGGTCGCATCGCCGTCGATCCGCCTCAAGAGGAAGCGCCATGTTAAATAGGGGCCCGATGGAGGCGCCCATCCTTTCGTTGGTTCTTCCGATCTACAACGAGGAGGAGATCATCCCCGAGCTGGACCGCCGGCTGCGCGCGTTCCTGGCCGACCTAGGGACCGGCGCCGGGAGCGGCGTCGGCGAGTCCTGGGAGGTCATCTTCGTCAACGACGGATCGAAGGATCGGTCGCTGCCTCTCTTGAAGGAGCTCGCGGCGACGGAGCCCCGCTTCAAGGTCCTGTCGCTCTCCCGCAACTTCGGGCATCAGATGGCCATCACCGCGGGACTGGATCGCGCGAACGGCGACGCGGTGGTGGTGATGGACGCCGATCTGCAGGATCCGCCCGAGGTGGTCAGCCGGATGGTGGCCAAGTGGCGCGAGGGGTTCGACGTCGTGTTCGGCGTTCGCTCGCACCGGCACGGCGAGACGGCCTTCAAGCGGTTCACCGCGGCGGCCTATTACCGCCTGTTGCGTGCGCTGCTGGGCGGCGCGCAGATCCCCGTCGACGCGGGGGACTTCCGACTGATGAGCCGCTCGGTGGTGCTGACGCTGCGGGCCCTGCGCGAGCAGCACCGGTTCGTGCGGGGCCTCGTCTGGTGGGTCGGCTTTCGGCAGACCTCCGTCGACTACGAACGGCCGGCCCGCTTCGCGGGTGAGACGAAGTACCCCTTCCGCAAGATGTTCAACTTCGCCATCGACGGAATCACCTCCTTCTCGACGGTGCCGCTGCGGATGGCGACCTGGTTCGGCATCCTGGCCGGCCTGACCGCGATGGGCGGCGGGATCTGGGCGCTGTGGGAGAAGCTGTACGGGACCGGCGTCGTCAAGGGATGGACGACCATCATGATCCTGGTCGGACTCGGATCGTCGGCGCAGCTGCTGATGACGGGGATCTTGGGCGAGTACGTGGGGCGCATCTACGAAGAGGTGAAGCGCCGGCCCCTCTACGTGGTCGCCAGCGAGATCAACCTGACCAAGTCGACCGCCCAGGTCGACGACCAGACGACGGCTGGCTCGACGACGATGACCGCAATGTCTGACCGCCGAGGTCCTTGCTGAGGAGCGTCCTCGGCTGGCGACGGTGTCAGCGTCTCGGCTTCGAGACCAAGACCAACACGGCGACCGAGAGAAGCACCGTCATGATGGCGGCGACGGTGAGGGGAACGAGGACGCTCATCAGGAGACCGTCGTGCCACGTTCCTGGTTCGAGGACCGATCTTTCCGGGTGGACGGGGCTATACGAAACGGAGACGGCTGAGCCCGCCGGATATCGGGCCACCGCTCGTTCGGCATCGGCGCGCGCGTAGTCGGCGCGGAAGCTCACCCGGTCGCCGACGTACGCCGTTCCGCCTACGGCATATCGATATCGCACGCGCGGCCAGTACGCGCGGCCACTCCTTGGCGACGAGGACCAGACCGAACGGGTATCGACGACGACGCCGGCGACCCTCGGCCATTCCGTGCTCTGGCGCGACAGTCGTCTGAGCACCAACCGTTCGCCGGTCAGGTGCGCGAGAACCATGGCCAATCCCAGCACCGCCAGAGTGATGCACAGCATCGCCGACCTGTCTTTTGCGATTCCCCGGAGAGTCGGTCGCCCGCCATTTTCCCCGCCAGCCCAAGCGTAGCGATACCGGATCCGGATCAATTTCGCCGCCTCCGTTCTCTGTGGGCCCAACGTAATGCTCGAGATCGCGCTCAGTGCCTCGCCGAGAACGTGGCGCTCTCGGTATCACTCTTACGACGCACCGTTACTTTGCTCGACCTCGATGGCGGGGCGGCGCGCAGCTTCCCGGCCCGGAAGGCTGGCACACCGCTCGCATTACTCCGGGTCGTAGGCTGGCAGGGGGTTTGGAGCGAGCCCGAAGTGGGGTTGGGGGATGTGGTAGGCGAGGGCTCGGTGGGGAGATAGGGGACCCGTTGGTGGAGACACCGGCGGGTCCCCGAATTTATGCGGACAGGTCGCGGACAGGTTGTGACCGCGTAAGCTTCGATGATGGCGATCGGCGAAGCCTCCCCCACCGGCGTTCGCCCCGCGTCACGGGGCACCGGCGCGCGGTCGGCGCGACCCGCGCGCCCGCCTTGGCGAGACTTCTTTCGGGTGCGGCGTGAGTTTGGCGCCGGCGTGCTCGAAGGGCTGACGTTCATCCACCGCGCCTACGGACCGTTCGTCCAGACGCGCTTGCCGCTCGAGCTCTACTTTATCGCCGACCCCGCCTGCATCGAGGAAGTCCTGGTCAAGAAGGCGGAGGCCTTTCGCAAGGATCGCACCAGCCGGCTGCTCTCGCGCGTGGTCGGGAACGGTCTTCTCGTCAACGAGGGTGACTCCTGGCGGCGGCAGCGCCGTCTGCTGCAGCCGGCGTTTCACCACCGCCAGCTGCAGTCGTACGCCGCCGTCATGACCACCGCCATCGAGCAGGCGGCCTCCACCTGGAAGCCGGGCGAGGTGCGCAACGTGCACGAAGACATGATGGCGGTGACGCTGAGGATCGTCGCCGAGACGCTGTTCGGCGCCGACGTCTCCGCCGACGCGGGCCACATTGGGCAGATCATCTCCGACCTGATGGAGCAGTTCGGGCGCATCCTGGGACTGGCGGCGCGGTACCAGCCGCCCGCCTGGGTGCCGACGCAGACCAACCGACAGTTCCAGGCCTCGGCGCGCAAGGTCGATCAGGTGATCCTGGGGATCATCGAGGCGCGCCGGCGGAAACAGAGCCGGGAGACCGACGCCGCGTCGGGGGACGATCTGCTGTCTCTGCTGATTCGCGCGCGCGACGAGGACGGCGGCTCCATGACCGACGCCCAGGTGCGCGACGAGGCGGTCACGCTGTTCCTGGCGGGGCACGAGACGACGGCGCTGGCGCTGACCTACTCGCTCTATCTGCTGGCGATGCATCCGAGGTGTCAGGACCGTCTCGCCGACGAGCTCGGCCAGGTCCTCGGCGGGCGCGCACCCGGCCTCGGCGATTTGGAGGCTCTCGCGTACACGGATGCCGTCGTGCTCGAGGCGATGCGCCTCTACCCGCCGGCCTGGGTGATGGCCCGCCAGGCGCTGACCGACGTCGAGATCGGGGGCTTTCACTTCGGCAAAGGGGCCGAGTTCGTGATGTCCCCCTGGGTGCTGCACCGCGACCCGCGGACCTTCGAGGCGCCCGAGGCCTTCCAGCCCGAACGCTGGCAGGGCGATCTGGCGCAGCGCCTGCCGCGGTTCGCCTACTTCCCGTTCGGAGGCGGGCCCAGGGTCTGCATCGGAAATCGCTTCGCGATGATGGAGGCGAAGTTGGTCCTCGCCGCCGCGCTCCAGCGATTCCGCTTCGAGGTCACGCCGCAGACGGAGCTCACCTTGCTGCCAAGTGTGACCCTCCGCCCACGGCATGGACTTCGGCTGCGGCTGGCAGCGAGAGGCTAAATCGCGTCTTCGCCGTGCTCGCCGGTCCGGATGCGGACGACGTCGTCGATCGGCGAGACGAAGATCTTTCCGTCTCCGATCTTGTCGGTCTTGGCGGCGAGCTTGATGGTCTCGACCGCCGTGGCGGCCAGGGCGTCCGGAACCACCACGACGACCATGACCTTGGGGACGAAGTCCACAACGTAGGCCGACCCGCGGTAGACCTCGGTCTTACCGCCCGTGCGGCCGAAGCCTTTGACTTCAACGACCGTCATACCGGTCACGCCGGCCTGCTTCAGCCGATCCTTCACCTCGTCGAGGCGGTGCGGTCTGATGATGGCTTCGATCTTCTTCATAACGTCTGCTCGCTTTCACACATTGAGGCGCAAAAGGGCGCCCGCCTGGTTGGGGTGGCACCCTCCTCTTAGCGCATAAACGATCTTTTTGCTCACCATCGCGTATCGTCCCCCCGCGCCATGTCAATCAATTGGTACCCCGGTCACATGGTCACGGCCCGCACCAAGGCGGCCGAGACCATGCGCACGACCGACCTCGTCATCGAGGTCCTCGACGCGCGGGCGCCCCATTCCAGCTGCAACCCGGTGTTCGAAAAATTGCGGCGGGCCGGGCAGCGACCGGCGCTGAAGCTGCTGAACAAGTCGGACGTCGCCGATGCGGAGCAGACCAAGCGCTGGCTGCAGCACTACAACGCACAGCCCGGCGTGAAGGCCATCGCGCTCTGCGCCAAGAGGCAGGGCGAGCTCGAGCGGGTCCTCACCGCCTGCCGGGCGCTCCGCCCCGATCGCGGCGCGCCCGACAAGCCGCTGCGCATGATGATCCTCGGCATCCCCAACGTCGGGAAGTCGACCTTGATGAACGCCATCCTGAAGCGCCACGTCGCGCACGTCGGCGACGAGCCGGCCATCACCAAGATTCAGATGTTCCATCGCCTGGGCCCCGGCATGAGCCTGGTCGACACGCCGGGGATGCTGTGGCCGGCGATGGAGCAGGCGACCGCGCACCGGCTGGCCGCGCTCCACAGCATCGGGCGCGGGGCTTACGACGACGAAGAGGTCGCGCTGACGCTGGGGCTCTATCTGCTCCGGCACTACCCGGAGCTGCTCGCGCAACGCTACGGCGTGCTCCCCCGCCCCTGCAACGAGCACATGCTGCTGGCGCTCATCGCCACCGGGTCGTCCGCCAAGAAGCCCGGCGGCGCGCCGGACCTGGCCCGGGCCTCGGTCTCGCTGCTGAACGACTTTCGCACCGGCACGCTGGGCCGCATCACGCTGGAGACCGTCGACGAAGTGACGCCGGCGTGACCTCGAAGGCGGCGGCGACGCGGACACCGGTCGTATCCTTCTGGACGGACGCGCGGCCCCCCACCCAGATGACGTCGCGCGCGTCCGGATTGAGCCGAACGAGCGGCATCGGCGTCGCACAGCCGACGGTCGGCGACGATCGCCCGCCGTTCCTTTTCGATACGGGTATGCTCCGCGGGTGCATACCGCGCTCATGATCGGGGCGACCGGGCTGGTCGGGTCGCAGCTCCTGGGTCAGCTGCTGAACGACGGGCGGTTCGGCAAGGTGATCGCCTTCGGCCGGAAGAAGACCGGCCAGTCTCACCCGAAGCTGGAGGACCACGTCGTCGACTTCGACGCGCCGGAGTCGTGGTCGTCGCTGGTGAAGGGCGACGTGGCGTTCTCGTCGCTGGGGACGACGCGGAAGCAGGCCGGCAGCCTGGCCGCGCAGAAGAAGGTCGACTACGACTACCAGCTGGCCTTCGCCAAGGCGGCCGCGAACAACGCCGTCCCCTGCTACGTGCTCGTCTCGGCGTCGTCGGCGAATCCGAGCTCGAGCATCTTCTACACCCGCATCAAGGGTGAGCTCGATCGCGACGTGCAACAGCTCGGCTTCGAGCGGATCCGGATCCTGCGACCGAGTCTGCTCGGTGGCCGTCCGCAAGCGCGCGTCGGGGAGAAGCTGGGCGGCGCGCTGCTCGGCGCCGTCAATGCCTTCGGCATCGCGCGCAGGTACCGTGAGATCCCGGGCGAGGTGGTCGCCAAGGCGATGGTCAACGCGGCGCTGGATCCGGAAAAGGGGACACGCATCTACACGCTCGACGAGCTGTTCGACGAAGCCGAACGCGCGCGCTGATCCGAGGGCGCGGAGGTGCAGACCTCCGGCTGTCCGCTCAGACGGTGACGGTGACGCGCAGGAAGGTCGCCGGAATGCTGGTCAGGTCACTGCGCGCGCTCCGGTTCTGGCCGCGGAACAGGACGTCCAGCTCCGTTGCCAGCTCGGCCGCTCGACCGTTTTTCTCCGCCGCCTCGAACGCATTCATCGTCGGCCCGTAGTACCTCCGGAACTCGGCCACCAGCGCCGAGGGCGCGGCGGGAAAGTTGAAGGAGTAGCTGTCCCGCACCGCCGAGATCTTGTCTGCCGACACCCCTGCCGCCGAGAACCGCTCGACCACGTTGGCCTCGAGCCCCCAGGTCATGGGGCTGACGAATCCCTCGGGCGGCGGTGGCGCGTAGGCCGAGCTGATCTTCAGGATCTGCGCCACCAGCGTGGGATCGCCTGGAATCCAGTTCCCCATGACGATCCGGCCTCCAGGCCGGGTCAGGCGCACCATCTCCTTCGCCACGTCGAAGGGCCTGGGCGCGAACATCGCACCGAAGATGCTGACGACCAGGTCGAACGAACGATCTGCGAGCTGGCTCAGGTTGGTGGCGTCGCCCTGCTGAAACCGGCAGTTGGCGAGCCCCTCGGCCCGGGCGCGGCGGTTGCCGGCCTCGACGAGGTTGCTGGCGATGTCGACGCCGAGCACCTCGGCGCCCAGCCGCGCCGCGGGCAAGGCCGTCGTCCCGTCGCCGCATCCGAGGTCGAGGATCTCCAGCCCTTTCGTGATGCCGAGGCCCCGAACGAGGGCCTCCCCGCTCTCTCGCATGCTCGCCGCGATGCGCGTGAAGTCGCCTTTTTCCCAGAGTGCCTGGTTTGGATTCATGCTCGCTCCTCCTGGGTCGAGACTAGGTGAGGCGCGCCCTCCCAGGCGGTGCCACATTCGCCATCCTGCGGCGGCGATCCGGCCACCGGCGGTGGGACCGCCGCCGCGAGGTCAGCCGAAGGAGGCGGGCTGGCCGGTCGATTCGATGACCGACATCCAGAGCTCGTCGTTGACGTCGACCTCCTTTCGAAAGCGCGTCGCCAGCGGAAACGGAACGTGGACGAACCGGCCGTGCCAGCGGCCGACCAGCATCCCGGTGTTGCCGGCCATCGCCGCGTGGACCGCGTTGCGCGCCATGTTCCAGCAGTAGACGCTGTCCGACGGTGAGGCGGGAACGCTGCGTATCTGATAGCTGGGGTCGATGTACTTGAGGGTGATCTCCACGCCACGGCCGGCGAAGTGCTGGACGATCCGCTCCCGCAGCACGAGGCCAATGTCCTTGAGGCGCGCGTTCCCGCTGGCGTCGGTGGCGCCGGTGGCGCCGCCCACCGCGGGACCGGCGGCGCAGAGCTCCTGCCCCGCCCCCTCGGCGACGACGATGACGGCGTGCGCCCGCTGCTCCAGCCGACGCTCGAGATGGCGAAGAAATCCGTTCTCTCCGTCCAGCTTCAGGGAGACCTCGGGGATGAGCACGAAGTTCGCCTCCGGGCAGGCCAGCGCCGCGTGACAGGCGATGAACCCCGAGTGCCGCCCCATCACCTTCAGCAAGCCGATGCCGTTGTTGGCGCCGGTCGCCTCGACGTGGGCGCTGCGAATCGCCTCGGCGGCGGCGGCGGCGGCGCTCTCGAAGCCGAAGCTGCGATCGATGAAGTGGATGTCGTTGTCGATCGTCTTCGGGATCCCGACGACGGAGATGGCCAGCTTCCGCCGGTCGATCTCGCCCACCAGCTTGGTGGCGCCCCGCAAGGTCCCGTCCCCCCCGATGACGAACAGCGCCCCGATGCCCATCTTCTCCAGCTGGTCGACCATCTCACCGGGATCTTGGCTGCCGCGCGAGGTGCCGAGGATGGTCCCCCCCTGGTGGTGGACCGCCCCCACCATCTCCGGCGTGAGCCGCAGCGGTTCGTGCCCGAACCGGGGGACGATCCCTTCGAAGCCGTAGCGGAAGCCGAAGATCTCCTGGACGCCGTAGGCGTGCGTCAGCTCGAGGACCAGCCCGCGCACGACGTTGTTGATGCCCGGGCAGAGCCCGCCGCAGGTCACGATCCCGACCCGGAGCTTGGCCGGGTCGAAGAAGATGCGATCGCGCGGGCCGGCCAGCTCGAACGTCGGCAGCGCGGCGAAGCCGATGGCGCCGGCCTCCACGACTCTGGAGGCCCGATCGTCGAGCAGGACCCGATCCGCCTCCCCCACGTGGTGCATGGCCCGATCTCCCAGCCGGGTGACCAGCGGCGACCGGTAGCGACAGGGACCGAGCGCCTTGATGTGGAGGTCGACGGCCTCGACGCGCTCCGTCCGCTCCGGGATGGTCAGGTTCTCCCCGCGAAACTCGACCTCCGTGGGTGACGTCTGAGCTTGGGTCATCGCGCGCCGGGTCCCGCGGTGCCGGCCGCCTCGGCCGGAATCTGCCGAAGCTGGAGCGTGTCGATGACTTTGTCGTGGGCGAGCGCGTTGGTGATGACGACCTGCCAGCTCCCCACCTTGCACCACTCGCGCCGGCGGAGGTAGGCGAGCGCGTTCTCCACCGTGGCCTCTGGATCGTCACTGAAGGGCATCAGGAACGGCTCCACGCCCCAGGGGAGCAGCAGCTGCCGGAACACCACCTCGTCATCGGTGAACGCGTAGATCGGGACGCCGACCGCCCGCAAGGCGGCCAGGGTGTAGGCCAGAAAGCCGCTGCGGGTGAACACCACGACGCCCGACTCGCCCAGCTCCTGCGCCAGCACCGCCGCCGCGCGCAGCATCTTCGCCTTCGGCTCGACCAGCTCGAGCACCTCGTTGAAGCGCCGCTTCTCGGTCGGCTCGATGCTCTTGACGATGTTCGTCATGACCTCCACGCACTGGAGAGGATAGAGGCCGGTTGTCGTCTCACCCGAGAGCATCACCGCGTCGGCGCGCTCCCGCACCGCGGTGGAGATGTCGGAGATCTCGGCGCGCGTCGGGATCGGCGCGCTGATCATCGACTCCAGGAGCTGCGTCGCGATGATCACCGGCCGTCCCTCGGTCAGACAGAGGTCGACGATCCGCGTCTGCACGATCGGCAGCGTGTGGTATTCGATCTCGATCCCCAGATCTCCGCGCGCCACCATCACCGCGTCCGAGGCCTTCACGATGCTCTGCAGGTTGCGCAGGCCGCCCTGGTCTTCGATCTTGGAGATGATTCGCGCCTTCGACCCCAGCCGGTCGAGCAGGCTCCGGAGCACGGCGACGTCCTGGCTCTTGCGAACGAAGGAGAGCGCCACGAAGTCGATCCCCGCCGCCACGCCGGCGCGGACGTCCTTCTCGTCCTTCTCCGTCAGCGACGGGAGGCCCACGTCGACCCCCGGCAGGTTGATGTGGCGCCGGGAGCCGAGCTTGCCGGGCGTCAGCACGCGGCAGCGGACGTGCGTCGGGTCGAGCTCCACCACCACCAGCCGCATGAGGCCGCTGTCGAGGAGGATGGTGGCCCCCACCTTCACGTCGGTCGGCAGCCCGGGATAGTTCACGAACACGCTGCGGACGCCGTCGGTCGCCGTCACCGTGTGAAGCTCGAGGATCTCCCCCGCCTTGAGATCGATCGGCTCGGCCAGCGGTCCGGTCCGGATCTCGGGGCCCTTGACGTCCATCATCACGGCGACGTGCCGCCCGAGCTTGTTCGACACCTCGCGGATGCGCTGGATCAGCGACCCGGCCCACTCGCCCGTCCCGTGGGCCATGTTGAGCCGAAGGACGTCGACCCCCGCGCTGATGAGCTGCCCCAGCCGCTCGGCGCCCTCGGTCGAGGGGCCCACCGTGGCGATGATCTTCGTATGTCTGTAATGACCGCGCATATGGGCGATACGACGTTCCGAGGCTGACATCCAAGCCTATCGCGGGTCATGTTGCGCGCAGGTTTCGCGACGTCGTGGATTTCGCGCGTTTTCGTCCGACCGGGCCCTCTGTTACATCTCTTCGTTACATCTCTTCGGCCGCTCGGAAACGCCGAGTCCTTCGATCGTCGACTAGGCTCGCCCGAGCCATATGTTGAGGAAACAGCAAGCCCACGTGGTCATCCTGGGCGGCGGGTTCGGTGGCCTGGCCGCGGCGCGGGAGCTCAACGTGCCGGGGATCCGCATCACGCTCATCGACAAGAGCAACCACCACCTGTTCCAGCCGCTGCTCTACCAGGTGGCGACCGCGGCGCTGGCCGCCCCGGATGTCTCGGCGCCGATCCGCCAGCTGCTCTGGCGCCAGCGCAACGTCACCGTGCTCATGGGGGCCGTCCAGCGCATCGAGGTGGAGAAGAAGCGCATCCTCTTCGAGAACCGGCACCTCGACTACGACTACCTGGTGGTGGCGACCGGGATGACCCACGCCTATTTCGGAAACGACAAGTGGGCGGCGCACGCCCCTGGATTGAAGACCGTGGGCGACGCGCTGGACATCCGCCGGCGCATTCTGCGCGCCTTCGAGTCGGCCGAGCTCGAGACCACCGCCGAGGCCCAGCGGGCCTGGACCACCTTCGTGGTGATCGGCGGCGGTCCCACCGGCGTCGAGCTGGCCGGGGCGCTGGCGGAGATCGCCGGAAGGACGCTGGCGCGCGATTTTCGCCGGTTCGACCCCCAGACCACCCGGGTCATCCTCATCGAGGCCGGCCCGCGCGTCTTGGGGACCTTCCCCGAGGAGCTGTCGCGCAAGGCCCACCAGCAGCTCACCGCGCTCGGCATCGAGGTTCGCACCGCCGCGCGGGTGACCGATCTGGGGGACGACTTCGTCGAGCTCGGCGAGGAGTCGATCGCCGCCCGCACCGTGCTGTGGGCGGCGGGCGTGCGCGCGAATCCACTGGCGGCCCACCTCGGCGTGCCGCTGGACAAGGCCGGGCGCGTCTGGGTCGAGGACGATCTCTCGGCGCCCGATTGCCCCGAGGTGTTCGTGGTCGGCGATCTCATCGCCAAGACCCAGAACGGCAAGCCGCTGCCGGGAGTGGCCCAGCTGGCCATTCAGAGCGGCCGGCACGCCGCCAAGAACATCCGCCTCAGCCTCGACGGGCAGCCGCGCCTGCCGTTTCGCTACGTCGACAAGGGCTCGATGGCCACCATCGGTCGCAACCGGGCCGTGGCGCAGATCGGCGGCTTCAAGGCCTCGGGAATCGTCGCCTGGTGGCTCTGGCTCACCGTTCACCTGCTGTCGCTGGTCGGCTTTCGAAGCCGGATCGCCGTCCTGATGGAATGGGCGCTGTCCTACTTCACCTGGCAGCGACGCTCGAGGGTGATCCTCGAGGTGCCGAGCGCACCGGCGGCGGCGGCCGCGGCCCCCTCGGTCATCGGCGGCCGGGTCATTCGTCTCGACGGAGCGCCTCACGGAGCGCCTTGGGACGGGCAGCCCAAACAGGCGAGCAAGCAGGCTCTGATCCAGGAGCCCGAGCAAGCTCAGACGCCGGCCCAGACGCACGCCCCGAAGCAGGCAGTCGTCCGCTCGCCCCTGTAGGTGCGGCCCCGCAGCATCCGTGACCGATTGCTCTGGGCAGGAGCGCGGCGCCCCTCTACGATGATGCGCCGTTTCAGCTCGGGAGATCCCAACCCAGATGCTCAGCAGATTCGTGCGAGCCCGCGGCTTCCTCGTCTTCTCGAGCGCGCTCGTATTTTCCGCTTCCGCGGCCTGCTCCTCCAGCACCGAGCCGATCACGGTGGCGGTCACGCCGACGCCGGCCAGCCTCCTCACCTGCACGACCACGCCGTTCGCGGCGACCGTCGCCGGCACCTCGAAGGCCTCGGTGAGCTGGTCGATGACGCCGGCCTCCGGCGCGGGGACGATCGACGCTGCGGGCCACTACGCCTCGCCGACCGTGGCGCCGGTCGCGCCCGCCAACACCGCGACCGTCACCGCCACCAGCGAGGCCAACCCTGCGCGCGGCGACACCACGCCCCCCTTCGTGCTCGCCACCGCCTTCCCCGGCGCCCCCATTTCCGTCGCCGATTCGACCGGCAGCGGCGAGTCCGGCAACCCGGCGATCGGCATCTATCAGCACCTGGCCGCCGCCCGCGGAGGCCGCGTCTACGCGACCTGGGTCGAAAATCCGGAAGCAGCCACGGAGCTCAAGCTGATGGTGGCCCGCAGCGACGACGGCGGCAAGACGTGGGGCGCGGGCGTGGCGGCGATCGACGCCGACATCCTGGGCGGAGACACGACGGACAGCGGATTCGATCGACTGCCCGGCGCTCGCCCTCGACGCCGGCAACCCCGACGTCGTCTATGCGACCGCGACCGTCGACCTCACCAACTCGCTCTCCGCGTCGGTGGGCGATCCGTCCGACCCAGCTTTGGTCCTGACGGTCAGCACCGACGGCGGCCAGACGTTCACCCCGACGGTGCTGTCGACCGCCTTCGCCACGTTGTACCCCTGCCAGGACGTCGCCTCCCCGGCTGCGAACACGGTCGTCGTCGCGGCGCCCGGGGACGGGTGCGGCGAGGGTCATCCGGACATGTTCGTCTGGTCGGACGCCAACCGGGGCGCCGGATTCGCGCAGGGTGCCCTCGACACCAACCACACCTGGTGGGCGAACGGGCTCACGGGCAGCCTCGACGTCCTGCGTGGCGGCGCGGACTGCGCCGACGACCTGAGCGAGTACGACAACGGCGGAAATCTCGGCTCCGGGCAAGTGATCGAGTCAGCGCGCATGTTCGTCGACGGAAGCGGGCGCCTCTGCATCGGTTACGCGGCCACGGTGCAGGACGGGGCGATCGAGAACAGCTACGTTCAGTGCAGCACCGACGCAGGCCATACCTTCTCGACGCCGGTCGAGATCGATCCGGCGCTGGCCACCGACAACCAGCCCTCGGGCGCGCTCGGACCGGGCAACGCCGCCGCGATGGCCTGGACCACGACCGTCGTCGACGCCAACCAGACGAGCCTGTACGTTGCGCTCAGTGCAGACGAGGGCTCCACGTTCGGCGCGCCGATCCTGGTTCCGACCGTGGACACGCCGTTCAGCCCGTCGATCCTGTACGACGCCGCGGGCGTCCTCTGGATCGCTTACGTGATCCAGGACGGGGGCGCGTATTCGGTGATCGTCGACAAGACCTGCGACGGGGGCGTGACCTTCAGCGGCCCGGTGCAGGTCAACGCGGCCGCGACCTACAACCTGCTGGCCCCCACCCTGCTCGACGTCGGCGCGGCGGCGCCGCTGCTGGTCGGCGCCGAAGACGCGAACCTGGCGGCGTTCTCTCTCGCCCCCTGAACGGGGCCCGGGTCGGCGTCGCGCGAGTTCCGGAATTTAACCACGCATCCCAGACGCCGTCGCCGGCGTATAGTGTCGGCCAGGTCCGGAGGCGTCGGTGGGGCTGCTGAGCCGCGCACGCGAGGAGTGAAGTCCATGTCCATCCCGCCGCCACGCTTCCGTAGAGCCGAGGGTCTGGTGTGTCTGCTCGCGGCTGCGCTCGGCGCGGCGGCCTGCTCAGCGCCCGGACGGAGCAACGGGAACACCGGCGGCACCGGGGAGGGAGGGAGCTCTGGCGGCGGGGGGAGCACAGGCGGCAGCGGTTCCGGCGGCGCCCTGGGCGCGACGGGCGGAGCGACCGGAAGCGGCGGCATCGTCAATGGCGGTTCGGGTGGCCTGGGCGCCGGCGGTCGCATCTCGACGGGAGGCAGCGGCGGCGGCACCGGGACGGCCGGTGCCGGCAGCACGGGGACGGGGGGCGCCGGCAACACGGGGGTGGGGGGTGGAGCCGGGGGCGCGGCCGGCTCGGGCTCGGGCGGCGGCGCGCCCCTCACGATCCCGGGCACCGGCCAGTGCGCCGCGCCCACCGGCGCCAGCGTCGCCGACGCCACGAACGCCTACGACAAATGGAAGTCGGACCTGGTCGTCAGCGACGGTGCGCGGGGGTTCCTGCGGGTGATCCGGCCGAACTCGTCGGGGGCCCAGGTCGACTCGAGCAACTCGGAGGGGATCGGGTACGGGATGTTGCTGGCGGTCTACGCCAACGACCAGGAGACCTTCGACGGTCTCTGGAAGTACGAGCAGCTGTTCCCGGACAACCACGGCCTCATGAACTGGTACATCAGCTCCGACGGAAATACGGTCCTCGGCACCGGCGCGGCGACCGACGGCGACGAGGACATGGCCTTCGCGCTGCTCATGGCCGACAAGCGCTGGGGCGGTCAGGGGAGCCTCTCGACCAGCTATCTCGCCGCCGCGAAGACCCAGATCGGGCTCATCTGGCAGTACGAGGTCGACCCCAACCACGCTTACGTGCTGACCTCGGGCGACCAGTCCGACGGGTCGGTCATCAACATCTCCTACTTCGCGCCGGCTTATTACCGCGAGTTCGGGCAGGCGACCAACGCCGTGGCCAACTGGAAGAAGGTGATCGACGAATGCTACACGGTCATCTCGGCCACGCTGAACACGCAGAACGGCAACAGCCAGAACGGCCTGGTCCCCGCCTGGTCGACGCCGGCCGGCGTGCCGATGACGCCGCCCGGGACCAGCATGCCGCTCTACCACCAGCTCGATTCCTGCCGGACGCCGTTCCGGCTGGGCGAGGACTACTGCTGGAACGCGGAGCCGCGCGCGCTCAGCTACCTCCAGAAGATCACCGGCTTTTATGCGTCCGTCGGCGTCGCCAACATGGTCGACGGCTACGACCTCAACGGCACGCCGCACCCGCAGTTCGTGACGGCGGGTGGGCCGCGCGCCGCTTCGTTCGTGGGGCCCGCGGGCGTGGGCGCGATGGCGACCGGAACGACCTACGTGAAGCTGCGCGACGACGCCTACGCCAGCGTGGCCACGCTGACGGACCTGGCAGGCAGCACCTACTACCAGGAGTCCTGGACGGTGCTCTCGCTGCAGATGATGACGGGGCTCCTGCGCGATCTCGAAGCGCCGTAGCCCGCCGCCCGGGCGAGCGCCGAACGTCGGCCAGGCGGCCTAGGAGGGCGTCGCCGAAAGGCGACGGTGAGCGAAGCGAACCATGCCCGACGACGTGCCGCCCGGTAGGCGGCCTCAGGCGGCCTAGGCGCGAACTGCTCGCGCTGATGTCGAAACCCGCGACGAGCGCTGAACGGCCCGACGCCGCGCGCCCGGGTCGGACTTGCCAGCCGGGGACGTTCCCTGCCTCCCCGCGGTCAGCGTCCGGCGCAGGCTGGCGCGCGCGCGATGGATCTTGGTGGCGACGGTCGGCAACGGGATCTGCAGCCGGGATGAGATGTTGGCGTAGGAACAGCCGTCGACCGTGTAGAGCACGTAGACCACCCGCAGGGTGGGGTTGAGCTGCGCGACCGCAGCGTCGACCTCTTCGTCCGCCACGGTCAACCAGAGCGGCAACGGCGGCTCACTGGCCGCCGGGACCTCGTCGAGCCAGTCGGCCAGCACCTCACGCACGGCCCCGCGCAGGCGCTCGTAGTGGAGGTTGAACATGATTCGCGTCAGCCACTTCTTGAGCTCATTGAAGGAGCCGCTCACGAACAATGTCCGCTTCTCCAACGCCCGGAGACTGGTGGCCTGCGCCAGAATCTGCCGCGTCCGTTGCGCTCGTCGTGAGCCGCCCCGCCAGACGCCTGAGATCAGGCTGTGACCTGGTCAACCACCCGCAGAACTCCCCAAAACGTTCATCTGTCGCCCCGTCGACCGGCATTTGCGCCCCCCTGGAGCTCAGCAATAGTCCGGGCCAACGGTGGCTCCCTATGAATCAGTTCACAGGCTTGTCGCTTTTTGTGGGTCCCGCGTGCGAGCATCGTTGCGCCTTGGCAGACGTCCCAATTGAAGTCCTGCAACGGATCCCGCTCTTCCGCCATCTCGACCTCGCCACACTGAACGTCCTTTGCGGTCTGGCGTACCTCCGTCGCGGCGTCTCGGGCGAGGAGATCGTCCAGCAGGGTTTCCCCGCGGAGGCTTTCTACGTCATCGTCAAAGGACGTGCCAGCGTCTCGGTCGCTGGCCGAGATGGCCGGGTTCTCACCCTCCGTGAAATCGGGGAGACCGAGATCATTGGAGAGGTTTCGTTGTTTGACGGCGGTCTTCCCTCTGCGACCGTGACAGCGGTCACAGACATCGAGCTCGTCGTTGTCGACCGACAATCGTTCATGAACCTGGTCGAGGAACGCCCGCAAATCGCGGTGTCGTTCCTGCCGGTGCTGGCGTCACGTTTGCGCCGCCTGACCGCCTGGGCCGACGACCTGGCCGGCCTGCCGCTCTCCGCGCGGCTCGCCAAGTCCCTCCTCGGGCTGGTGGCGGCTCACGGACAGGAGCTCGGTCCGTCTCGAACCCGCATCGTGCGTCGATTGTCACAGGAGGACCTGGCTCGGATGGTGGGCGCGACCCGCGAGAGCATCAACAAGCACCTCGGCCGGCTCGAGAGGGACGGAATCCTCGTCAGGGAGAGCGGATTTCTGGTGATCGTCGATCTGCCGGGGCTCCAGCTCGAAGCCCAGCAAGACTGAGGGCCGCACGCGCGGCCGGTCGCCCGCGTCGGCCGTCTCAGCTCGACAAGCAGCCCACGAACACGACGGCGACCGTAATTGCCAATCGCATTCTCGACGATGGTGCGAGCCGCGTGCCCATGACCGAACCCTCCGGACCGGTGCCGAGAAGAGCCCACGCCCTCCCGAAAAGCAATCAGGCAGCGCTTGAATTGGGTCAGAGCGCCGGGCCTGGCCAGGGGAGCAGCGGCCGGGGCGGGAGCGGCCGGCCAGCCGCGGCGACGAGGCCGCGGCTGCGTGGGCAAAAATCGTATTCGCGATCGCAGGCGGCGATCTGCCCCTCGGCGTCCTCCATCAGGGCGAAGGCGCGACGAGGCGCTACGCCCCGGCGGCGGCCAGCGCCGCGCTGACGATCGCCCGGGCCTCCTCGAGGATCGCCGCCAGGTGGTCGGCGCTCTTCAGACTCTCGGCGTAGATCTTGTAGATGTTCTCCGTCCCGGACGGGCGGGCGGCGAACCAGCCGTCGGCGCTGGCGACCTTGAGGCCGCCGATCGAGGCGCCGTTGCCGGGCGCGCGGGTCAGCTTGGCGACGATCGGATCGCCGGCCAGCGTGGCGGCCTTCACGGCGGCCGGATCGAGCTTCTTCAACGCCTCCTTCTCGGCGGGCGACGCCGGCGCGTCGACGCGGGTGTAGTACGGCGTCCCGAACTTCGCGCGCAGGTCTTCGTAGTGCAGGCCGGGATGGCGGCCGGTGACCGCGGTGATCTCGGCGGCCAGCAGATCCAGAATCAGGCCATCCTTGTCCGTCGTATGGACGCGGCCGTCGCGGCGCAGGAAGCTGGCGCCGGCGCTCTCCTCGCCGCCGAAGCCGATGCTGCCGTCGAGCAGCCCGTCGACGAACCACTTGAACCCCACCGGCACCTCGAGCAGCTTGCGTCCGAGGCTGGTGGCCACCCGATCGATGAGCGTGCTCGACACCAGCGTCTTGCCGATGGCCGCCTTCGCTGGCCATCCCGGGCGGTGGGCGAACAGGTACCCGATCGCCACCGCCAGGTAGTGGTTGGGATTCATGAGCCCGGTCGGGGTGACGATGCCGTGGCGATCGGCGTCGGTGTCGTTGCCGAAGGCGACCGCGAACCTGTCCTTGAGATGAATCAGGTTCGCCATCGCGTAGGGGCTCGAGCAATCCATCCGGATCTTGCCGTCGTGATCGAGCGGCATGAACGCGAAGCGCGGATCGACCGTTTTGTTGACGACGGTCAGGTCGAGCCGATAGCGCTCGGCGATGCGCGGCCAGTACTGCACGCTGGCCCCCCCCATCGGATCGGCGCCGATCTTGACCTTGGCGTGGGCGATCGCCTCCACGTCGATCACGCCGGCCAGATCCTCCACGTAGGGCGTGAGAAAATCGTGCTCGCGGGTGGTCGAGGCCTGGCGTGCGGCCGGGTAGCGCAGGCGGCGAACCTCGGCGCGCGCGCGCAAGAGCTCGTTGGCCCGCGCCTGAATCCCGTCGGTGACGTCGGTGTCGGCCGGGCCGCCGTGGGGCGGGTTGTACTTGAAGCCGCCGTCGCGCGGCGGGTTGTGCGACGGCGTGATGATGATGCCGTCGGCGAGGCCGTCCTTGCGCCCATCGTTGTGGCTGAGGATCGCGCGCGACAGCGCCGGCGTCGGGGTGTAGTCCCCCTCGCGCGAGACGCGCGTCTCGACGCCCGCCGCCGCCAGCACCTCCAGCGCGGTCTTCAACGCCGGCGCCGAGGCCGCGTGCGTGTCGGCGCCGAGAAAGAGCGGCCCGGTGATCCCGACGCGCGCGCGGTGCTCGCAGATCGCCTGCGTGATCGTCAGGATGTGTTGTTCGTTGAACGCGCCGTCCTCGGGCGCGCCGCGGTGGCCGCTGGTCCCGAAGGCGACCTGCTCGCGCGGGTTCGCGGGATCGGGACGGCGGTCGTAGTAGGCCGCGACAAGGTGGTCGGGATCGATCAGCAGGTCAGCAGGCGCAGGTTTTCCAGCGAGCGGCGAAACGGGCATGCCAGGACGGTAAGCCCGCTCTCTCCCGGTTGGAAGCGGATCGCGCCAGAAACCGACGGGAGACTATCTGAGGCTGGCGTTCTGGAAGCCGACCTGCGCCGGCATCTGGCGGGCGTGCCAGGAGACGCGCGCGTCGCGAACGACCGTCACGCAGACCGACTCGCCCGACTGGATGAAAAGATCGGATTCGCCGTTCCACGCGAGCGGCGCGCCGCTCCCGCAATCGGGCATCACCCCTTCGTGGCTGGGAACGCGGATGAACCGAGCGCCCGCCTCCTTGTCGACGTTGACGTGAAGAAGCTCCACCGGGCCCGCCACCAGAAACGTCGGCGCCGGCGTCGACACGCGCGTCGTCCCACGGAGATCAGCGGCTTCTGCGCGCGCCGTCGTCTGGCTCGCAGCGCATCCCCCCAACCCCAACGCCAACCCCAAAGCCCCTACGATGATCTGCTGTGATGTGCGCGATGTAGTCATGTGTGTTTGTACAGCACCATACACCGACATTTATCTACACTCGAACACATTCATGAAAACTGTATGTAACTTCACGTTGACGAATGACGCGATAGCCAATCATTGGTGCGACATCGTCTTAACTCATTGAACTCTTTGGTTTGACGTCGCTCGTCGGATGCCGCCGAGAGCGCGCGGTTCCCGACCCTGCTGGCGACCGCCGATGCTTTTCCTACGGAGCGCCACCGAGGTGTGGCGAGCGCCGGATGCGACGTAACGGTTCTTGGATCTGGTGGCGCCGAAACGCTGTCCTGTTCCGGCACCGCGCTTGCTCTCTTCGAACGGTCGAGGGGACAAATGCAATTCAATCGTTTCATTTGGGGGATCCTGCCTTTGTGGGCGGTCGTCTGCTTCAGCTGTGGCGGCTCGACATCCAGTGTGGGAGGTCTCGTGCCGACGGGCGCGGGCGGCGCCGGCTCACAACAGGCCGACGCCGGCACCTCCAGCGTCGCCGTCACCGGAGGCGGCGGCGGGGATGGGGGCGCCGCGAATCCGCTCGCCTGCGCCGACATCTTCGACGAGGGGAGCCTGCAGACCTACTCCTTCGACATCAGCGCCGATCAGATGGCCGCACTCAACGTCGAGTTCCACAACCTGACCGCCCTCGAGAGCGGCGACGACTTCGCCGTCTATCACCCCATCACCTTTCACCTCAACGGCGAGACGGTGACGAACGCCGCGATCAAGCTGCACGGCCAGTCGTCCTGGGATCAGACCGTCATGCTCGACGGCGACCGGGCCAAGATGCAGTTCGACGTGTCGTTCGACCAGGTCGACCCGATGGGCTCGTTCCACGGCGTCAGCAAGCTGGTCTTCGACATGCCGCGCGACGACTGGACGTTCATGCACGATCGGATCTCGCAGGCCTGGCTCCGGCAGACCGGAATCATGGCCCCCTGCTCGGCCAGCGCGCGCCTCGACATCAACGGCAGCTACTACGGCCTCTACGTCCTCGAGCAGGGTGTGGGGAGTGGCACGGTGCGCGCGTTCTTTCCCGCCAACCCGGGCGGCGATCTCTGGAAAGGGGCGGTGCAGGCGGAGACCAACACTGCCAGCCCCAACAACGCCCGCCTCACACAGTTCAAGAACGCCACGGATCTCGCCTCACTGACCGCGATCGTCGACGTGCCGGGCTCCCTCACCTCCTGGGGAGCCGAAGCGCTGCTCAACGACTCGGACGGCTACTACGGCGGTGACCACAACTTCTACCTCTACGACCAGGGGCCGGCGGGGTTCGTGTTCCTTCCGCAGGACACCGATTCCGACCTGGACTGGCTGGCGACCTTCGACCTTCCGGGCGCCACCGATCACCCGGTCTACTGGTGGTCGAGCCGCGCGCAGCCGGCACCCACGCCGGGCGACAAGTGGCTGATCGTTCTCGGCGACGCCGCCCAGCGCGTCCACTACGCCGACGCCATCGAAGCGCTGCTCCCCAAGTGGAACGTGGCGCAAATCCAGGGATGGATCGACACCTGGTCGCAACAGATCGCCTCCTCGGCGGCCAGCGATCCGCACGCCTGGGCCACCCCGGCCGAGACCCAGCAGGCCACGCAGACAGCCCGCGACATCGTCGCCAAGCGACCCGCCTATCTGCAGACCTTCGTCGACTGCGAGCACGGCGTCCCGGGCGCCGCCACCGACGCGGACGGTGACGGCTACAACTGGTGCGACGACTGCAACGACAGCAATCCCAACGTGCACCCGGGCGCCAAGGAGATCTGCGGCAACGGCATCGACGACGACTGCAACGGCTTCGTCGACGACGGCTGCTAGGAAGGTGTCGCCCTCAGGCGAGGGTCAGCGGGTGAGCGCGGCGAAACCATGCCCAGCACCGGGGCGCCCGAAGGCGCCCCGGACCGGCCTACGGGAAGGTCTGGAACAGATCCCCGAGGTCGTTGGCGCCGGCCACGGTCGGCAGGATCGGCAGTCCGAAGATCTCCTCGACCGACTTGGTGAATGAGCTGTGGGTGTAGCTGACCTGGCCGGTGTACCCACTCTTGATCTGGGGGCCGATCGCCACGAACGGCATCTGCGAGCCTCCCCCTTCCGGCTCGTCCCACATGATGAACAGGACGCCGTTGTGCGCGTTCACGAAGTTGATGATCGGCGGGAGGTTCGCCGACAGCCAGGCGTCGCCCGCGGCGATCACGTCGGACGAGGGGCAGCTCGGGTCGCCGTGCATATCGTCGCAGACGTTCGGGACGATGAAGTTGTACTGAGCGACGGAGCCCTGGGCCAGCGCCTGACCGAAGGCGGCCGTGCTGTACGCCTGATGGTGCGCGGCGCAGAGGGCGTTGGTCGCAGAGGGGGGACTCCCGGCCGTGTCCTGGAAGAAGACGAACGGATCGTGCTTGGCGGCGTAGAGGCCCGAGGAGTGAACGGGGCAGGCGCCCGTCCCGCTGTCGAGCCCTTCCGGGTAGCTCATCCAGCTGATCGCCGGCGACGCGGCCCCCATCTGCGTCACCAGATGCGCGGTCGACTTGGTGCTGTTGCTGGCCGACGGATCGTCGTCGGTGGTGAAGGTGGTGTCGGAGAACTGGTTGGTCCCTGCCTCCATCCAGACGTAGTGCGGCTCGCTGGGGATGGGGTCGGGCAACGGATCGTTGAACGCCGTCGCGTGCGCATACTTCGCGATGAGACCGTTGAGGTAAGGCGCGTCGCTGCTGCCGTAGACCGACTTCGCCGCCTCGTTCTCCATCGCCACGACGAAGACGTACTTGGTCTGACCTCCCGACGGCGGCGTGGTCACGGCGGTCGTGCCACCGGTCCCGCCCGTCACTGGAGGGGGCGTGCTCGTCGGGGGCGTGCTCGTCGGCGGCGTGGTCGTCGGCGGCGTGGTCGTGCCGCCGGTCCCGCTGGTCGCCGGGGGCGAAGTGATTGTCGGCGGTGTCGTGTCTGGCGGCGGCGTGGCCGGCGATGTCGTGTCTGGCGGTGTCGTGGCCGGCGGTGTCGTGGCCGGCGGTGTCGCGGCCGGCGGCGGCGTCGCAGTCTCCGAGCCGGCGCTCCCCCCTTGCCCGGCTGCCGGCGATCCACCGGAAGCGCCCCCGGTCGATGAGATTGGCGTGGTCGGGGTCCCGGTCGCGCCACCCGTGGCGGTGGTGTTCGACTTGCTCGAGCTCCCGGCCGAGCCGCCCGTCGCAGCCCCATTTCGCGGGTCAACCGGGACGTCGGAACCGCCGTCGAGCTGCGAGCCGCCCGACCCCGCGCCTCCGGCGCAGCTCATCGTCAAAGACGCAGCGAGCGGGAGCAGCGTGGCCAGAGAAAGAGAGAGGACATTGCTGTGCTTCAATTTCGGGCGTGACATGTCCTCAGGTACGGTCCGCGACCGCACCTCGGACGTGTGCGTTGTGCGCGCACCTCAGGCTCGGGCGCTCAGCCGCCGAGGCGCGAGACGCTCGGCCGCTGAAGCGCGCAGAGGCTTGGCCGCTGAGCGGGCAGCCGCTCAAGCGCCGTTGCGCGCAGACGCTAAAACAGCTCGCCGAGCTTGGCGATCTGATTGTACGTGCTCTGCAACCAGACCTTCACCCGCTGCTTTTCGATTCGCGAAAAAGTCTCGGGCGAGACCGTGGCGTGAATCGCCGACCAGAAGCTGGCGTCCCAACGATCGATCTTCTGCATGGCCGCCGCGTTGAGCTCGGGGAGCTCGAAGACCGCCGCGCCGAGCTGCTCGGCCTGCGCGCGCACCGGCGACTCGTCGTAGAGCGGGAAGCTGCTCGCCCGTCCACCGTTTTTCACGACGCAGTACTTGGCCCGGTGCCCGTAGCGCGTCAGCAGACGCCCCAGCGTGACCAGCGAATCCTTGCCATCGTCGATCACGTGCCAGAAGACGACCTTCACGTTGCTCTCGGCCGCCAGCTCGAGGATGCCCGCCTCGTCGATCCAGGCCCCGATGAGCCGGTCGCTCTGCGCCGGCAGATCGACGACCACACGGCGATCGGCCTCGGTGGCGAAGGCCAGGATCTGATCGGCGCCGGTGGGATCGGTCAGGTCGACCGGCTTCGCGTAGTCGGCATAGAAGCGAATCAGCGCCCCGTGCGAACCGTCCGCGTCGGCCGCCACGAACGGCAGCGCCCGATCGATGCAGTACTGAACGCACAGCCGTGCGACGACGGATTTTCCGACGCCGCCCTTCTCTCCACCAATGAAATGAATCGTGCTCATGGGCGGGAGTGTACGCATTTTCCATTTCAAACGCGCGACAACGTTGTTTCGATTCGGCGGAGAGGTCGCCGGCCGCCGGTCCTAGGCCGGAACGCCCAGATCGCCCTCGGTCAACCCGAGCGCCCGGATCCATTCGGGCGTCGGCAAGATCAACTTGCGGGCGGCGACATCGAACAGGCCGATGGTGAACATCGCCTGGCAAAAAAGATTGCCCTCGGGGTCGCGGATCTCTTGCCCGACCCGCCCGATCTTTCCGGCGTACGAGTCCATCCAGGTCTTGACGACGATGGGCTGGCGGTTCCGCAGCTCCCGCTGAAACCTCAGGTTGATCTCGAGGATGGTGGGGCCGATCCGCCGGCGGAGCACCTCCTCCAGCCCGTATCCGTTGCGCGAGATGAGGTCCCAGCGCGCCTCTTCGAGGATCTCCAGATACTTGGCGTTGTTGACGTGTCCGAACGTGTCGAGGTGCTGCTCGCGGATGACGAGCGCGTAGTCATGCACAGAGCCGAGCATGGGCGAATCCTCCGGCGCCGAAGCTTACGCGACCGGCTTCAAAAGTGGGCCAGAGAGCGAGGCCGCGGAACATCGTGTTCGACGCGATGGCGCGCGCCAGGAGCGCCCGCTCAGCCGCCAACCAGGCGGCCCGCGCGATAGTCGGCAATCGCCTGACGGAGCTCGTCGTCGTTGTTCATGACGAAAGGGCCGTGGCGCGCGACCGGCTCGCCGATCGGGCGGCCGGCGAGACAGACCATCCGGCCGCCACCGTCGGAGCGCAGCGCCAGAAGATCGCCCGGCCCCAGCACTGCGATGTTCTGCAGCGGGGCGCGCTGATTTTCGCTCCACGCGAAACTTTCACCGTGCCCGCGGCCAAACTGTGGCTCACTGAGCGCCAAGGGGGGGTGACCATGGCGACAACCGAGCTGGGAACGACGGATTCGGGAACCACCACGAACTGGATCGGGATCGTGCGGGAGCTGGGGCCGGCGTTCGCCGAGCGTGCCGCTGCCTACGACGCGAACGACGCCTTCGTCGCGGACAACTACGTGGCGCTCAAGGAGCGCGGCGTCTTCAAGGCCGCGGTCCCCGCCGAGCTGGGTGGGGGGGGCGCCTCGGTCGGTGAGCTGTGCGGGATGATCCGGGAGCTCGGGCACCACTGCGGCTCGACGGCGCTGGCCGCCTCGATGCACACCCACACCGTCGCGATGATGAGCAACCTGTGGCGGAGCGGAAACAAGGGACCCGAACCGCTGCTTCGCCGCGTGGCCGCCGAGGGGCTGGTGCTGGTCAGCTCGGGCGGCTCCGACTGGCTGGCCGGATCGGGCCGGCTCGAGAAGGTCGAGGGCGGTTACGAGATGACCGGCCGGAAGATCTTCAGCAGCGGCGCCCCGGGGGGCCAGCTGCTGATGACCACCGGCATCTTCGACGATCCCCAGGACGGCCCGACGGTGATCCACTTCGGCCTGCCGCTCGACGCGCCGGGCGTGAAGGTGCTCGACACCTGGCGGGCGCTCGGGATGCGGGGCACCGGCTCGCACGACATCGAGCTCGAGAGCGTCTTCCTGCCCGACGCGGCCATGGGGGGCGTGCGGCGGCCGCCCGGCAAGTGGCACCCCGCCGTTCACGCCTCGGCGCTGGTGGCCCTCCCCATCATCTACGCCGCCTACCTGGGCGTCGCCGAGGCGGCGCGCGACGTCGCGCTCGAGCTGGCGCGCAAGCGAAAGAACGATCCGAACGTCGCCTACCTGACCGGCGAGATGGAGAACCTGCTCGTCTCGGCGCAGCTCGCCCACGCGAGCATGGTCGACCTGTCACGCTCGGCGAAGCCGGGCCCCGAGACGTCGAGCGCCATGCTGATCCGGCGAACGCTGGTGGCGAACGGCGTCCTGCGGACCGCCGAGAAGGCGCTGGAGGTGGCGGGCGGCGCGGGCTTCTTCCGCAGCTCGCGGCTCGAACGTCTGTTTCGTGACGTCCAGGCCTGCCGCTACCACCCCGTGCCCGAGAAGCAGCAGACCCGGCTGACCGGTCGATTGCTCCTCGGCCTCGAGCTCGACGGCTAGGAGGGCGTTGCCCTAAGGCAACGGTGAGCGAAGCGAACCATGCCCGACGACGTGCCGCCCGGCAGGCGGCCTAGGAGGGCGTTGCCCTAAGGCAACGGTGAGCGAAGCGAACCATGCCCGACGACGTGCCGCCCGGCAGGCGGCCTAGCAGGGAGCCTCTCCCGGAACCGCTGCGTTTGCTGTTATAAAGGCCAGGCAGTGGATTGGCGTTGTCGGTGGCTCTCTCGGTGGAGCGCCTCTCTGTGCGAGGTCTCGGCCTTCGCGCTGCTGTTTTGCGGGGCCTGCAGCAGCTCATCCGATGTGTCTCACGACGGCGGCGCCGACATGCGCGCCCGGAGCGACGGCGGCACGGACAGGTCGCTGCGACAGGACGCCACCGTTGCCGACGGTGGCCAGGACGCCGGCAGCAGGGACGCCTCGGCGAAGGACGGGGCCGCGACCGATGCGCTGCCGTCCGACTGCGAGACCGGCGCCAACGGCGAGCCGACGGAGCTCCGCTGCACGGGGCTCTACTCCGACTGGTCCACGAAGACCGTCGCCTCCAACGTGCAGCAATACGATCCCGGGCTTCACCTCTGGAGCGACGGGGCGAGCAAGACCCGTTGGATTTACCTGCCGCCCGGAACGAAGATCGACACGACGGACATGGACGAGTGGACGTTCCCCCCTGGGACCAAGGTCTGGAAGGAGTTCGTCGTCGGCGGCGCGCGGCTGGAGACGCGGCTCATCTGGAAGCGGCCGAGCGGCGCCTGGTACTTCACGGTCTATCGCTGGTCGGCTGACGGTTTGACGAGCACCACCGAGCTCACCGACGGCGAGGTCGACGCGGATGGGAACGGCTACGAGATCCCCACCCAGAGCAACTGCTACGACTGCCACGGTGGCCGTCTCGACGCGGTGCTGGGCTTCGAAGCGGTGGCGCTGTCGACGTCACAGGCCTCCGGGGTCACCATGGCGACCCTCACCGCCGGCAACCTCCTCACCGCCCCGCCCAGCGGCCAGCTCACGATCCCCGGCGACGCGACCGCGACCGCCGCGCTCGGCTATCTCCACATGAACTGCGGCGTCACCTGCCACAACCGCGACAGCGGTGAGGCCGGGTACACGAACCTCTTGATGCGGCTCGACGTCGCGACGCTGACGAGCGTGATGACCACCGACACCTGGACCACGGGAATGGGCGTGAACGCGAACTTCCCGGTCACGGGCCTGACGAACCCCGAGGATTTCGCCCCCTGCGATCCCGCCGACAGCTCGGCCTACTACCGGATGGACCACCGCGACGGCGTCGACGGCACCCCGACCGGCACGCAGATGCCCCCTGCGATCACCCACAAGGTCGATACCGACGGCGTGGCGACGATCGCGGCCTGGCTCAACGGCCTTTCGCAGTGCGGCGGCGGCGGGACGACGACCGTCGCGCCGTAGCGCCGGCCCGAGGCGATCCCGCGAAACGCCCGTGCTAGCCTGGCCGGCATGTGCCGGAACATCAAGACGCTGTTCAACTTCGCGCCGCCTGCCACGGACGAGGAGATCCGTTCGGCCAGCGAGCAGTTCGTGCGCAAGCTGAGCGGGTTCGCCCACCCCTCGTATGAAAACGAGAAGGCCTTCGCGCGCGCCGTCGACGACACCTTCCGTGTCGCGCGGAAGCTGGTCGACTCGCTGGTGACGCACGCGCCGCCGCGCGATCGCGCCATCGAGGCGGCCAAGGCCAAGGCGCGCTCGATCAAACGCTTCGGCGCCTGAGCCGTCGAACCCGCCCCCTTCGTGCTGCACTCCTTCGTTCTGTCGACGCTGCTCGCGGCGGCGGTCGCGCTCCCGGGCGGGCCGCCGGTCGCGATGGATTACCTCGCCTACGACGGCGCGACCGGACGGCTCTGGGTGCCGGCGGGAAACACCGGCAACGTCGACGTCGTGGAGATCGCCACCGGCAAGGTCACGGCGGTGGGCGGCTTTCCCACCGCCCCCGCGCGGCGCCCCGGGCGGCCGAGGATGGGGCCGAGCTCGGCGGCCGTCGGCGATGGCGTGGTCTGGATCGGCAATCGCGCCAACGACGAGATCTGCCCGATCGACGCGCGGACCTTGGCGCGCGGCGCCTGCCACCCCCTGCCGTCGATGCCCGACGGCCTGGCCTACGTCGCCGCCACGCACGAGGTCTGGGTCACGACCCCGGGCGATCGGTCGATCACCGTCGTCGACGTCTCGGGCCAGGGAGCCGCTCCACCGGTGGCGATCAAGATCGACGGGGATCCTGAAGGGGTCGCGGTCGACGCCAAGCGCGGCCTCTTCTACACGAACGTCGAGGACAAAGATCGGACGCTGGCGATCGACGTGCGAACCAGGAAGGTCGTGTCCAGCTGGCCGGCCCGTTGCGGGGCCGCCGGACCACGGGGGCTGGCGCTCGACGACGGGCGGCGCCTGCTGTTCGTCGCCTGCACCGACGGCGCGGTCGCCCGCGACCTCGCTCGTGCCGGGAAAGAGGTCGGACGGCTCGAGACCTCCGGCGGTGTCGACAACATCGACTACGCCCGCAAACGCGGCCTCCTGTTCGTCGCCTCGGGGGTGGGCGGGAGGCTGACCATCGCCCGCGTCGGCGGCGCCGGCGCCCTCAGCGCCGTGACGTCGAGCCCGACGGCCCAGGGCGCTCGCTGTGTGGTGGTCGCCGCGGACGGTACGGCCTTCGTCGCCGATTCCGCCGGCGGACGGTTGATCGTGGTCAAGCCGCCGCCGTAGCGGCTCTTCGGCGCCGCCTGCGACGTTAGGGTGCCACGCCGGGGTTGGTGTCGATCCCGGTGGGCATCCGTCCGAGGCCTTCGGGCGGGCCAAACGGCATCGTCCGGATCGGTGGCTTCGGCATCGCCGCGACCAGCGCCATCGCGTCGGCCTGCTGCTGCACCAGCGAAGGCGCGATCTCGGCGAGCAGCGGAGCCATCCCCGGCGCGCGCGCCAGGGCCTGCGCCTTCTGCGTCTGGTCGATCGCCGCCTGGGTGTTGGCCACCATCTTCGCGGCGAAGTCGGCATCGAACCGATCCGGCGGCGAGTTGACCAGATCGACCCGGGTCAGCGCGCCGCTCGGCAGCGCGCCGGCGGCCAGACGGATCGCCTCGACGTTCATCCCCTGCTGGCTCGCGAAGTTCATCAGCCTGGCGTCGGAGGTGGCGCAGTTGCTGATGACCGACGCGGCGAACTCGCGCACCGCCGCGCTCGTTCCGCGGCTCTGGGCGATCTCCGCGTCGACGATCGTCTGCTGGTTCTGCCGATGCAGCGCCATCAGGGCCGTCTGATCGCCGCCGCCGCGCTCGTTGTAGGGAGATTGCACCACGGGCGCCGGACTCTGCGCCGCTGACGCAGGGCCCCCCGCCAGAGGCCCGACGCTTGGCGCCGTGCTTCCCGGCACCGGCGCAGCTCCCTCTTGCGCAGGCGCAGCAGGCGCGGCGGGCGCAGCACTTTGGGCCGCCACCCCCGCCGAAACGAGCATGCAGACCGCGGCCCCTGCCGCCCACCAACTGCCGAGCTTCGCCTTCCCCATCGCCCACCTCCCCCTCATCCTTGAAGCCTGACCCACCCTTGAACCTGGCCTTCGGGCCCCATCCGTCAAGCCCAGGCGTCGCCGGAGACGTATACTCGACCCATGGGCAAGTTTCGCGGCACGGTTCGCAAGAACGATCTCGAAGGTGGTCACTGGCAGCTGGTGGCCGACGACGGCAAGACCTACGTGCTCCAAGGAGCGCTGCGCGGGATCGACCAGGAGGGCGCCAAGGTCGAGATCGACGGCGCGGTCGATCGCGACGCCATGGGCTTCGCCATGACCGGTCCGACGCTGCGCGTGACGAGCGGAAAAAAGATCACGCCGTCCTGATCTAGAGTAGCGGGTGAATGGACGACATTCACCGCGCCACGCGCGATTACGAGCAGTGGTTGGGTGGACTCATCCCGCTCGTGCGCGCCGACCTGCGCGCCAAGCACCAGCGCATGCGCCTGGGGCCGTTCCTCTTCATGCGGGCCACGTTCTACCGCTGGTGTCAGCTCTGGCGGGCGAAGCGGAAGGAGCTGGGCGAGGTCGCCAGCGCGGCGCCGGTCGCGGCGGTGGGTGATCTCCACATCGAGAACTTCGGTACCTGGCGCGACAGCGACGGGCGGCTCATCTGGGGGATCAACGACTTCGACGAGACGACCACGCTCCCCTGGACGCAGGATCTGATCCGCCTGGCGGCCAGCGTTCACCTGGCGGTCTTCGCCGAGCACATCGCGGTGCGCCGCCGCATCGCCTGCGAGGCGATCCTGGAGGGCTACCGCGCCGGCATCGAGACGGGCGGACAGCCTTACGTGCTGGAGGAGGCGCATGGCTGGCTCCGGCGCGTCGCTTTGGGCGAGCTGCGCGACCCCACGACCTTCTGGGAGAAGATGAACGGTCTACGGACCTCGTCCGACATCGATCGGAAGGCCGCGGCCGTCATCACTGCGTCGATGCCCACCCCGGGGTTGCCGATCCGCTTCGCCCGCCGCGTCGCCGGGATGGGGAGCCTCGGCCGGCCCCGCTTCGTGGGGATCGCCGCCTGGCGCGGTGGCTGGGTCGCGCGAGAGGCGAAGGCCACCGCGCCGTCGGCCTGGCTGTGGGCCAGCGAGACGGCTGCGAGTGCCGGGGACGGCTACAGCGCGATCATCTCCCGCGCCGTCCGCGTCCCCGATCCGACCGTCCGTGTCGTCGACGGCTGGCTGGTGCGCCGGTTGGCGCCGCACTGCACGCGCATCGAGATCGTCGATCTGCCGACGAGCCGCGACGAGGAGCGGTTGCTCTACGCGATGGGGTTCGAGACGGCGAACGTGCACCTGGGCACGCCGCGGATCCGCGAGACGCTGCGCAAGCAGCTGGCCGCCCGGCGCGGACACTGGCTGCACGAGACGGCCAAGCAGCTGGCCGGCGAGGTGGTCCGCGACTGGCGTGCCTTCCGCACCGGCGGCGCCAACTGACCGCCAGGAGCGAGGTCGCCGTCGCCTATCCCCCCAGGACTTCCATCCGGACCGTCACCACCCCCTCCTTGAGCATCCCCAGCCGTCGCGCCGCCCCCTCCGACAGATCGACGATCCGGCCGCCGGGACAGCCGCAACGATCGTTGATCCGGACCGTCACCGAGCGTCCGTCGGCGCGGCTGACCCGCACGCGCGTGCCGAACGGCAGCGACGGAGAGGCGGCGGTCATCGCGTTCGGATCGAAGCGCTCGCCGGAGGCCGTCTTGCGGCCTGCGAAGCCGCGCCCGTAATAGCTGGCGCGCCCCTCTTCCACGCGCCGCGCCGACGAGCCGCGTCGCGCCCCGACCGCGGTGGCGCAGCCGATCGCCACGCCGGTCGCGGCGACGGCGACGCACACCAGGACCCGCAGGCGGGCGCGGCGGGCTTCAGCGCGAACGTTCGTGACCGCCTCCACCGCCACCGGGCGGACCGTCCTCCAGCAGCGTCTCGGCGCCGAGGTCGCTCTCGGCGCCCGTCGGCGCCTTGTCGCCGCGGCTCTCGATGGTGCCGATGCCGTACTTCTCGAGCTTGTAGTAGAGCGCGCTGGTCTTGATCCCGAGCAGCCGCGCCGTCTCGGTCTTCACGCCGCCGCTCTTTTCATAAGCGCGCTCGATGAGCTGCCGCTCCAGATCCTCGAGCAGCGCGGGGAGCGACATCTCGCCGCCGGGGAGCGCCAGCGCATTTTCGGGCAGCCCCCCGCGCACCGAGGCCGGCAGCGCACCGACGTCGATGGCCGTCCCCTCGGCGAACACCAGCGCCTGCTCGATCACGTTCTCCAGCTCGCGGACGTTGCCGGGCCAGGCGTGGAGGCCGAGGCGGGCCAGCGCCGCGTCGGTGATGCCGTGCGCCTTGTCGATGGCCGCATTCGTGCGCGGCGCGAGCTTGGCCACGAAGTGGGCCACCAGGCGCGGGATGTCCTCCTTGCGCTCGCGCAGCGGCGGCACCTCGCAGGGGACCACGTGCAGGCGATAGAAGAGATCCTCGCGGAAGCGTCCGGCCGCCGCCTCGACCGCGATGTCCCGGTGGGTGGCGGACAGCACCCGCACGTCGACCTTGATGGTCTCCTCGCCACCCACCCGCTCGAGCTCGCGCTCTTGCAGCACGCGCAGGAGCTTGAGTTGCAGCCCCGGCGTGATGTCGCCGATCTCGTCGAGGAACAGCGTCCCCTTGTCCGCCAGCTCGAACCGCCCGAGCTTTCGCTTGATGGCGCCGGTGAACGCGCCCCGCTCGTGGCCGAACAGCTCCGACTCCAGCAGCGTCTCGGTGAGCGCGCCGCAGCTCACCTTGACGAAAGGCCCGTTCGCCCGCTTCGACCGCGCATGAATGGCGCGCGCGACCAGCTCCTTCCCCGTCCCCGACTCACCGTGGATGTAGACCGACGCGTCGGTCGGCGCGACCTTCTCGATCGTCTGAAACAGCGCGCGCATGGCGGGCGTCTCGCCGACGATCTCGGCGAAGCGGTACTCGCGCGCGACGTCGTCGCGCAGGGCCGCGCTCTCCGCCTCGGCCCGCTCGCGCGCGCGTCGCTCGGCCCGCAGCTCCAGCGCCCGCGCCACCTTGAGGCGCACCACCTCGGGCGCGAACGGCTTCTGGATGAAATCGTAGGCGCCGGTCCGCATCGCCTCGACGGCCGTCTCGACCGAGCCGAACGCGGTCGCGATCATCACCGGGCAGTCAGGATCGCGCTCGGCCACGGCCTTCAGCACCTCCAGCCCGCCCTTCCCCTCCATCTTGAGATCGGTGATCACGAAGTCGACCGTGTTCCGCCCCGCCGCGAACTGCTTGAGCCCGGCCTCGCCTGACGCCGCCAGCACCGCCTCGTGCCCCATCCGGCGGACCGTGGCGCCGAGCCCCTCCCGCATCGTCTCGTTGTCATCGATGATGAGGATGCGGGCCATCTCGGTTAGCCTACCCCCGTCTCAAAATGACAGACAAGCCCGCTCCCCCCTCCCGAGGTCAGAAAGCGCCGATCGAGCTCCTCCGGCCGGCTGTACGTGCGATGCCCGCCTACACGCCGGGCGAGCAGATCGCCGATCTCACCAAGCTGAACACCAACGAAGGGGCGTTCCCCCCGTCGCCGCGCGTGCGGGCGGCGCTGGCCGCGATCGCCGACGAATCGCTGCGCCTCTATCCCGATCCGACCAGCAGCGGGTTGCGCGCCGTGGCGGCCGCGCGCTTCGGCGTTGCGGCCGAGCAGGTCCTGGCCGGCAACGGCTCCGACGATTGCCTGACCATCGTCTACCGCGGCTTCCTCGACGCGGGCGAGCGCGTGGTCTGCCCCTGGCCGACCTACGGCCTCTATTCGACGCTGGCCTCGCTGCAAGGGGCGGAGCTGGTCCGCCTGCCGTTCGTGCAGAGCGGACGTCGCTACGTGCTGCCGGTCGATCTGGCGCGCCAGCGGGCGAAGATGATCATCCTTGCCAACCCCAACAACCCGTCGGCGACCTTGGTGCCGGTCGACGAGCTGCGCGCCCTTTGCGACCAGGCGGCGGAGGCGATCGTCGTCGTCGACGAGGCCTACGTCGACTTCGCGCTGGGCGCCGGCATCGACGCCAGCATGCTCCCCTATCTCGACCAGCACCCGAACCTGATCGTGCTGCGAACGATGTCCAAGAGCTACAGCCTGGCGGGCGCCCGCCTCGGGCTGCTGTTCGCCGCCGCGCCGCTCGTCGCGGCGCTCACCAAGGTCAAAGACAGCTACAACGTCAACGCGCTGACGCAGGCGATCGGCATCGCCGCGCTCGAAGACCGCGCCTATCTGGACGACTGTGTTCGCCGCACGCTCGATCAACGGGCGCGCCTCGAAGCGGCGCTCGGCGACCTGGGCCTCACCTGGCCCGAATCGGCCGCCAACTTCCTGCTGGTGGAGATCGGCGCGCGCGCCGAGGAGACCTACCTGGCGCTCAAGCAGGTGGGCCTCCTGGTCCGCTGGTGGTCGGCCCCCGAGCTGCGCACCAAGCTCCGCATCAGCGTCGGCAAGCCCGACGACAACGACCGCCTGCTCGCCGCGCTGAAGACCTCGCTCTAGCAGGGCGTTGCCGCAACGGCAACGGTGAGCGCAGCGAACCATGCCCGACGACGTGCCGCCCGGAGGCGGCCCAGCGGCGCCCCGCTACGGGATGGCAGAGAGAACCGTCCACAGGTTGTCGAGGCTCGCGGTGGTCACGTAGGACGCGTAGTCGTGCAGGCAGGCGTAGAAATCGTCGCCGTAGATGACGGATGCGGTCGTGGAGTCGACCTCCAGCTGGCGGGTTTCCAGATCTGCCCCGCAGCTGTTCGAAGCGGAGACCGTCACCGCGGCGATCGCCGCCTCGACCGCCTGCCACTGCGCATCGTCGAGCGTGATCTGCTCGGCGCTGGGCACGAAGCTGGCGGGATCGTCGTAGGCCCCATCGACGGTGCAGCTGGTCGACGCGCGGGTCCGGGTGGCGAACGAGATCGCGTAGGACCACTTTCCCGGATCGCAGGCCGCCCCGGAGGTCGGAGCAGGGCCGAACCCGCCGCCCAGCGATGAGTAGATCACCTGGGTCACGTCGGCGGTGAGGACGCTGCCTTTTGGATCGGAGAGCCCCTCGGACCCACATCCAGCCAACAGAGCGGCCAGGACCAACCACCGGAGATTCATGATGCGAATGATCACAGCAAACGACATGCCCGCCGCAATGGCTCGATTTCAGAGCGATGGCCGTCGCCTCGGGCACGAATATTTGCAACCGGCCCGCCCAGCACGGACAGAAATGTCGCGATCGGCCAGGGCTCCGTCGATGGCGTAGAGTCCGTCCCATGAGACAGGAGGCGGTCTTCGTGCCGGTGAGCGTGCTGGCGCTCTGGACGGGGTGCATGGTCTTCATGGTCGGCTTCAGCCGCATCCGCGCCGTGAAGGCCGGGCGCGTGCGGCGCGGCGCCTTCCGCCTGGGCGAGAGCCCGGAGGTCCCCGACGACGTGACGGTCTGGAACCGCAATCTGATGAACCTGCTAGAGATGCCGCTGCTGTTCTACGTGGTGAGCATCGCCTTCTACGTCACGCACCAGGTGACGCTGCGGGTGGTGACGCTCGCCTGGGTCTATCTGGCGCTGCGGTTGGCGCACTCGCTCGTCCACGTGACCTCCAATCGGATTCTCGTGCGGCTGACGTCCTACGCCGCCAGCAACGTTGTCCTGCTGATGCTCTGGATCCGGTTCATCGCGCGCGTGATTTAGCGCTGTCCGTTCCGATGCCTCGCCCTCCCCGCCCACGCCGCCAACAACGCGAACAGCAGCGCGCCCTCCGCAAGACCGTCCGCCAGCTGGAACGCCTCGCCGCCGAGCTGCCCGGCGGCTCACCCGAGCGCCCGATGGAGGTCCCGGCCGCGTCGGTCGTCGAGACGAAGGCGCGGGCGATCCCCTGTGTTCAGTGCGAGGCAATCGAGATGGAGCTCCGCGGCGACCGCGCCACCTCGACCGCGCGCGGGATCCTCCGCGAGCTGGCGATGGTCTGCCGGCAGTGCCACGCAACGCGCGCGATCTGGTTTCGCGTCGCGACCGGCGCCAACTGAGCGCCCACCGGGCGGCGCGCGTCTGGGAGCTCGGCGCGCGGGCGCCCTACGAGCGAGCGAACTTCAGGTGCATCACGCCGTCTCCCTGCACCGTCTTCACCAGCCCGAGGCCGCGCAGATCATCGAGCCCGTCGTCGAAGAGCCGCTCGCCGCTTCCCAGGAGAACCGGCACGATGTGCAGCCACATCTCGTCGACCGAGCCTGCCGCCAGAAACTGCCTGGCCGCGCTGGCGCCGCCGGCGAGCGAGATGTCGCGGCTGCCCGCGGCCTGGCGCGCCTGGGTCAGCGCCGCCTCGATTCCGTCGGTCGCGAAGTGGAACGTGGTCCCCCCCTTGGCGACCAGCGGCGCGCGCGGGTGGTTGGTGAGGACGAAGACAGGATAGTGAAACGGCGGCTCATCTCCCCACCAGCCGTTCCAGGGCTGCTGCGGATCCCAGGGCCCGGGGTGACCGCCGAACATGTTGCGCCCCATGATGCCGGCGCCGAGGTTGGCCTGGGTCTCCTCGACCACCGGCGTGCTCGCCGTCGTCTCGCCTCCCTCGAGGCCATGCATCGCGCGCCAGGCGGTGAGCGGGAAGACCCATTGGTGCAGGCGCATCCCGCCGAGGCCGAGCGGGTTGGCCACGCTCTGGTCGGGTCCGGCCACGAAGCCGTCCAGCGACAGCGAGAGCTGGAGACGCAACTTGGACATGCGCCTCTTTTAGCGCGCCGACTCGAGGCGGTCGATCTTCCTCAGCGAGCCGAGCGCGAAGGTGTAGACCGCGACCACCAGCAGCGTCCCGACGCCGCCGACGATCACCGCCGGCACCGCGCCCAACCAGGCCGCCGTGAGCCCCGACTCCAGCTCGCCGAGATCGTTCGAGCTGGAGATGAACACCATGTTGACGGCGCTGACGCGGCCGCGCATCTCGTGCGGCGTGCGGAGCTGCACCACCGTCGAGCGGATCACCACGCTCACCATGTCGGTCGCGCCGAGCACGGCCAGCGCCGCCAGCGACAGCCCGAAGTGGCGCGACAGCCCGAAGACGATGGTTGCCACCCCGAACAGCGCCACGCAGACCAGCAGGATCGGCCCCGCCCGCCGGGTGAGCGGCCGGTAGGCCAGGCCGACGGCGGTCAGCGCGGCGCCCGCGGCCGGGGCGCTGCGCAAGAGGCCGAGGCCGAAGGGCCCCACGTGGAGGATGTCGCTGGCGAAGATCGGCAAGAGCGCGGTCGCCCCGCCCAGCAGCACGGCGAACAGATCGAGCGAGATCGACTCGAGGATCACCGGCCGCGTCCAGACGAAGCGCAGCCCCTCGGCGACGCGCGCCAGCTCGCCTTCCCGATGCTCGCTGCGCAGAGGCGGATGCGGGCGCATGGAGAAGGCCGCCACCGCCGCCAGCGCCATCAACGCCGCCGCGATGGCGTAGACCCAGATGGGCCCCCGCGCCAACCCGTAGAGCACGCCGCCCAGCGCCGGGCCGGCGATCGTCGAGATCTGCCAGGTCGTGGAGGTCCAGGTGACCGCGTTGGCCAGGTGCTCGGGCGGCACCAGCCCCGGGACGGTGGCCTGGGCCGCCGGCGCCAGGAAGGCGCGCGCCACGCCGACGAAGAAGAGCACCGTGTAGATCGGCGCCGTGCCCCCATGGGCGATCGCCAGCGCGCAGAGCGCCAGGATGCAGAGGGCGAGCGTGACGTTGCAGATCGCCACGATCCGCCCGCGATCGAAACGGTCGGCCACGTTCCCGCCCGGCAGCGTCAACAACAGGACGGGCGCGAACTGCACCAGCCCCACGTACCCGAGCGAGACGGCCCGGTGGGTGAGCGCGTAGATCTGCCAGCCGACCGCCACGCTCGTCATCTGCGCGCCGAGGTTCAGCGCCAGCGACGAGACGACGTAGCGACGAAAATCGCGGTGCGCGAAGGCCGCGCCCGGTGTGACGGTGGCGGCGGGGATCGGAGTGTTCATCGTGTGGGGCGGGGATGATGACACGGCGCCGCCGCAAAAAAGCGCGAGGGTGGTGACACGCATCGTCCCCGCCGGTGTTTCTCCTGCGATCCCGCCTCGCGGGGCGCAACCCGAAACAGGAGAGCCGGCCGTGCACGCCACCACCTCGACGTTCGTCCACCGTCTTTTGGAGTGGCCCCTCTTTCAATCCGAGTGGGTCTTCTGGCTGCTCTTCGCGCTCTCGGCGTCGTCGGTGGCCGTCATCCTCGAGCGCCTGGTCTTCTTCCGGCGGCACGCCCCCGAGAGCGCGCGCTTCGCGGCGTCCGTCGAGACGGCGCTCGGGCGCGGCGACTACGACGGCGCCGCCCGCGCGCTGACCGGACGCCGCAGCCTGGAGGCGCGCGTGCTGCTCCGCGGCCTGGTCGCCTGCGACCAGGGGCCAGACGCGGTCGAGGAGCTCCTGGCTGGCGCGCTCGGCGCCGAACGTGCCCGCTTCGAGTTGCGACTCTCGTTCCTGGCGACGCTGGCCAGCAACGCGCCCTACGTCGGTCTCTTTGGCACCGTGCTGGGGATCGTCAGCGCGTTCAGGAACCTCGGGGCGGATCTGGCCGAGGCGCACCCCGGTGTGATGACCGCGCTGGCCGAGGCGCTGGTGGCGACCGCCATCGGCCTGCTGGTGGCCATCCCGGCGGTCGTGGCGTTCAACGCCTTCAAGAACGCGGTGAAGGCACGCGTCACGCGCGCCGAGACGCTGTCGCGGATGTTGCTCTCCCGCCTCAAGGGCGAGCTCGCGGCCGCGGAGCCCCAGGGCGCGTCGCTGCGTGCGGCGGCGGAGTGAGGGCGTCATGGCAGCCCTGGAGAAAGCGGCCTCGCAAGACGACGGCCCGATCGCGTCCATCAACATCATCCCGTTCGTCGACATCGTCCTGGTCCTGCTGGTCATCTTCATCGTCACCTCGGCGGCCATCGTCCGCGCCAGCCTGAAGGTCGATCTTCCGCGCGCCGCGGCCGGCGGCGCGAAGGTCGCATCGACGCTGAACCTGGTGCTGGACCGGGGGGGCGCCCTGGCGCTGGACGGTCACCCCACCACGCCGGCGGCGGTCCGCGCCGAGCTGCGGGCTGCCGTCACGCGCGATCCGGCCGCCCAGGCCGTGATCGCGGCGGACCGCACCGTCCCTTACGGCAAGGTCATGGAGGTCATCGACCTCGTCAAGGGCGCGGGCCTCGCCGGATTCGCGCTGGACGTGGAGCGCGCGCCAGAAGCCACCCCAGGAACCGCCCCCGTCCCGGGACCCGCCCAGTGACGCGGTCCCTGACGCCGACATCCGACCCGCGCCGCCCGGGTCCGCACGTGCGCCTCGTGCGAGCGGCTCCCTGCGCACCCGTGCGGCGGCGGCGGCGGGCGCGGCGCGGGCGTGTGGCGCCGCTGGGAGTCGCCACCGCCACGGCCGCGCGCGCCGCGCTGGAGGCGGCCAAGCCGGGCCGCCGTTGGTGGTGGACCGACGCCGCGCTCTGGGTGCTGGCGGTGGCAGTCCACGCCGGCGTGGCCGCGGCGGTCTGGCGCACGCGCGTCGCACCGCCCGTCGCGCCGCGCTCCACCCGAATCACCGTCCGGGCCCACCAGGCACCGCTGCCGTCCCGCCCGGCGGCGGCAGCGGCGCCGATCGCGTCGCCGCGCCCGAGCGTCCCACACGTGGCCCGGCGCGAGGCCCTGCGCGCGCCGCCAGCGCCCCAGCCGGCCGCCGCGCCGCCACCCACGCCGCTCAAGCTCGTCGGGCTGTCGCTGGAATCGACGTCTGAAACGGGACAGGGACCGAGCTTCGCCGCCGGCGGCAGCCTGGCTGGAACGACTCCGACGACGGCTGCGCGCACGTCGATCCCGGCCGCCGAGCCGCCGGCCAGCTCCAACCGAGCCGCCCGCGGCCTCCCCCACCCGGGCAGCGTGCTGACGCCGCCCCGCCGCTTGCGCGAGGTGAAGCCGCACTACCCCGACGCGCGCCGCGCCTCCGGCGTGGAGGCGGACGTCCTGCTGGTCATCTCGCTCGACGCTGCGGGCCGCGTCCTCTCCGTCACCGTCGGCCGCAGCAGCCATGACGAGGCCTTTGACGAATCGGCCCGCCAGGCCGCGCGCGAGGAGCGCTTCAGCCCGGCGCTGCGCGACGGTGTCCCGGTCGCCACCACCTTCAGCTTCACCGCCCACTTTCGCCTGGACACGCCATGACCCTGGACCGCCGCTTTCTCTGCTGGGCCTTGCGCACGGTGCTCGTTCGCCGCACCAGCGCCGTCGCCACCCTGCTCGCGCTCGGCCTGCTCGCCGCCGGCCTCGGCGGCTGCGGCGCCAGCTTCGATTCGCCCATCCTGCTCTCGAAGCTCCGGCTGCTGGCGCTGCAGGCGGCGCCCGTCAACCCCGCCCAGGGCGAGACCACCACGATGACGCCGCTCATCTACAGCCCGTCGGACGCGCCACTGGAGCTCGACTGGTCGTGGTGCCCGCTGGTCGGCCAGGCCAACGACGGCTACGTCTGCCCGATCTCCTTCGGCGACGCCAGCACGATGCTGGCGGCCGCCGGCCTGACCGCGCCCCTGCCCGCCTTCGAGCTCGGCACCGGGCCGACGGTCTCCTTCACCAACCCGTTTCCGCCCGACCTGCTCGCCGCGCTCTGCGGCGCTGGATTCGACGGCCAGCCGCTTTCCTGCAGCGGCGGTTTCCCCATCCGGATCTCGGTGCGCGTGACCCAGGGAGCCGCCGTGCAGCTGGGGACGACCGTGGTGAACCTGCCGATCGAAGCCGGCGCCATCTCGAACGCCAACCCCGTCCCGGGCGCCCTCAGCGTCGATCTGGCGGCGGGGACGCAGACGCTGGACGACGCGGGCAGCGTGGAGGTGCCGCGCGTGCAAGACAGCCTGCTTCACGTCGCCATCGACGACGGTCAGGCCGAAACGTACGTGGGGCCGGGCCTCGACGGCGGGACCGCCACGCTCCGCGAGACGCTGCTCTTCAGCTGGTTCGCCGAGCTGGGCGACTTTCACGACAGCCGGACGCTGTTCATTGATGGCGCCAACAGCCTGGCCGACGCCAGCGCCGACAAGTGGACGCCGCCCGCCACCCGGGTGGACGCCCGGCCGGCCTCGCGCCTGATCGTCGTCGTCCGCGACGACCGGGGCGGCGTGGGCTGGACCACCGCCACCGCCTCGCTGGAGCCGACGCCGTGAAGCGCGCCGTCTTGCTTGGCCTGCTGGCTCTCGCCCTGACCGCGACGGCCCGAGCCGCCGACGCCCCGGCGAACGGCGGGCCCAGCAAGCTGCCCAAGCAGATCATCTTCGTCGACGCCACCTACCCGCCCGACGCGGCCGCCGCCGGCCTGGAGGCCGACGTGATCCTCGACCTCACCATCGACGCCGCCGGACACGTCGGCCACGCCGAGGTGGCGACGTCCGCGGGGCCCGGGCGCGAGGCGTTCGACAGGGCGGCCGTCGCTGCCGCCGGCGGCTACCTGTTCGAGCCGGCCGAGAGCGACGGAAAGCCCGTCGCGGTGGAGCTGGCGTACAAGGTGAAGTTCCGCCTCCAGGCCAAGACGCCGGCGCCGCCGGCGTTCGCTGCGCCACGGGCGTCAGCCTCACCGGCCGCCGCGAAGGCTCCCCCACGCGAGAGCCTGGCCGGGCAGCTCCGCGAGCGCGGCACCCGGAGCCCGCTCGTCGGCGCCGTCGTCACCGTCAGCCAAGAGGACAACGCCGACAACGCCGACAAGGTCGACAAGGCAGGCCAGGCGGGCGCGTCGCCGCCCGAAGCCTACGAGGCGACCACCGACGGCGACGGTCGCTTCGCCTTCTTCGATCTCGCGCCCGGCGCCTGGCACGTCGAGGTCGAAGCCCCCGCCTACTTCCCGTTCCGCACCAGCGAGGAGATCCGCCACGGCGAAAAGACCGTGGTGACCTACTACGTGGAGCGCGGCCAGGCGAACCCGCTCGACGTGACGGTGACCGCCGCGCGCCCCAAGAAGGACGTCACGCACGTCGTGCTGACCGCCGACGTCATCGACAAGGTCCCCGGCACGGCCGGCGATCCGCTGGCGGTGCTCCAGGATCTGGCCGGCGTGGCCCGGGCGCCCGCGGGCAGCGGCCTCCTCATCGTGCGCGGCTCCGCGCCCGAGGACACCCAGAATCTTCGTCGACGGGATGGACGTGCCGCTGGTCTACCACTTCGGCGGCCTGCGCAGCGTCCTGCCCGAAGGGATCATCGACAACATCGAGTTCGTGCCCGGCAACTTCTCGCCCGAGTACGGGCGCGCCACCGGCGGCATCGTCGACGTGCACCTCAAGGAGCTCAAGCCCAAGCGCTTCGGCGGCTACGTCGACGTCAGCGTGCTCGACACCGGCGTCTACCTCGAAGCGCCGCTGGGTGACCGGGGCGGCATCGCCGTCGCCGCGCGGCGCAGCTACCTGGACGCCGTCATCAGCGCCGCCGCCTCCGGAAGCGGGCAGCCGGTCAGCTGGCTGACCGCGCCCGTCTACTACGACGCGCAGCTGCTGGCGAACTACCGGCTCAGCCCCGCGCACGATCTGCGGGCGATCGCCTTCGCCGCCGACGATCGGCTGGCGCTGCTGTTCAAGAACCCGGCTGATTTCTCCCAGCAGGCCACCGGCAATCAGCTGAACACGCGGACGGGATTCTGGCGCGCGCTGGTCGCCGACCGCTACACGCCGCGCGAGGGGATCGAGAACACGCTGCGCCTGTCGGCCGGGCAGGACGTGGAGACGATCAGCCTCGGCGATCTGGTCCTCGACCTGCATCGGCGGGCCGTCCAGCTCCGGGACACGCTGCGCCTGCGCCTCCGGCCCTGGGCGACGCTGGTCGCCGGCACCGACGCGCTGGCCGAGCACTACAGCGGGCACGTCCGGCTGCCGGCGCCCCCGCTGGAAGGACAACCGATGAGCAACCAGGATCTGACCGACGTCGAAGAGTCGCACCTCAACGATCCCTGGTGGTGGTCGCCGGGCCTGTTCGCGGAGCTCGAGCTGCGGCCGACGAAGCCGCTGCTGATCTCCGCCGGGGTGCGGGCCGACTACTTTCAGGTCGTTCACCAGGGCGTCCTGGAGCCGCGGCTGTCGGCGCGCTACGAGCTGTCGCCCCGCTGGGCGGTCAAGGGGGCGCTCGGTCTCTACGACCAAACGCCCAACGTCGAGGAGACCGACGCCGGGTTCGGCAACCCGGCGCTCAAGGCCGAGCGGGCCGTCCACCTGGCGGCGGGGGCCGAGTGGCGCCCCTGGTCCCGCACCACCTTCGACGCGACCGGCTTTTACAAGCGCCTCTCGAACCTGGTCAGCGCCACCGACGCCACGCAGGTCGTGAACGGCGCCGAGGTGCCCCTCCACTACGACAACGGCGGCCGCGGCCGGATCATCGGCCTCGAGCTGGTGGCCCGGCGTGAGCTCGCCGCGGGGTTCGTCGGCTGGATCGCCTACACGCTGTCGCGCTCGGAGCGCCTCGACTCGGGTCAAACCGAGTGGCGCCTCTTCGACTACGACCAGACCAACATCCTGACCGCGGTGGCCTCCTACGATCTGCCGCGCCACTGGCGCATCGCTTCGCGCTTCCGCTACGTCAGCGGGAACCCAGAGACGCCGGTGGTCGGCAGCGTCTTCAACAGCGTCACCGACGCCTACGACCCGGTGTTCGGCCCGGTGAACAGCGCGCGCCAGCCCTCCTTCGTCCAGCTCGACATTCGCCTGGACAAGCAATGGGTCTTCGATCGCTGGCTGTTCGACGCCTACCTCGATCTGCAGAACGCCACCAACCACACCAACCCCGAGGGGATCGCCTACAACTACGACTACACGCAGTCGAAGGTGAGCCAGGGCCTGCCCATCCTCCCGTTCCTCGGGCTCCGGGCGGAGTTCTAGATGAGCCACCGTCGATCAGGCCGAGGGGCGTGCTCGCGATGGCGGCAGGTGCTGGTGGTCGTGGCCATCGCCCTCGGTGGGCACGCGGCGCAGGCGCAGGCGCTTCGCGCGCCCGAGGCCCGGCAGGGCTACTACCTCTCGGCCGGGGCCGGCGCGAACGCGCTCGCCACCTGGGACAAAGGGCAGCGCGACGGCACGGCGACCGGGCTCGCCCTCACCGTTCACCTGGGCGAGATGCTCACCGATCGCTGGGGCCTGGGCCTGGGCATCGAGGACGGGAGCGCCTCGCGCCGGGGCATCACGACCGCCCTCGGCGGCCTGACGCTGGAGGCGCAGGCGCGGCTCTGGCGCCACCTGGCCGCGCACGCGGGCCTGGGTCTGGGCGGGGCCTCGGCGAAAGACCCAGCCCGCGTGGGCGACGAGACCCACGGCACCTACGGAATGCTGCTGACCGCCGGCCTGAGCTACGACGCGTTTTTCACCAGCCGCCCCAGCGGCGGCTGGTCGATCACTCCGGCCTGCGGGCTGCGCGCGGTGCCCGGCGGCGACGCCAGCTCGATCGCCGCCGTCCTGACATTGAGCATCTCCTGGTGGTCGGGTCTGCCCGCCCGCGAGCTTCGCTAATCAGGACGGGGTCGTCAGCGGGCCCTCAGATCGCCGCGCAGCGGTCCATCGTGACGCTCTCGGTGTCGCCGTCGATGGTCACGTCGGCGGTGCCGCAGCCGGTGAGGGTGACGGTGGCCGACTTGCCGTCGTCCTTGCCGCCGCCCGAGACGGTGCCGCTGAGCGAGCCCGAGGAGGCGCAGTTGCAGGTCGGCGTCCAGGCCAGGTTGTCCGGCGTGAGCGCCACCGAGTAGCCCGCGAGCTTGTGGGTGACGACCAGCGTCCCGCCCACCATCACCATGTCGGCACGCGAGCTGCCGGTGATGGTGAGCGGCGTGGAGGTCGCCGTGCTGATGTCGAACAGCGTCCGGCCGCTCGGCAGCGTGAGGACGCGCTCCATCCCCGGCACCGCGAAGGTGAACCCGGTGGCGGTGCGGGTCAGCGTCTGACCGCCGCCCGGCGCGGTGATGGCCAGCGAGCCGCCGAGCGCCGACAGCGTCAGGCTCCCGGTGCGGTTCACGCTGTCGCCCACGGTGGCGATGTTGCAGGCTGCCGCGTCGCTGAAAGTGAGGTTCACCGAGCCGTCGACGGCGACGAGGCCGACGGTGCAGCCGTTGAAGGTCGCGGTCCGCACGCCTGCGGTGCAGGCGGAGTACGTGACCGGCAGACAGGAATCGGCGTAGGCGGGCGGGATCAGGGTCAGCGCACCCATCGCCCGTCGCCAGAGCGGCGGCCGCAGCTCGGCGGGCGCGCGCAGGACCGGAACGACCGGAAGCGCCGGCAGCATCGCGGTGGTCGTGCCGCTGTTCGCGGACTCGTCGGCGCTCGCCATCACCTCGCCCACCGCGGCGCCGATCTGCCCCTGGTCGGTGACCCCTTCTTTGCGACAGCCGGCCGCCAGCGTGGCCAGCGCCACGGCCGTCAAAATCCCCGTCTTCGATCCCGCGCGCGTCAACATGAGCTGCTCCTTCGCCAAAAAAATAGCGAGCCTCGCGCCCCAGACATCGGACGGACGAACGGTGTGATTGAGGCGAGGCTCATGAGGGGGCCGGACGGGACCACGTTCCCCGTCCGCTCACCCACTCAGACCCGCCTCATAGAAAAATCTGAAAGAACACCTCCACTTACAGGTGCTGGCGATCACACGTACCGCGCATGGCCGCGATTCTCGCGCTGAAAAGCGGAGGTCGCAGGAACCCTCCCAGGGGTTCCTGTGTTCTAAAACTCGAACTTGCCGAAGGCGCCCAGCTCTTTGAACGCCTGGACCAGCCGAGCGGTGATCCCCTTTTCGCCGATGTGCAGCCACCCGCGCGGGTCGATGTACTTCTTGTTCGGCTTGTCGGGACCCTCGGGGTTGCCGATCTGGGACATCAGGTAGGCGCCCTTTTCGTCCATGAACTGCTTGATGGGGTGGGTGAAGGCCCACTGGGTGTCGGTGTCGATGTTCATCTTCACCACGCCGTAGGAGACCGCCTCGCTGATCTCCTCGGGCGACGAGCCGGAGCCGCCGTGAAAGACGAAGTTCACCGGATGGGGACCGGTCTTGCGCTGCTCCTGAATGAACTTCTGCGAGTCGCGCAGGATGGTCGGCTTCAGCTTGACGTTGCCCGGGGCGTAGACGCCGTGCGTGTTCCCGAACGCCGCGGCGACGGTGAAGCTGCCGATCGGGTTGAGGACGTCGTAGGCCTTCAGCACATCCTCGGGGCTGGTGTAGAGCTTGGAGTGATCGGCGCCGGAGTTGTCGACGCCGTCCTCTTCGCCGCCGGTGATCCCCAGCTCGATCTCCAGCGTCATGTTCATCTTGGCGATGCGGGTCAGCGTGCGGGCGCTGATGTCGATGTTCTCGGCCAGCGGCTGCTCCGAGAGGTCCAGCATGTGCGAGCTGAAGAGCGGCTCGCCGTTGCGCGCGAAGTACTCCTCGCCCGCGGCGATGACCCCCTCGACCCAGGGGAGGATCTTCTTGGCGCAGTGGTCGGTGTGCAGGATGACCGGCACGCCGTAGACCTTGGCCAGCGTCCGGACGTGGTGCGCGCCGGCGATCGAGCCGGCGATCGAGGCCTGCTGCTGGCTGTTGTCCAGCGTCTTGCCGCCGTAGAACTGCGACCCGGTGTGCGAGAGCTGCACGATGACCGGCGCCTTGGCCTCCTTGGCCGCCGCCATCGCGGCGTTCGCGGAGTGCGAGCCGATCACGTTGACCGCCGGCATCGCCGCATGGACCTCCTTGCAGTAAGCAAAGACCTCCTTGAGAGCGTTGCCGGTGATGACCCCAGGTTTCAGCTTCAGATTCGCCATAGACGCGGCAGTATAGGCCGGTCGCCCAAGCTTTTCGACCCCGCTCGAAGGTTAAATCGAGGTCAAGACGGAGTGGCCGGTCCTCCTCACGGACGCAGGCGCTTCAGGCGGTTGAGCGGTCCGAAGACCCGGTGCAGCTCGTACTCGGTGGGGGGACGGTGGGGTGGCGCGGCCCTGGCGGCGACCGCGGGGACGGCGAACTCCGGATACTGCGTCCCCGGGACGTAGAAGAAGTCGCCGGGGAACAGCCCCACCGGCAGAAACTGGGTCGTCGGGTCGGCCTTGGCGACGATCGCCGTACGCGCGGCCGTCGGATCGAACGGCGTGGCCGCCGTCATCGAGGCCAGGCGGGCGGTCAACGGCGAGGAGAAGCTGGTGCCGCTGGCCCAGGTCACCCACCCGCCCGCGTAGTCGACGACGATCGCCTGCCCCGGAGCGTAGACGTTCACGCAGGCGCCGTAATTGGAAAACGTGTTCTGGACCAGCGTCTCTGGGTTGTAGGCGCCGACCAGCAGCGCCTTCGGATCGCCGAGGTCGCAGGAGAGCGAGTCGCTGCCGGTGTCGATCTTCACCCCGTCGTTGCCGGCCGCCTGAACGGTGAGGAGCGACGGTCCACCGATGGTGGCGTTGTGGTCGATCGTCTCCTTGTCGATGAGCGCGAAGTAGGCCGAGAGGTCGACGCTGTTCGGGCAATTCTGCTGCTGCAACATCTCCAGCGTCTGGCGCGATTCGGCCCCGAAGCTCTCGTTGACGATCTGGACGTGGTGCGTGGCCTGAGCGTCTGCCAGCTCGCCGTCGATCTGGGCGGGCTGGTTGACCGAGGCGGCGTAGACCTGCGGATCGTTCAACAGCTCGACCACCTGGTCGATGTCCGCCTGCGCGATGCAGGGGAAGTTGGTCTGCAGCGATCCCTCCGACGCCAGCTGGCGCTCGACCAGCACCAACTGGACGTTCCCGTTTTCATGGGCGACGGTGCTGGAGGTGGCGGTGCCGTGATAGTTGAAGGCGCCGAAGAGCTCGGCGTCGACGGGGCCCGTCAGCTGGGCGATCTCGCTGGCGCTGAAGACGTCGGAGGGCGTCTGGTTCGCGCGGACCATCGCGTTCCAGCGGCTCTTGAACTGGGCGACGACGGCCAGCGGATCGGCCTTGGCGCTGATGCCGGAGCTCAAGTGGCAGCTGTCGTCAGGCTGCGACAGGGCCGCCAGGTACATCTGCTTGAGCATGGCGAACGAGAGACCACCGCCGTCGACCGCGCCCGCGTCGTAGCCTCCGCCGCCCGAGGAGTCGTCGACGCAGGTCTCCGTGTAGCTGGCCACGACCTTGCCCTGCAGATCGGCTGCGGTGAGATCGATCCCCTCGTCGATCACCATCACCACGGCTTCGTGGCCACCGCTGCCGCAACCACTCCCGGCCAGCGCGCCCGCGGCCAGAGCCGCCACCAGTACGCCTCTCGACGCCATCATTCGGCCTCCTGTCAGCATTGTTTCGTCCTCCCCGGCTGCGGTCAATATGCGATTGTTCACAAGCTTGCCTCTCTCAGCTGGCCGCTTGGCGAGGCCACCTGGCGCGCTAGTTGTCGAACAACGTGAACGAACGGTTGCTCTCGGGGGTCCAGGCGTCGCGGTTGTGGCGGGCGAAGCGCTGCAGCCGCGCGAAGCCGCGTGGCGTGAGGGCGCCAAAGACCAGCCCGTACCGGCTGGGGGCGCGCGCGTCGGGCACCTGGGCCCGGAAGGCGCGATCGCCGAGCGGGCGCGCGTCCTGCATCGGGAGGGGGAGCCCGCGGACGAGCGTGTTGAGCGGCGCCGCGCCGACCAGCACCAGGTTGAACCGCGCGCGATCGCCGGCCGTCACCTCCCGGTCGCTCTTGACCGCGAATTTCGCCGCGATCATCGGCCCCCAGTCGGCCAGGGCGTTGGCCAGCGCGCGCGCCGCGGCCACCGCCTCGGGCGGACCGTTCGTGCCGTAGACGTAGAGGTGCGGGTGCTGGCGGGGAACGCTCTTGCTGGCCAGACCCGGGATCGCCTCGCCCGGGGGCGGCGGCGAGAGCGGCGTCCTGGGCGCGGCCGGATCGCGCTTGATCGTGGCGAGCATCTTCAAGAGCTCGGCGTCCTTGTAGGCGGGAATCCAGGCCGCGTGCTGGACGCCCGGATACTCGGTGTAGTGGACGTTCTTGCCCAGCCAGCCGAGCGCCTCGAAGCGCGCGGCCATCTGGCGCGAATCCTCGACCGGGACGATCGGATCCTTGTCGCCGTGAAAGATGAAGACCTGCTGGTGAGCGGCGTTCGCGGCGAGCTCCGGCGGCGACAGCGCGGCGAGCCGCGCCAGATCGTAGAGGGCGGCGTCGGCCGGTTGGACCATGCGCCGGAAGTCGGCGACGGCGCAGACAGGCGCCAGCGCGGCGAAGAGCTCGGGATGGCGCAGGCCAATCGCCCAGGTCCCGCCGCCCCCCATCGAAAGGCCGGTGAGCGTGATCCGGTCCGGATCGATCGGATAGGCGCGGCGAACGTCGGCGATCACCCGCATGACGTCGTCGTAGCCGAGGCCGTCGTAGCCCATCATCTCGCCGCGGCCCAGCGGCGAGACGACGAACGCCGGGACGTCGGGGAGCGGGAGCTGGTTGCGGGAGGCCTCGGCGTCCGTCTCGCCCGGCCGGTTGTCGAGCCCGAACACCCGCCGCAGGTTGTGCTTGTGGTCCGACAGCGCGCCGTGCAGCGCCACGACCAGCGGCCAGGAGGCCGGAGCGGACGCCTTCTTGTCTGCAGTCTTGTCTGCATTCTTTCTGGGGCCGTCGTAGCCGCGCGGCACGTAGAGCGCGTAGGGTTGCAGCGTCCCGTCCCAGCCGGCGCGGTAGGCCTTCACCAGCTCGCCGGTGGCCGTCCGGTAAGGATCGTCCCCCCTGGCGACCCGCTCGGCGTAGGCACGCGCGGTCGTCAGCGTGTCGCGCACGAAGGCCTCGTCGCGGGCCGGCTTGGTGATCGACGCGCGGCGGAGATCGGCGTCGGCCACCAGGCGCTCGATCGACGGCAGCGTCACCTCGCGGACGACCTCCGACCCGCCGGCGGCACGCGCACGCGCGATCGCCGCCAGCGCGGAGGCGCGCAGGGCATCGATGTCGGCCTCCGAGCCCTGGGCGCCGTCCGCGCGCGCCGGACCGACCAGCGCCGCCGCCAGGACGGCGACCGCCAGCAGGCCGACCGAGGGCGCGCGTGGCGGCGCGGCCTTCCAGCCCGCCGTTCTCATCGGTGAGGGTGGAAGAACGTGTGCTTGGGGGGCGGCGTCTTCTTCAGCGTCACGGCCAGCTTGCGATCCTTCGTGTCGCGGACGGCCACCTTGCGCGTCGCCGGCTCGTAGCCGCGCTTGACGAGGACGATCTCGTAGGTGTTGCCGGTCTTGAAGTGCAGCGCGATCGGCGTGCGGCCGAGCACGCGCGCCTTGGTCTTCACCACCGCGCCGGCCGGCACGCTGGTGAAATGCAGGATCGCGGTCTCGACCCGCGGGACCTCGGGAGCCGGTTTTCCAGGCGTGGCGTGGGACTTGGCGGCCGGCTTCGATTTGGCGGCCGTCGTCGGCTCTGCTTCCGCTTCGTCCTCGCCGATGACCGCGTTCTCGGCGTTCGGCACCGCCTTGCGGAGCAGCGCCTCCTCGTCGGTGTCCGCCCCCTCCCCGGTCTTCTCCGCCGGCGGACCCGAGGGCAACGGCTTCTGCTCGGCGGCCTGCGCCTCCGCAGCGGCCGGATGCGCGTCCGGGGAGCCCCCGGCGACGGCCCGCGCCGTAACGGCCGGGGAGGCGGCGTCGGCCAGCGTCTTGTCCGCAGTGGCCGCCGGGGCCGAAGGGACCTGTGCCGGCTGCGCAGGCTGCCCGGGCTGAGCCGCGTTCGACGGCGGTGTGGGCGATGCCGACGGTCCCACCGGTTCCGCAGGTGCGGGCGCCGGCGCGGACGGCGCCCGCGCCTTGCCGTCACTGCCGTCTTTTCCACCAAGGCCGAGCGCGGTCATCACGCCCCTGTTTTCTGCCCAGACCCAGACGTACCGGGCCCCCACCACCGCGCCGAGGGTGAGGATGACGCCCAACCAGAACCCGCCTGAGCGGCTCCGCGCGGGCGGGTTCGCCCCCGGCTTGGCGATCTCGGCGGTGTGGCCGCTGCGGGGCAGCGGCGGCGGCTCCTTGAGACTTCCCCCCGGGAAGGGCTTGGGCTCGGGCGAGGGGGTGCGCCCGCGTTGCAGCTCGGTCTGCTCGGACGACAGATCGAGATCGCGCAGCTCGAACGAGGTCCCGATCGACAGATCGGTCCCCACGATGTCCTTCACCACGCCCGCCTCGTCGCGCGGCGCCCGCCCGATCGACGGCGCGTTGTCGCGGCGCCCCAGCTGCACCAGCCAGGACTTGAGCTCCGTCTGTCCGGCCGAGTGGAACTCGGTGCGCAGCACCCGCTCTACCTCGACCAGCATCTCCTCGGCCGTCTGATAACGCTCCGCCGGCTGGAGGCGCATCGCCCGCCGGATGATCGCCGCCACCGAGGCGCCGAGGCCCGGCTTGGCCTCCTCGGGCGGGGGGAATTCCGCCTTTTGCACCCGCAGCAGCGACTCGAGGTCGTTGTTGGCCTCGAAGGGCAGCCGGTCGGTCATCATCCGGTACAGCATCGACCCGACGGAGAAGATGTCCGACCGGCGATCGATCGCCTCGCCCCGAGCCTGCTCCGGGGACATGTAAGCGACCTTGCCCTTGATGACGCCGGCGGCAGTCTGCTCGCGCTTGCGCTGGGCCTTGGCGATGCCGAAGTCGGCCAGCTTCACCTCCCCCTCGCCGCTCAGGAGCACGTTGTTCGGGCTGATGTCGCGGTGGACGATCCCCAGCGGTTTGCCGTCGCGGCTCTTGCCGTGGGCGTAGGCGAGCGCCCGGCAGACCTCGGCCACGACATAGAGGCCGAGCGCGGTCGGAAAGACCATCTCCGCCTTGTAGGCGCGCTGGAGGATCTTCTCGAGGTCCCAGCCGTCGACCAGCTCCAGCGCCAGGAAGTAGCGCCCGGCCGCCACCCCGAGATCCAGGACCTGCACGATGCTCCCGTGCTGCAGGGTCATCGAGATGTGCGCCTCGTCGAGCAGCATGTTGCGGAACTGCGGATCCGCGGAATACTGGGTGAGGATGCGCTTCAGGACGACCTGCTTCTCGAACCCCTCGGCCCCGTGCTGGACGGCCAGGAAGATCTCGGCCATGCCGCCGTCGGCCAGCTTTCCGAGGATCGTGTATCGGCCGTGCGACGCCATGAGCGCCGGCTAAGGTATCATCCCCCGATGCTGAAGCTCTACGCACGCCTCGCGGGAAAAGCGATCCGCCTGGCGTTGCGGGGTTGGCCGGCGGCCGTGGTGTTGCCGCTGTATGCGGCGCTCCTACAGATCGGAGGTGGGTTGCTGGGCTCGCTGGGTGGGGGCGGGGGAATGCTGGGCGGCTTCCTGCTGGCGTTCCTGATCGCCTTTCTCGCCTCCAGCTATCTCAACCTGGTCGGGCTGGCGGTGGCCGGACGCAAGATCGGCTTCGGCGACTTTCGCGATAGTTTCCTGGCGCACTTCAGCGACGTCATCAGCGTCATGTTCGCGACCTGGGTCATCCAGCTGGTCGTCAGCGTGGTGGCCCGCAGCTTCGGCGATCGCGGCACGATCATCTTCGTCCTGGTCGACCTGACGATGGTGGTCTTCTTCAACCCGATCCCCGAGATGATCTACCTGGGCGGGGGACGCACCCGCTCGTTCGGGCTCTTGATGGAGGCGGCGCGGTTCATCTCCGCGCACTGGCCCGAGTGGCTGGCGCCGAGCGTCCTCATGGCCGCGGTGCTGCTGGCGCCGACGGGCCTCATCCAGCACGGACCGCTGGCGATGCGGCTGATGGCCTTCCAGTCGCTGTTCTCGCTCGACGGCCTGACCGGCACGCTGAACACCATTCCCCGCTGGCTGGAACCGGTCATGCTGATCTTCATCAACTGGGCCATGGTCTTCCGCGGCCTGCTGTTCACCGAGCTCTCGTTCCGCGTCCGCCGCCCGCGCCCATGGCCCTAGATAAAGACAAAGACAGGCGCAAGCACCCGGAGACCGATCCGTTCGGCATCGTCGCCGGCTTCCACGACGCGGCCGGCGCCGCGCACACCACCTCGGACGAGACGCGCGCCGCCCTCAAGGCCGCGATGTGGGCCGATCCGCACGCCGAGGCGCCCGAAAACGACGGTTCGCACGCGGTGCGCGTCCTGGTCCCCGGCAGCGACCGCAGGTGGCAAGGCCGCGCCGATCTGGTGCTGGAGGACGGGGGCCACCGCGTCGTCGAGGGGGAGCTGCCGGGGGATCTGCCCCACGGCTACCACCGCCTGCATCCCGAGGGGCACGGCGAGGGGGGCGACGTCTCGCTGATCGTCAGCCCGGGGCACTGCTTCCTGCCCCACGACCTGCGTACCTGGGGCTTCGCGGCGCAGGTCTACGCCGCGCGCTCTCGGCAGAGCTGGGGGATCGGCGACCTGGCCGACCTGGCGCGCATCGGGCGCTTCACCAGGCGGCTCGGCGGCGGCGTGGTGATGGTGAACCCGATGGTGGCGCCGACGCCGGTGCTGCCGATCGAGCCCTCCCCCTACTACCCGTCGAGCCGCCGGTTCGCCAACCCGCTCTTCCTGCGCGTCGAGGAGGTGCCGGGGTGGGAGCGGCTGGAGGCAGGGACGCGCGAACGGCTCGGCAACGCCGGGCGCGCGTTGAACGCCACCCGCAAGATCGACCGCGACGCGATCTTCAAGCTGAAGACGGAGGCGCTGGAGGCGATCTTCGCCGACTTCGCAAAGCGGGGCGGCCAGGAAGACGGGTTCGACTGGTTCCGCCGGGGGAGAGGCCAGGCGCTGACCGACTTCTCCACCTACTGCGCGATCGCCGAGCTGCACGGCAAGGACTGGCGCAGGTGGCCGGAGCCGCTGCGGCGACCCGACGGGGACGGCGCCGCCGTGTTTCGCAAGGCCAACGGCGGGCGCATCGCCTTTCACAGCTGGCTGCAGTGGCAGCTCGACACGCAGCTGGCCCGCGCCGCCCAGACGATCGCCATCATCAACGACCTGCCGATCGGCCTCGACGTGGCCGGCGCCGACGCCTGGTGCTGGCAGGACCTGCTGGCGCGTGACGTCTCGGTCGGCGCCCCGCCCGACGAGTTCAACGCGGCCGGCCAGGACTGGGGGCTGACGCCCTTCATCCCGCACCGGCTGCGCGCCGCCCGCTACCAGCCCTTCATCGAGACGATCCGCGGGATGCTCTCGCACGTCGGCGGGCTGCGGATCGACCACGTCATGGGTCTCTTCCGCCTGTTCTGGATCCCACGGGCGCTCGGGACCAAGCGGGGGAGCTACGTGCGTGCGCGCGCCGACGAGCTGATGGCGATCGTGGCGCTCGAGAGCGAGCGGGCGCGCGCCTTCATCATCGGCGAGGATCTCGGCACCGTCGAGCCGGGCGTGCGCGAGCGGCTGCACCACCACCGGATGATGTCGTACCGGCTGCTCTACTTCGAGCCGGCGCCGCCGCACCACTTCCCGGAGCTGGCGCTCTCCAGCGTCACCACCCACGATCTGCCGACCATCGCCGGCCTCTGGAGCGGCTTCGACGCCAGGGCGCAAAAACAGATCGGGATCGACCCCAACGAGGCCGGGACCAAGGCGCTGCGCGAGAAGCTGCGCCTGCTCGGCAACCTCGACGAGCAGGCGCCCGTCGAGGCGGTGATCGAATCGACCCACCGGGCGCTGGCGCAGGCGCCGTCGCGCGTCCTTCTGGCCACGCTCGACGACGCGGTCGCTGCGCCCGAGCGCCCCAACTTGCCGGGGACCGTCAACGAGTGGCCCAACTGGTCACTGGCGCTGGAAAAGCCGCTCGAGGAGATCGAGGAGATGGAGCTCCCCGGCCGGCTGGCCGGCGTGCTCAAGAGATAGACCCCGCCCGATTCGCGAGGCCATGGGCGCGGAGGCGGCCGCCTCACGGGCCGCGCGCGGCGGCCTCTTTTAATCGGGCGAGCGCGCGCTATCATGCGCGCCCGTGAGCGCCAATGTGGACGAGCCCGTCGAGATCACCGACCCCGACCCCCACTACGAGGGCCGCTACCGCGCCGAGCGCGATCGCGTCCGCCTCGGCCTGGCCACCGCGTCGCTGAAGTTCGAGCACATCGGCTCCACCGCCGTCCCCGGGCTGGCGGGCAAACCGATTGTCGATTTGATGCTCGGCGCTTCGCCGACCGTCTGGGCCGCCCTCGAGGAGCTCCGCCCGAGGGTGGTGGCGCTCGGCTATGAAGACCTCGGCGAGGCCGGCGTCTCCGGCCGGATCTACTTCCGCAAGCGAACCGCGCTCCGCGCTTTCAACCTGGCGCTGGTCGAAGAGGGCGGCCGGCGCTGGCGCGACAACCTCGCGCTCCGGGACTACCTCCGCGCGCACCCCGAGGAGGCAGCGGCGTACGCGGCGGCGAAGCGCGCGGCGATCGCCGGCGGCGCGACGACGTTGCTCGCCTATTCAGCCGCGAAGGCGCCCGCGCTGGCCGGGCTCACAGAGAAGGCGCGGGCCTGGCGATTGCGCTGACCCGGACGGCCGGGGTGTCGGTGTCGGTCCGCAGCCGGGGCTCCACCCGGGCCCACGACATGGCGGAGAGATACTTCATGATGTCGTCGTCATTGGTGTTGCCAGGGGCGGTGAAGTTGCGCCCGTGCGGGTTGATCCCGGTCAGCATCTCGAACGTCGCGTAGGCGTCGACCGCGGCACCCTTCTCGTTCGGGTGCAGATCCCCCAGCGCGTGCTGGGCGTCGGCGATCAACCAGTGGGGCGGCATTCCGTGCGCATAGGGCCGGTCGCCGCAGTCCCGGTAGACGAGCCCCACCGGAATGACCGGGATCCCGAGCTCGCGCCCGATCTCGTCGTATGACGCGGCGAGCTTCTCGATGAACGGACGCCAGGAAAAGTCCCAGGTCATGAAGAGAATCGTCCGCCCTCCCGCCGCGACGACCGCGCGGTTGAAGTCGCGCACCGCCTGCTGGAAGTCCGCCTTGTGGTCGACCGCCTCGAGCTCCTCGGCCTGCAACACGAAGACCCGGTACTTGCGCGAGGCAAGAGCCTCCCGGGTCGCCGCGTGGTCCAAGAACTCTGCCAGCGGATGGTTGCCGAAGACGATATCGGAGCCGGTGACGATCCGGATCGGTGGCGAGACCGCCTGACCCAGCGCCGTGACCCAGGCTGGCAACGAGCGCCCCTGCCACCCGAAGAAGCTGTTCCCCACGAAGAAAACGCCGTCGCCGTCGCGAATGGGAGCCGGCGCCGACCAGTGCGGCTTGGACGGCGCCGGGGCCGGCGCGAACGAGTGGCGGTGGCAGCCCGACGCCGAAAGCAATGCGACGATGCCGAGGGCGATCCGCCCCTGCGCCGCGAGGCCAGACGCGCATGACTGATTGGTCGGCCTGTCCACCGAACGGCAGCGTACCAAAGCGTCCGGCCCGTTCAATGCCCTCCGATGGTAGTGCGGCCCACATTCATCGCCTCACGATTTTCGATATAGTGCCGCCCGTGTGGACCGCTTTGCCCGTGGTCGAGCGGCTGCGACGCTTGGCGCGAGGGCCCGCCCGCAACCTGCAAGAGGTCGCCTCGCAGTCGTGGGAGCTCGCGCCGGCCCACCAGCGGGTCGCCCCGCCGGCGCTGTTCCTGCCCGATCAGTGGGAGCGAATCACCGGCTTCAGCGAGTTCAGCTCGCGCGACGGAGATCTGTCGATGGTACGGGGCGGAAACACCAGCGTCCATGCCGCGTCGCGCGCCTTTCGAATTCGGGACGCGGTCTTGGTCGACGGGGTGCTCTACAAAGGCGGAGCCTCCCTGCACCTGCACCCTCGAACCGGGAGGATTCCGCGCCTGCGGGTCGAACAGGAGATCGAACGCGGGGCCCTTTACTGCACCCCCGGTGGGAATCGGTTCTTTGGGCAATGGCTGATGGACGATTGCGTCACGTATGCCCTCGCCCTGGCCGAGGGCGTCCCCGTCACGACCGCGCAGAAGGTGAACAACCACACCCCCGGATACGAGGCCTGGCTGGAGATGAGACCGGTCCGCACCGAGGGCGCCTTCTTCCGCGAGCTCGTCGTCTTCGACGACATCGGGCAGAACCGGAGCAAGCGCGCTCGATTTCATTCACTGGGCGAACGGCTGCGGCGGCGGGTGCAACCACGCCCTCACGCCGGCGTGTTCATCATGCGCGGAGCGACCGGATCCCGGCGCGTCCTTCGCAACGAGACCGAGATCGCCGAACAGCTGCGCGACCGCCGGGGCTTCACCATCGTCGATCCGGGCAAACAGGATGTCCCTGCCATCGTCCAGGCCTGCGCGGGCGCCAGAGTCGTGGTGGGGGTCGAAGGGAGCGGCCTCGTGCACGGCCTCCTGGTCCTGGAGAGCGGGGGCGGGGTCCTGGTCCTGCAACCGCCCAACCGGTTCTCCGCGATCCTCAAGGATCTGACCGATCGCGACCAGCAGCAGTTCGGCTTCGTGGTGGGTCTGCCACGCGGCGACGATTTCTGGATCGACCCCGAGGAGATCGAACGAACGCTGGATCTCTTCGCGGCGTGACCGCTGCTCCGCGCGCCGGGCTCCGCGTGGGCGAGACGGTCAACCGGAGGCTGCTTCACGCGGGTCGAGCTGCGCCCGCGCAGCCTCGTCCGCAGCGATGGCTCCGGCGAGGGCCTTCGCCACGACACGAACGCGAGGGTCCTTCAGAAGCCCCAGATGGGAGGCCGGCACCTCGCAGATCGTCAGGCGCTCTGAAAACCCCTGCCAACCGAGATGGGGCGGCTGAATCCTCCAGCTGGGGAGCGTCTGGGACAACGCCCGGATGATCAACAGGCGGCCACGGATGCCCCTCACGCTCGAGGCGAAGCGGGCCACCTCGGCGTCGGCCTCGGGGCCGTCGATCTCCACCTCGACCGGCAACAGGGACCTCACCGCGCCCGTCGACGGCCTCGGCTGCCAGCGCGCGCGCAGCTTCCCCAGATTCTTGCGGACAGCGCCCGCGATCGACTCGGGCCGCTGGAGAGCGAAGCGAAGGTATCCCGCCAGGTTGCGCAGGGGATTGGTCTCCATCCCGAGCGGCAAGGCCCCGTCAATCACCGACACCAGGCCCACCTCCTCGCCCTGAGCCTCGAGCTGTCGGGCGACCTCGAAGGCGACGATCCCCTCCGAAACAGAGGCCGGCCAGGTAGTAGGGCCCGTGCGCCTGCCGGTCCCGGATCAAGGCCAGATATCCGGCAGCCATCTCGGCCACCGTCGGCCGCGGATCGGTGCCGGGAACGTGCCTGAATGGAACATGCATTCCGACGACCGTTCGATCCTCGGTGAGGGCGAGCGCCAGCTCGTGATAGAGCGACACCCCCAGCAGACAGAAGAGCGGCGTGCGTCGACTGTTGCTCCGGCGCAGGTCGACGATGATGGGGGCGTCGGGCGATGACGCCTCACGGACGCGGGTGACGTACGGCGCCAGGCCTTCGATCGTGGGCGAGGCGTAGAACGAGGCCAGCGAGATCTCCACGCCGGTCTCCTTCTCGATCTGCACGCAGGTCTGAACCGCCAGGACCGACGTTCCGCCGAGCGTGAAGAAGTCTTGATCCACCCCGACACGATCCACCCCCAGCACCTGGCACCAGATCGCCTCCAGGCGCGTCTCCGTGTCGTCGCTGGGGGGCTTCAGCCGCGGCGACTGCAACGCGACGGCCACCCCGCGCGGGAGGCTCTTGCGGTCGATCTTGCCGTTCGGCGTGAGCGGAAACGATTGCAGTCGGACATAGCTGGCAGGGACCATGTAGGGCGGGAGCGTGCGACGCGCCGCCCGGACCAGCGCATCGCGCTCCGCCGCGCCCACCCAGTAGGCGGACAGCCTGGGATCGCCCTCCTGGTCCTCGGCGACCACCAGGACCTCGCGAACGCCCTCCACCCCGCGGAGGACCGACTCGATCTCGCCGAGCTCGATCCGGTATCCCCGGATCTTCACCTGGTGATCGATGCGGCCGAGGCACTCGAAGGTTCCATCTGCCGACAGGCGCCCAAGGTCTCCGGTGCGGTAGATGCGGTCGCCCGCCGGCCCGCTGGGATTTTGGACGAAGCGCTCGGCGGTGAGGTCGGGCCGGCCGCGGTACCCGCGCGCCAGGCCATGGCCCCCGATGCAGAGCTCCCCCACCGCGTCGAGGGGGACGGGCCGGCGTTGATCGTCGACGGCGTAGATCTGCGTGCGGTCGATCGGTTTTCCGATGCTGATCCGCTGGGTGCCAGGCGCGATCCGCTGCAACGAGGACCAGACGGTGGTCTCGGTGGGACCGTACATGTTCCAGAGCTCACCTCCGCAGGCGAGCAGTCGATCCGCCAGGGCTCTGCTCAACGCCTCCCCGCCGCACAGCATCCGCAGCCTCGGGTGGCCCTTCCATCCCGCCTCCAGCAGCAACCGCCAGGTCGCCGGGGTCGCCTGCATGAACGTGATGTCGTCCGCCTCCAGGCGCAGCCGGAGCAGGCGCGGATCCATCACCGTCGCGCGATCGGCGATGACCGTCGTGGCCCCCACGTAAAGTGGCAGGAACAGCTCGAGACCCGCGATGTCGAAGGAGGTCGTCGAGACCGCCAGCAGCCGCTCGGCCTCCGACAGCCCAGGCTCGTGGGCCATCGAGCGCAGGAAATTGGAGAACGCGCCGCGCGGGACCTCGACCCCCTTCGGTCGACCGGTCGACCCCGAGGTGAACAGGACATAGGCGAGCTGGGTGGGATCGTGCGCGACGAGGGGAGGTGTCGAATCGTAGCCCTCGGTCACATGTCCGAGGTCGTCGAGGACGATGACGTTGGCCGCCTTGGTTGCACCCGCCAGCGGCGAGCCCGGATGGATCACCATGACCTGGGGGGCCGCGTCCTCCAGAACGAGCTGCAGACGATCGATGGGGTGCGACGGGTCGAGCGGGACGTAAGCGCCGCCCGCCTTGCTGGTCGCCAACATCGCAACCAGCTCGCGCGCCCCGCGCGGAAGCGAGATGCCGACGCAGCTGTCGCGCCCGACCCCCGCGGCGACGAAGCGCCGGGCCAGCTGATTGGAGAGCCGATCCAGCTCGGCGTACGTGAGGGTCGCGTCAGGCCCCTCCACCGCCGGGTGATGGGGACGCCGCACCGTGCTCGCCGCGATGATCTCGACGAAATCAGGTGCGTCGATCCCGGGATCACGTCCGCGGGCCGCCGCCAGGGTCACGGATTCAGCGGAGAAAGCCATGGGAAGAAGATGGAGGCCGTGCGTCGATCGGGAAGGAGTTCCGCGCTCCTCGACCTCCGCAATCAGATACGGTGATACATATCACATTTGCGCCGGAACTGCCCGCGAGAATCCCCTTTTCGAGCCAAAGGTCGCCCGGCGGCGACCTGCCGCTCAGCCCCTGCTCAGACTTGCCGGGAGAGCGCCGCCCGCTCGCGCGCTTGAATCAGGCGGGGAATCCCCACGGTGAGGTAGTCGTTGCCCAGGTAGCGATCCCAGAAAGCGGAGACGCCGTAGATGACCAGCACCGACAGGCAGAGGTACGCGGGCCACAGACCCGAGGCCGGCAAATGGAGGGAATACACCACGACGTAGTAGACGAAGTACTGCACGACGAACGCCACCAACGAGGCACGGCCCAGCAAGGCAAGCGCAGACAGCAACGCGGAAGCGCGCCCCCGCTCGTCGAGCCAGGCGAAGCACGTCATGACGGCCAGCCCCAAGCCACCCCAGCTCAGAACGTAGGCCGGGCTCGGCGGGTACTTCTGATTGGGGCTGAAGAACGAACGAAGCTCCGGACTGCATCGGCGGCCGATGAAAACCAGCGCCAGCCCAACGCTCATCGAGGCGACTGAAATCATCGCCAGCCGGAGAACGAAGCCGTTGCCGGAGCGCTTCCACTCACCAAGGGCCTCTCCCAGCGGGGTCGCCAGCAGATAGACGCCCAACCAGGGCAGAAACGGGAACGTCAGCCAGCCGTACTTGAAGGGTTCGTCGCCCACGAAGGCTGTGTGGATCCAGCGCCCCGCGGCGGTGGTGGGATTCCAGGTGAGATGGAACCGCCAGGTCACGGCCACCAGCGCGAGCCCCAGCAGCGCTCGCCCACCCGACGAAAACCGGGTCACCATCCAGGGACCGATCAAGATGCTGACCCCGATGGCGTCCGTGATGAAGATGAAACGGGCGTGGCCGAATATCACGAGGTGCGCCAGCGCGATGATCACGTGCGCGGGGCCCAGCAGGAACAGCCCGCGATCCACCAGCTTGACGACCAGACCGGGGAACGAACCGGGGCGCTCGACGCTGAGGAATCCAATCAGCAACCCGCTCAGCAAAACGAAGGTCGGTGTGGCCGGCCTGGCGAGCAAGGCGGCGATCCGACCCGGACGGGGATCGGTCAACACGCCAAGGTACGTAATCGCAAAATGCGACAGGAAGACCAGCAGCATCGCAAGGCCCCTGCTGGCGTCGATGAACTGGCTTCGCCGCCCCATGCGGTCGCTCATCTGCTCCGGTCATAGGTATCTCGGAATCCCGCCGAAAGCGAGCGACAACCCGGACGATGAGCTACGAGCGGAGCAGGCGATCGAGGTTCTGCTTCTCCCAGGCACAGGCGCGGCGATAGTCAGAGAACTGGCGCTCCTCCTCGAGAAACTCCGGCGTGTGGAAGCGGCGGCGGCCGTTCTCACGCTTGACCTCGTGCTTGCCGTGCAGCATCTCGTGGAAGACGATCCAGGCCACGAAGTAGTCGGGGACGCAGGCCTGGTCGAGCGCCGGGTGGATGCGGATGACGCGATCCTCGACCGCGAAGCTCCCCATCTTGATCGACCGGCGCCGCTGCCGCTGCGAGGCGACCGGCCCCCAGGTGATGCGCGCGTCGAGCGCGCCGCCGAACCGCTCGCCGTTCAGGCGGTCGAAGATCGCCTGCAGGTCGTGGTAGCGCCCGGCCGTGCGGACCGTGAGGTGGCGCGGCCGGCGTTCCTGCTGGCGAATGATGTGCTGGTGCTGCTCGATGAACTCGCCCAGCAAGGTCGACGCGCGCCGGTCGTTGTGAACGACATAGCGGGCGAGCGCCCGCACCACCCGCGGCTCGGCGCCGACGAACATCTGGTGCAGCCGCAGTCGGTAGCCATCCGCCTTCCGGCGCACGGAGATCATGCTGTAGTGGTTGTTGGTCAACCGCAGCTCCAGCGTCTTGCCGGGTGGCAGGTAGAGCGCCAGCGCCGCGGCCATCTGGTCGGTCGTCTGTTCGAGGGTGGGCGCGAGGCGAACCTCGCGCGCGGCGGCCTCGCGCCGCAGCGCGCGCCGGGAACGGCTTCCGACCTCGAGCTCCGGCGCCGCGTCCGCATTGAACGGAAGCGAGAGTTGACGACGGGGAAGGGACGGAGCCGGAGCCTGGGGGGACGTCAGGGGACGCTTCAAATGGGCCTCACTATCAGCATGCTCCCTCGGTTGAGCGGGGAAAAGCCTATCAACCGCCGCGTGCAAGCGCAAAATAGCTACGTGTCCGCCGTTATTTGACTTTACCTGTGAATAACTGATACCGGCCAGGGCAAAATACGGCGTTTTCGGCGGGTTTGATGCGGCGCCTTCGCCCGCATAGTCTAGGCGAATGAAGGTCGACGTCCTCTACTTCGCGGTGCTGCGCGAGCGAACTCAGCTCGACCACGAGACGGTCGAGCTGCCCGCGGGCGCCTCGGTGCGCGACGCACGCGTGGCCATCGCGGACCGACATCCGTCGGTGGCGGCGCTCCTGCCGGGGGTGCAGTTCGCCGTCAACCGCGTGGTGGCCCCCGACACGCGGACCCTCGCCGACGGTGACGAGCTGGCGCTGCTGCCGCCCGTTGCCGGTGGCTCGGCGCCCGAGGCCATCCGGATCTCGGCGGCGCCGGTGACGCTCGCCGCGGCCATCGCGGCGGTCGCAGGTGGCGATGCGGGCGGCGATGCGGGCGCGGTCGTCACCTTCGCGGGGATCGTCCGGCGGCGTGGCCACCATCTGCCCGACGTCGTCCGTCTGGAGTACGAGGCCTACCGCGAGATGGCCGAGGCGGTCCTCGCCGAGATCGCGGTCGAGATCGAGCGCGAGTGGCCCGGCGTGCGCGTCGCCATCCATCACCGCACCGGCGCGCTGGCCGTCGGTGAGGTCGCGGTCGTCGTGGCGGCGGCGGCGGAGCACCGCGCGCCGGCCTTCGAGGCCTGCCGCGCGGCGATCGATCGCCTCAAGCTGCGCGCGCCCATCTGGAAGAAGGAGATCGGCGAGAGCGGCGAAGCCTGGGTCGGCCTCGGGGCGTAGCCGCCCAACGGGTTTTCCTAGCAACAGGCGTCGGTGCGAGACCGACAAGGTGTGCATGCGAGGCGACGAGAGACGAACGGCCCTGGGCGCGATCATCGGAGACGATCCCACCCTGCGCGCGGCGCTGGGACGCGCGGCGCTGGTGGCGCCCACGACGACCCCGGTGCTGGTGACGGGAGAGAGCGGCACCGGCAAGGAGCTCCTGGCGCGCGCGCTGCACGAGCTCGGGCCCAACCCCTGCGGTCCGTTCGTGGCTGTGAACTGCGGCGCGCTCCCGCGGGAGCTGGCGGAGAGCGAGCTCTTCGGGCACGAGCGCGGCGCCTTCACCGGCGCCGCCGGGCGGCGCGCCGGCTGGTTCGAGGAGGCAGCGGGCGGCACGCTGGTGCTGGACGAGATCGGCGAGCTGCCGCTCGATCTTCAGCCCAAGCTGCTGCGGGTGCTCGAGTCCGGCCGTCTGCGGCGGGTGGGCGGGTCCGGCGAGATCGCCGCGCGCACCCGGGTGGTGGCCATGACCCTGCGCGACCTCGAGGGAGAGGTCCAGCGGCGGACCTTCCGCGCCGATCTCTATTACCGGCTGGCGGGGATCTGCGTCCGCCTTCCCCCGCTGCGGGAGCGGCGCGGCGACATCCCGCTTCTGGCGAGACACTTTCTGCGCGAGGTCGCCAGCGAGGTCGGACCGCGCCAGCTCGACGCATCGGCGCTGGCGGCCCTTGGCGCGGCCGACTGGCCCGGCAACGTGCGCGAGCTGCGCAACACGATTCGCCGGGCCGCGATCCTGACGTCCGGACAGACCGACGAGCGGATCAACGCCGACCTCCTGGAGCTTCCTGCGCCGGCGCCGTTCCGCTTGGCCGACGGAGGCCTGGCCGGTCCGGCGGGCCCAACCGGCTTGCCCGACGACATGATCCGGATCGGTGGCCGAACCTTCGGCGAGATCGAGCGAGAGGTCTTCTCCTGGGCGCTTCGCCGCCACGCGGGAAGCCGGCGGCGGGCAGCGCGGGAGCTGGCCGTCGCGCGCTCCACGTTCTGCGACAAGGTCCGGCGCTACAGCTTGTAGAGGCCGCGCCTCTACGGCTGGTCGGCGGGAGGGGGAGCCGGTGGCGGCGCCGGCGGCGCCTCGCCGGCGGCGGCGGGTGAGCCATCGGCGACGGCTGGTCCCGGGGGATGCCAGCCTCCCGCCCCCGGCGTGGGCGAGGAGGTCGCCGCGGCGGCCGGCGGCGCGGGCGGGGCCGGCGGCGGCGGCGGCGGAGCAGCCGGCTCCGGCGGCGGGGGCGGAGGAGCCGCCGCGACGATCGCCGCCGGCGCGGGCGTTGGCGGCGGAGCGGACGGCGCCGGAACCGGCGGCCGGAACGCCGGGGTGATCGCCGCGTGCGTCCCGGAGCGCGGGGGCGGCGCGCCGATGATCGGCGACGTCGGCGACAGCACCGGCGGATTCAACTGGCCGAGACGCCCGGAAAGCCGCATCCCGTAAAACCCATCCGGACGCTTCCCCTGAGCGCCCACCATCTGCAGCATGGTGGCCACCGCGGAGGCCTGTTTGAGGAACGCGTCGGACAACTTGAAGCGCAGGTAGGCGTTGACCGTCGAGGTCGGCAAGGGATCGCGCAGCGTCACCTCCCCCTCCAGGGCCACCTCGCCGTCGCGAGACTTCCCGGCGATCTCCTGCAGCTTGGCCAGCCCCTTGTCGATCGCGACGTGACCGCCGAAATCGTCGAGCCGCAGCTTGGGCAGCGTCAGGCCGCCGCTCAGGAAGGGATTGCCCGCCACCTTGAGCGGCGTCTTCCCGTCGCCGATCACCACGTTGTCGCAAGAGAGGGTGATCTCGCCGTTGGCCTCGGCCAGCTTGCCGCTCGGTGAAAGGATGCTGAGATCGAGCTTGGCCGTCCCGGAGAGCGGCAGGTTGATGGCGTCGCGTACGCCGGGAAGATCGCCCAACCGGACGTCATGCGCGCGGATCTGCAGCTCGAAGGGCCCCTTCTTTCCAGCCGCGCCGGTCTGGGTGACGTCGATGTGGCCGCCGAACGCCTCGAGAGAGACGGTGATCGTCTTCGACGACGACAGCAGCGACCAGGGGGAGACCGAGAGCCGGGCCGACTCGATCGTGAAGCGGATCGGTTTTCCCGTGGCCGGCCTGGTGCGTACGAGAATGTCGCGAAAGACCACCCCCAGCCCGAACGCGGGGCTGGCCGAGCCGATCTCGAGATCGAGATCGCGCGCGGCGGCCGTCCGGATCGCCACCTCCTTGGCGCGCTCCGAGGGGAATGAGAAGTAGAGCGCGACGATGAAGACGACCAGGCCGAAAAGGCCGGAGAGCAGAGGACGGCGCAGACGACGCAGCAGATCTGGCGAGAGGGTGACCATGCGCTACTCCTTCTTGTCCTGCCCGGCGGTCTTCTTCTTGCTCTTGTCCTCGTGCACCTTCTCGAACGCCGTCGCCGTCGCCTCCACGTCCAGCTTGCCCGGATCGGCCGCGTAGGGGTGCTTGAGCGCCAGCCGGGTGAAGAAGATGAGACGCGGACCGGTCTCCACCCGCTTGAGGAAGTTGGTCACGCTCTGCAGGTCGGCCTCGCGGATCTTGAGATCGGTGTCGTGCTCGAGGTAGCGGCGTCCGGCGGGGACGGTGGGGCGCTCGCTCGACTCGGCGATCTGAATGTTCTCGGCGCGCGCGGCGGCCTCCAGATCGCCGGCCAGCTGGGGCGGCGCATCGCCGATGCGCGCCTCCTGGACCGAGTTGCGGGCCTTGGCGTCGAGGTACTCGTCGCGATGCTTGGAGATCTCCGACAGCGCCTCCCGGATGGCGGCGTTGCCCTCCTCGAGATCGCTGATGTCGCTGAGCTTGTAGATGACGAAGAGCGCGACGGCCACGGTGGCCACCGCCGCGCCCAGCACCGTCACCCAGCGCTTCTCGCGGGGGCCGAGCCGCTCCCACTCGCCCACGAAAAACGCAGCCGGGCGACGGACCAGCCGGGTCACCGATTCACGAAGGTTGCTGAGCGCGCTCATGATCGTCTTTCGCTCACGGGCACTTGGAGGTGATGTTGAGGGTGAACTGCTTGCCGCCGTCCGAGACCTCGGTGATGGCCCCCTTGGTCACCTCCTCGAAGCAATCGATCTCCTTCAGCTTGCCGGCGATCTCGTCGACGGCGGCGGCGGTGTCCGCGGTCCCCTTGATGAAGGTCTTCTTGGGGCGGATCTCCAGCTCGGAGACGTCCAGCTTGACCTTGTCGGCCGGCGGCACCTTGCGCGAGATCTGATCGAGCAGATCGAAGGCCGTCGCCTTGGGCAGGGGCGCCAGGTCCTCGCGGAAGCCCTTGCGCATGAGCTCGGTCACCGCCGGGGCGTCGTCGCGCGGCTTGCCGAACAGCTCTTGCGTGGCGCTGCTCAGCTCCTTGTCGAGCGCCTTCCGCTCCGCCCCCAGGCTGGAAGACTTGGCCCCCAGGTCGATTCCGGCGGCCAGCACCAGCGACGCCGCCAGCATCGCCAGGTGCCCGGCCTTCTGCCGGAGGATCGAGAAGTTCGCGCGGTAGACGAACGGCCCGCGGCGAAAGTCGATCTCGCGCGAGCCGGCGGCCGCCGCCACCGCGATCGCCCCGGCCAGCGTATACACCTCCGCCTCGGGCGCAGCCTCCTCGATGTCGGCCGGATCGCGCGTCAGGTGGCGACCACCGCTCTCCATCACGTCGCGCACGCTGGGATGGCGCGCCGGGATCCCCAGCTCCCCCTCGAGAAACGGGAGCAGCCCCGCCAGACGCCCGCCGCCGCCGACGACCAGCAGCGCGTCGATCTCCAGCTTGGCGCTGGCCGCGAAGCTGGCCAGCGTCTGCCGCAGCTCGCGGATGGTGGGGGCCAGCGCCTCCCGCAAGACGGCGTCGAGCTTGACCAGGAGGGGCGTGCTCGGCACCTTCCCCGCGCTGGCGATGAACGCCTCGCCGCGCTTGGCCTGCTCGGCCCGCGTGGGGTCGGCGTTGAACGCCTTGGCAATCGCGGCGGTCAGGTGCGCCCCGCCCCGCCGGATGGTGCGGGCGTAGATGGCGTTGCCGCCGCGGATGATGCAGACGTTGGTCCGCTCGTGACCGAAGTCGAGCACCGCCCGGCAGGAGGCGGGCGTCTCGTCGCCGACCGACGCCACGGCCGGGAACAGGGTCCGGTAGATGACCGGGGCCGCGAACAACGAACGGGGATGAATCCCCTGCGCCTCGGCCGCCGCGATCAAGGCCGCCAGATCCTCGCGCTTGGCGGCGGCCGCCAGGATGGTCGTCCCCTCCGGTTTCTCGGCGGCCACCAGATGATCGAACACCACGTCCTCGATGGCGTTGACGATCTGCCCTTCCAGCTCGTAGCCGACCACCTGATCGATCTTGCGGGCATCGGTGAACGGGAGCTCGAGCACCCGCACCGAGAGCTGATCGCCGGCCACGGCCAGGTAGGGGGTCACCTCGCCCGGCAGGTGGGCCAGCCCCTCGCGCACCGCCGCCATCTGGCGGTCGAGGAGCGGGGCCTCGCCGGCCGGCACCGGAATCTCTTCCAGGCCGCGCAGCGTGGTGGCGCGAAAGCCAGCCTCCAAAAAGGCCAACTTGATCGAGTACGCGCCGAGATCGATGCCGCAGACGGTGTGAGCCATGATCCTTTTCTATTCCTCGCGCCAGTACTGCAGGACGCCGGCGGCCTTTTCGGACTGCGGGGTCAGCGTGAGCGGGTTTTCCAGGGTGCGCCCGGTGTCGACGATGGCGGTGATCTTCTTCTTCACCCGCCCCGACTCGCCGGTGGCGGCGACGCGGTAGACGCGCGGCGATCCCACATAGGCCACGCTCCCCAGCGCCCCCGCGTCGACGGTGAGCGGCTTCATCCCCTGGAACATCCGGTAGCGCGGATCGTCGGGGAGCACCGCGGTCTGTGGGTTGGCCAGCAGGCTGGTGATGGTGTTGAGGCTGTCGAAGCCGGCGGTCGAGGCCCGGTCGCACAGGATGCTGGCCAGCGGATAAAGGATGGCGTCGTCGAACACCGTCGGATCGGCGGGGGGCTTGAGGGGATCGGGCGTGGCGGCGGCGCGGATGACGGCCATGACCAGCGGCGTGCAATCGCCGCTCTCCTTGTTGCTGATCGCGCCCAGGTTCACCTTGCAGTTGGGATCCGAGGCGTAGACGGTGAGGAAGGGCTGGAACGCCTCCATGAACCCGTCGGAGACGCCGCGCACCATCTTCACCTCTTCGATGGTGTCGTAGCTGTTGTCGTGCGCGCGGTAGTGATCGGCGTGGGCGTCGTAGCGGTAGTCCTCGGAGTTCGAGCCCCCCTCCGGCGAGAACATCTGCTCGTCGCCGTCGGCCCAGTCGATGATCGCCCGCGCCACATCGGTGCGCAGCGCGAAGTTGCCGGTGTTGTCCGCCTCGGAGAAGAGCTTGTCGAAGCGGCGCGAGTACATGAGCCCCATCAGCAGCCGGTAGACGATCAGCTGCTTGCTGCGATCCGAGGCCACACCGCCCCCGCAGTTGATGTCGATCTTGCCGTCCTCGGAGGTGATCTCGGCGTCGAAGTTACCGGACTTCAGCCCCAGCCCCTTGACGTTGCTGGTGTCGATACCGATGAGGCTCCCCAGGCCGGCCACCTCGTCTTTCGAGCCGCTGAAGAACCCCATCAGCGAGCTGGCGTAGTCGGTCACGCGCAGGGAGAAGCCGAGCGTGGGGGGGGCGCTCGACCCGCTGGCGCCGCCGGTGCCGTTGTTCGAGGTGCTCGACCCCATCGCGCTGGTCAGCATCTTCTGCACCTGTCCCATCACCGGGTCGATGAACTGCTGCTGAATCTTGATGAGCAGGCGCGACAGGCTGACCGACGAGCGGGCCAGATAGTGCGCCCGCAGCTCGTCGCGCGCGTTGGCCGCCTGGGCGGCGTCGACGCTGGTGCCGTAGGTGAACTCGCCGATGACGGAGATCATCAGCGCCAACCAGGTCAAGACGATCAACATGGCGACGCCACGTTCCTTCCGGGACAGAGGAGGCCTCCCAGCGGAGCGCAGCTTCGCTGCGCGGAGCGAGGCACGGCGAGAGCCGGCGCCCCTCTTGGGGCAAGGGGGGCCGGGGGGGGATTGTGAGCCGCGGAAGCGGCGGAAGAACCTCACTGCTTCACCGGCTTGTAGTCGACCTTCTCGGTCATCTGGATGCGGGCGTCGGTGGAGTAGGAGACCTCCTCGCCACGCTCATCGATGACCGTGAGCGTGACGCGGACGTGGGTCGGCAGGTACTGGTTGCCGCTGGCGTTGAGCGTGCTCCACTCGTTGACCCACTCCTTCAGCTTGTGGTCGTAGTACTGGATCTTGAGGCGGCTCACGTCGGGACAGAGGATGTAGGCTTCGCCGATGATGGTGCTGGGGTTCTCCGCCTGCAGGCGCCGCGTCTCGCGTCGCATGAGGTTGAGGACCCGGCGGTCGTCCGGATCGCGCTCCCCGAAGTAGGAGATGAGCGAGGTGTCCCCCTCGGCGAGACCGGCCCGCAGCCGCTGGTGAGCAAAGCTGGAGAACGTCAGCTCATCGACGTCGCCGTGCGACGACCCGAGGAAGAACGTCCGGCGCTCCGAGAGGGCGGTGTTCTCCGAAGCGGAGAGGTAGGCCATCTCGATCTCGCGCACGATCCGCATGAGCGCCACGCGGACGTTGTGCGTCCGCTCCTGCGCCGACTCGATCGCCTTCTTGTTGGCGACGGTCTGGCTGAACGACCCCCACATGATCGTCGTGACGAAGCCGAGAATGGCGAGCGCCAGCATCACCTCGATCAGCGTGAACCCCGCCGGGGCCCGTGCGGGGCGCGGGAGCCGCTGGCGCCTCAATGCGCGCCTCCGATGAGCCCCTGCAAGCTGTTCAGCGACGGACCGGTCCCCGCGCCCGTGGCGCCCGTCGAGCCGCCGGTCCCCGACCCGGCGCCGGCGCCCGGGTTGAGCGCCAGGTCCAGCTTGGCGGGATCGGTGAGGTACTGGACCACCTCGAGGCTCTGATCGCGCCGCCCATGCTCATCCCAGAGCACGCGGACGGTGACCTTGCGGACCGATTCCTGGAGGCCGAGCCGCACCGGGTCGATGAAGCTCGCCATCATGCCGCCCATGAACCCGGTCAGCATCGACATCGGGTCCTTGGCGTCCTTGGTGTCGGTCGTCGACTGGTCGCGCGCCTTCTGGGCCAGGTCGGAGGGGAGCTCGATCCGCTCGATCAAGGTGTCGAAGCGAAACTGGGGGTAGCCGAGATCGCGGAACGTCCCCGCTTTGACCTCGTCGTTGTCGGTGAAGCCGTTGTCGAGGATCTCGTCCTCGATCTCGACCATCTTCGTACGGGCCAGGAAGGTCGCCGCGGTGGTCATCTTGGCGTGGTTGGTCGACCGCACGTTGTTGGTCACGATCGACAGCAGCACCACCAGCGTCGAGGCCAAGATGGCGACCGCCACCATGATCTCCAGCAGCGTGAAGCCAGAATCGGTCTTTCTCACTGGACCACCTGGTTCCCGTCGTCGTCGTAGCGGACGCCGAGGTTCGGCCTGACCTCTTCGTTGTAGATCCGGACCCTCCCGGTGATCGGGTGGACCACCAGCGAGAAGACGTTCTCGCCGGACTTGTCGGTCAGCGTGATGATGGCGGGCTCGGTCTGCCCGAGCGGGTAGAAGTAGAGATAGGCGCGTCCCGCGGTGACCGGCTCGGTCATGCGCGGCGTGTAGACGCTCTTGATGCGCACCTCCTTCTTGAGCGTCACCGGCTTGAGCGCCGTCTCCTTGAACGCCGCGAACCGCGCCCGCCGGGGACGGAACTCCCCGACCTCCATCTTCGACATGTCGAAGCTGCTCGACGACGACGAGCTCGAGGAGGAGCTACCGCCGTAGAGCAGCTGCTGCTTCTCCTGCCGCTTGCGCTCCTCCTCCTCGGCGGCGTCCTCCTTCTCTTCTCGCTTCTTCCGGTCGGACTCGCTCTCCGCCTGGTTCGGCGCGAAGAAGCGATCGTCCGACACCTCCGCCCAGTAGCGCCCCTCGTTCAGATCGATCACCAGCCGGTGGTACTTGCCGGTGATCGAGGCGCGGTCGAACAGGAAGCGAATGGCGCCCGACATGTGCGCGCTCCCCTCCCGCAGGTTCCCCTTGGTGACCGTCCGGAACCCCTTGACCCCGATGGTGGCGATGAGCGCGATCACCATCATCGCCACCATGACCTCGATCAACGTGAAGCCCCGAGAGCGGCGTCGCGCCGATCTCACGGGGTCACGTTGTGGCGTCGAGAGCATGGCGGTCTCCTCGGTCGGCGCCGGGGCCTACATCTCCCAGGACTTGACGTCGTCCGGGGTCCCTTCCTGCTTGTCGGGGCCGGCCGACGAGATGTCGGCGCTGTCGGTGTCTTGGGTCCCCGGGCAGTGGAAGATGAAGTCCTTCCCCCAGGGGTCCTTGGCGTTGCTCCGATCGAGGTACTTCTGCGACACCAGATCATCGACCCCGCGCGGACAGTTGCTGCTGTTGTCGATCATGTACTGCGACGTGGCGTCGCGCACCGCCTTCACCCGCAGCCGTGCCGTGGAGACCTGGGCCTTCTTGAAGTTTCGGAACACCGCCGCCCCGACGCCACCGGCCAGGAGCGCGATGATGGCCAACACGACCATGATTTCGAGCAGCGTGAATCCAGCTTCGACGGCGCGCCCCACCCGAGCAATCGCTCCGTTCGTATCTCGCTCTGTTTCGTTCATGACTTTTCTCCTCACTGCACGAAGTTCTGCATGTCCATGATGGGTTGAAGAACCGAGAACACGATGAACACCACGGCCAGCGCCATGCAAACGATCAGCATGGGCGACAAGATGGTGGTCAGGCGGGAGACCTTCGCCTCGACGTCGCGCTCGTAGGCGGTGGCGACGTTCTCCAGCATGGCCTCCAGCTGACCCGAGCGCTCGCCGACGGCCACCATGTGCACCATCAGCGAGGGGAACTGGCCCGAGCGCTTGAGCGGCGTGGCGATCGATTCGCCCTCGCGGATGGCGTCACGCGCCTCTTCCACCACCTTCTCCAGCACGGTGTTGTTGAGGACCTTCTTGGTGATCTCCAGCGCCGCCAGCACCGGGACCCCCGCCGCCAGCATCGTGGCCAGCGTGCGGGCAAACCGCGCCACGCCGACGAAGCGCACCAGCGGCCCGATGAGCGGCAACTTCAACCGGACCCGATCGACCACGGCGCGCCCTTTGGGTTTCCGCGACCAGCGGCGGTAGAGCCAGTAAGTGAACCCGAAGACGATGATCAACGCCCACCAGTAGCTGCCGATGAGGTCGGACATGAAGATCAGGAGCTGGGTGTTCCAGGGGAGCGTCTTGCCCATGTCCTGGAAGATCGAGGTGATCTTGGGGACGACCACCACCATGAGCACGCCCATGATGATCGTTCCCAGGACCACCATGATGATCGGGTAGGTGAGCGCGCCGGAGACCTTGGACCGCAAGGTGTGCTCCGCGTCGAGGAAGTCGGCCAGCCGCGAGAGCACCGTGTCCAGGTTTCCTGCCGCCTCCCCGGAGCGAACCATGTTGGTGTAGAGCTCCGGGAAGATGGTGGGGTGCGCGCCCAGCGTGTCGGCCAGCGAGCTCCCCTCGTTCACCTTTTGCCGGATCTCGGCCAGCACCCGCTGCAGCTTCTTGTTGTCCCCCTGCTCGGCCAGCGCGCCCAGCGACTCGGCCAGCGGGATCCCCGCCTTGATCAGCGTCGCGAGCTGGCGCGTGAACGCCGCCACCTCCTGCGGCTGCACCCGTTCGAGCATCGCCTTGAAGTCGATCTGGCGATTGAGAACGGAGACGTTCGAGCCGCCCGGGCGCGCCGCGGCCCGCTGGCCGCCGGCCAGCACCTCGCGGTGCTCGGTGATGAAGACGCCGTCCTTGCGCAGCGCCTGGCGCAGCGCCTTCGGTCCGTCGGCGTCCCGGGTCCCGGTCACCGACTTGCCGGCGGTGTTGAGCCCCTTCCAGCTGTAGACCGGCACCGCGCTACTCCACGTCCTGGGTGGTGATCATCAAGACCTCGGCCGCGGTGGTCATCCCGGCCAGCACCTTCTGGGCGCCGTCCTCGCGCAAGGTCCGCATCCCGGCGCGCATCCCCTGGGCCTTGACCGCCTGCGCGTCGGAGTTCTTGATGGTGAGCTGCCGGATCTTCTCGTCGATCGGCAAGAGCTCGTAGATCGCGGTTCGCCCCTTGTACCCGGCGCCCAGGCAGACCGGGCAGCCCCCCTCGCGCGCGCGGAACAGCATCCCGGCCGGCGGAACCCAGGCCTCGTCCCCCTTGAAGTGCACCCGCCGCGCCTTGCCCTGCGCGAACGGCCGCCGGATCGATCCCGATGCTGGCCAGATCCTCGTCGGCCGGCTTGTAGACCTCGCGGCACTCCCGGCAGAGGCGCCGGACCAGCCGCTGGGCCAGCAGCGCCATCAACGAGGAGGCCACCAGGAACGGCTGGACGCCGAGATCGACCAGCCGGTTGATGGCGCCCGCCGCGTCGTTGGTGTGGATCGTCGACAGCACCAGGTGGCCGGTCAGCGACGCCTGGATGGCGATCTCCGCCGTCTCGCGATCGCGGATCTCGCCGACCATGATGACGTCGGGGTCGTGGCGCAGGAACGAGCGCAACCCCGCCGCGAAGGTCAGATCGATCTTCTCGTTGACCGCGGTCTGCGAGATTCCGTCGAGCTGGTACTCGACCGGGTCCTCGATGGTCAGGATGTTGAGATCGGGCGAGTTGATCTTGGCCAGGCAGGCGTAGAGCGTGGTCGTCTTCCCCGAGCCCGTCGGCCCGGTCACCAGCATGATCCCGTGCGGCTTGTGAATCAGCTCGTCGATCTGGCGCAGGTGATCGTCGCCGAAGCCGATGTCGGCCAGATCGTGCAGCACCGACTCGCGATCGAGCAGACGGATGGTGACCCGCTCACCCGCCTTGACCGTGGGGACGGTGGCGACGCGCATGTCGATGTCCTTGCCGGCGATCTTGCGGCGGATGCGGCCGTCCTGCGGGAGCCGCTTCTCGGCGATGTTCAGCCCCGCCATGATCTTCACGCGCGAGATGATCGAGGGCATGAACTGCCGCGGCGCCTGGCGCGACTCGTAGAGCACGCCGTCGATCCGGTAGCGGACCTGCACCTCCTTCTCGCCCGGCTCGATGTGGATATCGCTGGCCCGCTCCTTGACCGCGTTGAACATCAACGAGTTGACCCAGCGGATGATCGGCGCCTCGTCGGTGATCTCCAGGATGTCGACCAGCTCCTCGCTCCCCCCTTCGTCCTCCTCGTCCCCCTTCTCGCCGAGATCCCCGCCCTTGTCGTGCTTGCGGCCGTAGACGTCGTTGATGACCTCAAGAATTCGCTGGGCCGGCACCAGCACCGGCTGGACCTCGGCCTGAAGCTGCATCCGCAGATCGTCGAGCGCGCCCATGTCGAGCGGATCGGACATCGCCACCATCACCACCTCCCCCTCGCGCCTCACCGCCAGGAGACGATGCTGCTTGGCGAAGCCGATCGGAATCCCCGTCGCCAGATCGGTGTCGATGGCGTCGACCTTCAGCTCGGCGCTGTAGGCGATCCCCAGCTGCTTCCCCAGCGCCTGCAGCACCTCCTCCTCGGTGACGGCGCGCGCCTTGACCAGGATCTCCCCCAGCCGTCCCCCTTCCGCCCGCTGCGTGACCAGCGCCTGCTCGATCACCGCGGGCGTGAAATTGGCGTCGCTTCCCCGCTTGAGCTCGAGCAGCAGCTCGCCGATTCGTTTGCTTGCCACCGGGTCGTTCTCCTCAGGGGCTCCGCGCCGGGCCGGGCGCGCTGGGCGACGGAGCGCCGCCCGGCGCCGAGGTCCCACCGGGCGGTGGAGCCGCCGTGCCGGCGCCCACATTTGGCGACGAAGCCGCCGGCATGGAGTCCGACCCCGGCCCGACCGGAAGGTCGACCGGCCCCGACTCGTCCATCGCATCCTTGAGGCGGATGGCGTCCATCTCCGCCTCTTCCTTCTCGATGTCGCGCGCCGCCCGGTTGATCTCCTCGAGCATCCCGCGCTTGCGGCGATAGTCGATGTTGGCCTCCAGATTGGGCCGCTCCTCGCCACCGAAGCGCTCCACGAACTCGCGCCGCTCCTTCATCTTCTTCTCCAGCACCCGACGGAGATCGGACTGGTCGTTGATGACGTACGGCGTGAGCGCGATGATGAGGTTCGTCTTCACGATGTGCTTGGTGGTGTTGCGGAAGAAGAACCCCAGGATCGGGATGTCGCCCAGGAGCGGGATCTTGACCACGCTGTTGATGACCTTGTCCGACATCAGGCCGCCGATCAGGATGGTCTGCTGATCCTTGGCCACCACGATCGACTTGGCCGAGCGCTCGGAGGTCGACGGCCCCAGGGTGGGGCTGCCGCCCGCCGCCAGCTCCGAGTCCTTGACGTCGACCTCCAGCCGGATGACGTCGTGCTCGTTCACGTGCGGCGTGAGCTTGATTTCGAGCGCCACGTTCTCCCGCTGCACCTGCGGAAACAAGCCGCCGAGACCGAGGCCGAGCGGGCTGGCGGTGCTCCCGGCCCCGCCGAGGCCGAGCGTGCTCACCGGGAAGGGGATCTTCTGTCCGACCGAGATCTCGCCGTCCTCGTTGTTCATGATCAGGATGTGCGGGTTCGACAGCACGTCGACGTCGCTGTTGGTCTGCAGCGCCTTGATGAGCACGCCGAACGACGGGATGTCGACCGTCGCCGTGGCCGCGGAGCCGAGCCCCGCCGCCTCCGCCGGCGTCAGCACCGGCCCCAGGATCCCCGCCAGCATGGTGTCGCCGAGCGCGTTGGTCGGCTGCAAGGTGTTGGCGGGATTGAGGCCGCCGACGATCAGGCTGGGATCGCTGAGCCCGAACAGGTTCTCCGGCTTGACCCCGTGCCAGGAGGCGCCGAGATCGCGCTCCTTGTCGAGCGTGACCTCCAGGATCATCGCCTCGACGAAGATCTGCTTGCGCGGCGAATCGAGCAGCTCGATCACCCGGCGCAGCGACTGGTAGTCCTTGAGCGACGAGACGATGATCAGGGAGTTGGTGGGGCGATCGAAGTTGAGACGCACCTCCCCCTCGAACAGGAGGTTGGGCCCCGTCAGCGGCTGGCCGGTGCCGCTGGTCGGCGTGGGCGTGGGCGCCGGCGTGGAGCTGCGCGACGAGGTCCGCGAGCGCGAGCTGCCGGCGCCGGTGACCACCACCCCCGTGACCGCCCCGATCGTCTGGGCCAGCTCGTCGCAGTTGGCGTTCTCGCAGTAGTAGACGTGGATCCGACCGTCGCCCCCCTCGATCGGGACGTCGAGCTTCTTCACCAGCGTGAGCACGCGGGCGTAGGCCCGCTCGTTGGCGATCACGATCAGCTGGTTTGATCGTTCGTCCGGGATGATCTTGGAGATCATCATCTCGGTCGTCAGATCGCCGGGCTTGGGGCGCGTCCCGCCCGGCGGCGGCGGCGTGCTGGCGGTGGTCCCCCCCTTCCCGCCCAGCTTGGCGACCTGAAAGATCTCGCCCAGCTTCTGGGCCATCTCGCCCGCGGAGGTGTTCTTGATCCCGATGATCCAGACCTTCTCGCCGCTTCCCGGCTGATCGATCTCCTTCAGGATGTGCATCATGCGGGTGATGTTCGAGGCGAGATCGGTGACGATCAGCGCCCCCTGCGGCGCATAGACGATCACGTCCCCCTGCTCCCCCTTGAGGCGGCCGAGCACCTGCGCCACCTCGTTGGGGTCGGCGTTCTCCACCCGGATGAGGCGGGTCACGTAGCTCTCGTTCTGGGGGACGTCGGAGTCCTCGCCGTAAAGCGGAATGGGGCCCGACTTCGCCTTGACCGTCTCGATGATGCGCAGAACCTTGCCGGAGGGCTGCACGGTGAGCCCGACCGAATCGAGCGCTCCCAGAAAAAGCCGGTAGGCCTCTTCCGGCGTGATCAATTCAGGCGCGACGATGGTGACCTTCTTGCTGTTGGCGGGGATGGTTCCCGGCAGCAAGAACTGCTTGCAGGTGATCGACGAGATCCAGGAGATGAGATCGCCGAGCTCGGTGTCCGGCTTGAGATTGAGCTTCACGATCCGCTTGCCGGAAGGGAACTTCTTGCAGGAGTTGAACTCCTTCTCCCCGATGACCGCCCCGCCGGCCGTGGCGGCCCCGGCGACCACGGGCGCCCCGACGGCGGGGGGCGGCGTGGGGGCCGGCTGCGAATCGCGGCGGCGCCGGGCAGGGCCGTTCGAGCTCTGCGCCAGGCCACCCGGCGGGACCTTGACCGCCTTCTGATCCCCTCCTTCGACGACGGCGGCATGCGCCAGAGAGATCCCGACCAGCAACGCCCCCGCGCCCAGCATCAGTCCAACCGCTCGCATATTGGTTTTCATCGGATGTTGTAGTCCTCGGTGATCTTCTGGCCGTTGCGTTCGAGCCCGACCGAGAGGTGGTTCGCGGTCTTGAGCTTGGTGTAGACCTCGAGTGCCTTGTCGGGGCTGGTCATCTCGAGACCGTTGATGGCTGAAATGATGTCGCCGTTCTGCAGACCGATCTTCCCGAACGGCCCGTCCGGCTTGATCGAGAGCAGCCGGAAGCCGGCCGATTTTCCGTCCTTCATCTCGGGGACGATCCGCGCCGCCCTCGACAGCGCGCCCATGTTCCCGAGGAGCGCGTCGAGGGTGGAGTGCTGGACCTCGTAGCTGTTGGGTCCCGTCTTCTTGATCCCCCTGTCGAGCGCTTCCGCCAGCGGATCCTTGGGGCCCGGCGGCGGCGCGGCCGCGGCGGGCGCCGCGGCGGGCGTGGCCGGCTGGTCGAGCAGCTCCAGGTACTCCCGCTTCCCGCCACCGAAGTCCAGATAGGCACGCGTCTCGTCGATCTGGTCGATGGTCGCGTCACGGATATGCGAGCCGACGCCGTACGGGCCGACCGACTTGTCGTCGTTGTCGCGGATGATGGCCATCGACCAGCGCGAGTCGCTCGGAGCGTACATGACCGCCAGCAGCTTCAGAGGCAGGCTGGTCCGTTGCAGCGGCGGAATCACTGGCTCGGTCGTCGCCTCCTGTTTGTCACCCAGGATCGGCGGGCAGGTCGAGCAGAAGATGTTCCGATTCAGGATCTCCTCGACCTGCTTCGAGTAGACCGTGGTCGTGGCGGGAGAGGCGGGCGGCTTGGACGCGTGCTTGGCGGTCGGGATGCTGCTGACGAACCCGGCCTCGATCGCCGTGGCGGTCGCCCGCGCGGCGAAGATCGCGCACAACGCGACCACCGCGAGATCGACGAGCGAGAGGTACTTGCGAAGCAGGGTCTCCATGGACGTCCGGCGTAAGGCTCAAAGCAACGCCGAGACCACCCGGCCGTGCTTGCAAATCCTTACTTATCGATGACTTATCGAGAGCCGCCGACCAGGGAGGCCTGCCAATTTGGCACGTCTCGACTGGACCCCGCGTCTCGAACCGCACCTTCGGCGGCCGGGGCCGGCTCGAGATCGACCCGTTCCTCCTCGAGCCGCCGGTAGATCGTGCGGGTGGCGATTCCCAGCAGCTGCGCGCAGAGGCGCTTGTCCCCCCCCACGTGCGCCAGGGTGGCGTGAATGACCCGCCGCTCGATCTCCTCGAGCGGCGTTCCCACCACGAAGGAGAGGGTCCTCCCGTCGCCCGCGACGCCGCCGCCGCTGCGCACCTCGGGCGGCAGATCATCGATCTCGATCGCGGTGCCGCGCGAGAGCACCACCGCCCGCTCGACGGTGTTTTCCAGCTCGCGCACGTTGCCCGGCCACTCGTGCCGGGCCAGCGCCTCCGCGGCGGCGCGTGAAAACCCCGACAGGTGGCGGTTGTTGCGCGCGGCGTAGCGCTGCAGGAAGTGCTCGGCCAGAAGCGGAATGTCGTCGCGCCGATCGCGCAGCGGCGGAATCGGCACCGCGATGACGTTGAGGCGGTAGTAGAGATCTTCGCGGAAGCGCCCCTCGCGCACGGCGGCGCGCAGGTCCTGGTTGGTGGCGGCCACCAGCCGCAGATCCACCTTCAAGGTCCGCCCGCCGAGCCGCTCGACCTCCCCCTCCTGCAGCACGCGCAAGAGCTTCACCTGGACGTGCGTCGGGATCTCCCCGATCTCGTCGAGGAACAGCGTGCCACGGTCAGCCTGCACGAACCGCCCGTCGTGGCGCTGGGTCGCGCCGGTGAAGGCCCCCTTTTCGTATCCGAACAGCTCTGCCTCCAGGATCGTCTCGGGCAGCGCGGCGCAGTTGACCGGCACGAACGGGCCGCCGGCGCGCGGCGAGCTGTCGTGGATCGCCCGCGCCAGCAGCTCCTTGCCGGTGCCCGACTCCCCCAGCAGCAGCACCGTGGCCTGCGAGGGCGCCGCCTGCATGACGATCTCCATCGTCCGACGCCAGGCCAGCGACTGTCCGATGAGCGCGCGGCGCTGCTCGGCCGCCAGCTGGGCGCGCAGCGAGCGGTTCTCCTGGACCAGCGATCGCTTCTCGATCGCCTTTCCCACGACGCGGACCAGGTGCGCGCGTTTGATCGGCTTGGTGACGAAGTCGTAGGCCCCCTGCTTCATCGCCTCGACGGCGTTCTCCACCGTCCCGTAGGCGGTCATCAGCACGGTCTCGGTCTCGGGGGCGATGCTCTTGCTCGCCCGCAAGAGGTCCATCCCCGACATCCCCGGCATCATGAGGTCGGTGAGCAGCACCGAGACCGGCTCGCGCCGCAAGATCTCCAGGGCCTCGCCTCCGGAGCCCGCGGTCAGGACGCGCAGCGACTCGCGCTCGAAGATCTTCTGCAACGAATCGACGATGGGCGGCTCGTCGTCCACCACCAGAACCGTCGGTGCCCCAGGTTGGGTGGGAGGACGCGTAGGCATCAGTTCCATCCCCCATGGACCTTCAACTGGGATGCCATGTTGGGCGAATCGGCATAACTATATGAATTCACTACAGTCGATGTTACGACAAATTGGCCGGCGCCGCCAATCCGATGTCAACCTGACATCTTGCCGTCAGGACGCCTGGCCGAGCTGCCAGTTTGTCACGACGGCCGTTCGAGATCGCGCGCGCCCGGTGGCGCCGCCGGCTGCCGCGCGGGGAGCGTGATCCGGAACGTCGTCCCCTGCCCGAGCTGACTCTCGACCTCGATGCGGCCACCATGTCGATCGACGATCCCGTGGACGATCGAAAGACCGAGCCCCGACCCCTCGCCCACGTCCTTGGTGGTGAAGAACGGATCGAAGATGCGCGGAATGACATCGGCGGCGATCCCGGGCCCGTCGTCGGAGACGGTGATCTCCACGTCGTCGGCGCGCGCGACCGCCGCCACCCGAACCGTGCCGCCCTGGTCGCGCGCGCCGACCGCCTGCGCGGCGTTGGTGATGAGGTTCATGAACACCTGATCGATCTGCCCGGGGAACCCCGTGATCCGCAGGTCGGGGTCGATCTGCTTTTCGATCTGCACGTGGCGCAGGTGGTGGCGCAGGAGATCGATCGTGTCGTCGACGCTGCGGGCGACGCTGAGCTCACGCGGGCGTTGCTCGTCGCCGCGCGAGTAGTTGTGCAGCGCCTGCACGATGGCCTTGGTCCGGGCCGCGCCCCGGCTCACCACGCGCAGCATCTCCTCGGCGTCCGCCGCCGCGTGTGCCGCCGCGGCCGGGTTCGGCGCGGCGGCCATCGTCTGCAGCGCCTCGCCGAGCGGACCGAGGGTGTTGATGACCGCGTTCACCGGGTTGTTGATCTCGTGGGCGATCCCGGCCACGAGGCGCCCCATGGAGGCGAGCTTCTCGGAGCGGATCGGATCGTCCTGGGCGCGCCGCAGCTTCTCCAGCGCGTCGTGCAGCTCGCGGTTGCGCTGCTCGAGCACCTCGGTGCGGCGGCGCACCTCGCGTTCGAGGTCGATGTTGAGCGACTCCGTCGAGCGGAGCTTGTCGCGCAGCGCGCGCCGCATCTCCTCGAAGGCGAACGACAGCCGGCCGATCTCGTCGGCCTCGCCGGCCGGCGGCACCGGACGCGCCAGCTCGCCGCGCGCCATCTCGTCGGAGCGCTCCTCGAGCGCGACCACCGGCAACACCATGTCGCGCACGATGAACACCACCAGCCCCAGCGCCAGCGCCAGCGCCAGCCCGATCGAGGTGAGCATCTTGGAGAGCGGGTGGCTGGGCGACAGCGCGAACAGCAGCACCAGCCCGGAGGTGAAGATCGTGACGCTGGAGAAGAACAGGACCAGCTTGGCCCGCAGCGTGATCGGCGCGCGAATCTGGGCGACGGGGAGCCGATGCCGCGCCCCCAGCTGTCCGAGCAGCGGGCGAAGCACGTCGCGCAAGAGGAGCGTCTCGTAGAGCGCCATCGCCAGCAACATGAGCGCGCTGGCGCCGAGGAGCCGCCCGGCGGTCGCGGCGTCGAAGCCGCACAGGCGGCGGCCGACCACCACCACCGCCACCATGGCGAACGCGCAGCCGAGGGCCTGGTATCCGGCCAACCGGTAGGGGAGGCTCTGCGCCGCGCGGAAGGCCGCCACGGCGTCCGGATCCTCGCGCGCCGGACCGCGCGACGGCGGCCGGCGGACGGCGACGTCGAGGTAACGCTCGATGGGACCGGTGCGGCGCCGCAGCGACCGGTACCAGACCAGCATCGGGAAGAGCAGCGCCGGCACCGTCAACGCCAGCAGGGTCCCCGACTGCGCCGAGGTCATGTTGGTGAACACGGCGATGAGCGCGGCATTGAAGGCGTGCGCCGCCGCCAGCAGCGCCCAGGCGGTCTGGCAGAGCCGCCGGCGATAGCTGGCGGCAAATCCGCGGAGCGCGTCGAAGTTCGGCAAGATGAGCCGCCGGGCGCGTTCGAGGTTCCGCTCCCAGAGCGCGCCGCGCGCCGCCGCCGCCCCGCCCGCGTGCAGAATCCCGATGCATCCGAGCCCGATCGTCGAGGGCCAGGCCAAAAATCCCCGGGGACCGAGCCGCAGGACCAGGTAGCCGACCGCGCCCGTCCAGATCAGCCAGCGGGTCATGGCCACCTCGACGGGCGCGCGGCGGATGGCCCTGTCGCAGGCGGCCAGCTCGGCGTCGTCGAGCGCGATCCCGGCCCGTTTGGCGTCGCGCGCCGCCAGGAGCGGCCGCAGGAGATCGGCGGCGCGCACCCAGCCCACGATCATGAGCGCAGCCAGGAGCGCACCGACCCGAAACGACTCGCCGCTCGCCCGCAGTGACTTCGCCGCCAGCGCCAGCGTCGGGCCGATGACCAGGATCGCCTCGGCGACCGTGAGCGCGGCCTCGACCACGATCAGCCGTCCGGCAAAGCCCAGCCGTGGAGCGGCCGAGGCTGTGCGCGAGGCCTCTGCCGCCGCCGTCGTCATGCGGCCCCAGTATAGGTTGAACACAAGAGGAGATGGCGACCGACCGGAGAAGCGCGCGCCGGATTTCCGGGCTATCCTTTCGGGCTCATGTCCTGGGAAACCATCCGCAATCTGGTTCGCGATGAGTGGCTCATTCTGTCGCTGCTGCTCGCCTGGTCGCTCGCCGGGCTGGCCGTCATCTGCGAGCGCTGCTACGCGCTGTGGAACCTGATTCCCAAGTCGGAGGCGTTCAAGGATCGCGTCATCGACGCCATCGAGAAGGGCGATCTGGCAAGGCGGCCGCGCTCTCCGAGATGTCGCAGGTGCCGCTGGCCGACGTCTTCGAGCGCGGCCTGCAGGTCTTCCAGAAGATGCCGCAAAAGACGACGGAGGCGGTGACCTCCCAGCGAAGCGCCACGGTGCTGTCGCTCAAACGCTATCTCTGGGCGCTGGGAACCGTCGGCTCCTCGGCGCCGTTCGTCGGCCTGTTCGGCACCGTGGTCGGCATCCTGAAGGCCTTCCAGTCGATGTCGGTGGCCGGCACCGGCGGATTCAAGGTCGTCTCACAGGGGATCGCGGCCGCGCTGGTGGCCACCGCGGCCGGCCTGCTGGTCGCCATCTATGCCGTCATCGCCTACAACTACTTCGTCGCGCGATCAACGGCAGCTCCATGCAGTACCGGCTCTATTGCGAGGAGTTTCTGGCCACGCTCGGTGAGTCGGCCTCCAAACCGCGCCCCGCCGTCCCGGCGCCGGCGCCCGCCGACGCCGCCGGCGCGGTCTCCTGAGGTCTCACCATGGGAATGACCGTTCAGCTCGATGACGGCGGCAGCGGCGGAGACGACGCCGACGTCGGCAACGAGACCGTCGTCGCCGAAATCAACATCACGCCGCTGACCGACGTCTTTCTGGTCTTGCTGATCATCTTCATGGTCACCTCGACGGCGCTGGTCGAATCCGAGGTCGCGTCGCGCGCCGGGATGAAGGTGGTCCTTCCCAAGGCCAACGCCGCCGGGCCGGTCTCGCAGCGGCACACGGATCCCGTCCTGACGGTCACCAAGGCCAACGAGCTCTATCTGGGAGCGCGCAAGGTCGATCCGGCCAACCTGGAAGCCGAGATCCGGAAGGCGCTGACGGAGGTCAGCTCGGAGACGTTGCTCATCCGCGGCGACAAGAACGTCTATCTCGGCGCCGCGGTCGACATCATGTCCACCGCCAAGAAGGCCGGCGCCAGCCACATCGCGATCCTCACCGCGCCGACCAAATAGCGTTCACACAGACCAGAACACGCAATCTGGAACAGGCGTGTGCGCCGTGGGGCAGTTCGCACCATGAGGTAGGCCTCGCGCGCAGGATCGCCCCACAAATCTGTCGCGCAGATCGGGGCTAAGTTCTCAAATGCATGGAATTGTTTCGAGTTTGTTTAGATTCATACTGGCATGTGCGGTGCATTCCTCTGGCGGCGCGGCGTCGTAACTGAGCTGCCGCGTCAACCCCAAATCAGGAGTCTCCCATGAAGCTCGTTCGCGCCATTCTCGTCGTGCTCGCCGTTGCCCTCCCGACCTCTTGGACGATTGCCAAGGCCGCTGACGCCCCCGCCGCTGACTCGGCCGACGGCGCCAAGAAGGAGAAGAAGGCCAAGAAGGACAAGAAGGCCGACAAGGCCGACAAGGCCGACGACAAGGCCGCCAAGTAACACCGCCCTCACCTGGTGAGGCTTCAGCCTCGCCGGAACAGGTCAATGACCCCGGTCGCTCGCGCGGCCGGGGTTTTTTCGTGTGAGGCCTTCCGACCGCCCCGGTCGCTCGAAAATGGGTGGCCCACCGCCCTCCGCGACCGCTACCCCTGCCCTCCGCGACCGCTGCCCACCGCCCCGCGAAGCGGAGCCGAGGCTGGCAGGCAAGCGCGGAGGGGGCAGGGGTGTCTCCCAGCCGATTGCCCACAGGCCGCTCTGATCGTTCGCGGCCGAGGATTCCTTCTCGCGAGCGGCGGGGGGACACACCTGCCCCCTCCGCCCTCGCCGTAAAAGCCGAGCGAGCGAATCGTCGCGAGGAGCGAGCGAGGAGCGAACGAGCGCACGAGACGAGAGCGCTAGGCAGTGGTGGGGACGGTTGTGAGCGCGGCGGTGACGGTCTTGCCGCCCGCCGAGGCGATCCAGTCGGCCGTCTGGACGCTGTCCGGAATACCCAGGCCCGCGCCCAGCGTCTTGGCCGCGGCGACCATGGTCTGTGCGGCCGGGATGTCGCCCCCCTTCGTCGCCGCGCCCGTCGCCGAGGCGATGTCGCTGGCCGAGTAGCCGCCGTCGTTGCTCGAGTCGGCGGCCACCCCGCCGATCACCGACGACTTGAAGTTCTTGCCCACCATCACCGAGACGTTGTGGTTCCCCCAGTGGTCCCTCCCGGTCCGCGACGTCACCTTGGAGATCCCCGCCAGGTTGCGGCCGAAGACGTTCCAGAACGCGAAGGTCACCTGGTCGAGGAGGCCGAGGCTGGCCAGGACGCCGTTGGCCGTGTCGTTCATCAGCAGCTTGTTCATCGCGGTGATGCCGCTGACGTGCTGATCCGACTCCGCCTGCAGGTTGCTGTCGGAGTGGTTGTCGCCCCCCATCGAGATGTGGACGGTCACCACCGGCGTCACCTTGGCGGCGATGAGCGCGCCCGCCGCCCACAGCTGGCCGTTCAGGTCGTTGGCGGTGATGTTGCCGAGCGTGGTCGCCAGCTGGCTGGCCAGCGAGCGCACCTGTGTCTGCGACGTCGACAGCGCGTCGAGGAACTGCGCCTGCACGCTCCCCGCCGGGTACTCGCTCTTGAAGAGCGTGTTCAGACTGTCGAGGTCAGTGTCCCGCTGTGTCTGCAGGCTCACCAGCGGATCGTTCTTGGTCCCGGTCAGCAGCGTCTTGAGCTGCATCGGCGTGATCGAGGGGAGTGTCCGCCCGGAGAAGCTGACCAGCTCGCCGGCGTTGCCGCCCGCGCCGACGGCGATGGGCGCCGTCTGCACGGTGCCGAAGCAGGCCGCCAGGTGCTTGGCGAAGGCCGAGACCATCATCTCGCCGCCCGCCGTCGCGCCCAGCATCTTCATGACCTTGGGCTGGTCGCCGTGCACCACGGTGCCGGTCATGTAGTGGAAGAACGAGGCCCGCGCCAGCACCGACGAATTGAGGCACCCCTTGCTGCCGCCGCTGGTCGTCACCGACGGATCGGCCCAGGGCAGCGCCGCCCCCAGCATCTGGCCGCCGACCCACACCTTGGTCGCGGTCATCTCGTCGACCGACGGGTGGATGAGGTTGGTGTTCTCGTAGGTCCCCGGACAGTTGCAGTTGACCGGATCGCCGTTGCTGGAGGTGCTGAGGATCAGATACTGGTTGTTGTTCTGCGCGTTCAGCATGCACTGCAGATCCTGCGCGGTGGCCCGGCGCGGGTTCAGCAGGAACCAGGGGGGCAGCCCGGTGGCGAGGGCGCGCAGGCCGATGTAGCCGGTCCCGAAGAGCCCGGCGAGGAGGCTTTCCCGTCGTGTCACTGGCTTGGAGATGGACATGGGGCAAGCTCCTTTAAAGACCGATTCCGAGGGAGGAGGGGGACTCGCAGGCCAGGACGAACGTCGAACGGACCGAGTTCGTCTGAGCGGAGGTGCTGGTCGTACCGCCGCTGAACCCGCCGCCCGTGGTGGTCGTCTTGACCTTGGCGGCGGCGGCGCAATGGTTCTCGAGAATGGTCACCGCGCCGTTGTGGAGGGTGTCGCTGGGGTTGAGGCCCATGACCTGCTCGACGAACTGGTCATCAGGCCGTCGCCGTCGGCGCAGCTGGTGCTGCTGCTGGTGTACGGTCCGCCCGTCGCGTCGACGACCAGCTTGGCGACGTTCTCGCAGAGCTCCTCCGTCGCCGCACGATAGAAGAGATCCGGGTAGGCCGGCGTCACCGGCGTCTGCGAGCCGCGGCTGAACGCGTCGGCGGCCACGCTGCCGGCGATGGTCAGCGTGGTCGACTGGGCCGAGGTCGGCACCGCCGCCGTCAGCGCGCAGACGTCGCTGACGCCCATCCGGTTGGAGAGCGCGGCGCACAGGTGAGACTGCCGCGAGATACTGATGGGGACGGTCGCGTTGCCGCTGGAGTCGGCGGGATAGGTGGCGGTGGCCGCGGCGCCCGTCATGAGCGCCGACGAGAACAGCTCTTTGACCAGAGACGGGAAGTTGTAGTTGCTGCTGACGAAGTCGGCCACGACGCTGCGGAAGGCCGGGTCGCTGGGGGAGCAAGCGTTGGAGTTGCCCCAGAAACAGAGCTGCTGCGCGACCGAGAGCGCGAACAGCGGCAGGGGACCACCGGCGTCGGTGGTGTCCGACTCCGTCACCTGCAACAGCAGCGGTCCCAGGTCGGTCATGCTGGTCCCCGCCGCGGGGCTGGCCCAGTTCACGTCGCCGAAGGCGAACGCCGCCTGCAGCGGCGCCGCCGGGCGCGGGTTCGGCTGCGAGCCGCTGAACGGATTGGCCAC
>CAWKBC010000020.1:0-12140 GCA_963847705.1 uncultured Pseudomonadota bacterium | reverse complement strand
GGCGGCGGCGCTCCGGGGGGCGGCTTCGATCCGCGACGGCAGCGGACGCGCCCCGCGCGGGGGAGCGACGTCGAAGGCCGGATGGAGGTCAGCTTCATCGAGTCGGCGCTGGGCGGCAAGCGCACGGTCCGCACCGGCAGCGGCACCGCCGTCGAGGTGAGCATCCCACCAGGCGTCGAAGAGGGCGGGCGGCTCCGTCTGCCCGGACAGGGTGCCCCGGCCCCCGCGCGCAACGGCACGCCCGGCGATCTCTACCTCGACATCGAGGTCCGCCCGGATCCCTTCTTGCGGCGGCGCGAGTCGGACATCGAGCTCGACCTGCCGGTGACCTTCGCCGAAGCGGCGCTGGGCGCCAAGATCGAGGTCCCCACGGTCGAGGGGCGTGTCACCGTCACGGTGCCGCCCGGCACGTCGAGCGGCGCCCGGCTGCGCTTGCGCGGTCGCGGTGTCAAGAACGCCGACGGCTCGCGCGGCGATCAGCTCTGCCGCGTCGAGATCATGGCGCCCAAGGTCAGCCCCGACGACGCCGAGACTCGGAGGCTGATCGAAGAGCTCGCTCGCCGAACCGCCGGAGGAGAGGTGCGCCGATTTTGATCGCTCGCCACCGCCCCCCTCCCAGTTCCGCGAAACAAATCTGTTATACCTTTTTCACCCCGCGGCATCCTAAAGCAGAGGTCAACCATCCATGAGCGCTGACACAACAAAGACCCTCCCGCTCCTCTCGCTCCGCAACCTGGTGCTGTTCCCCGGAGCAGTGATGCCGGTCGAGATCGGTCGCGCCAGCTCCCTGCGCCTCATCGAGGCGCTGGGCGGCAAGGGCGCACGCGTCCTCGTCGGTACCCAGAAAGACGCCGACATCGAGGAGCCGGCAGGCGCCGATCTCTACACCATCTGTGTCGAAGGCGAGGTCGTTCGCATCGTCAAGGCGGCCGAGAACCGGGTGACCGCGGTTCTGCGCGGCACCGAGCGGCGGCGCGTGACCGGCTTCGTCCAGGAGAAACCCTACCTGCTCGCGTCGTACGAGCCGCTGGTCGAGATCCGCAAGGACCCGATCGAGATCGACGGCCTCGGCATGGCCGTCTACGACGTGGCCAAGCAGCTGATCGCCATCTCGCCCGACATTCCGGACGAGACGGCGCAGGTGCTCGACCAGCACAAGGATCCGGGCCGTCTGGGCGACATCGTCGCGGCGACCGTCGATCTCTCGCCCGAGGAGCGCGCGTCGCTGCTGGTGGAGATCGATGTGGCGGAGCGGCTGCGGCGCCTGTTGGTTTTGCTCCAGCGCAAGGTGGAGCTGATCAAGGTGAAGCAGAAGATCGACTCGCAGGTGCGCGAGGAGTTCTCCAAGCACCAGCGCGAGGCGGTGCTCCGCCAGAAGCTGAAGGCAATCCAAGACGAGCTCGGCGAGGGCGAGGACGCCAGCGACCTCGACGCGTTCGAGGAGAAGATCAAGGCGGCCGAGATGCCGGCCGAGGTCGAGAAGACCGCGCGCAAGCAGCTCGATCGTCTCAAGCAGATGGCCCAGTCGTCGGCGGAGTACACGGTCCAGCGGACCTACCTCGAGTGGCTGGTCGAGCTCCCCTGGTCGAAGCGGACCGAGGACCGGCTCGACCTCGACCAGGCCCGGGAGATCCTCGACAGCGATCACTACGACCTCAAGAAGGTGAAGAAGCGCATCCTCGAGTACCTGGCCGTGCGCAAGCTGGCGCCCGGGAAAAAGGGGCCCATCCTCTGTCTGGCCGGACCTCCCGGCGTCGGCAAGACGTCGCTCGGCAAGTCGATCGCCCGTTCGCTCGGACGTGAGTTCATCCGCGTCTCCTTGGGCGGCGTGCGCGACGAGGCCGAGGTGCGTGGTCACCGGCGGACCTACATCGGCGCGCTCCCCGGACGAATCATCCAGGGGATGCGGCGGGTCGGGTCACGCAACCCGGTCTTCATGCTCGACGAGATCGACAAGCTGGGCGCCGATTTCCGCGGCGACCCCTCGGCCGCGCTCCTCGAGGTGCTGGACCCGGAGCAGAACTCCACCTTCTCCGACCACTACCTGGAGGTGAACTTCGACCTCAGCGACGTCATCTTCATCGCCACGGCGAACATGCTCGACCCCATCCCGCCGGCGCTGCTCGACCGCATGGAGGTGCTGGAGATCCCTGGCTACACCCGCGAGGAGAAGCTGGAGATCGCCAAGCGCCACCTGGTGCCGAAGCAGGTCGCCGAGCACGGGCTGGACGAGGAGCGGATCAAGCTCTCCGACGAGGCGCTCAACACCGTCATCGAGCAGTACACGCGCGAGGCGGGGGTGCGCAACCTGGAGCGCGAGATCGCCAGCGTCATCCGCAACGTCGCGGTGAAGGTGGCGGAGAACCAGCCCTACGATCCCAACCTGGTGCCGGCGACCATCTCCGACATCCTGGGGCCGCAGCAGTACTACTCCGAAGCTGCGGAGCGCACGGAGATCCCGGGCGTCTCGACGGGGCTGGCCTGGACACCGACCGGCGGCGACATCCTCTTCATCGAGGTGTCTGCCATGCCCGGCAAGGGGACCCTGATCCTCACCGGACAGCTCGGCGACGTGATGAAAGAGTCGGCGCGCGCGGGCCTCTCCTGGGTCCGCACCCACGTGGAGGATCTCGGCATCACCACCGACTTCGAGCGGACGGACATCCACCTGCACGTCCCGCAGGGGGCTGTCTCCAAGGACGGTCCGTCGGCGGGTGTCGCCATCACCGTGGCGTTGGTGTCGCTCCTGACCGGGCGGCGCGTGCGCGGCGACGTGGCGATGACCGGCGAGATCACCCTGCGCGGCACCGTGCTGCCGGTCGGCGGCATCAAGGAGAAGGTGCTGGCGGCCCACCGCTCGGGCATCAAGCGGGTGGTGCTCCCCGACCGCAACCGCAAGGACGTCATCGACATCCCGGAGACCGTCCGCGCCGAGATGGACATCGTCTTCGTCAAGAAGATCGACGAGGCGCTGGAGCTGACGCTGGAGACCGTGCCGGTCGTCGTCGCCGGACCCGAAGGTTCGGCGGCGGGCAGCGAAGCCACGGCCCGCGCCTAACCCCGGAGGACTTCAGCCGCCGACTCGCGCGCCGGTCGCGCGGGTCGGTGCTGGCGGGCGGGGGGAGACCCCGCGCGCTCATGTTCTGTCGCCGTCGGGCGACGCAGAGTCGGCTGGCGCCGCTGCACCGTCACCACTCGAGCAGCGCCGCGCCCCAGGAGAGGCCGCCGCCGAATCCGCACAGCGACACCCTGGCTCCGGGCCGCAGTCGTCCGGTGGTCCAGGCCCTCTCCAGCGTGAGGGGGATGCTGGCAGCCGCGGTGTTTCCGTAGGTTTCGATGGTGCTGACCGAGCGGTCGGGCGGAAGCTCGAGCGACTTCATCATCGCCTCGATCATCCGGAGGTTGCTCTGGTGCAGGACCAGGAGGTCGAGGTCCGCCGGCGCCAGATCGTGCTCGGCCAGGAGGCCCCGGATGACGCGCGGGACGGAGCTCACCGCGAACTCCCAGACCTTGGGGCCGTCCATGGTGAAGGTGTTCAATCGCTTCTCGAGCACGTTCGCGTCGACCGGCAGGCGCGTGCCGCCGGCCGGCACCGCGATGGTCTTGCTGCCGCGCCCGTCACTCCCCAGCTTGAAATGGATCCGCCGGTCGTCCTCGCTGTGCGTGAGGAGAACGGCCCCCGCCCCGTCGCCGAAGAAGACGCAGGTGCGCCGGTCGCTCCAGTTCATGATCTTGGAGAACGCATCGACACCGATGACCAGCACGTTGGCGTAGGCCTTGGGATCGGCGAGCATCATCCCCTGCGCCACGCTGAGCGCGAAGACGAAGCCGGAGCAGACCGAGTTCACGTCGAAGGCCGGGCAGTTCCCCTCCGAGATCCCCAGCTTCTCCTGGATCAGGCAGGCCACCGCCGGTTGGGATTGGTCGGGCGTCGCGCAGGCCACCACGATGAGATCGACCGCCGATCTGTCGACGGCCGCATTCCGCAGGCAGCGCTCGGCGGCCGCGCACCCCATGTCGCTGGGCGCCTCGTCGGGCCCCGCGAACCGACGCTCCCGGATCCCGGTCTTGGCGACGATCCACTCGTCGGAGGTGTCGACCCGCCGCGCCAGTTCCTCGTTGGTGACCACCGTGCTCGGAACGTAGCCCCCGACGGCCGAAATTCGAATGCCCATCGCCCCCCTCTTTTCCCCTGTTCTCCGCCTCAGACCGACATCTGCTGCGATTCCATCCGGAGCGCGCGCGTGTCGTCCATCCAGGCGGTGCGCTCCTTGACGAATCGTTTCCACTTCATGATCCCGTAGTCCCGGAGCTCGGAGAGCAGCTCGGGGCTGCGATCGAGCTTCGACCGGTAGTTGAGCTCGCGATCCAGAGCAATGCGCGCGACGCGAATCCGTCGGTACTTGGAGTCGTGGATCTTCCGCTCGGCGAGGGCGCGGTTGATCGTGTCGATGAATTTCAGCTCCTGCTCCATCGACAGATTTCCAGCGAGCGCGTTCCGGCGATCGAGAATCTCGTGGGTCTCGGTGGGGACGCGGGCGCAGGTGCTGGAGTTGATCTGAATCACCCACAGCTCGTCGATGTGGTGCTCCACCAGGTTGTGAATGGGCGGGTTCTGCGAGAAGAGACCGTCCCAGAACACCCCCCGCCCCGGCACGTTGACCGCGCGGAACATCTCCGGGATGGCCGCCGAGGCCAGCAGACACTCGGCACAGAGCTCGTCGCCCTCGAAGAGCTCGAAGTGGCCGCTCAGCACCTCCACCGCCCCGATCTTGATGGCTGGCGCCCCCGGCCGCCGGGCGAGCGCCCGCAGCTCCTCGAAGTTGAAGTAGTCGTTCAGCATGGCGCGAAACTTGTCCTCGCCCCACTGCGGCAGGTTGTACGGGCTCACCTCCGGCAAGACCATCAGATCGCGGAGGCTCATCATGCTCATCAGCGACTGATTGGCCAGCTTGTCCAAGGGTTCGCGGGCCGACATCGCGTCCCAGAACCCCCGCAGCTTGCGCACCGCCTGCGCCGGATCGTTTCGGAGGAGGCCGTCCCAGGCCAGCGTCGCGCAGATCGCCCCGCCCGAGGTGCCCGAGAGCGCGACGATCTCGATGTCGTCCGGGATGCGCGTCAACAGCCCCTCGAGGACGCCCGCCGTGAAGGCGGTGTGGCTCCCTCCCCCCTGGCAGGCGATCGCCACCCGGCTACGAGCTCCGTTTTCCACTGCGGTCTCCTTCCGTCTGACTCCTGAAGCAGGCGCGCGTGAACGCCAGCGTCATCTCCCCGCGCGCCGTCATTTGCCCGTGACCGGCCCGTGACCGCTAGGCGGAGGCCCGCTGCATCTCGAACGACTTCGCCGCCCAGGTCTGCAGCTCGCGAACCTGAGCTTCGGACTGCTCCTTGAACACGTCGAGCAGCTTCTGCCAGAGCTGTTCGACGATCTTCTGGTAGTCGGCGGACGACTTGACGTCGGAGACCCGGAACGTCTGCTCGATGAGCTGAATCCCGGACCGGTACGTCGAGTCCAGCGATTCCCGGTGCTTGTTCAAGCTGTCGACGGCGAGCTCGGCCCAGCGCTTCTGAAAGGTCTTGGACCATTCCATCCCGGCCCCGGAGGCGCTGGGCAGCTGCTGCGTCAGGTTCTTGATGATGTCCATCGGCACCTGCATCGACGACTCGGATGCCTTGCGGAACGATTCGAACAGCAGATCAAACATTGGCCCTCCATCACGTGAGTGATTTTCTCGTTGGGCGTCAGTGTGCGGCTGGCCTGGAAGTTGGCAATGAAGGGATCGACTGATTCCCCGGCTCAATGTTCGCCGAACGTCGGCGGCGCAGCTGAGTCGGGAGGCGAGCCAACCGAGGAGCCTCCTCGGTCGGCGATCGCACCGGCGGCGTCCTCTTGCGACAGGTTGAGCGCGCGGACCGGGAAGGGGATGACGATCCCCTCCGCCGCGAAGGCGCGGACCAGCGCCTTGATGAACGTGTGCCTGACCAGAAGGAGATCGGGGTAGGCCCGCACCCGCAGGATGACCCAGAAGTCGATGCTCGAATCGCCGAACGCCTTGTAGCGCACCGACGGCTCGAACCCCGGGACCCCGCCCGGGATCGTCTCCATGATCTGACGCGCGACCCGACAGGTGACGCGCTCGACGTGGTCTAGGTCACTGGCCGCGTGCACAGCCACCGGAACGAGGATGAGGGCGGCAGGCGAGGGCTGGTGGTAGTTGGTCACGATGCTGTCGGCCAGCTGGCTGTTGGGGATCACGATGATCGTGTCGAGCAGCGTCCTCACGCGCGTCACCCGCCACTGGATGTCCTCGATGTACCCTTCGAAACCGCCTTGACCGTCTTGTCCCCCGCCCAGCTTCACGAAGTCGCCGACGTTGATGTTTCCGGCCAGCGTGAAGTTCATCCCTGAAAACAGGTTGGCCAGCGTCTCTCGGAGCCCGAAGGCGACGGCCAGACCGCCCAGGCCCATCGTGGTGAGCAGCGGCGCCACCGAGATCCCGAGGGTGCTGAGCAGGACCAGCGTCCCGATGGCCAGCACGGCGACCCGGACCACGGTCCGGACCACGCCGGTGCCGGAGGTCGCCCGGACGCGGCCCGCGCCGACGCCGCGCAGCTCGAGCAGCCGGCCGAGGAGGCTGGCCACCCAGAAGCTGATCGAGGCGATGAGCACCGAGAGCAGCACCTTCTCCACGGAGCGGGCGAGCAGCGACGGGATGCTCACGATCTTCGTCGCCGCGTAGACGCCGCCCAGGAGGCACCAGGTCGGCAACGGCCAGCGCATCGAGGCGATGACGGCGGTGTCCGCCGCCCAGGGCGTCGTCTCCGCGTAGCGGGCGAGCCGGGTCAGGAACTGCCACCGGGCCAGGAACCCCAGGAGGATCGAGAGCAGCACGACCGCGGCCGCCGCGATCGCCGGGAGGTGTCTGGCCGAAGGTGTCAGGGCTCTGCCCTCGCTTCTGCTTCTGCGACTGGAGGCCGCCGGGAAGGGTGGCCCGGGGGCAATATGGCGCTGGCGCGCCCGGACGCCACCGCCGCCGGCGCGCGATCAGCCGTTCTCGCAAACTCTCCGGGCGCGGGTGCAGACGTTCCTGGCACAACCATACTGCCCAGGTGACGGGCCGTTCGCGAAGGGGTCGCGGGCTTTTCGCGCTGGGGGCGTTCTTGGGCTCGCTCGTCCCCGCCTCGACGGCGCACGCCTGGGCGTCGGTCGAGCATCAGGAGATCGGTCGCACCTCTTACCTGCGCGCCTGCGCCGATCTGAGGGCGACGGTCGCCGCCCGCGGAACGCCCGATGCCGGGATGAGGCTGCGCCTCGAGCGCGTGTGCGGAGAGAACCTGCCGGTCCTGGCCAAGCTCTATGGCGACGCGACCGCGATCGCCGGCGACTTTCTCGGCCATCCCTCGGAGTTCCTGTCACAGACCGGCGCCTGGCGTTTCCACAGCAAGAAGTCCTATTACCTGCTGGCGCTGGAGAACAGCGCCCACTTCAATCCGATGTCGACCCGCTCGTGGGCCGAGTATCACCAGCAGGCGATCGCCTACGCGCTGGCGGGGGCCGCGGGAGAGGGTCTGAGCAGCGTCGAGCAGCTCCAGCTGGCGCTCTTCGAGAGCGCCTTCGCCGATCACTACCTGCAGGACTCGTTCGCCGCCGGGCACATGGGGTTCAACCGCGCGGCCTCGAGCGCGGCCGCCGCCAAGTCGTTTCACGATGCCTGGAACGCCCGCGGGCGCGTGGCGACCGATCGGGCAGGACATCGCTGGGTGACGTTCGGCGACGGCCGCCTCGACAACCCGGCCAACGAAGAGGGGCGGCGGCACCTGATCGATGCGGCGACCCTCTCCGTCCGCGGCGTCCTCACCGCCTTCGTGCTGGGCGCGCGCGTGCCCGAGGACGAGATCGCCGTCTGGCAGATCCTCCCCTTCACCATCGAGGCGCCCGAGCTGCTCGCCGACGTGGCGGAGGTCTTCGTCCAAAGAGAGGTCAAAGATACGGCGGAGAAGACCATCGCCGACCGCGAGCTGGTGCCGCTGCAGCTCACCATCCGCCCCGCCTACAAGGACATGGTGGCGACCGCGTCGTTCTGGTCGGTGGGCGCCTTCAAGGCTCCCGGCGATCCCTACCTGGCGCTGGTGGGGGGGGTCGAGCTCGGGATCCCGTTCGTCCCCGCCCAGACCTATCTGGGCGCGGGGGGAACGCTCCAGGCGCCGGAGGGAAAGCGCGCGGCGGTGATCGACACCGGCGTGCTCGTCCCGCTCGGGCTCAGCGTCGCCGGTCTGCTCAGCCACCAGCTCAACGCCACCGGCTCCTGGCTGATCGGCGATGGCTTCGCCGCCATCGTGCACCTCGAGTACCAGCTGAACCTCGAGCTCGGTGACGTGCTCCTCAACCTGCACGCGGGGCTGGCGGAGATCTTCCCGCAACCGCGCACCGGCTATTACGGCGCGGTCGGCCTGGGGTTCGTGTTCAGCGCCGCCGGCGGAGGGGCGTTTTGAGGAGCCCAGGGAGCGCCCCCGGAGACGACCCGGGGATCTTGGCCCTGCTCCGCGCCGGAGGATGGCGCGGGATCGCCAACCGGATGCGAAGCGCCACCCAGCGCCACCAGGCGTCGGTGCTCGCGGGCGGCGTCGCCTTCTTCGCGTTCCTCTCCATGTTCCCCGCCCTGGCCGCGCTGGTCTCCCTCTACGGGTTGGTGGCCAATCCCGAGGACGTCGCGCGCCAGATCGACGCCTTCGCCGGCGCGCTTCCGCCCGACATCCGGACGGCGATCCAGGATCAGATGTCGAAGCTCACCGCCCGTTCGACCGGCACTCTGAGCCTGGAAGCGGCGATCGGTATCGTGGCCGCGATCTGGGCAGCGACCAAAGGAATGAAGGCGCTCATCACCGGGCTCAGCCTGGCCTTCGGTCAAAAAGAGACGCGGGGGTTCATCCGGCTGAACCTCACCGCGTTTCTCTTCACCATGGGCGCAATCGCCTCGGGCGTCATCTCCATCGCGGCGGTGATCGTCTTTCCCATCGTCCTGTCGTTCTTCCGGATGTCGGAGCTCGCGGAGCAGCTGATCCGCTGGGGTCGCTGGCCGATGCTGACCGTGATGGTCCTTCTCGCCTTGAGCGTCGCCTACCACCACGGGCCGGCGCACGTGCCGTCGACCAGGCGGTGGGTGTCGCCCGGATCGCTGGCGGCCACGGCCCTCTGGCTGGCGGGGTCGGCGCTGTTCTCCTGGTTCGCGTCGACCTATGCCAAGACCGACCGGGTCGACGGTTCGCTGGGAGTGATCATCACGATCCTCACCTGGTTCTTGCTGTCCGCGTACATCGTGATCCTGGGCGCCGAGCTGGACGCCGAGATCGCGCGCGAGGTCGCCGCGCGGGCCGCCAGGTCAGGGCGCGCCCCACCGGACGACGGAGCCGGGCGGGAGCAACGCTGAGCCGGCGCCATCAGCGCTGGGCGCACCAGCGCGCGTGCAGCGTCCAGCTGGCGGCCACGGTCGCCAGCGCGAGCAGCCGCAGCAGCAACCCGCCTGACGCGCCCGGCGGCGTCAGCAGGAGGATGGCGTACCAGATCGCCAGGAGCACCCCCGTCGTCACCATGAGCTGGCGGCGCGCCGAGGTCCGGTGTGGCGCTGCGCCGGCGAGCGCATCGATCAGCGCGGCGAACGGCATGGCCACCACGAGATCGATGAAGTAGTGCTGGCCCATCGCCAGCGTGGCGAGGATCGTCGACCCCAACCAGAGGGCGCCGGCCGCCCGCGCCGGCGTGCCCAGCGTCCGCGCGTGCCAGTAGATGAGCAGCGCCCAGGCGACGTGCAAAGACGGCATGCAATTGCGCGGGTCCTCGATGGCGGTGACGTCGACGAGACGCTGCGGGGGCCCGGCCAGGCCAGCGATCCCACGGGGAAAGCGGGCGCCGAACAGCGGGCCCGGTCCGACCACCGGATAGACCTGATAGAGCGCGTAGCCCACGATCGCCGCCAGGAGAATCGCCCTCAGCAGCCCGTGCTCGCGGTCGACGGACCGGCGTTTTTCCAGCACCAGCATCGCCGCCATCATCACCGGAAGAAACAGATAGACGAGGCCGAGCACCGTCAGCAGCGCGGGGTGGTCGGCCGCGACGCGCCCGACGACAAAGCTCGGCTGACCGAACCCGGCGTCCAGCGCCAGGACGATCGGATCCCAGGCCCAGCCGTGCAGCGGAACCGTGAGATCGAGGGCGAGCCCCATGGCCATCCCGAAGGCCGGCAGCATCACCGCCAGATGAAACCACGCCCGCGGCTCGCTGCCCCGTTCCGAAGCGGCGGCCCGCGCAGCGAGGGCCACCAGGCTGGCCAGGCCGGCCGCCACCAGCGCGCTCTGCTCGAGCTGGACGCCGCGGAAAGAGAACAGGTGGAGCCAGGCGCGGTGTCCCAGCGCAAATCCCACCGCGCCTGCCAGGAACAGCAACAGGTCCCGAAGGCGCGGACCGCTCACCAACAAGAACACGATCGACGCGAACAGCGACGTCGCCTGGATCGGATGGACGAGCGCCAGCCATCCGGGAGAGCCCCTGGCCGCATCCACCGCCGGAGCTGCCAGGCCGAGCACCACCCAGCCGGCCGTCTGCCAGGCCTGTGAGGTCCACCACCGGCGCGACTGCGGCTCGGTCGAGGTCGCGGAGTTCAAGTCGCGAGACGCAAGGTTGACCGCTTCGGTCCAGCTTACTTCAGTCCGTCCTCGGCATCCACGCGCCCCGCCTGGCCGACGCCGCGATCGGCGGTGGTCTGGCTCTTGCGCGCGGCCCGGTCGGATCGGCGCGGGCGCGCGCGCTCGAGCGGACTGAAGTAACATCCCTGGTTGGTTTGCGCCTCAGCGCATACAGTCCCAGCATTCCGACAGCGCTGCCGCCGATCGCCTGGTGGCGATCACACCAGGCGCGGATCCTCGGTTGGGCCGCCGCGGCCGTCGGTGTCGCCACGCTGAGCGCCGCCCGAGGCTCGACCGGATCGCTGGCGATGGTGCACCCCATCCAGGGGCTGCACCTGCTCTGCACGCTGATCTTCCTGCTGGCGAGCCGGCCACGTACGCGGGAGCTGCGGGTCTTCCTGGTCGTTGCGGTGGGGGGCATCTGGGTGCACCGGGCGTGGCTGGGGGCATTCCATTTTCAGGGGGTGCCCTTCGGGCAGAGCGTCCTGGTGGCCTTGGGGTTCGGCAGCTTGTCGGCGCTCGCGTTCCGCGCAGCCGTTTCGCCGCGCGATCCGGAGGCCTGGGCCTGGCTGCACTGGGCCGTGGTCCTCCCGGCATTCGGCATGATCATGGACCTCTCCCTGGATCTGACGACCGTCGTGTCCCAGCGCGCGTGGGATCCGGTGGTGCTCAGGTTGGATGCGGGGCTCGGTCAACCGAGCTTCGCGCTGGGGCGGGTGACCGCCGTGCGCCCGCTCCTGGCTCGGCTCCTGGCTCTCGTCTACATCTTCTTGCCATTCGCGATGACGGCGGTCATCGCCGGCGAGAAGCGCCGCGGCGGCTCTCGCCGCGAGGTCCTGAACGTCATCCTCGCTGCCGCGGTCGCCGGCTACCTGCTCTACTACCTTTACCCCGTGGTGGGGCCGAGCCCGCTGTTCGGCGCCCGCTATCCTTGGGGTCCCACCGATCTGCCCGGTGCCTCCCGGCTCGTCGAGCTGCCGCATTCGGTCGGCCCGACCAACTGTATGCCATCTCTCCACGTCGGCTGGACGCTGCTGCTCTACTGGCACGCGCGCCGGTTGGGGCCGGCGCTGCGTGCCGGCTGCGCGCTCTGGTTGGCGGGGACGATCGTCGCCACCTTGGCGCTGGGGCATCACTATCTCGTCGATCTGGTGGTCGCGGTCCCCTTCGCCGCGTTGATCGATGCGCTGGTCAGCATCGGTGAGGGGATCGACGACGCGCCCGGGCGCCGGCTTTCGATCTCGATCAGCGCGGGGCTGCTGCTCCTCTGGTACGCGCTCCTCTTCGGCGCGCCACCCGGATTGGAGCGCGGGCCCACGATGATCCTGCTCGCGGTCGGCACCGTGTTACCGACCTGGGTGCTTCACGCGCGGTGGTCGGCCGCCGTCGCCGCGCCGGTCGCCCGCCGGGACCGAGTCGCGCTCACCACCGGCCCGGATCGACGCTAGACTCCCCGCTGG
>CAWKBC010000019.1:0-52095 GCA_963847705.1 uncultured Pseudomonadota bacterium | reverse complement strand
GGACGACCGCCCGAAATTCGAGACGCAGTCGGGGATTCCGCTGGCCGCGTCGTATGGACCGTCCGACCTGAGCGCGGACTGGACGTACGAGTCCAAGCTGGGCGACGCCGGGCAGTACCCGTTCACGCGCGGGCCGCACGCCAGCATGTACCGCGGGAAGCTCTGGACCATGCGGATGTTCTCCGGGTTCGGAACGCCGGAGGACACCAACCGGCGGTTCGCGTTTCTTCTGGCGCACGGCCAGACCGGGCTCTCGACGGCGTTCGACATGCCGACGCTGATGGGGCTCGACCCCGACGATCCGCGCTCCCTGGGCGAGGTCGGGCGGGAGGGGGTGTCGGTGGCCTCGGCGGCCGACATGGAGCGCCTGTTCGCCGACATCCCGCTCGACCAGGTGACCACCTCGATGACCATCAACGCGCCGGCGGTGGCGCTGCTGGCGTTCTACCTGGTGGCGGCCGAGCGGCGGGGGATCGGACCCGAGCGCCTGGCCGGAACGATCCAGAACGACATGCTCAAGGAGTTCATCGCGCAGAAGGAGTGGATCTGCGGTGTGCGGCCGCACCTGCGGATCATGCGAGACATGCTGGTCTACTGCACCCGCCGGATGCCGCGCTGGAACACCATCAGCGTCAGCGGCTATCACATCCGCGAGGCCGGCGCGACGGCGGTGCAGGAGCTGGCCTTCACGCTGGCCGACGGGATCGGCTACCTCGAGCTCGGGCGCGAGGCGGGCCTCGACATCGACGACTTCGCGCCGCGGCTGTCGTTCTTCTGGGACGTGCACAACGACTTCTTCGAGGAGATCGCCAAGCTGCGGGCGGCGCGGCGGATGTGGGCGCGGATCATGCGGGAGCGCTTTTCGGCCAAGAACCCGCGCTCCTGGCTGCTGCGGGCCCACGCGCAGACGGCCGGGGTGTCGCTGGTCGCGCAACAACCGCTCAACAACGTGGTCCGCACCGCCTACCAGGCGCTGGCCGCCGTGCTGGGCGGGACGCAGTCGCTGCACACGAACGCGTTCGACGAGACCTACGCGCTGCCGACCGAGGAATCGGCCACCCTGGCGCTGCGCACACAGCAGATCTTGGCGGAGGAGACCGGGGTGGCGGCGGTCGCCGATCCGCTGGGTGGCAGCTACTACGTCGAGGCGCTGACCGACCGGGTCGAGGCGGAAGCGACGGCGATCCTCCGGACCATCGAGGAGATGGGCGGGATCGTCCGCGCGGTCGAGGCCGGCTGGCCCCAGCGCGAGATCGCCAGGTCGGCGTACCAGACGCAGCGGCAGATCGACAGCGGCGCGCGCGCGGTGGTCGGCGTCAACCGGCACACCACCCGTGGCGCGACCGCAGCGTCGATTCCGACGTTGCGGATCGACGACACGCCGGAGCGGACGCAGCGGGCGGCCCTGGCCGAGCTGCGGCTGCGGCGCGACGGCCAGGCGGTCCAGCTGGCGCTCGACGGCGTCCGCTTTGCGGCCCAAAACGAGGGCTCGCTCGCGTCGGGCGGCAACCTCATGGAGGCGGTGCTCGAGGCGGCCCGGCGGGAAGCGACGCTGGGGGAGATCTGTCGGATCTTCCGTGAGGTTTTTGGCGAATATCGCGACCCTGCGGAGGTCTAAGCGCGCTAAGTTAGCGCCATGCCACCGACGCCGGGAGTAGGACAGGATATCGAAGCGCTCTGCGGTCGGTGCGGCCAGGTCTGGCACGTTGTGATGGCCAAGATGGGCGAGAAGATCGCCAAGGTGGTCTGCAAGCGCTGCGGCGGACATCACCGCTATCGCAACGAAAACGACATCGCGGAGGCCGACGCGCCCAAAGCGGGGCGCAGCACGCGCAGCTTCTCAGCCGGGCGCTCCAAGAGCGCCAAGACGCCCGCCCCGGTCCTGGTCGCGCCGGCGTTCGACCCGTCGAAGCCTTCCCGTCCTTACGCAGCCAGCGCCGCGTACGCGGCGGGCGAGCGGATCACCCACCCGCAGTTCGGCGTCGGGGTGGTCGCCGGCTCGCCGGGCTCGGGCAAGATCGACGTGGTGTTCCCGACCGGGCCGCGCGTGCTGGCGGCGGCCAAGATCGCCTCGAGCCTCTCCCGCCCGATCGCCGTCGCCGTCCCCATCGCCGACCGACCGCCGGCCAAATGAATCGGGACCCTCAAAGGGTCCCGCGCCCCCCGCGATGAGTCCGCGCGAGCAAAGCTCGCGCTCCCTCACGCGATCGAATGGTCTGCCGCGGGTGGTCCTGCGGAAAAAGCTGGGGCGGGCGATCCGGGGCGGGCATCCCTGGATCTATCGAGATGCGCTGGCCGCCTCCCCGCGGATCGCCGAGGGGAGCGTGGTGCTGGTGGCGGGCACCGACGGGCGGCCGCTGGCGCGCGGGTTCTGGGACGCGACTTCACCGATCGCCGTCCGGATCCTGGGCGCCGGCGGCGAGCTGGAGGTGGAGCGTGAGCTCGATCGGCGGGTCGTCGAGGCGCTGGCGCGGCGGCTCGGGGCGATCGACCGCGGCGCGACCGACGCCTTCCGCTGGATTCATGGAGAAGCGGACGCGCTGCCGGGCGTGCACGTCGACGTCTACGGCAGCGCGCTCAGCATCCGCTACGACGGCGGTGGCGCGCGGGCGTTCTATCGCGAGCTGCCGGCGCGGTTGCGAGCAGCGGCGCGGGAAGCTGGGTTGACCGTCGACGCGATCCTCGAGCGCCGGCCACGCGGGCGCAGCGGCGATGAAGCCGAGGGCGAGCGCACCCTCGCCCTCGACGGCACCCCGCCCGAGGGGGAGATCGAGATCCGTGAGAACGGGCTTCGGTTCGGCGCCGACCTGCGGCGCGGGCAGAAGGGGGGCCTGTTTCTCGATCAGCGCGAGAACCGGGCGCTGGTCCGCACGCTGGCGCCCGATCGCCGGGTGCTGAACCTGTTCGGCTACACCGGCGGGTTCTCGATCTACGCCGCGGCCGGCGGCGCGCGCGCCACCACCACCGTCGACGTGGCGGCGCCGGCCATCGCGGCGGCGCGGCGGAACTTCGAGCGCAACCGGCTGCCCGTCGGCAACGCGCGCTTCGCCGCCGAGGACGCCTTCGCCTTTCTCACCCGGGCCGCCGCGGCCGGCGAGCGGTTCGAGCTGGTCATCTCCGATCCGCCCAGCTTCGCGCCGAGCAAGCGCGCGCTCGAGACGGGCCTCGCCGCCTATCGCCGGCTGCATCGCCTCTGCGCCGCGGTCACCGCCCCCGGGGGGATCCTCTGCGCCGCCTCCTGCTCGAGCCACATCCGAAAGGAGGCCTTCCTGGCCACCGTCCGCGACGGCGCCCGGGAGGCCGGCCGGCGCGCGCAAGTCCGCGAGGTGCGAGGGGCCGCCCTCGACCACCCGGTGGTGCCGCAGTTTCCCGAAGGCGACTATCTCAAATTCGCGGTAATACAGCTCTGATGTCGTCTGCGCCGATGTCCATCACGGGCGAGCGATCTCCAGCGGGCGCCGCGGATCCCGCCGGGCCGCTGGCTTCGCCGGCCTATCGCTGGTCGGTGGGGCTCGGCCTGGCGCTGCTTCAATCGGCCGTCTACTTCGGGATCGGCCACGCCCACCTGACGCGCTCGACCGAGCTCCTGCGCACGCGGCTCGACGACGCGATCCCGTTCTGGCCCTGGACCGCCTGGTGCTACCTGCCGTTCTACGCGGGGACCTTCCTGATCGCGATCGGCGGCTTCCGCCACCGGCGCCTCTTCGATCGCACGGCGATGGCGGTGGTCCTGGTGATGGCGCTGGGCGCCCTGGGGCACCTCTTCGTCGGCGCCGAGTATCCGCGGCCCGTCCTTTATCCCCCCTACCCCGACCTCTCCTACGCCTTCATGGCCTGGGTCCAGCACGTCGATCCGCCGGGCAACGTCTTCCCGTCGCTGCACGTGGCGCACACCACCATGCTGTCGCTGCTGCTGCTGCGCGATCGGCCGCGGCTCGGCCGGCTGGCGCTGCTGATGGCGACGATGCTGGCCCTCTCCACCCTGACCACCAAGCAACACTTCATCGCCGACGTCCTCGGCGGCTACGCGCTGGCCCTGCTCGGCCGCGCCTTCGCGTTGTCGTCGCTGGGATCCCGGCGAAAGTAACTACTTCTTCGGTGCCGGCGTGGTCGGGACCGACTTCGCGGCGGCGCGCTCGCTGGCGTTGATCGGGTCCTTGAAGTTGATCCGCTGGTACTGAATGCCGCTCTTCGCCAGCTGCGGCTCGATGGCGTCTCCCTTGCCGACGATGACCACCAGGAGTTCGTCGGGGTGCAGGAAGTCCCTGGCCGCCGCCTTGGCCTGCGCCTCGTCGACGGCCGCCAGCCGCAGCGGGAGATCGCGCACGTAGCCGATCCCCAGGCCATGCTCCTCGGCGCCCACCAGCGCGCCGGCGACTCCGGCCGCCGCCTGCAGGCTGAACGGATAGCTGCCAGCGTAGTAGCCCTTGGCCTTGTCCAGCTCACCGTTGCTGGGACCCTCGCTCTGCATGCGCCGGATCTCGTTCACGGAGGCCAGCAGCGCGTCCCACACCGTCTCGTTCTTGGTCGCCGCGCTGACCCGGAAGGCGCCCTCGTAGAGCGAGGCGCCGAACGACGAGCCGATGCCGTAGGTGAGGCCACGCTTGGACCGCACCTCGGTCATGAGACGCGACGAGAAGTCCGAGCCGCCCAGCACGTAGTTCATGAGCGACACCGCGTACCAGCGGGGATCGGCGTGCTTGATTCCGGCGTGCCCCATCACGATCGTCGCCTGCGTCAGGTCGGGGCGATCGACCAGCAGGATCCGCGTCCCGGTGGCGGGGGGATCGTCCAGCCGGGCCGCGCCGGCACGTTGGCGCGCGCCCAACCGTGGAACGCCTTCTCCAGTTGCGCCCGCAGGCGCAGGGCATCGACGTCGCCGGCCACCGCCAGGATGGCGTGGTTCGGGTGGTAGAAGGTCTTCCAGAACTTTTCCAGCTTGGCGCGGTCGAGCTTGCGGACGTCGGCGGCGGTCAGCACCCAGCCGTTGGGGTGCTTCTCGCCGAACAGCTGGTTGTCGAAGTGGGCCTCCGCCAGCTCGCCCGGGCTGTCGTAGCGCGAGGCGACCGCCGCCAGCATCTGGTCGCGCACGTCCCCCATCTCGCTCTCGGGAAACGACGGGTGCAGGAGCACGTCCGAGAGCAGATCGAGGCAGAGCGGGGCGTCCTTCGACAGCGCCGAACAGGAGACCGTGGTCCCCTCGTTCGTGGCCTGCGCGTCGAGCGCGCCGCCGACGAAGTCGATGGCGCGCGAGATGTCGTCGGCGCTGCGGGATTTGGTTCCGTTCTTCGTTCCCTTGCGCAGCATCGCCGCCACGAAGTCGGAGACGCCCAGGGTGTCGCGATCCTCGTCGTAGCCGCCCGCCGGCACGGCCAGCCCGAAGCTGACCACCGGCAGCTCCTTGCGCGCCACGACGATGACCTGCATCCCGTTGGTCAGCGTGAAGCGATCGATCTTGGGCAGCGCCAGCGCCTCCGGCTTCGGCGGCGGCGGCGCGGCGATCAGATCGGTGCGGCCGGTCCAGAAGGTCGAGGCAGCCGGCCCGGCCGGCTTGGCGGGCGTCGATTCGTACTGCACCTCGATCGACCCTGGCGACGCCGGCGGCTTCGGCGGCGCGCTCGTTGCGCAGCCCAAGAACAACGGAAAGAACGACGGCAAGCCCGACAGCAAGACCGGCAGCAGCAGCGACGCGCGGGCATTCCCTGCGCGGGTCACTTGCTCACCCCCGCTTTCGGTCCTGTTTCCGCAGCCGGGTGCGCCGGGGCGGGTGACGCCGCGGCGGGCGGCACCGCGGCCGGGGGCGCCCCGGGCGGCACGAGCGTCACGCGCGTGAGGTTGGTGTCGACCAGATACTTGCGCGCCACCCGCTGCACGTCGGCGGCGGTCACCGCCAGGTAGCGCGTGGCCCCCTCGATGAAGCGGTGCCAGTCCCCCTCGACGTACTGCGCCTCGCCCAGCCGCGTGGCGACGCCATCGACGGTCTCCAGGCCGAAGACGAACCCGGCGGCCAGCTCGTTCTTGGCCTTGTCGAGCTCAGCCGGTTCGACCGGCTTGTCACGCACGCGCGCGATCTCCTCGGCCAGCGCCGCCTGCACCGCCGCGCCGTCCTTGTTGGGGAGATATGCCGCGTAGACGATGAAGAGACCAGGATCCTCCATCGACTCCGTGACGCCGCCGGCGGCGACCGCCAGGTGATCGTGGCGGACCAGACGCTCTGGCAGGCGCGACGATTCGCCCGCGGAGAAGATGGCCGCCAGCACCTCCAGCGCCGGCAGATCGGGATCGGCCGCGCGGGGGATGTGGTAGCCGCCGACCATGATGGGGATCTGCACCTCGATCTGCAGCGTGGCGGTGCGCGGCGCGGTCTGGGGCGGTTCGACCGCCGTGTTGCGCGGCTGGTCGGGGCCGCGCGGGATCGGCCCGAAATACTGATCGATCAGCTTGCGGGCCGTCTGCTCGTCGAGATCGCCCACCACGATCAAGGTGGCGTTGTTCGGCTGATAAAACGTGTCGTAGAAGCGCTGGCAGTCGGCCGGCGTGACCTTCTCCAGATCCTCGATGGTGCCGATCGCCGTCCAGTTGTAGGGGTGCTTGGTGTAGGCGAGCGCGCGGAACTTCTCGATCGCCTTGCCGACCGGATCGTTGTCCACGCGCAGGCGCTTCTCCTCCTCCACCACGTGCCGCTCGGAGTCGACCGTCGCCTGAAACAGCTTGAGGTTCCGCATCCGCTCGGCCTCCAGCTGCAGCGCGAAGCCGACGTACGACGGTGGCACCGTGTCGTGGTAGGCGGTCAGATCCTCGGTGGTGAAGGCGTTGACCACCCCGCCCACTTCCTTGAGCAGGCGCGCGTGCTCCTCGGGCGGAACGTGCTCGGACCCCTTGAACATCATGTGCTCGAACATGTGGGCGACGCCCCGGATCCCCACGTGCTCGTCCTTCGATCCGACATGATAGAAAACCTGCACCGTCGCGATGGGCGCCTTGTGGTCGGCCAGGAAGAGGACCTGCAGCCCGTTGGGCAGCGTCCAGCTCTTGACGTCCAGCTTGGGCGCCGCGACGGACGAGGGGGTGGCGGGCGCCGCCTTGGCCGGCTTGCCCGCGCGCGCCGGAGAGGCCGAGCCGAGCGCGAGCGCCAGGGTCAACGTCAGCACGGGCAACGGAACCAGGATTCGCGTCGACGGAGCGGTCACGGCCGGCCGGACTATGACACACTGACCGCGCGATGTCGGTCGTGATCGAAACGGTCGAGAGCCGCGCGCTCGTCGGCAATCCCCTCGGTGACCCGACGGCGCGCCGGATCGCCGTCTGGTTGCCCCCGTCGTACGCGCGCGAATCGGCCCGGCGCTATCCGGTCATCCATTGGTTGGCCGGCTACGCCGGCACCGGCGAGATGCTGTTCTCTGGGAATCCCTGGCAGCCGGGGCTGGACGCGCGGCTCGAGCGCCTGGTCGGCAGCGGCGCGATGGGCGAGGCGATCGTCGTCGCGCCCGACTGCTTCACCCGCTGGGGGGGCGCGCAGTACCTCGACTCGCCCGCGCTCGGAAACTACGAGACGCACCTGACGCGCGAGGTGATCCCCGCCATCGATGCGCGCTATCGGACCGTGGCCACGCGCGAGGCCCGGGCCATCGGCGGCAAGTCGTCGGGCGGCTTCGGCGCGCTGGTGTTGGCCATGCGCCACCCCCAGCTCTTCGCGGCCGTCGCCAGCCACGCCGGCGACATGGCCTTCGAGCTGTCGGCGCTCAAGGATCTTCCCGTCGCCGCGCGGACCTTGCGCCGGCGGGGTGGCGTCCCCGCGTTCGTCGAAAACTTCGAGGCCAGTGAAAAGAAGAGCGGCGACGACACCACGACCATGATGGTCCTGGCCCAGGCGGGCGCCTATTCGCCCGAGGCTGGCCGGCCGGGCGGCGTGGCGCTCCCCTTCGACGTCGAGACCGGTGAGATCGACTGGACGGTCTGGAAGCGCTGGAAGGCCTGGGACCCGATCGAGCTGCTGGCGGCGCACGCCGAGGCGCTGCGCCGGATGAAGCTGCTGTTCCTCGACGCCGGGACGCGCGACGAGCACAACCTGGATCTGGGCGCGCGCATCTTCGTGGCGCGGCTGCGCGCGCTGGGCATCGCCTGCGAGCACCAGGAGTTCGACGACGGCCACCGCGGGACGGCCTACCGCTACGACGTCTCGCTCCCCAAGCTGGCGGCGGCGATTGGCGCCCCGCCGGGGCGCTGAGGCGCCATGCGACCCGGCGAGCGCGTCGCGCTCACCTGCGACGATCTCGACGACGACGGCGCCGGCGTCGGCGAGGACGGCGGCCACCGCGTGCACCTCGCCGGCGCCCTGCCCGGCGAGCGCGTGGGCGGCGTCGTCGAGCACGTCTCGCGCCAGTCGGGCGCCGCCTGGGCGCGGTTGGAGACGGTCGACGCGCCGTCGCCCGCACGGCGTCCGCCTGCCTGCCCCGCCTTCGGCGCCTGCGGCGGCTGCGTGCTGCAACACCTGGCCTACGAGGCGCAGCTGGACTGGAAGCGCCACCGCGTGGCGCGCGCGCTCGCTGCGCACCCGGTGCTGGCCGACCTGAAGGTCGAGGCCTGCGTCGCCTCGCCGCGCCCGCTCGGCTACCGGAACCGATCGAAGCTGGTCGTCGCGCGCCGAGAAGAAGGGCGACCCGAAGATGGACTCGTTCTGGGCGCGTTCGCGCCGCGCTCGCATGACGTCGTCGATCTCGCGGGCTGCCGGATCGCCGAGCCGCCGCTCGACCAGACCGCCGTCGCGCTGCGGGCGCTCCTCGACGAAGCAGGTGTCCGCGCCTACCACGAACGGACCTCGACCGGCGACCTGCGCCACGTCGTGCTGCGCGCGAATCATGAAGGGCGCGTGCTGGCCGTCTGGGTGGTTGCCCGCCCACTGCCGGACGGCGGTGCGCTGGCCCGACGATTTCGCGCCGTCCGCCCCGAGGTCATCGGCGTCGTCGAGCACGAGAATCGTTCGCGCGGCAACGCCATCTTCTCGGACGCCGGCGGCGACAACGAACGTCTCCTCGACGGGATCGGCGAGCTCGAAGATCAGCTCGACGTCGCGGGCCGCCCCGTGCGCCTGCTGCTCGCGCCGGGCGCGTTTTTCCAGGCGAACCGGGAGGTCGCTGCCCTGGCCTACACCGCGATCGCCGGCGCGCTGGCGATCCAACCCACCGAGCGTGTGGTCGACGCCTATTGCGGCGTCGGCGGGATCGCGCTGACCCTGGCGGGCGACGCCGCCGAGGTGATCGGGATCGAGTCGCACGCGGGCGCCGTCGCCGGCGCCACGGCGTCGGCCGCGCTCAATGGTATTGCCAACGCCCGCTTCGTCGCCGGCGACGCCGCGCAGGTGCTGGGACAAATCGATCGCGCCGACGTCGTGGTCCTGAACCCGCCCCGCAAGGGCTGCGCCCCCGAGCTGCTCGCCGAGGTGGCGCGTCTCCGCCCACGCGCCATCGCCTACCTCTCGTGCGATCCCCAGACGCTGGCCCGCGATCTGGCCCTCCTCGGGGCGCACGGCCACCGCGTCCGCGCCGTCACGCCGTTCGACATGCTCCCCCACACGCCACACGTCGAGGCTCTCGCCATCCTGGCCCCATCGTGAGGGGACGCCCCGTGGTTGTGGCTGAGCGGCTCGAGAGCTGACCGGCGCTCGCGCTGGCGCCTGCTCCGGGGGTGCCCAGGTTTCGGGCGAGGTGTTCGAGAGGAGGCGAAGCATGAGGTACCCGAAGCGACTGAAGCACTTCACGGGTGGCGGCCTGGCGAGCATCGCCGGTGCGATTGCCACCGTCGCCGTCGGTGGCTTTGCGATCGGGGCCCTTTCCGTGGGCAGCCTGGCGATCGGCGGCCTCAGGATCGGCCGCGCGCGAATCAAGTCACTCCAGATCGAAGACCTGGCCGTCAAGCACCTGCGCGCCGCAGAGGCGAGCGTCGCCGAGAGGCTGACCCTCTGCGGCAGCGACGTCTCGCTGAAGCTCCCGTCCTAGAGACCGGATCAAAATGGCCGGCCCCAGCTCCGCGACCGCGCCCCACTTGATTCGGCAGATGTTGCGGCAGCCGCGCCCACCCAAGGGCCTGACCCCGAGTCGCCGGGGGATCGCCAGGATGTGACGAAGCGTGAGAGCTCTGGCTGGCCCGCGCGCGCTAGGACGAGCCGAGCGCGCGCGCCAGGAAGTCGGGGTGCAGCCCGAGGCCGATGAAGCCGGCCAACCCCAGCACGATCCCCAGCGCCGCGAAGCCCCAGGCCAGATAGAAGAGCCACTTCTTCTGGGTCAGCGCGGTGAGGCCGAGCAGCGCGATGGCGATCGAGGCGAGGGCCTCCGCCATGTCGAACTGGTCATGCCGGGCGTCGAGCACCTCGTAGTGCTCGTGGAACCCCTCCGCCTTTCGCTTGATCTCTTCCTTCTCGACGTCGTAGCGGCGGATCTTCTCGGCGTAGTCGCCCAGCTTGCCATCGATGAAGGCGCGCCCCTCGCTGGTGAGGCCGGGCGTCGTCTCGCGCTGGATGCGCAGGCTGTCCAGCGCCGACTCGGCGATGTTCAGCTTGGTCCCCTTGGCCTGATAGTAGGCCCAGGCGTCGATGCCGCTGGCCTGGGCGCGCGCCATCGCCTCGACCACGTTCCCCTTCTTGACGTTGCAGAGCGCCGTGAACGTCGCGGTGATCGCCACGCTGATGGCGACCACCGCGTTGAGGGTCCAGCGCGCGCGTCGCCCCCCCGGTCCCGAGCTCTCGTTGCCGCCGCCTTCGCCACCCTCGCCGCCTTCACCCTCTTCGTGCGATCGCTCGACCGCTTCGTTCACCGTATCCGCCAGCTCGCTCATGCGGCTAGTGTAACCGCGAGAGCAGGCCGCGGACGTCGTTCCAGCCGGCGCCCTACGTCGCGCTGTGGCCAGCGTACCCGCGAGAGCAAGCCACGGACGTCGTTCGAGCCGGCGCCCTACGTCGCGTAGTGGCGACGCGTCCACTCGGCCATGGCGATGCCGGCGGCGACCGTCACCGGGAACGAGTGGTTGATGCCGTACATCGGGATGCCGATGATCTGATCGGCCGCTTCCAGGATCTCCGGCGAGACGCCGGCCGTCTCGCTGCCGAACAGCATCACGCAGTCGTCGGGGAGCTCGGCGTGCCACAGATCGACGCGCGCCGCATCCTTCTCGAAGACCAGCAGCGGGCGCCCGGCCGCCCGCACCCGGGCGATGAACTCCGCCTCCGTCGGCACGAGGACGATGTTCTCGTAGCGGTCCATCCCCATCGCGCCGCGCTCGTAGAAGCGCTCGTCGCCCACCAGCAGGATCTCGCGCACCAGGAACGAGTGCGCCACCCGGATGATGGCGCCCACGTTGAAGGGGTTGCGCGCGCGCAGGACGGCGACGCTGAGCGGCCGGCGCAGCTTCTCCAGACTGGCCCGGATCTCCGCGAGCGGCATCTCGAACGGCGGGACCTTCATGGACCGCGTCCGCGCATCGACGACGCCCGCATCGGCTACAGCCGCGCGGTGGTCGCGGCCTGCGCGGGCGCCGGGGCGTCCCCGCCCGCGAAGCTGGCGCGAAACGGCACCGGCATCAGCACGCCCGCGAACACCAGGACCATCACCCAGAAGAGCAGCTTCCGGCTGCGCGGCAGCGGCGTCTCGTCGACCGGCGGGTGGTTCACCCCGCCCGACGCCGCCCGCAGGATCCGGATCATCATGTACCAGATGAGCCAGGGGAGCGCGGCCACCAGCGCGATGGTCCGGCCGATCGACTCGTTCCAGTGCGCGCCGGCCTCGATCCGGGTGGCGTGCATGACCCACAGGAAGACAGCCACCGCGCCGAAGGGGAGGATCCGGTGCAGCCGCGTCGCGAACCGGCTGTAGCCGTTGCCGAAGTAGGCGGTGGCGATGTGCCCGCCGTCGAGCTGCCCGATCGGGATCAGGTTGATCATCGTGATCAGCAGGCCCACCCAGCCGGCCCAGGCCGTCGGGTGAAGGAAGACGTCGCGCTGGCCGTCGGGGAGCCAGGCCCCGGTCGCCACGTGCTTGAGCAGCGCGTAGAGCAGAGAGTTCCCCTCCTGCTCGGCGCCAGCGACCAGCGGACCGACCGGCGAGCGGTGGAGGCCATAGAGGATGACGGGGATCGCCACCACCAGGCCGGCCAGCGGCCCGGCGGCGCCGATGTCGATCAGCTTCTTGCGATCGGAGGTCACGTTGCGCATGCCGATCACGGCGCCCATCGTGCCGAGGCCGAAGGTCGGCGGCAGCGGAATGAAGTAGGGGAGCGAGGCGTCGACCCCGTGCAGCCGCGCGACCAGGTAGTGCCCGAGCTCGTGCGACAGCAGGATCAACATCAGCGGGAGCGAATACGAGAGGCCGTCCGCGATGGGGAGGATCGCCTCCCAGCCGTCGAGGCCAGCCCGGGCGTGCAGCAGCATCGCGCCGGCCGCGGTGGTGGTCAGGAAGGTCGCCAGGAAGAGACCGGCGTGCAGCAGGAGGCGCTTCGGTCGCGGCGGCGCGGTCGGCGCCTTGTCGGCCGCGCTGCGCGGGGCCTCCGCGCCGGTGGGCGGCGATTGCGCGGCGCTCATCGCTCGCCGCTTCCGTCGGCGGTCGCGCGCTCGGGCGGCGCCTCGGGCGCGACGCCGCCGCCCGCCGCCCGGTCGAGCGTGGCGCGGAACGAGCGCCGGCGCGGCAGCTCCGCCCCCTCCAGCGCGCCGCCCAGGCGGAGCAAGAGGCCGCGCGCCTCGTCGGAGAGCGCGGTCGGCGTCTCGATGGCGATGCGCACGTGGGCGTCGCCGCGCCCGCCGGCGCGCGGGAACCCCTTGCCGCGCAGCCGGAAGGTGGCGCCCGCCTGCGTTCCGGGCGGCACCCGCATCTGCACGCGCGCGTCGAGCACCGGCACGTCGACCTCTGCCCCCAGCGTCGCCTCGACGAAGGTGAGCGGCAGCTCGATGGTCAGGACCTCCCCGTCGCGCGTCGATTCGCGCCCGTAGAACGGATGCGGGCGCACCCGCACGAGGACGTGCAGATCGCCCGACGGGCCGCCCCGCCGTCCCGGGGCACCCTCGCGCGGCAAGCGCTGCGTCGACCCGCCGATCGAGCCCGGCGGGACGCGCACGGTGTAGCTCCGCTCGCGATCGACGAGGCCCGCCCCCTCGCAGGCGGCGCAGCGGACGCGCGGCACCTGGCCGGTCCCGCCGCACCCCATGCACTCGCGCCGGGTGGTGAGAAAACCGGCCTTCTTCCGGACGATCCCCTCGCCGCCGCAGTGGCTGCAGGTGGCCAGCCCGGCGCTGGCCCCCTCGGCGCCGGTGCCCAGGCAGGCGCGGCAGTCCTCCGGCCGCTCGAAGGTGATGGTCTTCTCGCAGCCGAGCGCCGCTTCTTCGAAGTCGACCTCCAGCGTGTAGCGCATGTCGCGCCCGGCGGTCTTGCGCCGGCGGGCCAGGCCGAACAGATCGCCGAAGAGCGCGTCGAAGAACTCCGTCGCCGAGGCGATGTCCGCGCCGCCGAGCGGGCCGGCCCCGTCGACGGCGCCGAAGCGGTCGTAGTGCCCCCGCTTGTCCTCGTCCGACAGGACCGCATAGGCGATCGACAGCTCCTTGAACCGCTCCTCGGCGGCGCGGTCACCTGGATTGCGATCCGGATGCCAGCGCAGCGCGAGCCGTCGATAGGCCGCCTTGATCTCGACGTCGGTCGCGCCGCGAGCGACGTCCAGCGTCTGGTAGTAGTCGGCGGGCAGCCTAACCCTCGGACGATTTTGGTTGAGACTTCGGCCCGGTCGACACCGAGACCAGCGCCGGACGCAGGAGGCGCTCGCCCACGCGGTAGCCCTTCTGCAGCTCCGCGGCGACCGCGCCCGACGGCACGTCGGCGCTCTCCACCCGCGAGACGGCCTCGTGGACGCGCGGGTCGAACGGCTGTCCGGTCACCTCGAACGGCTTCACCTCGTAGCGCTCCAGCTTCTGTTGAAAGAGGCGCAACACCAGGGCGACCCCCTTCATGACCGCCGCGCCGTCGACGACACCGTTGGCCTGCGCGCCGGCCGCGCGCTCCAGGTTGTCGACCACCTCGAGGATGTCGCGCAGCACCGATTCGCGCGCCGAGTTGACCGCGTCGGTCTGCTCCTTGCGGGCGCGCTTCTTCCAGTTCTCGAACTCGGCCGCCACGCGCAGCATCCGATCCTTCATCTCGTCGCGCTCGAGCGCCAGCGCCGCCGCCCGATCCTCCGGGCTGGCCGGGGGGAGCTCATGCTCCGGTCCCTGAGGGCCCGGACTCTTCGCGCCATTGCCACCACTTGCACCCTGCGCGCCCGCGGTCCCGTTCTTCTTCTCGTCCATGTTCGACTCTTGGCTCATCTCTGTGTCTCGTTTCTGATGGAAAGCTAGGTCTTCCCCAGCGCTTCGCCGATCATCTCGGCCGTGAAATCAACCAGCGGGATCACCCGCGAATAGTTCATCCGCGAAGGTCCAATGACCCCGATCGTCCCCAGCGGCCGTCCGTCCGCCACGTAGGGCGCCGCCACCACCGACACGTCGGTCAGGTCGGCCAGGTTTGCCTCCGCGCCGATGAAGACGCAGATGCCCGGTGCGCTCAGCGTCCGTTCGAGCAGGCGCACCAGCAGGTCCTTCTCTTCCAGCGTCCGCAGCAGCGTTTTGGCGCGCTCGAGGTCGCCCTTGCCGGACAGGAGGTTCGACTGCCCGTCGACCAGCACATCCGCCTCCGGATCGACCGGCACGGCCGCCTGAGCCAGACGCAACGCCCGCGCGATCAGCTGGTCGTGCGTGACCTTGTCGCTGGCGATCTCGTCCATGAGCCTGGCGCGAACCTGATCCAGCGTCAGCCCGCTGACCAGGCCGTTGAGAAAATTGTTGATGCGGTCGAGATCGCCCGGCGTCAGCGTGAAGTCGATCGGCACCAGCTTGTTCTGAATCTGCCCGCTGGCCGCGGCCATGACGGCCAGGAGCTGCCCGTCGCGCAGCTGGACGAACTCCAGGTGCTCGATCACGTCGCTCTCCGGCCGCGGCGCCTGCACGACCACCGTCAGGTGGCTGAGCTCGCGCAGCATCCGCGAAGTTCGCTGCATCACCTCGGGGACGTCGCCGCCAGCCGGCGCCAGCCGCACCCGGATCTCGTCCTTCTCGTTCGAGGTGAGGTTGCGGACCCGGAGCAACATGTCGACGTAGTAGCGCAGCCCCCGCTCGGTCGGCAGCCGCCCCCCCGAGGTGTGCGCGTGGCGGAGGAGGCCGACCTCCTCGAGATCGCCCATCACCGTGCGGACAGTCGCAGCCGACACATCCAGCCCATAACGGCGGGTGACGGTATGCGATCCCACCGCCTCACCGGTGGCCAGATACTCGGACACCACGGCGTGCAGGATTTTCTTGGCTCGTGCGCCAATATCCACACACCTGATTTACCTCAAGGAACCGGCCCGGGCCAAGCGACGGACGCCTTCCGGTCAGAATATAGTCAACGCTTGATCTACCTGGACAACGCCGCTTCGACGCGCCCGGCCCCCGAAGTGCTCGCGGCGATGGCCGAGGCGGCCGGCGCGCTCTACGCCAATCCGGCCTCGGCCCACGCGGCGGGGGCGGCGGCCAGCCGGGCCCTGGAGGCCGCCCGGGGGACGGTCGCGGGGGCGCTCGACGTCGAGCCCGAGGAGCTGGTCTTCACCAGCGGGGGCACCGAGGCCGACGCGCTGGGCCTCCTGGGCGCAGCGCGGGCAGCGCGCGGGAGACACGTCGTGGTCAGCGCGCTCGAGCACCCGGCGGTCATGCGCGCCGCCGAGGCGCTGGTGGCGGCGGGCGCCACGCTGGACCTCGTCCCGCCCGGGCCCGACGGCGTCGTCCGCGCCGCGGCGGTCGCCGCGGCCGTCCGCCCCGACACCGCGGTCGTCGCGGTGATGCTGGTGCAGAACGAGCTCGGCACCGTTCAGCCGATCGCCGAGATCGCCCGGCTGCTCGACCCCGATCGCCGCCGCCGCCCGCACCTGCACGTCGACGCGGTGCAGGCGTTCGGCCTCCTGCGCCTCCGCCCCCGCGCGCTCGGCGCCGACAGCCTGGCGCTCTCGGCGCACAAGCTGCACGGGCCGCGCGGCGCCGGTGCCCTCTGGCTGCGCCCAGGCGCCCGCCTCGAGCCGCTCTGGGTGGGCGGCGGCCAGGAGCGCGGGCGGCGCGGCGGCAGCGAGAACCTGCCCGCGATCGTCGGGTTCGGGCGGGCGGTCGCGCTGGCCCGGCGGTCGCTCGAGGCGGGGGGCGCCGAATCGATCGCGGCGCTGCGGGACCGCCTGGAGGCCGGTGCGCTGGCCGCCGTCGCCGGGGCGCGCCCCACGGTGACCGGCGCGGCGCGCGCGCCCCACATCGCCTCCCTGGCGTTCCCCGGGCTTCCCGCCGAGCCGCTCCTGCACGCGCTCGAGGCGCGCGGCGTGCTGGCCTCTGCCGGCTCGGCCTGCGCCTCCCGCACGGCCGGTCCCAGCCCGACCTTGAAGGCGATCGGCATCGACGACCACACCGGCGTGCTGCGATTTTCGCTGTCGCGCGACACGACGCAGGCGGACGTCGACGGCGCCATCGCCGCCCTCACCGACGCAGCCCGCGAGGTCGGCGCCGGTTCGGGAGGCCAGATTCGCTGACCCCAGCTGAGCCCAGCTGACCCCAAGAGAGCCCCGAAAGACCGCCCGGCGCTCTCACCTCTCGCCAAGCGCCCCGCGCGCGGGTAGAAGACCCCGCCCATGGCCACGCAAGACGGGGGCGTCATTCTCTGCCGCTACGGCGAGCTTTTCTTGAAGAGCGGCAACCGCCGTCGCTTCGAGCGCGTCCTCTGCGACAACATCCGCGCGGCGGTCGCCGATTTCGCGGGCGCCGAGGTGCAGAGCACCCACGGCCGGACGCTGGTCCGCGTCCGCCCGGACGACGTCGAGGACGCCGCCGGGCGCCTGGAGCGCATCTTCGGCCTGGTGTCGTTCTCCGTCGCCCGGCGGGTCTCCGCCGACGCGGAGCTGGAGGCGATCGGCGCCGCCGCGGTCGAGGCGGCCCAGGCGGCCATCGCGCGCGATCGCCCGCTCTCCTTCAAGGTCGAATCGCGCCGCGGCGACAAGCGCTTCCCGGTGACGTCGCTGGAGATCTCGCGGCGGATTGGCGCGCGCGTCCAGACGGCGACCGGCCTCCGCGTCGACGTGCACACGCCGGCGCTGACCATCGGCGTCGAGGTCGCCACCGGCCACGCCTTCGTCTACGCCGGCACGCGCGCCTCCCCCGGCGGGCTGCCGGTGGGCGCCTCGGGGCGCGCGTTGCTGTTGCTCTCGGGCGGCATCGATTCGCCGGTGGCCGGCTGGCTGGCGGCCAAGCGCGGCCTGGCGCTCGACGCCGTGTATTTTCATTCGCCCCCCTACGTCGGCGAGAAGTCGCGCGACAAGGTGCTCACGCTCGGCCGCAAGCTGGCCCGCTGGCAGGCGTTGCGCTCGGTGACGGTGGTGCCGTTCACCGAGGTCCAGAAGCGCCTGCGCGACGCCGGCCCGGGCGAGCTGGCCGTGGTCCTCTACCGCCGCATGATGATGCGCATCGCCGACGCCGTGGCCGACCAGCTCGACGCAACGGCGCTGGTCACCGGCGAGAACCTGGGCCAGGTCGCCAGCCAGACCATCGACAACCTGGGGACGATCGAGGAGGCCGCGCGCCGGCTGGTGCTGCGCCCGCTCCTGACCTACGACAAGGTGGAGACCACGGCGCTGGCGCAGCGCATCGGCACCTACGAGACGTCGATCCTCCCCTTCGACGACTGCTGCTCGCTGTTCGTGCCGCCGCACCCCGCCACCCGCGCCCGGGTCGCCGACGCCGCCAAGGCCGAGGCCAAGCTGGATCTGGCGGCCGAGGTGGCCGCGGCGGTCGCCGCCAGCGAACGGGTCTCGATCGCCTGATATGCTTGGCGGCGAACCATGAAGTCGGCCATCTCACCACAGTCGCCTGGACCTGGCCCCGGCGCGCTGGCCGACAAGCACGCCCGCCTGCGCGAGGTGATCGGCGGGTACGGCTCGGCGCTGGTCTGTTTTTCCGGTGGGGTCGATTCGACGCTGCTGCTGCGGGTGGCGCACGACGTGCTGGGCGCGCGCTGCACGGCGCTGACGACGGTCTCGGTCACGATGGCCGCCAGCGAGCAGCAGGCGGCGCGCGAGCTCGCCGCGCTCATCGGCGCGCCGATCGAGCTCATCGACTCGCACGAGCTCGAGCGCCCCGGCTTCGCCGCCAACCCCACCGATCGCTGCTACCACTGCAAGGCGGAGCTGCTGGAGCTCGCCCGCCCGCGCGCCGACGCGCTCGGCCTCGCCGAGGTGCTGTTGGGGACGAACCTCGACGATCTCGGCGATCACCGGCCGGGCCTGCGCGCCGCCGACGAGCGCGGCGCGCGCCAGCCGCTGGTCGACGCCGGCTTCACCAAGCCCGACGTCCGCGCCCTGTCGCGCGCGCTGGGGCTGCCGACCTGGAACAAGCCGCAGCTCGCCTGCCTGTCGTCGCGCTTCCCCTACGGCACCGAGATCACCCCGGAGCGGCTTCACCGCGTCGACGCCTTCGAGGACGGACTGCGCGCGCTCGGCTTCCGCCAGCTCCGCGTCCGCTACCACGGCGAGGTGGCGCGCCTGGAGATCGATCTCGACGACATGCCGCGCGCGCTCGAACCGGGGGTGCGCGAGGCGATCGTCGCGCTCGGCCGCGCGCAGGGCTTCCCCTTCGTGGCGCTCGATCTGGCTGGCTTCTCGTCTGGCTCGCTCAACAAGCTGATCCCGCTGCGTCCCCGGTAGGAGAGCGCAACCCGCGCCGGCCAGTGCCGGACTGCCCGGCGGGTGGTTAAGGAAACCGGGGTGGGCCCCACCTGCCGTCGCGCCGCCGTCGCCCTGGCGCTGCTGTTCGGGACAGCATCCTTGCTCTGTGAAGGGTGCAGAGCGCCGCGCTCCGCGGCCACGCGCCCGACCGCCGACTGGGACAAGGTCGCCTTCGCGCTGCAGCTGGTCCGGGACGAATACGGCGAGCAGATTGAGAGCGGCGACTTTTCAGGCGTCGCCCCGCTGGTGACGGTGCTCGACGGCGCGATCGCCGCTCTCGGCGCACCGACCGACGAGACCCGACCCGTCGCGAGCGCGCTCGGCGGGCTGCGCGCCAGCCTCCTCCGCCACGATCCTCCCCGCGCCGTGGCCAAGACCTGCGCGCGCTTGCTGACCGATCTCGCCAAGGCAGGACGCCTCACGCGCCGGCCGCCGATCCTCCCCGATCTCCGCCGGGGAGCGGCCACCTACGCCGTCGCCTGCGCCCCCTGCCACGGCCCGCCGAACGGCCCCCTGCCGCCGGCCGCCGCGCACATGCTCCCCAGGCCGACGAAGCCGAACGCCACCTTGCAGACCCCTTACGAGATCTTCAATCGCATCACCTACGGCGGCGCCGGCACGCCGATGCCTTCCTTCGCCGAGGCGCTGCCCGAGAGCGCCCGCTGGGACATCGCCTTCTACCTCTTCGCCGATCTCTGGCCCCCCTGCAGGCCACGCGATCTTCCTGCCCTGCCCGCCGCCGACCTCGCCTATCTCACCGATCGCGATCTCTGGGAGAGGTTCGGCTGGGGCTCGGCCGCCTGTCTCCGCCGCGACTTTCGCTAACGGACGACCGTCACGAAGCGCCGTCGCTCAACGACACCAACCCGAGTCGCGCCAGGCGCGCGAAGTCGGCGTCCTGGGACCAGACTGGACAGCCGTTTTCGGCGGCGATCGCGGCGATCAGGAGATCCGCGACGCCAAACCGGTGCCCGGCGGCGGCCCCCGTGGCGACCCAATCCTCGATCTGGCGCCAGGTCTCGTCGGTCGGAAGCAGCAGCGGCAGCGCGCTGAGCAAGCGGGCCAGCCGAGGGCGTTCCGCCTTGCGGGCGCCGCTCAGGATCTCGACCCGCACGGGAACGGGCAACGCCGCCTGATCGCGGTCGAGCACCTCGGACATCCGATCGGCGAGAGGCTGTCGGCCGCGAAAGAAGTCGACCCAGACCGACGTGTCGACCGCGATCACGCGCGCGACCGGCGCCGTCGCGGCTGCGGCGACCCGGGTGACCCGAGGGGACGGCGGCGCGATCGATCGAGATCGAGATCGAGATCGACGCGGCCGAGCAGGCCCCTGAGCTCCTCGATCCGCCGTCTTCGGACCAGCTCGGTCAGCGAGAGAACGACCGTGTCGGTCTTGGATTTGAAGCCCAGCATCTTTTGAGCCTCGTCCATCAACGCCGCCGGGAGATCGAGCGTGGTCCGCATACGTTCGATGCTAAATCGTATGCGTTTACACGTCAATCTGGAGCGATATCATATGCTCCAGTCCTCACCAGAGGTGACCGCACCGGATCCCGGCGGTGATCCCTGCGCCGTCGTGAGGAGGTCACGGGTGGCGCAGGCGGAGGCGCCGGCAGCTCGTCGTCCGTGGCAGCGTCAGGATCCGGTCCAGTACCTGACCGGGCCGGTGTCGCTGTGGACGAACTGTGAGTGCGGGTAGAAGCCGACGCCGCCCATGTGCAGGGAGCGGACGTAGTGAAGCACCTGGGTGGTGGCGACGCCGCGGATGCGGAAGTCGACCGCGTGCCCCTCCATGTGCTGGCTGTGGCGCGCGACCTGATGCCCCTTCTTGCGCAGCATCAGGTTGTACTTCGGCGAGCGGTAGCCCGAGACGACCTCGATCCGCCGCGCCGAAAACTTCCCCGCCACGCGCTTCAAGACGTCGATGAGCCGCACGTCCATGTGCGTGGCCTGGTTGGTGAAGTGATCGCGCAAGAAGTTGTGAAAGCGCCCGTCGATCTCGTGCCCCTCGCCGGGAAGAATCGGCAGCGCCTCGTGCGTCCAGATGTTGAAAAGAGTGGTGACCGGTTCGATCCGCTCGCCCGGCCAGAGCACGGGATCGCTCTGGGGCGCGCTCCCGCGGCTGGCCAGCCGGTGCGCGCGCGCGGCGCGGCTGGGGGTCGACCAGCGCGCGAGGTCGGCGTCCGAGACGTGCACGTCGGGACGCAGCGCCTTCTCGCGCGCCCCTTCCTCTTTCTTGGAAAGCACGCGCGGCTCGCCCGGCGTGAGGTGCTCGGCACGCGCGGTCACCGGATCGAAGAGACGATCCGCCGGATCGAGCGTCGAGAGGTCCGAAACCTGGTCGACGGGCATCGCCAGGCAAGCGAGTAAGACGAGCACATCTCAAGTATAGAGGGCGCGCAGCGCCGGGAAAGAATTCAGCGAGTATTTACGCTGTCTTTCAGGGTTCGCAGTCGAGCTCGGCCGCGCCGATGGCGTGGCACTTGAGGCAGGCGCGCTGGTTGCGGGCGGCCAGGAACCGGCAGCGGGCGGTGCGCCCGAAGTTCGGACCGTGGGGGGAGAAGGTGGGACCGCGCGCCGGGTCGGTGGAGTGGCAGGCGAGGCAGCTCTCCTCGCGGTGGCAGGAGACGCAGGTCCGGATGTTGCGTTTGGCCTGGACGGAGTGGCTCTGCGGGCGGGGGGTGGCGATCGGCACGCCGGCGGCGTCGCGGGCCCAGCCCGGGGGGTGGAACTGCTTGACCGCGGTGCCGGTCCCGAACGGGTTGTCGGCCTTCACCCCCGGCAGGCCGCCCGTCGGATCGGAGGCCACCCCGGTCCGCTGGTGGCAGCCGATGCAGAAGGTCTGCAGCCGGTGGCACGACGAGCAGTCCGGGACGTTGCGGCGGGCGTCGGGGACATGCAAGGTGACGTAGTCGGAGGGGTGGATGTCGGGCGGCTTGACCACGCCGCCGTGGCAGTCGACGCACTCGTTGCGGCGGTGGCACGACAGGCAGTAGCCCTCGTCGCGGCCGGCCTGGGCGTGGTCGCGCCGGAAGGTCATGTCGTGCGCGTCGAAGCCGCGCAAGGAGCCGGATGGCTGGAGCAGCCCCGTGCCGCCCGCGGCGATGGTCGCCGGCGTGGCGAGCTTCACCTGCAGCCGGCCGTCCGGCTCGGTCAGGTGACAGGCGCTGCAACGGGCGGTCGACTGCTTGCCGTCGTGACAGCCGAGGCAGCTCCCCATCATCGGCAGGTCGACCCGGGTGACCATCGCCTCGGCGGCGGCGTTGCCGTGGCAGAGCTCGCAGCCGATCCCGCGGGTGGCGTGCAAGCGGTGGTTGAACTTCAGGTTCGGTCGCGCCAGCACCACCCGGGGCGGCTGTGAGAGGGGGGTGAGCGGCATCCAGCCGTTGCCTGCACCGTCGACGTGGCAGGCCTCGCAGCGTGCGCTTCCCTGGCCCTTGGCGGTCACCTTGGTCGGCTGGGCGCGGTCAATTTTGTGGCAGCTGCGGCAGGCGGCCTCGCCCGGGATCAGGTTGTCGGCCGCGGCCGTCGACCCGGCCGCCGTGCTGTGGCAGCTCTCGCAGGTCGCGCCCAGGCGTGCGTGGGCCGCGTGGTCGAACCGGATGGGGATCGTCTCGGCCGGGTAGATGAGCGGCGACGGCCCCTGCGGCGCCACGGGCGCCACCGGCGCTGCCTGGGTCGTCGCCGGCGAGGCGGCGGACGCGGTGGCCAGCGCGGCGATCACCCCGACCGCCGCCGCGAGGGCGACGGCGCCGCCCGTGGCGAGCCCTGTGGACCAGCGTTTCATAGCCCCGCGTCGAGCTCCAGCATCGCCAGCCCGCGGAACTGGCTCTCGTAGTAGGTGCCGACGTTGTCCTCGACCAGGAGGTGCAGGTGGACCCCTTGCCCCAGCCGAAGCCGCCCACCCGCCTCGGCGCCGAACACCACGCCGCTGCTGTCCGGCGTCGGCTGGACGTCGTTTCGCCAGGTGTAGCCGGTCAGTCGCCCCTCGAGCTCGATCGGCTCGCGCACCTTGATCCGCGTGGTGGCGTCGACGCCCGCCTTGCGGCCGCCGTAGCCGTCATCCCAGTAGCCGTCGGCGCGGACCATCGCGCGCAGGTTGCGCCAGGCCACGCCCAGGCTGCCGCCGGCGGCGAAGCGCCCCCCCGGTGCCTCGGCGCCGACGTCCTGGCCGGCGTACGGGGTTCCGGGGGGCGCGATCTCGTCGGACGTGGCCAGGTAGAACCGCGCGAACCCGCGCGCGTAGGCCTTCACCCCGCGCGGCAGGGCGAGCTCGTAGCTGGCGCGCAGATCGCGGTAGGCGCCGGTCGAGAAGATGTTCCAGATCGAATCGCCGTCGAAGGTCGGCGCCAGGAAGTCGTGCTCCAGCGTCAGCCACTGCCGCGGCGTCAGCTTCACCCGCAGCGCCAGCTGCTCGTCGTCGAGCTCGTCGAAGAGGACGTTGTAGCGCACACCGCCGGTGAGAAAGATCCGGTCGCGCCAGGCCGCCGTCGCGGTGAGCGACACGACCTCCTCGTTGACGCCGCTCGACGGCTCGCCCGGAAGCTGATTGGCGGTGGCCGACCAGATCTCCCGGAACGACAGCCGCGCCGACCAGGGGCCGGCCGGCGCGCCCGCCACCAGCGCCGCCCCGGCCATCGGCGCCAGCTCCGAGTTTTGCGCCGGGCGGGTCGCCGGATCGCGCGAGCCGGCGCTGGTGCCGTCCAGCTCGTAGATCGGCGACGACAGCGGCAGCGTCCCCCGCACCTCCGTCCCCACGAACCCCTCCACCCCGAAGGTCCGGGTGGCGTGAAAAAGGACGTCGGCGCCGTCGAAGGAATAGAAGTCGATCAGGTCGAAGTGGATCTGCCGGCCGAGCTGAAAGTCGACGTGCCCGCCGATGTTTCGCCCGCCGAGAAACGCATAGAGGATGTCGAGCTCGTTCTGATTGAGCTCCTGGATGCTGTTGAGCCCGGTCGGCGCGCCCAGCGTGTAGCCGCCGAAATCGGCGTCCAGGCGAACGGAGGCGTCGACGTAGAAGACGTTGCGGCCGCCGTCATCGCCGTGCCAGCTGTCGGGGCCGATGTCGAACACGTTCAGGTCGAGGTACTGGGTGAGCCGGCGCCGCGACAGCAGCTCGTTGCTCCCGTCGGGGGCGAAGCCGCGCACCTGATAGCCCTGGCCGATGGTGCGAACGTCGACGGAAAAATCGTACGCGCGGGCCGGCGCCGGGGCGCCGCAGACCACCAGACCGACCAGCCCCCCCACGAGACACCGCGAAGGACCCCACGGGCTTTTACGCGGGAACTCTCGAAGGGTTCCCGAGCCCTCCCGCGAAGGACTCCGCCGGGCTGAGCCGGGCTCCGTCCACACGTGTCGCACGGTGCCCGTCACTAGGCCTGACGAGCGCTACCCCGGTTCGACCTGAAGATCGAGCTGGTCGGCCGGCGCTGGCGCGGCGACCTTCTTTCCCTTCCCTTGCGGGCCCTTCCCTTGCGGGCCCTTGCCGCGCGGACGCGGGGCCGGCTTGTCGGCCTCGCCCACGATCCCCAGCTGCGCCGGCGCCAGGCCCGCGTCCTCCAGCGCCGACATCACGCGGGCGGCGCGCACGGCGCGCATCTCGCCGGCGGTGTGGAACAGGCTGCGGAGCTCCTTGGGCGGCGGCGCCGACGACGTGCGCGCGACGACCCGCACCTTGGCGTCTTCCTTCTTGGCGGCGCCAGCCAGGATCTTCAGCGCCGCCTGGCCGGTCTCGGAGACGTCCATGCCGTTGGCGTCGATCACCTTGGCGACCGGGAAGCTGACGCGCAGCTGCGCCCCGTCCGTGGTGACGGTGGCGCCCAGCTCCTCGAGCCCGGTCTTGAGCGCGAGCGCCAGCGCGTCGGCGGTCGTCTTCTGCTTCGCCTCGGCCGCGGCCTTGTCCTTGTCGGTGCTGGTGTACTTCTCGAGCTCCGTCTTCAGCTTGTCGCGCTCGGCCGTCGCCTGCTCGGCCGCCTCGCGCTCGCTGGCCAGCTCGGCCTGCCGCGTCCCGACGGCGTGCTGCATCTTCTGGTAGGGGATGAGGTACACGTAGCCAGCGAAGCCGAGCCCGGTGAACGCGACCGCGAACCAGAAGAGCTGCTTCCAGCCTCCGCCTGAGCGGGGCTGCGCGCCCGCCATGGGATCCTCGAACGCGTAGCGCGCCATTCGGGGCGGACAATACCCCTTTTCGGGCCGCTTTTCCCTCCCCTTGACACGGTTGTGGGTGCCCCGTTACGTTGTAGGTGAACGTAAGCGCGCCTGATACCGGTGAGGCTGCCCTTCGTCGTGAGTGCCCGAGGCGTCCGTGGAGTGATTCCGAATCTAGGAGCCCCAAAGGAGGTCCACGCCGTGAGAACCGAATTCGAAATTGGAGACAAGGCCGTCTACCCATCCCAGGGCGTCGCCGAGGTCATCGGGATCGAGAAGAAGGAAGTGCACGGGAAGATCCAGAGCTTCTACGTGCTGCAGGGGCTGGACACGGGGCTGCGGATTCTCGTCCCCACGGACAAGGCCGATCAGGTCGGGCTGCGTCGAATCGCCGGCCGCGACGAGATCGCCGAGGTGATGGAGATCCTGCGCGACAAGGAGATTCACATCGACCGGCAGACCTGGAACCGGCGCTACCGCGGCTTCATGGAGAAGATCAAGTCGGGCTCCCTGTTCGAGGTCGCCGAGGTCTTCCGTGATCTCTACCGGTTGAAGGGGATGAAGCCGCTCTCCTTCGGTGAGCGCCGGATGCTGGACACCGCGCGCGGCCTCATCGTTCAGGAGCTCTCCGTGGCCCGCTCCGCCGACACCCACAAGGTCGAGCAGGAGCTGGACCTGATGTTTGCCTGACCGAGACCCCCCCCAAGAAACGAATCTAAAAAACGAATCTACGAAACGAATCTACGAAACGAATCTACGAAACGAATCTACGAGACGGACCTGCCAGCCGGCCTGCAGGTCCGTTTTTGCGATTGGGGCCCTGGGAATGTTAAGGTAGGGCGCGCCCCCTGGCTTCGCCTGTCATGCAGATACATCTCGCCAAGTCCGACATCACCCTCATGGCCGTGGATGCGGTGGTCAACCCCGCGAATTCACTTGGGATCATGGGCGGAGGTGTCTCCGCCGCACTGTCCCGTAAAGGCGGTCCCGCCATTCAGAAGGAGGCGATGTCGCTGGCGCCGATCGCGGTGGGCGCCGCGGTGGTGACCAACGCCGGGACGCTGTTCGCCAAGATGGTGATTCATGCCCCGACGATGGAGCAGCCGGGGATGAAGATCGGCGTGGAGAACGTCCGCCGAGCGACGCGGGCCGCGCTGCTGGCCGCCGCGCGGAACAACATCGATCTCATCGCCATTCCTGGAATGGGGACCGGGCTCGGCGGCGTCGATCCGTCGGATGCCGCGCGCGCGATGGTCGACGAGCTGCGCGCCCACCGGCAGCCCAAGCCGTCGACGGTCTACCTGGTCGACATCGACGACGAGATCCTGATGTGCCTCGAAGAGGCGCTCCGTCTCGCCGTGGGTTGAGGTGAGAACCCTCGAAGCGCGGCTCCATCCGGCGCGCTAAGGTTCAGCTGCGTTAGTGCCGACGAGCTTGGCTCGGAGGGCTTAGGTTTCCAACCTCGCGTTCACTGAGAGGACCCCCATCGTGAAAATCCTCGTGACGTGCAAACGGGTGCCGAACCCGGAGCACAAGCTGAAGATCGGCGGCGGCAAGTTGGACCTGGCGGCGGCGAGCTGGCAGCTCAACACCTTCGACGAGTACGCGGTCGAAACTGCCCTGCGGCTGACCGAAAAGGGGAAAGGCGGCGAGCGCGCCGGCGAGGTGGTGGCGGTCAGCATCGGGCCCAAGGAGGTCGGGCAGCAGCTGCGCGGCGTGCTGGCGATGGGCGCCGATCGCGCGATCCTGGTCGGGGGCGAAGACGCGGCGCTGGACGCGCTGGCCACGGCCCGCGTCCTGGCGGCGGTGGTCGCCAAGGAGAAGCCGGATCTGGTCGTCCTCGGCAAGCAGACCGTCGACGGCGACTCGAACCAGGTGGGGCAGATCCTGGCGGGGTTGCTCGGCTGGCCGCAGGCGACGTTCCTGGCCAGCATCAAGCTGGCGGCCGACGGCAAGAGCGCCACGGTCACCCGGGAGGTCGACGCCGGTGTGGAGGAGAAGCGCGTCCGGCTCCCGGCGGTGGTCACGGTCGACCTGCGCATCATCGGCAAGAAGGCGGTGCGCAACGAGGCGCTGGCCGGCCCCGAGGCCGAGTGGGAAGAGACGCAGCGCTACGCCTCGCTGAAGGGGATCATGGCGGCGAAGAAGAAAGAGATCAAAGAGATGACGCTCGCCGAGCTGGGCGCCGACGCCAAGGCCGCGATGAGCGTGACGTCCTACGAGGCGCCGCCCGTGCGCAAGGCGGGCGCCAAGGTCGCCTCCGTCGACGAGCTGGTGGCCAAGCTCCACAACGAAGCGAAGGTGATTCTGATGGCCGCCGTCGTCGTCTTCTGCGAGTCGGACGAAAAGGGGATCCGGTCGTCGTCGCTCCCGGCGCTGACCGCCGGCGCCGAGCTGGCCAAGCAGGTCGGGGGTGACGTCGTCGCCGTGGTGATCGGCGCGGGCCTGAGCGCCGTGGCGGCCGACGCGGCGAAGTACGCGGCGCGCGTGCTCGCCTTCGACGGCGCGGGATTGGCCGCGCCGCTGGCCGAGACCTGGGCGCCTCAGCTGGTCGACGCCGTCAAGCGCGCTGGCGCGACGGCGCTGCTCGGCACCGCGACGTCGACCGGCAAGGACCTCCTGCCGCGTGCGGCGGCGCTGCTGGGCGCGGGGATGGCCTCGGACATCACCGGGGTGCTGGCGGCGAACCGCTTCAGGCGACCGGCCTACGCCGGCAACGCCATCGAAGAGGTGACGATCGCTGGACCGGTGCTCGTCGCCAGCGTCCGGCAGACGGCCTTTCCGCAGGCGACCGCGGGCGCCGCCGGCGCAATCGAAACCGTCGCCGTCGCCTCGGTCGACGCGCTGGGCGCCGAGCTGGTCGGCCTGCACGCCACCCAGAGCGCCCGCCCGGATCTGGGCGAGGCCAAGGTGGTCGTCTCCGGCGGACGCGGCATGCGCGAGGGGGCGAACTTCAAGGTGCTCGAGGAGCTGACCGATTCTCCTGGGCGGCGCGCTGGGCGCCAGCCGCGCCGCCTGCGACGCCGGCATGGTCCCCAACGACCTGCAGGTCGGCCAGACCGGTAAGGTCGTCGCGCCCCAGCTCTACATCGCGGTGGCGATCTCGGGCGCCATCCAGCACCTGGCCGGGATGAAGGGGTCGAAGGTCATCGTGGCGATCAACAAAGATCCCGAGGCGCCGATCTTCCAGGTCGCCGACTACGGCCTGGTCGACACCTGGGAAAAGGCCATCCCGCCACTGGTCGCGGCGGTCAAGAAGCTCAAAGCCGGCTGACCGGGCGCGCGATGCCCCACCTCGCGCTCGCCCACGCCGGGCGCATCCACTACGCCGAGCGCGGCGAGCGCCGCCCCCAGCGACCGTCGGTGGTCTTCATCCACGGCGCGGGCGCCGGCTCCGGGATCTGGTCGATGACGATGGCGCGGGTGGCCCGCGACGCGCACGCCATCGCCGTCGACCTCCCCGGCCACGGTCCGAGCGAGCTGGGCGCTCTGGCGACCTTGTCGCTCGAACGCTACCGCGACGCCGTCGGCGAGCTCTGCGGCGCGCTCGACCTCGGCCCGTCGGTGCTGGTCGGCCACTCGATGGGCGCGCTGGTCGCGCTCGAGCTCGCTCTCGCCTGGCCCGACAGGGTGCGCGCGCTGATCCTCGCCGCCGCCGCGCCCAAGATCCCCGTCGACCCGGAGCTTCTGTTGCTGCTGCACGACGATCCGGACCGCGCCACGAGCTGGCTGGCCGACCGCAGCCTCTCCCCGCGCGCCAGGCCGGCCATCCGCCGCGGCTTCCTCGCCGCCGGCGTCGGACGTGCCGCCACGCCGCCGGAGGTCGCCCGCGCCGACTTCGAGATCGTCCGGTCCACCGACCTTCACCCGCGCCTGGCGCAGATCGCCTGCCCGCTCGTCTGGCTCGACGGCGCCGACGACGCGATGGTCCCCGCCGCCTGTCGCGGCGGCCGCCCGGGCCGCGTCGTCACCATCCCCGACGCCGGACACCTGCTCCCCATCGAGGCCCCTGCCGCGATCGCCGAGGCGATCGCCAGCGCCACCGCGATCGAGGCGTCTGATCTTCAGGCCTAGTTGAGGCCTGGTTGGGCCCTCGTTGGGACTCAGTTGCAGCCGATACGGCCGGTGCTGCTGAGGGCGACGTCGTCCATCCAGATTTCGTTGCCCAGGCTGCTGAAGCTCTGCCAGCCGATCAGCACGTCGACGAACATGCCGTTCATCCAGGTGGCCGGCAGGGCGCCGTTTTGCCAGTCGGAGGCGGCGGTGATCGAATGGATCAATGTTCCGTCCGAGTAGGCGCGGAGCGCGTCGTAGGTGGCGTTGCTGCCGTCGAACTCGAGCTCCAGGCAGTGCCAGGTCCCCGCCGAGATCACCGGGCCCGTGTACCACTGGGCCATGATCGGGGCGATGTTGTCGCTCGGGACCTGGTTGGTCCCGATCACCCCTTTGATCTGGCCGAAGCGGATCTGCGTGTTCGCGCTGGTCGGATCTCCGGTGAGGCCGAGCAGCGTCTCGTGGTTGTCGCCGCCGCTCATGGGCAGATCCCCCATGGCGTTCGTCAGGTAGACGAACACCCGGAGAAAGAGGTGGTTGGTGCCGGTCGGCAGCGCGTGCTCGAGAAACACCGGGTCGGAGCCCGAGATCTTGAAGTGGGCTGCCAGCTTGCTTCCGTTGTGGGTATGGGTGGCGTCGGCGAGCGCGCTCGAACCGTTGCTGCTGGGATTGGTGGTCTTGTAGTTGTAGCCGATGAAGTTGTCCCAGCCGGCCGGCTGCTTGCCTGCCATGTCCGACTCGAAGTCGTCGGTGTAGAAGGTCGTCGCCCCGCCGCCGGCCGCGCCAGCGTTTCCACCGGTCCCCGTCGAGCCGCCGGTCGAGACGCTGCCGCCCGTGCCGGTGGAGCCTCCCGTGGCGCCGCCGGTGCCGCTGCCGCCGGTGCCCGACCCGCCGCCGGTCGAGACGCTGCCGCCGGTGCCCGGGGTGCCACCCGTGGCAACGCTGCCGCCGGTGCCCACCGCGCCGCCGGTGCCCGGAGCGCTGCCGCCGGTGCCGCCTCCGGTCCCCGTGCCGGCGCCGCCCGTCCCGTTGCTGCTGCCACCGCTGCCCGTCGCGCCGCTGCCGCCGGTGCCTCCGGAGCTCGAACCGCCGGCACACCCGAGGGAGCCAAGTGACAGGGCGGCCAGTGAGAGGGCGGACAGACCAAACGCAAAGTGACGCGCAAAGCGAACCGCAAAGTGATGCTTGGGGGCGTAAGTCATCCGGGTACTTTATCGACCCCCCACGCCACGCTCAAGGACGGTCGAAGCTCAACCGATGCCCGACAGCGTGGCGGGACAGCGACGGGGGCGCGTCGCGCGCGCGGTCGTCCTCTGCCTTTTCCTGGGGCTTGCCGGCGCTGGCGTCCTGTTCGGGCCGGCGGTGGCCGCCGATCTCTCGCGAGGCACCAGGACCTTCGAGCTGACCAGGCGCAAGCTCGAGGCGCTGCGCAACTTCGCGCTCTTCCGCAGCCCCGGGGCCCGGGCTGTCCTTCGCTGGGGCGAACCGCCGGGCAGGACGCGCGCGAAGAAGCCGCCAGCAAACTGACGCTGCCGACGTCGTTCACCCCGCCCGCGACACGACAGGCCTCAAGGCCGACGCCTGCTCTCCCGATTTCTCCTCACCAATGGCCCTGTCCGTCGGAGCCCGCGCGCGGGTGCTCAAGATCTGCGCGACGCTGGTCTTGCTGGCCGCCGCCGGCTGGCTCGGTCCGAACCTCTGGATCGCCCGCCGCGCGCAACCGTACGCGTACTTCAGCGCCGACGCCGTCCCGGCGCGCACGTTCGCGATCGTCCCCGGCTCGCGCGTCTTCGGGGACAGGCCGCTGCCGATCCTGGGCGCGCGCCTGGAGGCGGCGCTCGAGCTCTATCGCGCCGGGCGGGTGAAGGCGATCCTGGTCTCGGGTCAGGAGACCGCGAAGGCGCCCGAGGCGACGGTCATGCGCGCCTGGCTGCGCGCGCGCGGCGTCCCCGCCGCCGACCTTTGGTCCGATGGGGGCGGGACGCGAACGCGCGAGACCATGAATCGCGCCGCCGCCTTCTACGGCGTCACCGACGCGATCGTCTGCACGCAGACGGTGAACATGGCGCGGTCGATCTACCTCGCGCGGCAGGCGGGGATCGACGCCGTGGGACTGGCGTTGCCGACCACGCTCGGCGACTCGCCGCGATACCTGGCGACCGAGTCTCTCAAGACGACCCTCGCCTTCGCCGAGTCGCAGCTTCTTGCCCGCCCGACGCCGGCGGCGCCGCTGTTGGCGACGCGATGAGGCCCCTTCGTTCCCGGTGGCCGGCAGCGGAAGGCTGTCTCTGACGCACTCGGACGCCTGACGACGGCCGGAGAGCCGCCGTCGGCGCCCGTCTTCAACGACTTGGACTACTTGTTCTTCTCGGCCTTCTTGATCCGCTTGGCCTCTCGCTTCTCCTGCGGCGTTTTTGTTGGAGCTTTCTTGACGTTCTTCTTGGCATCGTGGTTCTTGCTCATGACATTGTCTCCCTTGTCGAAAAGCGATCGTTCGGGCCCCAGACGCGCGTATCTTAGTCGCGCCGTTCCCAGCATTCCCATTTTGGGACGGCGATTTTTTTGGGTTCCAGCTTGACTCCCCCAACAGGTGGGTTAAGACCTGCCGTTTTTCTTGGGAAGCAATCTGGGATGGAGGATATCTTCGAAACCACCGACGACGACGACGCGGACGAGCTTCCGCGGCTCACGCGTGATGCGGCCGCCAAGAATGGCGCCCCGGCCAAGAAGGACCCGACCGCCCAGAAGGAGAGCGACCGCCGCAAGCGGGCGCTCATCACGATGGGGAAGGCCAAGGGCTTTCTGACGACCGACGAGGTCCACGAGCACCTGCCGGCGGGCGGCATGTCGCCCGCTCAGATGGACGACTGGCTGTCGGCGTTCTCGGACGAGGGGATCGAGATCGTCGATTCGCCGAAGGGGGGCAAGGCGGCCAAGGATCTCAAGGATCTCAAAGATCTCAAGGATCCGGATGAGCCCCCTGACGAGCCCAGCGACGAGGTCGAGATCGTCGACGCCGTCGAGGCCAAGAAGGACGAGGACGAGCCGGAGGAGGACGCCGATGACTCGGCGGCGCCCGTCGACCCCGTGCGCATGTACCTGCGCAAGATGGGGTTGGTGGCTCTGCTCACCCGCGAGGGGGAGGTGGAGATCTCCAAGCGCATGGAGGAGGGACAGCGGCGCGTTCTGCAGGTGGTGCTGAACTCTTCGATCGCCATCGAGGAGATCCTCAACCTGGGCGACGAGCTCCGCAAGGAGAAGATCCGGGTCAAAGAGGTGGTCAAGGACATCGACGAAGAGGATGTCGAGTTCGACGAGCAGTGGCACGTCGAGCGGGTCTGCAAGGCGATCGACAAGGTCCGCCGGCTCTGGAAGGACCAGGAGAAGGTCGCCGAGAAGCTGGAGACCAAGCCCTCGGACCCGACCAAGAAGAAATACAAAGCTCAGATCAACGAGCTCAAGCTGGAGATGGTCAACGCGCTCATCGAGCTGCGCCTGAAGAAGACGCAGATCGACAAGATCGTCTTCAAGCTCAAGGAGTTCGTGGGCCGGCTGGAGCACGCCAACCGGGAGATCATCGGCTGCGAGCACAAGTCGGGCCTCTCCATCGACGAGCTCCGGCGCACGCTGCGCGAGATCCGTTCGTCTCCGTTGAGGCAGCGGGCGGTGGCCAAGAAGCTGGGGCTCCGCTCGGACGAGATCGAGGAGCTGTCGCGGGTCATCGCCGGCGCGCAGAAGAAGATCAAGAAGGTCGAGGAAGAGGCGCGGCTGACCGAGCGTGATCTGCGCGAGACCGTCGAGGAGATTCAGGACGGCGAGCGGATGGCCGAGAAGGCCAAGGCCAAGCTGATCGAGGCCAACCTGCGCCTGGTGGTGTCGATCGGGAAGAAGTACACCAACCGCGGCTTGCAGTTCCTGGACCTCATCCAGGAGGGGAACATCGGCCTCATGCGGGCGGTCGACAAGTTCGACTACAAGCGCGGCTACAAGTTCTCCACCTACGCCACCTGGTGGATCCGCCAGGCCATCACCCGGGCCATCGCCGATCAGGCGCGGACCATCCGCATCCCGGTCCACATGATCGAGACGATGAACAAGCTGACGCGCACCACCCGCTACCTGGTGCAGGAGCTGGGGCGCGAGCCGACGCACGACGAGATCGCCGAGAAGATGGAGCTCCCGCTCGACAAGGTGCGGAAGGTCCTGAAGCTGGCCAAGGAGCCGATCTCGCTGGACACGCCGATCGGTGAGGAAGAGGACTCGCACCTCGGCGACTTCATCGAGGACAAGAGCGTCATCTCCCCGTCGGACGCGGTCATCTCCATGAACCTGGCGGAGCAGACCCGCAAGGTGCTGGCCACGCTGACGCCGCGCGAGGAGAAGGTGCTGCGCATGCGCTTCGGGATCGGCGAGAAGTCCGATCACACGCTGGAAGAGGTGGGCCGCGACTTCGACGTCACCCGCGAGCGCATCCGCCAGATCGAGGCCAAGGCCCTGCGCAAGCTGGGGCACCCCTCGCGCAGCAAGGGCCTCAAGGGCTTCGTCGACAACTAGCGAAGTTTCCGTCGAGAACAGCGCCGAAACGGTTCCGTTCTCGCGGATCGTGAGCTGATGCTCCGCGAGGGCCGCGAGGTTGGCGACGGCCTGGCGGTGCAACTCCGCTTCGGAAACGCCGGCGCGGGTGCGATCTTGCCATGCCCTGCCGCGAAGAGGCGTCGGGCTTTGGAATGTGCGCGGGAATGTGGTGGATTGGGCGGCATGAGCACGGGACGACTCGAGGCCTTCAGCGACGGCGTCATCGCCATCCTGATCACGATCATGATCCTCGAGCTGAAGGTGCCGCACGAGGCCACGCTGGAGGCGCTGCGACCGGTCCTCCCGGTGTTTCTCACCTACGTTCTGAGCTACGTCTTCCTCGGCATCTACTGGAACAACCACCACCACATGATGCACGCGACCAAGCGGGTCACCGGCGGGGTTCTCTGGGCCAACCTGCACCTGCTGTTCTGGCTGTCGCTCATCCCCTTCGTGACCGCCTGGATGGGCGAGAACGGATTCCGCCCGGTCCCCACCGCCATCTACGGGGTCGTGTTGCTGCTGGCCTCGATCGCCTACTACGTTCTCGTGCGCGTGATCGTGGCCGAAGAGGGAGCGTCGTCGGAGCTCGCGGCCGCCGTCGGCAGCGACACGAAGGGGCGAACCTCCACCTTGCTCTACGCGCTGGCGATTCCGCTCTCCTTCGTCCAGTGCTGGCTCGCGCTCGGGATCTACATCCTGGTGGCGCTCATGTGGCTGGTCCCCGACCGCCGGATCGAGTCGCGGTTGCGCGCGCGCTAACCCGTTTCTAGCCGAGCAGCCTGCTTCGATAGATGGTGAGCTCGAGAGAGGGCGCGGATGTTTGCTCGAGCCAGGGGCACGGGGGCAGCGGGAGATCGACACAGCAGACGCGGATCGGGCGGGCGCGCGCGAGGGGCTCGAGATTGGCCAGCAGCCTTGCGAGACGGTCGCCGCTGAACGGGCAATAGAGCAGGAAGACCGAGCCGGCGGACCAGCTGTCGGTCGGCTGGCCCGCGTCGGCCTCGAGGAACGAAACGCCGGGCAGACGCAGGCGGGTGGTGAGCTCACGCGCCACCGCAACCAGCGCCGGCTGGACCTCGAGGCCGAGCGCTGGCGCCCCGGTCAGAAGATGCACCAGCGCGGCGGCTCGCCCTACCCCGGCTCCGATGTCGACGAAGAGCTCCGTCGCGCCCACCGGCGCCTGCTCCAGCAGGCGCAGCAGAGCGTCGACGGAGCACGGCAGATATGGCACGCACCCGACCGGGAGCTGAGGGCCGTCCTCGGGAGGAGCGCCAAGCCCGAAGACCTGGTCCACCCAGGCGTCGCGCGCAACAGCTGGAACGTCCGTCAGCGCGCCGCGAAACAGCGACGGGTCGCATTGCCCCTGCACGATCAGCGCGCGAACACGCTTGGCGCTCTCACGGTCTGCCGCTTCCACGACCGAGCTGAGGATACGTCTGAGATCGCCCCTTGCCGAAGCGCGATCGCGGGCTCAGGGTTGCACGGCGCGCGCCTCGGGCGCCCTCAAGGACTGACCGCGGCGGCGTCCATTTCGGACGCCGTCAGGCGTCTCGCTCGGCGTCGAGCGCGGCGATCACCGCGGGACGCGCCAGAATGCGCTCGAAGTAGGGCTGCAGCGCCGGCGACGGCAGCTCGGGCCTCACGGCGCGCTTCCAGCTGCGCAGCGTGTAGAAGGCGTACCCGTCCGCGACCGTGAAGGTCTCCCCCATCAGATACGGCTGCCGCTCCACCGCCGCCGCCAGAAACGCGAACCGCGCCGTCAGCCTCTCCCGCACCGTCGTCTTGACCTCCTCGGGCGTGATCTTGCTGTAAAGCGGGATGAACCCCTTGTGCAGCTCGGTGGCGATGTAGTGAAGCCACTCCTGCGCCCGGTAGCGCGCCATCGTCCCGCAGGGTGGAAGCAGCCCGCTCTCCGGCCGCTGGTCCGCGATCCACTGCACGATCACCGCGCCCTCCGTCAGGACCTGCCCGTCGTCGAGCTTCAGCGCCGGAACGTAACCCTTCGGATTCAACGCGACGAAGTCTTCACCCGACGCCGTTCGCTTTGTTCTCAGATCGACCCGTTCCAGCTCGAAGGGGAGCCCGCTCTCGCTGAGCGCGATGTGCGGCGAGAGGGAGCAGGCGTTCGACGCGAAGTAGAGCTTCATCCCCACGTTCTGGCGAGCGGCCTGCCGAAAGTCAAACCCAAGCAATCGTGATCTCGCCCCTTGACGGCGGCCAGGCCCGGAAGGAGCTTTCCTCGGGAGCCCACACATGACCAACGACAAACCGTTCACCAAGGCCGGCGACTTCCCGCCCGAGGTGTTGAAGCTCTTCGACCAGTACGTTCACAACGTGATCGATCGGCGGGGCTTTCTCGAAGGCGCCGCCAAGTTCGCGGTGGGCGGCGTGACCGCGGCCGGGTTCCTCGAGGCGCTGGCCCCGCGGTTCGCCGAGGCCCAGCAGGTGCCACCGGACGACAAGCGCCTCCAGGCACAGAAGATCGAGTTTCCCTCGCCGCACGGCTACGGGAAGGCGCGCGGATACCTCGTCCACCCGGCGCCGGGGGGCAAGCACGCCGGCGCTCTGCCGACGATCCTCGTCGCCCACGAAAACCGGGGTCTGAACCCGCACATCGAGGACATCGCCCGCCGCCTGGCCCTGGAGGGTTTCGTCGCCTTCGCGCCAGACGCGCTCTTCCCGCTCGGTGGATACCCGGGCGACGAGGATCAAGCCCGCGCGCTCTTCGCCAAGCTGGACCAGGCGAAGACGCGGGAGGACTTCGTGGCGGCGGCCGGCTTCGCCCGCACCCGCCCCGGCAGCAACGGCAAGCTGGGCGTGGTCGGCTTCTGCTACGGCGGCGGCATCGCCAACTTCCTGGCCACCCGGCTTCCCGATCTCGCCGCCGCGGTCCCCTTCTACGGCAGCGCGCCGCCGCTCGAGCAGGTCAAGGCGATCAAGGCCGCGCTGCAGTTGCACTTCGCCGCAAACGACGACCGCATCAACGCCAGCTGGCCGCCCTACGAGGCCGCGCTCAAGGCCGCGCACGTGAAGTACGAGGCGTTCACCTACCCCGGCACCGAGCACGGGTTCAACAACGACACCACGCCCCGCTACGATCCGCCCGCCGCCAAGCTGGCCTGGCAGCGCACCATCGCCTTCTTCGACCGAACGCTGCGCGGCTGACGTTGAGGGCACGATCCAGCCGCGGCGACCTCGCTCAGTCTGCGGCGTGCCGCGACGGCCGGAAGGTCACGCGAAAGCTCAACCCGTGCTGCTCGAAGCCGAGTGAACGATAGAAGTCGTGCGCGCTCGCCCGGGCGATGTTGCTCGACAAGGTCAACTTGTAACAGCCCCGCTCCGCCGCCGCCTGCATCGCGAACTCCATCATCGCGCGACCGATGCCGCTGCGCCGGTGTCCCTCATCCACACAGACGTCCTCGACCACGGCCGACGGCGCTCCCAGGTGCGCGAGGTTGTCCATGATGAGGAGCGCGAAGGTTCCCACGAGGGAGCCTCCCGCCGTCGCCACGAAGACGTGATAGTCGGGATAGGTCTCCATCCTTCGGAGCACCTGGGCCGCCACCTCGACCGAGAGGACCGCTCCGTCGCCCAGTCCGGGCTGGCCATACAGCCGCAAGATGGCGGGCAGATCCGACTCCCTCGCCCGCCTGATTTCCAGACTCATCTCGCCTCCTCCGCCGAACGATACCGCCGCCGACGCCCTCCGGCACCTCGCCACGGAGACGCCGGTCGCGATAGGATTCGCCGATGCTGTTCGGGCCGGGCGTCTCGATCGTCGATCTCACCGTCGGGCCGCTGTCGATCGCGCTGCGCGAACCGTTCGTCATCGCCTCGGGGCGGATGGACACCACGCGGGCCGCGCTGGTGCGCGCCACGCTGGAGGACGACCGCGGCCGGCGCGCCACCGGGTTGGGCGAGAGCGCCGCATTGCCGCCGGTCACGCGCGAGGACCAGCCCGAGCTCCTGCAGGCCATCGCCACGGCCGCCACTGGCCTGCGCGGGGCGCTCCTCGGGAAGACGGACGAGCTCGACCGTCTGCTGACAGCGCAATTCCCCACCGGCGACGTGGCGCGCGCCGGGGTCGAGGCGGCGATCGTCGACGCGGCGGCGCGGCTGCGGGGCGTGCCGCTCTGGCGCGCGCTCGGCGGCGCCGAGGCGGCGGCGCTCTTCACCGACATCACGCTGTCGATCTCCGATCCCGAGCGCATGGCGGCCGCGGCGACCCGCCACGCGCGCGCCGGGTTCACCTGCTTCAAGGTCAAGGTGGGGCGGGACTGGCGCGCCGACTGCGCGTCGCTGCGCGCGGTGGCCGCCGCCGTGCCGGGCGCGCGGTTTCGCCTCGACGCCAACGCCGGGTTCGCGGCGCGTGAGGCGCTCGCGCTGCTCGACACCGCGCTCGGCGACGGCCTTACCATCGAATGCTACGAGCAGCCCTGCGCCGCGGGCGATCTCGCCGGGATGGCCGAGGTCACCGCGCGGGCCTCCGTCCCGGTGGTCGCCGACGAGTCGTTCCGCGGCCCGGCCGACCTCGACCGCCTGCTGGCCGCCCGGGCCGTCAGCGCCGTGAATCTGAAGCTGGCCAAGCTGGGCGGCCCGCTGGCCGCGCTGGCGCTCGGACGCCGCGCCCGCGCCGAGGGGCTCGGCCTCATGGCCGGCGCCATGGTCGAAACGCGCGTCGGCCTGCTGGCGATGGCGCACGTCGTCGCCGCGCTGGGCGGCGTCGACTGGGTCGACCTCGACACCGCCTTCCTGCTGGTGGACGATCCGTTCACCGGCGGCTGGCGCGCCGACGGCCCGCGCATTCAGCTGACCGGCGAGGCCGGGCTGGGCCTCGAGACGAGCCTCGCCTGACCGCCGGCGGGGCGACGGGGCCCCGTCTTTTGCCCCTCGAACAACGGCCGGTCCGCTCGGAGGCAACGCTTCCGGAGCGCCGCCCGTCCGCCAAGCCGCAACCGACCTGCCAGGCGGCCGACGCGCCCCACCCGGCAGATGGCTTCAAGGCCTGCAACGGCTGGACGAATCCGGTCACCGTCTGGCGCCAGAACGGCGCCACCACCTGAACGCCCCCGCCTCCGCAGAAGGCGTCTGCGGCCTCTCAGGTGATCTGTTTTGCCGGGTCGGCAGCGAGCTCGGCGATCAGCTTGGCGCTGCCGCCCTGCTTGATCTCGTCGAGTTGGCGACCGGTCAGGCCGACCAGGAGGATCACGCCCACCTTGCCGAAGGGACCCGGCCGCGGTTCGATCCCTGGATCGAGCAGCGCCACCACGCCTTCGAGCCCGGCAGCGGCGGGCGCCCCGGCGATCGGCCCGGTGCGGAAAGAGACCCCGTGCGCCAGGACCGCGCCCTGGCTGACGTGGGAGGCGATCTTCCCCAGAAAGGCCACCGGCCAGAGCGGCGGCTCGGGCGCGTCGTGCTTGGCGATCCGCATCGACAGCTCGCAGCGGATGCCGTTCGGCCCGACGCTGGCGTCTGACTGGTCGTAGAGCTCGGTCAGGCCGAGGGTGACGTAGTGCCAGACCTTCCCCGCGTCGTAGACGTGCGTCCCCTCGACCGACGCGCGGCCGATCCGGAGGTCGTGCCGGGGCGCGATGGCAGATGCGGCATGCCTCGGCGTCTGGCCCGGATAGAGCTCGGCGAACAGCGATTCGATGAAGGCCCACCCCACGGGCGCCGGGACCACCACGTCGCCGCCGCCGCCGCGGTCAGCGGGCGGCTTGGAACCGAAGATTTTGGAAAACAGGCCCATCTGTAATTTCCTGGATGGTGGACCGAGGCTGCGCGTCCAACGTCGAGGATGATACGACAGGACGGGGCGTTCGCGCTCATCTCAGTGGACGGTCGGACCGGCTAGACTTCCGCGATGACGACGCTGCCGCTGTTTCAGTCAGATGGGTTCGCCGGCGCTGCAGAGCGGGCGAAAACGAACGGGCTCTGGTTGATCGTCGACGCGACCGCCGAGTGGTGCGGCCCCTGCAAGCAGATGGACAAGGTCACCTGGCGCGACGCGGACGTCATCGGCTGGTTCGACGACCACGCGCTGGCGGTCCAGATCGACGTCGACGCAGAGGAGGAGCTGGCGCGGCGGCTGGAGATCCGGGCCATGCCGACGCTCATCGCCTTCAAGGACGGTCAGGAAAAGGACCGCGTGGTCGGATACCGCGATCCGCGCGGCCTCCTCGACTGGCTGCGCGGCCTCGAACGCGGCGAGACCGACCTCGATCGCCTGCGCAGGTCGGTGATCGATCCCGAGCACGACATGAACGGTCGGCTCATGCTGGCCAAGGGGATGCTGGCGGCCGGGCGCCACGGCGAGGCCACCGATGAATTCGAGTGGCTGTGGCACAACATCGCCGGCATCGATCCGGGGATGACCGGCGTGCGGCTCTCGTTCATGGCGTCGGAGATCGCCACGCTGATCGCCGCGCACCCGCCGGCGCGCCAGCGGTTCACGCGCGTCCGCGACCAGACCGCCGCCACCCTGGCGGGGGGCGGGGACGCCGTCGCGCGCCTCGACTGGATGGTGCTCAACGGCCTCCTCGACGAGGACGAGCGGACCGTCGCCTGGTACGACGCGGTGAAGAACGATCCGTCCGTGCCCATCGTCGCCGGGTGCGCGCACCACCTGGTTGGTCTGCTCGGCGAGCGCAAGCGGTGGGCCGACATCGGCCGCCTCTACGCCGATCCGCTGCGCGAGCTGGCCAACCACCACCGCATGTCCGAGCCGCCCCCCGACGTCGAGATTCCGCCCGAGATGCTGGCGCCCCTGAAGACGATGATGGCGCAGCAGTTTCGCGACGCGGCGGCCTTGCTCAGCGGATGTCTGCGCGCCGCCGGCCGTGGCCCGGAAGCCGACGCCCTCGAGCGCGAGGCGGTGCGCCTCGATCCCAGCGACGAGATGAAGCAGGGCCTCGCCGAAGCGGCGGCGACCTACGCCTGACGCGCGCCCGTCGGGTGATTCACACGTGGCAACTGCCGTCGGGCGGACCAACCTCCAGGGCGACGCCACCGTCGATCAGCCCGGCACCAGCGACCGGTCGCCCGTGGTCACCAGCCGCACCGTCTGCATCAGATCGACCATCGCCTGCCGGAGGTTGTCGCGCATGACGCCACCGCCAGCAGATCGCGGCGGCGCGTTTCACCATACCGTCAGTCTCCACGCGGGGAACTGTCGCCATCGACCGGCGGCCAGAGCCACTGCTCGGTTCCGGGACCCTTCGGCCCGTCGAGCGGTGTGTAAAAAACGTAGGTCATCGAAAGGGTTGGCTCGGGGACTGCGCCTCTTGCCGTCTCCCAGGTCGCTTCGGGAGCATCGGAGTCGATGGTCAAGATCAGATGGCTCGCCCCCAGATCGCGGCCCTGAATCGGATGCTGCGGGGCCAGCGCACCAACGATCGCGGCCCCCAGCTTCACGAGGGCGCCGCGCTCGAGGCCGGCCTCTGCCGGGATGTGAATGACCAGCCGAAACTTCATGAAGACGACGAGACCGAAGGCCCTCTCGACATCCGCAGCTCTCCCTCGGTCATCATGGCAACACGAACTTCATCTGGAAGGTCTGGGCCGACGAGATCGTCCGGGGCACGCCGCCAGCTTAACAGGTCTCGGGAATGGCCCCCGTCGTTGGTCCTCGTCGATCGGCCGAAGCTCGCCTGGCGGGGGGGGGTCAATTAGAATGTTACATTGCAAATAGACATTCTATTTGGCAGACTGGGCGCATGGCTGGCAGCCGGGCGCGGGCCGACGACATCGTCGAGCGGCTCATGGAGCTGATGGTCGGCTTGAAGCGCCGGGCGCGTGCCGGCTACGACGGAGAGACGCTCCCCTACCCGCAGCACGCCGTGCTCAAGTGGCTCGAGAAGGGCGGCGCGGCGACCACGGCGGATCTGGCGCGGGCGGAGCTCATCACGCCGCAGGCCATGGGCGGGCTGGTCGCCACGCTGGAGGCGGCAGGGTACCTGGCCCGGCGCGCCGATGCAGAGGACGCCCGCCGGCGCCTCGTCACCCTGACGGCCGCGGGGCGCAAGGTCCTGGCCGCGAACCGGGCGGCGCGACATCGCTGGCTGGCGGGCTTGCTGGAGCAGCACTTCGACGCCGAGGAGCAACGCACGCTGGCCGCCGCGCTCGCGCTCCTGGGCAAGCTGTTCCCGCCCCGCGCGAGCTGACCACCCGACCGATCAACAAAAGGAGCCCACCATGCGCTGGTACCACTACGTCGCCTACTTCTTCGGGGGCGCTTTTCTCGCCAACGCGCTCCCCCATCTCGGCAACGGAATCTCGGGACACGCTTTCCAGAGCCCGTTCGCCTCCCCGCCCGGAGAGGGCCTGTCGTCCTCCACGGTCAACGTCCTGTGGGGGCTCTTCAACCTGGCGGTGGGCTACCTGCTGGTCTGCCGCGTGGGGAGCTTCGACCTGCGCAAGACCCGGCACGTGCTGGTCCTGGGGGCCGGGATCCTCTTGATGTCGCTGATGGGCGCCCGGGGGTTCGGCCGCTTCCACGGGGGACTTCTGAGCTGAGCTGGAGCTGAGCTCAGGGGCGCCGCAGGAATCTCGAGGAGAACGCCCCGAAGATCAGGACGATTCCGACGTTCACCATCAGCCGCTCCCAGAACCGGTTCCGGAAGAACAGGACGTCCACGCCGCAGACGACGGCGATCAGGGCGAGCACGTAAAGCACCACGGCGGCCTGTCTTCCCACCCATCCTCTCTACCACCATCGCTCCGGGAAGCAGCGTGATCGGTCCATCACCGCTCGACCGAGAGCTCAGCCGCGGCCTCCGCCGGCCGCCCGGCCCGACGGACGCGCGTAGGCGTCCTGGAGATAGGTGCAGGAGACCGCCAGATGCTTTTTGAGCACTTCCCAATTGCAGCGCTGGATGGCGGCGCGGAGCGTGCGGCCCTGTTCGGCCGGCAGCTCGCTCAATTGGCGCGCAACCAGCGCATCGAATGGCTCGAGCCCCACGCCGCTGAGGACGACGCTGGACACGCTCGCGGCGAGCACCGGTTCGTCGGAGAGCAGCTCCTGGTAAAGAAACAGCGCGACCAGCGAACCCTCGGAGTGGCCTCGGAGATGGAAATGGATGGCATGGCCGAACTGCTCCTGGGCCCAGGTCATCGCCTGCCGCGCGCACGCGAGCATGTGGCCCTGGGTGTATTGCGCGAGCTCGGCGTCGTTGACGCTCAACTTCGCTGGATCAACCAGGACCTGCGGGCCCGAGCTTACATCGCCCATCCCGCGCTTCGAAAGCTGTCGGCCTGCGCCGGCCGGCGGACTTCCGCTCCGGGTTCTTGCGCGCACGGCGGGCTAACGCCTCTCCAGGAATCCCCGCCCTTCGAATATCGCCGGCATCGCCTTTTCGATCCGCGCCACCCGCGTCGCCGGCTGCTTGGCCGCGCCAAAGTGGTAGAGGTAACTCCGCTGCCGCCCCGGCGTCAGCGCCTCGAACGCGCGCTTGAACCGGGTGTCGCTTCGGAACCGCGCCGTCAGCTCCTGGGGAACCGGAAAATCCGAGGTCTTCTTGGGCTCCATCCGCAGCCCGGCTTTCCCGACGGCGATCGCCTCGCGCACGTAGGCCTTGATGGTCGCCGCCCGCGCCCGGATCTCCTTCACGCTGGTGAACTTCATCACCCGCCCGGCCTGCACCTGGCCGAGCTGCACCAGCGCCTTCTTGGGGTCCTTCAGCAGGGCGCCCTGAAAGAAGCCCAGCCCAAAGTACTCCTTGAAGCCCTGCAGGATGACGATGTTCTTCCCCTCCACCGTGTAGGTGGGCTTGCCCCACTTGTGCTCCTCCTTCATCGCCAAGCCGGCAAGCACCCGCCGCATCTCCGCGATCTCCGCGTCCCACCGTTCTCGGTAAGCCATCTCCATGCCAGCTTCTCTGACTCTATCTCGTCTGTGACCCGCACGGGGAGCGCGCGCAGCCCCGACGTCGCGAGCTCACGTTCACGACGTCGGGATGGCCGTGCCCCAGTCGTCGCCGGCGAGGCGGGCCAGCGCCGAACGGCGGTTACAGCCCGACCTGGTCGATGGTGACCTTCAAACGCTCCAGGGCAGCTTGATCGCGCCGAGCTGGCTGGCAAAGGCTGCCATGTCGTCCGCAGCCCACTCCTCGCTGATCTTGCCGTCGTCGTTGACGCGATAGACGTCAATCGCATCCCAGCGGACCTTTCGGTTCGTGGCGGGAATGCCGAGGAGGTCGCCCTTGTGCGTCGCCGTCACAATCAGGCGCAAGACCACGAGATCGGCGCTGGCGACGACGTCCTGCTCGACCGCCTGCAGGTCCGGGAGCGCCCCGATGAAGACGCGCAGCAGACCAGCCACGTTCGCGGCGCCGCTCACCGTGCCGAGCGAGCCACCGTGCCACACGACGTCGGGCGTGACGTACTCGAGGGTGCGATCCGGCCGGTGCTCGTTGAAGACGCGCGCCAGGTATTCCCGGGCGATCGCGATCTTATCCTCCGTGCCGGTCTTGTTCACGCTCATGCGTCTCCTCCGTCGAATCGGGCCCTCGATCTCACCGCTGCATTCCTATCGTCGCGATCGGGCGCGACGCAACGTCTCTCCGAGGGGCTCGCGTCCTTCTTGCGTGATTCTTGATAGGCGTGTCGCGACGTTGTCTGGACCCGCCAGGGGTTCGCGCCCTGCTTGACATCGCGCAACGCCACGTCGGAGATTTCTCCTGATGGAGGGGCGCGCCACGTCGGGTTCTCGACTGGTGGATGTTCTGCCGGCCGCGCCGAAGGTGTCGGCCGAGTGGAATCCGTTCAGCCTGTTTGTCGTCGACGCAACGCCGCTCCAGGCCTCGTTGGCTTTTCGCGATCTGGCGCTGGGGCTCTACACCGCCGGTCGCCACCGGATTCGCAGAAGGATGGGCAGGCGAGTCGTCGAAGGATGGAGCGATCCGGGCACGCTCAACATGACGCCCCCCCATGTCGATGGCTCCTGGGAGGCCGAAGGCTCTTCGCACGCCATCGTCTTGACCATCCCCCAGGCGTACCTGTCGCGCGTGATCTCGGAGCATTGGGAGGCGGATCCGCGAGGTGTCGAGATCGTTCCGCAGTTCCTGGCGCGGGATCGGGTGATCGAAGCGGTCATGACCCGCCTCGCGCTGAAGGCTCACCACGGCTCCCCCGCCGACTCTCTTTATGTCGCCAGCGCGTGCGAGTTCTTGGCTCACCACATCATCGATAGTTACTCGTCCTTATCAAAGCCGGTGCCCCGCCATTCAGGCGGGTTAGGACGTCGCCTCAACGCCGTCGTCGACTACATCGAGGCGAACCTCGCCGGGCCGATCACGCTGCGCACGCTGGCCGGGGTGAGCGCGCGCCACTTCGAGCGCGCCTTCCGACAGAGCTTGGAGCTGCCTCCACACGCCTATGTGTTGCGGAGACGCGTGGCTGCCGCGAGAGGGCTGCTGGTCGGACCGGCCGTCCTCACCATGGAGCAGATCGCCAGGCGCGTCGGGTTCAGCAGCGCCAGCCATCTCGCCTCCGCATTCCGTCGTCACGAAGGATGCTCGCCCACCCACTTTCGACGGATCCACGCGCCGTCGTAGCAGCGTCTCGACCGCACTGCTCCCTTCAAGGGCAGGTCGAGTCGTGGATGGCGTAGATGGTCGATACGCCCGCGTCCCTCGTGATGGGTGCGTAGGTCGTGACAGTCACCCGGCAGCTCGCCTCCGCCCACGTTCCGCAGCTCGCGAGCGGGTCGCCGCAGAGGACAAAGGTGTTCGGCTGCTTCTCGTGGTAGTGCCCCAGCACCAACCCGGGCGCGATTTGCTCCACGACCGCCGCGGCGTATCTCGGGGGGTCTCGTCCGATGAAGTCCCGAATGGCTTGGAGATCTTCCACGGCCTGCGGGCCCATCGGACCCGGCTCACCCCAGAAACCGCTTCTTTACGTCCTCGTGGGGGATCGTGTCGCCCGCTTCAGATTCTGCGAGGCCGCGCTCGATCTTAGCGAGAAAGTAGAGGCGCTCCATGGCGTCCTCGACCGTGGCATCGTCTGGCAGGTGCTCGACCGTCTCGACGATCTTCTGCTTCAGCCCGCCAGAACCCATGCCTTCAAGATACCATACGAGCTGAGCGTGGCGGACGCGTCGCCCGGGCGAACTACTCGAACGCCTTCAGATGACCGGAGAGCAGCTTGATCACCTCCGGGCCAGCTTCGTCCCCCGAGATGAGGCCGTTGTGAATCGCCTGAGCCACCACCAGCTCTAGACTAGATCCGAACGCCCGTACTTCGAAAAAAGCTCGCGTGCCGGACCTTGGTGAAAATGGTGAACCGCCTCGGATACGTCGAAGGCGTTGGTTTCTCCGGCACGCCAGCGGCCAAACTCGGCTTCCAGTTCGGTGAGTTCCCGCGATAGCTCCCGTTCATAGGCTACCTCGGCAAGATCCTGGAGACGCCGGCGCTGCGCCTTGTCGGCTTGCTTGCCCATGACCGATTAGATCTGCCCAACCCTTGGGTTCACCCGGAGCCCTGGCAGTCTACCGCGGAGCTCGAGCGTTCGGCAGCGAAGGCAGGTCAAGAGCGTGGCCACACAAGGCGCCCACAGCTATCGACTATCGAAACCAGGCGGCGTGCGCGGCGACCCAGTCGTGGAACGAGCGGGCCGGCGCGCCGGTGAGGTCCGCCACCGCCGTGGTCACGTACGCGGGATGCCCGACCGCCGCCCCCCACGCGGCGAGCAACATGTCGACGACGGGCGGCGGCCAGCTGGCGGCCGTCTCGCGCCGGAACTCGTCCGGCGAGAGCTCGTGGAACGCCAGGCGCCGGCCGAGCACCTCGCCGACGACCGCAACCTGCCGCGCGTGACTCAGGGCCGCCGGGCCCGTGAGGACGTAGTCTCCGCCGGCGAGCGACGCTTCGGAGAGCGCGCGCACCGCCACGGCGGCGATGTCGCGCTCGTCGATCGGCGCCGTCTCGACCGCGCCGTACGGCCATCGGACCACGTCGCCCGCGCGAATCTGAGGCGCCCACCAGTGGAGCGTGTTCGCCGCGAACATCCCGGGTCGAAGGATCACCGCCGAAACCCCCGCCGTCGCGAGCTCACGTTCGATGTCGGCGTGGAGCGCCGCCATGGGATTGGGCTGCCGGAAGAACGGGTGCGGCGTCTGGTGCGGCGACGACAGAAAGACCACGCGCTGGACGCTTCGCGCAAGGCGCGCGACGACGGCCGAGACCGTGGCCGGCCCGGCAGCCCAGACCAGGAACACCGCCTCGACCCCGGCGAGCGCGGGTTTCAACGAATCGGAGTCCGTGAGATCGCCGGCGACGACCTCGACGCCGGGGGGGAACGGGGTGGGCGGGGGACGGCGCACGAGGGCGCGGACCGGGCGGCCGAGGCGGAGTAGCTCGGTGACGACGACTCGGCCGACTCGGCCGGATGCGCCGACGACCAGGACGTGCGCTCCGTCCAAACGCTGATCCGTCCTTTTCACTCAGGAGGCGCCGTCATCAGAGACCGAGCATCCCCGCACAGGCACTCATACTCCGCCCTACGAAGTCGCCGACATCCTCGCTGCTCATCCTATCCAGGCGCAGGCACCAGCTTAGGGAACTCATAGATAAATCGGAGGAGCATCTCGGTAAACGTCAGCAGCTCTTTTGCGTCGTTCACAGCCATAACGGCGATCTCGTGCGTAGCCTCATTTCCCTTCTTGCGAATATGATCCACCCAGTGCTTGCCGTTCGGTGGCACGTAACCGTGATCTGACAAGTAAGTCACGTATTCAATGAACTTCAGCCCTTCGGGTGCCTTCTCTTGTACTGCGATGTTCATGAGCATCTTCCGACATAGAAGCACGGCAGCAGTGAAGCAATTCTCACTGGTGCATCGGCGTGCTTCTTCGTACAGCGAATTCAGTTCCTCCGGCACGTGAGCAACGGGCCGTCCTAGAGGTGCAGACGGATACTGACGCCCGGGCGCGCGAAACACGGGGCCACCACAATTAGGACAGATGTAGATCGCGCCGATCTGTGGACCGCTACCATCGCCCAGTTGGCCAAGCTTGTAGCCCTTCACCGACGAAACGGAAATGCTACAAAATCCGCATGTAAACGCAGCGTTTGGGAGATCATTTGGGGCCCTCCAAGCGGCGGCACCCTCTGGAAAGAATCGTGACATCGTTCCCTCAATTCAACGTCGTCGCGTTATCTGCGAACCAGCAGATGTAACATCCGGTTAGCTCACCTCCGCCTTCTTTAGGGACTTAACCGCCTTCGCCAACTTCGTGCCCGCAGAAAACGTGAGTTCGTCACCCTCGAATTCCATCCTGTACAATCCCTGCAAATTTGATGGCACCTTCAGACGCCTGTCCCAGACCAGAATTACCGCTTGATCGTACAGCACGAACGCAGCCCCGACTTCGATGAGAACGTTGGTATTGATCGCATACCCGTCAGCGGTTCTATTTTGTTCGTCGGCCGTTACAACCATTACGCCGGACTGACAGCGGCGCATCGCGGCCATCACCTTCGCGGGAACAGGAATCGCCGCTGTTTCTTCTTCGACGGCTATTTCGAAGTCGATGTCGTATAGAGCAAGAATGTCTTTAACCTGATCGACAATCTTCATGTTCTTGCTGTGAGAGATGAAGACCTTGAAGGACGGAGAGGGAAGGACGTTTAGCTTCGCCGTCGGTGGATCGTCGGTATCCGGTGGTGGGGACCTAAGGGCGGTCAAGGCATCATTGCCTACCTCTTCCTCTGGAGGCTCCGGGTCTAGCTGCACGGGGCGCGGCTGAGGGTCGTCGAGGGCGACAAAAGGACCTGTCTTGGTTTGCCGAATGAATCCCACAAACTGGCCATTGTCCTTGATGATCTGCAGCGCCGCCTCCAGTCTGTCGGGAGGCACATCAAATTCCTGTTGAAGAACATTCTTGACGATGTGGTCCGCAGGAAGTTTTGCTTTATTGTACTTACGAAAAAATCCACCGAGGGCCTTGGGACGCAATGCCGCCTCAGCTCGGGCACTAAGATCGTCAGCCTCACTTGTCGGGGCTGTTGCACGCCGGCCGAGGGCGTCGAGCGCCATCCGGTCAGCGTTCCAGCTGCCCTTCGTGAGACCGTATCCTAAGGACGCTGCCGCTAGATCGCGCCAGGTCGAAGAAGTGGGCGACATCTCGAGTGCCATCGCAACGTCGTGCGGTGCCGTCGGTTGTCCCGCATAGTTATCTGTGATGGCTTGGGCGGCGCGCAGCGCATCCCGGAGCGGCCGAGATGGAAGGTCTGCCTGGCTGACATACGCCCTTTTTTTGGCCGGCTCAGCGCCCTTCTTTGACATTCGCCACCCTTCCTGTTGCTAGCTAGATTTTCACAATACCACAATGCGAAACCAATGCAGTTGTCCGTCTGAGCGTTTTGCCCCTCCGGCCATCGGACCATGCGGATGGCTGGGGCTCACAGATCAATCGAACAGGCCGAGAATCTGCTGCCGAGTCATGCCGATAAATTGTCGTAAATCGAAGAGAGTGACGGGGGCTTCAATCGCAAATCGCGCGCGAAGACGCTGAGATATAGCGACTGCATCGGGATTCACCAATACTAGCCCTGGAGCCTGGGTACGATCTGCCAGAACGGATCGCAGCAAGGAAGAGAAGTACAAGTCCGCTACCGGGAACGAATACCCAACGAAGACTAGGGCTTTTGCTTGCCTCATTTGTTCTTCCATCGCTGCCCAAATCTCGGCGAACTGAGGACTTTGATCCAAGTATCCATGGAGCACGGGCACAGTTCCATCGGCCGTTGCGACGAACTTGAGATGGGTTGGCGCGACAACGACTGCGTCGTTCCGGCTGCCTCGGCGCATTGCCTTCGCAACCTCTTTCCAGCCCACAGACCCATGGGGCTTTATGACTCGGAGACGACCGCCGCAATCCTCAAGTGCCTGATAGGCCCATCGTCGCGGCATCGGCAAAGAGCGCTCGAAGACGTCGTCGTAGTTGAACGATACGACGGCATCGTGGCTCTTGACGTGATTCTTTGCCATCTCCCGATAGACTGATCTCGTCGAAACGTTCGCGTCGAATCGCGAAAACACGTTCCCAATCTCGCTGACAAGGGCCTCCCATACGTTGGCCACATAGGCGCGAAGCTGAGGTGACGTGGACGGCGCCCGGACTCGCTCGCTGATGAACGTGAATACCTCCTCGACGTCAATTCCCGCAAGGAGGGCGCGCCGATCCGCGGCTCGCAAACGTGACGGAACCCTTGTGTATCCCAGGAAATATCGAAAGAGAAAACGTTCGATAGATCGACGATTGCTGACGCTTGCCGAAAATCGGAGGAATACATTCCAGAAGTCCGACTGGGTCGGAATCCTGACTTCTCCTCCGGCCTGCACGCGCGCGACGGCACCGGCTCCCACGGACGCCCCCGCGCCAAGGAAGAAGACAATCTTCCGACCAATCTTTGCCTTGGCCATTTCGAAAGGACCGCTCGCTACCAACCGAACGAGATTTCAGTCCCAGATTCCCGCAGGGCAAGATTTTCCGCAAGCGGGTACAACTTTTAGCCCCAACGATTCGGGGTGTTCAACGTTTGAGTCACGACGCTGGGCGAGCGCCATAGGCCCGCCAGTCCTTCTAACGTTCGAACAGCGTCCGTGACGTTCGCCCGTCCCGCCTATGTCAGTTTCGGCAACGCCTCCGCCATCCGCCGCACACCCTCTTCGACGTTCTTCATCGAGGTCGCGTACGACAGCCGCACGAACCCCGGCGCGTGGAATGCCGAGCCCATGACGACCGCGACCCGCGCGGCTTCGATCAGCCACTCGCAGAGCTGCACGTCGTTCTCGATCTTCTTCCCCTCGGGCGTCTTCCGGCCGATGAACGCCGACAAGTCCGGGAACGCGTAGAACGCGCCCTTCGGCTCGACACACGTGACCCCCGGGATCTCCCGCAGCCGCGCGACCATGACTTTCCGCCTCTTATCGAACTCGACGCGCATCTTCTCCAGCTCGTCGGTCGGGCCCTCGATCGCCGCCAGCGCGGCCGCCTGGGCCACCGACGCCGCGTGGGTCGTCGACTGCCCCTGGATCGTGGCCATCGCCTCGACGACGTGCTTCGGCGCCACCGTGAAGCCGACGCGCCAGCCGGTCATCGCGAACGCCTTGGAGACGCCGTCGATGATGATCGTGTGGGCCCGAACGTCCGCACCCAGGGTCGCCGGCTGGAAGAACTTGCCGTCCCCATAGACCAACGTCCGGTAGATGTCGTCGGTCATCAGCCAGACGTTCTTCTCGACCGCCAGCCGCGCCAACCCGGTCAGCGTCGCTTCATCATAAATAGCCCCCGTCGGGTTCGACGGCGAGCAGACCAGGATCATCTTCGTGCGCGGGGTGATCGCCTTGGCGACGTCCTCCACCCGCACCTGGAAGTTCTCTTCCGCCTTGGTTGGCACGTTGACCGGCCGTCCGCCCGCCAGCTTGACGATGTCGTTGTAGCTGACCCAGGCCGGCGTCGGGATGATGACCTCGTCGCCCTCGTCGATCAGCGCGAAGACCGCGTTGAAGATCGATTGCTTGGCGCCCGAGCTGACGATCACCTGGTTCGTCTCGACCGTGAAGCCGTGCGCGTCGCCGATCCACTTGGCCACCGCCTTGCGCAGCGGGACCGTCCCCTCGACCAGCGTGTACTTCGTCGCGCCGGCGTCCAGCGCCTTCTTGGCCGCCTCCTTGATGTGCACCGGCGTGTCGAAGTCGGGCTCCCCTGCCCCGAAGCTGACGACGTCGATCCCCTCGGCCTTGAGCTTGGCCGCCTTGGCCGACACAGCGAGCGTGGGGGATGGTTCGACGACGGACAACCGGCGGGCGAGCTTCACGGGGCGACTCCTTGTTGGTGTTTCACGGACAGGGCGGCGGCCACGCCCGGCGGAACCATCCGCGAGACGTCACCGCCCATCAAAGCAACCTCTTTGACGAGCGAGGAGGATACATAAAAGCTCTCCTCGCCGGTCATCAGAAACATCGTCTCCACGTCCGGCGCCAGGTGCCGGTTCATGTGGGCCAGCTGGAACTCGTACTCGAAGTCGGCCAGCGCCCGCAGCCCCCGGACCACCACGGTCGCCCCGCGCCGCCGGCAGTAGTCGGCCAGCAATCCCTGAAAAGCGTCGACCTCCAGCCTGGGGTCGCTCCCCAGCGCCTCGGTGATGAACCCCCGCCGCTCGCCGATCGAAAACAGCGGCTTCTTGCGGACGTTCTCGGCCAGCGCGACCACCACCCGGTCGAAGATCTTCAGCGACCGCCGGAGGATGTCGACGTGGCCGTTGGTGATCGGGTCGAAGGTTCCCGGGTAGACCGCGAGGCTCACGACCCGGAGCAGCGGTAGAAGGAGAGCTCGGTGTCGCCGTAGTTGCGCCGGTCGGTCAGGAACAGACAGCCCACCGACGGCGGCGAGGGGTGACGCTTGTCATGCTCGACGATCACCACCGCGCAGGCGGTCAGAAGGTCCCCGCCGGACAGCTCAGCCAGGACCCCGTCCGTCTCCTTGATGTAGGGGGGATCCATGAAGACCCAGGAGAACT
>CAWKBC010000018.1:0-23797 GCA_963847705.1 uncultured Pseudomonadota bacterium | reverse complement strand
GCCGGTGCCGCCGGTGGTGGAACCCTTGGAGACGATCTTCACCGGTGGCGCCTGGGCCGGCGGATCGAGCGGCTTGTACTTGTTGGCGCAGACCAGCGCCAGGAGCGCCTGCTTGGCCTGCGCGTCCTCGCCCATTTCCCCCAGGCAGAAGCCGAGCAGGTAGTAGGTCGCGTCCAGGAACCGATAGTTGGGGAACTCCGTCAGCAAGCGCCGGTAGAGGTTGATGGTCGGCGTGTAGTCGACCCGCGGCGGCGGCGTGGTGGGGGGGTTGGGGCTGTCGATCGCCTTCTTGTAGGCCTCGTCGGCGTCCAGGTATTCCTCGGCGGACTTCTCGTAGTAGAGCTCGGCCAGGCGGAACATGGCGTCCGGCGTCCAGCGCTTGTCGTTCGGGTACTTGAGCAGGAACGCCTCGAACATCGCGATCGCGTCGCGCCGGCGATCGCGGGCCTCGCGATCGTCGAGATCGATCTGCATGTCGTACTTGGCGTTGATCTCCTTGATCTTTTCCTGGTAGGCGCGCTTCAGGATCTGCCGGGCGGTGCCGCGGTACTCGGCGACCATCTCGGCGAAGTGCTGAACGTCCTTCGCCATGTCGTCGAGGAGGCGGGGATCGACCGTGACCTGCTTGGGGGCGGCGTTGGCGGCGCGCGCCGCCCGCGAATCGACCGTCACGCCGACGAGCAGGCAGCCCGCCAGCGCCAGCGCCAGGGGGCGCACGCGCATGGGTCTAGACAATCTGTTGGCTCCCCCGCTCACTTGTCCTCCTCGAGCACCTTGCGGAAGTCCTCGTCGAGGGCCTTGAGCTCGAGGTTCTTGAGGTTGGTGAGCTTGGTGACCGCCTGGGTCTTCTGGTCCTTGAGACCCCAGGAGACGTCGATGATGCCGACGTCCGACCGGACCACCAGGTCGTAGAACTTGTCCGCGACCTTGGTGAACATCGCCTGGGCCAGGCCGCCGCCCAGCGACTTCGATTCGTCGAGGATCCCGCCCAGCTTGTCGCTGGCCGAGGCCAGCTCTTCCTTCTCGGCCGTCAGGTAGCGGCTCACCATGGCGAGGCGGACGGTGGCCTGTCCGTCCACCCGCTTGTCGAACCCATCGAGCTGCGTCTGGATGGCGTCGCAGCGCGACAGCACGTCGTTCACCCGGTCGACCTCGCCGCGATCGGTGCCGCTCAAGCGGGCCGCTGCCTGCCGTTCGATGACCAGCTCCTGCGCGAGCACGCCGGCCAGCTTCTGGGTGGCTTCGCGCTCGGCCTGACCGGTCGAGCCGGCGGCGCTGGCGTCGTGGGTCGCGTCGGCAATCTGTTCGCGCAGCTTGTCGTGCATCGTGCGCAGCTCCTCGATCGCGGCGCGCATGTCGCGAACGGGCGCCTCGATGTCCTCCGGCCGGATCTTCTGCTCGGAGCGGGAGACCCGGTAGTACTGCTCCAGCGCCACCAGCTGCGCTTCAAGGGCCTGGATCTCGACGTTCAGCTCGGAGACCTGCTTGTCGAGGTCGCCGAACCGCTCCTTCATGGAGTGCTCGTGTTCCTTGAAGCCTTCATCCGTGGTGGGGAGGTCGGAGGCCTGGCGGCTGTAGCCGTCGCGGAGGATGGCCAGCTGGTCGAGCTGACGGCGCTCCTCCGGCGTCAAGACCGGGTCGATGATGGCCCGAATCTTCTGCACGAACCTCTCGCGCGTGCCGACAATCTCGTTCATCGCCTCGACCGACTTGGTGCGCGCGGCCGCCAGGTCGGGGAAGATCCCGACGCGCCCGGTCCCTTCCATGGCGTGCTCAATCCGCTCCACCAACTTTTGGCTGTCGACCAGATCGTGCTGCATCTCGCCGACGTCACTGGCCAGCGACATCATGCGGGCGACGTCCGGCTCCGCCTTCACCCACTTGGCGGCCGTGGGGGGGATGAAGACGCCGATGTCGAACTTGTCGAGGCTCTTTCCGACCAGCGAATCGAAGTAGGCCGGATCGGTCTGCGACTTGACGATGACTTGCTGCAACTGCCGGTGAATCGGCTCGAACTCGTCGCGCACCTTGCTGAACTCGTCGCTGGCCAGATAGAAGTTGTTCATCCGCAGCTCGAGGTTCCCCTCGAGCAGCCGGAGGTCGGGCGCGTCGGCGGTGTCCGGATCGTAGAGCAGCAGCAGGTTCACCGAGCGATAAGCGCGCTGCCAGTCCTTCGCCTTGATGTAGGTCCAGGCCTGCTCGCGCAGCGCCTCCGACCAGTAGCGCGACTGCCGGGGGACGGCCAGGTAGACCTCGATCGCTTTGTCGAACTGCGACCGTTCGTACAGGATCCGGGCGATCGCCAGCCGCGCCAGGTCCTGAATGTCCTTGGCCTCATCGTCGGGCGGCTGCTGCTTGAGCAGATCGTCGTACGCGGTCGACGCGCCGGCCAGGTCGCCCCGCTTGACCATGATGGTCGCCAGGAAGTAGCGCGCCTGGAAGTAGTAGGGGTTGGTCGCCGGGATCGAGGAGAAGACCGCCTGGGCCTCATCGAGCCGGCCGCGGAAGTAGAGGTACTTGGCGCGGACGTAGGGGACGCTCGGCTCCATCGCCGAGGCCGGGAGGTTCTCGAGACGCTTCAGGTAGACATCGACGTTCTCGTAGTCGCCGGTGCGCAGAGCGACCTCCACCAGCCGCTGCAGCGCCTGCTGCTCCGCCTTCGACCCGGTGTTCTTGGCGACCGCTTCCTGCAGGTAGTGGCGGGCGGAGTAGTAGTCGTGCCCCTGGAACAGCGCCTCCCCGAGGAGGTACAGCGCGTCGTCGTAGGCCCGGGTGTTGGGGTACTTCTCGACGACGTCGAGCGCGATCGTCGCCGCCTCGTCGTAGTTCTTCACCGAGAGCTGGACCTGCGCGTCCAGGACCCGGCGGTCGGCGGCGTCCGGCGGCGGCGGCGGCGCCTCCTTGAACTCCAGCGACATCAAGTGGACGCGCTGGTCGAGGTCGATCAGCTTCTTGACGGTGTCATCGACATCGTCGGCGCGCGCCGTGCGCCCCCCGAGACCGATCGTGCCGGCAATACCAAGCACGAGCGCCGCGGCGAAGCCCCACTTCGATCCGCTCGCGGCGCGCGAACGGCTGTTACTGCGATATGAAGCGTCCCGCTGTTTCATCACTCACGCGTGACTATTTCTTGGCCGGCGCCGCCGCCGCCGTCGCCCCACCCTCACCAGCGGAAATGACGTTCACGCGGAAGTCGACGGCCGGCTTGTCGGAAAGCTGCGTCGTGATGTTCCCCTTCTCGTACCCGACCACGGTGATGTTGGTCGTCTTCGAGTCGCCGGCCACGAAGGTGTGGCTCGACTTGACGTTGAACTTGTAGCCCTTGAGGTAGCTGAACACGCCGAAGCCGTTCCCCTGATAGGTCAGCGCGACCGACAGGGTGTGGGACCCGGGCTGGATGGCGCCGTTATAGACGTCGAAGTCTTGCATTTCGGCCAGAGCGCCGCTGTCGTCGGCTTTTGAATAGATCTGTACCCCGTCCAGCGCATAAGCGGCCTTCACCAGGCGAAAAGAGCTCCCCATCTCGTTCCGGTGATGGATGATCGCGCGGGAGGCGCCGATGACCCCGCCGAGCACGGTCTCCTTGAGGAGGTTGAGCCGCGCCTTGGTGCGGAAGATCTGCTCCTTGAGCTCGTTGACGTTCTTCTCCAGGGAGCGGAGACGCACGGTGTACGCCCCCTGATCGGCGCCGCCAGCAGCCGGGGCGGCCGTCGTCTCACCGGGAGCCGGCGGGGCGCCCGAGGGCGTCGGCGCGGCCGGCGCAGCCGCCGTCTCCGCGTGCGCGGTGGCGCCCACGACCAGCGAAATCACCAATACCCCCAGGGCGCGGTACGCCCCACGCGAAAAAACGGTCCGCAGCGATGTCATGTCTTAACTCCGTCTGGCGTTGGAAGGGGCGTATTGGGAGGACCCGAAGAGCGGAGCAGCTTTGAAGCCGCATTTCTATATCAAAACCCGCAAGTGCGGTCAATCTTCGGCTTTTCTGCGTTTCCCACAACCGCGGTCGCCACCTCTACGCCGCCTCGGTTTTGCGCTCGTTTTTGCGCTTCGTTTTCGATCCGGTCGCCTGCCCCGCTCGTGTGCCCGCTCATGTGTCGCCGCGCTGGCCCACCCCTAGAAAAGGCCTGCGCGGCTGCCCTTGCCAACCTAAGTCCGCGCGTCCCCAGGACCAAGCCGGTCGAGCTGGTCGCCGCCCCGGGGCGCCCGGGGGGGCAGGGCCCGCCAGATCGCCTCCAGGAGCGGTCCGACCCCCTCGCCCGTGGCGGCGCTGATGGCGTGCAGCTCGATGCCGCGCCGCTTGAACGGGCGCGCGAGCGTCGCCAGCTTCTTGCGAACGTCCGGCAAATCGATCTTGTTGATCACCACGATCTGCGGCCGCGCCGCCAGCTGCGGATCGTAGAGCGCCAGCTCCTTGTTGAGGGCCTCGAAGTCGCGCAGCGGGGTCCGGTCGGTCCCGTCGTTCCGAGGCGGGGCGCTCGGATCGAGGAGATGGACCAGGAGGCGCGTCCGCTCGAGGTGCCTCAAGAACCGATCGCCGAGCCCCGCCCCCGCGTGCGCCCCCTCGATGAGGCCGGGGATGTCGGCGACCACGAAGCTCCGCTCGTCGGACAGCCCAACCGTTCCCAGGTTGGGGACCAGGGTGGTGAAGGGATAGTTGGCGATCTTGGGCCGTGCGGCTGAGATGCGCGCGATGAGCGACGACTTGCCGACGTTGGGGAAGCCCAGCAGCCCGACGTCGGCCAGCAGCTTCAGCTCGAGCCGGATGGTGCGCTCCTCGGCCGGCGTGCCCGGTTCGGAGCGGCGCGGCGCCCGATCGGTCGAGGTGGCGAAGTGGATGTTGCCGCGCCCCCCTTTGCCGCCCTGCGCGGCCACGAAACGCTGGCCGTTCGTCCGCAGATCGCAGATGAGCTTGCCGGTCGCGTCGTCGAACACCTGCGTGCCGGGCGGCACGCGCAAGATCACGTCCTCGCCACCACGACCGTACTTGTCCTTGTTCGCGCCCGCGTCACCGGTCGGGGCCTGGAACTCGCTCTTGTAGCGGAAGTCGAGCAGCGTCGAGAGCCCCTCGTCGACGACCAGGATGATGCTGCCACCGTCTCCGCCGTCTCCGCCGGAGGGGCCGCCCAGGGGGACGAACTTCTCGCGCCGAAACGCGACCGCCCCTTTGCCGCCGTCTCCCGCGCGCACGCGGATGACGACCTCATCGATGAAGTGCACGGGCGCCTCTTCCTTGCACGCTGCTGGCGCCCCGACCGAGCGCGCCGGCTAGGCGGCGGCCGCGGCGGGAGCCGGGGCGACGATGCTCGGGTCGACGATGCTGACGATCGTGCGGGGCCCGGACTTGACGTACTTCACTTCGCCGTCCTTGAGGGCAAACAGCGTGAAGTCACGCCCCATGCCGACGTTGCGCCCGGCGTGGATGACCGTGCCGACCTGGCGCACGAGAATGTTGCCCGCCAGCACGATCTGCCCGGCGTGGCGCTTGATCCCACGGCGCTGCGACTGCGAGTCGCGGCCGTTGCGGGAGCTCCCCTGACCTTTTTTGTGTGCCATGGCTTAGGCCGCCTTCGTTGCGCTGGCGCCGGCAGCGCCGGCGCGGATCGCGGTGATCTTGAGCGAGGTGAACGGCTGCCGATGGCCCGTCTTGCGGCGGTAGCTCTTGCGGCGCTTGTACTTGAAGATGACGATCTTCTTGCCCAGGCCCTGCTCGACGATCTCGGCCTCGACGGTGACGCCGGAGACGGTCGGCTTGCCGACCTCGACCCCGCCGCCGTCGTCGGCGAACAAGAGCGGCCCGAAGGTCACCTTGGTGCCGGCCGGCCCCACGAGCTTCTCCACGCGCAGGGTTTCACCCTCGCTGACGCGGTACTGTTTTCCACCTGAGGCAATGACGGCATACATCTGACTTGGGACCTCCGAGAGCGGCGTAGTTTAGAGAGGAGTGCCGCGGTGTCAAGACCGATCACGTGGGCGGAGGCGAGCTTTGCTCGCTGGAGCCCCTCGCGGGAGGGTGCGGGGGGCGGAGGCGAGCTTTGCTCGCTGGAGCCCCTCGCGGGAGGGTGCGGGGGGCGGTGGCGAGCTTTGCTCGCTGGAGGCCCTCGCGGGAGGGTGCGGGAACCTCCCAGGGTTCCCGCGGTTGTTGATGGTCAGGCTAGGAGACGCCGCAGGATCTCGTTGACGGCCTTGGGATTCCCCTTGCCGCCGGTCTCTTTCATGACCGCGCCGACGAAGAAGCCCATCAATTTTGGGTTGCTCTTGATCCGCCCGGCCTCGTCGGGGTGAGCCGCGACCACCCGCTTGCAAGCCTCTTCCAGGGCGCCACTGTCGAAGGCCTGGGCCAGCCCTTCGGCGGCGACGATCTCCTTCGCTGCCCGCCGCTCCGCCCACATCTTGGCGAAGACCTCCTTGCCGAGTTTGCCCGAGAGCGTCCCGTCCTCCACGAGCTGAACCAGCTCGGCCAGGGCCGCGGGCGGCACCGGGCAGTCGGTTTCGCCCAGCTTGCGTGGATCGTCGACCCGGGCGAGCAGCTCGTTGATGAGCCAGTTGGCGGCGCGCTTGGCGGGCGCGCCGGCGGCGACGGTGGCGTCGAAGTAGGCGGCGGTCTCGCGATCGGCGACCAGGACGCCGGCGTCCTGGGGGGAGAGCCCCACCTCGCCCGTGTAGCGGGCGAAGCGATCTTCCGGCAGCTCCGGCAGGCTGGCGCGCAGCGCGACCTGCTCGAGCTCGGTCACCACCAGCGGCGGCAGATCGGGCTCGGGGAAGTAGCGGTAGTCATGCGCCTGCTCCTTCGAGCGCATCGCCTGCGTCACGCCGCGCGACGCGTCCCAGAGCCGCGTCTCTTGAATGATGCGCTCGCCCCGGTCGAGCAGCGTCGCCTGCCGCTTGACCTCGTGCTCGATCGCGTCGCGCACGTTCTTGAACGAGTTCATGTTCTTGATCTCGGTCTTGGTGCCGTACTTCTCCGTGCCGCGCGGGCGCAGCGAGACGTTGGCGTCGCAGCGCAGCGACCCCTCTTCCATGTTGCCGTCGCCGATGCCGAGGTAACGGACCAGCGTCCGCACCGCCCGCACGTATTCGGCGGCCTCCTCGGCCGACCGCACGTCGGGCTCGCTGACGATCTCGCAGAGCGGGACGCCGGCCCGGTTGTAGTCGACGAAGCTGACGCCGGCCGCGGCGTGCAGGTTCTTCCCGGCGTCCTCTTCCATGTGGATGCGGGTCAGGCGGATGGCGCGCGGCTCGCCCTTGAGGCGGAACTTGATGGCGCCCCGCTCGCAGATCGGCTCGTCGAACTGGGAGATTTGAAAGCCCTTGGGAAGATCCGGGTAGAAGTAGTGCTTGCGCGCAAACCGGCAGCGCGCGCGGATCTTACAGCCGGCCGCCATCCCCAGCCGCACCGCCGCTTCGACGGCGGAGCGGTTCAGAACCGGCAGCGTCCCCGGCATCCCCAGGCAGACCGGATCGGTCGCCGAGTTCGGCTCCGCGCCGAACGCCGCCGACGACCAGGAGAAGATCTTCGACCGCGTCGCCAGCTGGACGTGCACCTCCAGCCCAATGACCACTTCCCAGTCCGTTTTACCGGGCCCCTGAGAGGGTCCCGCGCCCCCCGCGCTGGGCTCGCGTGAGCCAAGCTCCCGCTCCCCCGACGCGGCCATTTACGCGGCCTCCGGCGCGAAACGGGTGTGCCAGTCGGTGCGCGATTCGTAGCCGCCGCCGACGCGGAAGCAGATCTCTTCGCCCAGCGCGGGGCCGATGATCTGCAGCCCGATCGGCAGTCCGGACTTGGTGAAGCCGCAGGGCTGCGAGAGCGCGGGGACCCCGGCCAGGTTCGGCGCCACGGTCAGGATGTCGGCCAGGTACATCTGCAGCGGGTCGCCGATGCGCTCCCCGAACTTGAACGCGGGCACCGGCGAGGTCGGGGTGACGATGGCGTCGCAGGAGGCGAACGCCGCCGCGAAGTCGTCGGCGATCTTGCGGCGCGCCCGCAGCGCCTTGCCGTAGTAGGCCTCGTAGTAGCCGGCGCGCAGGACGTAGGCGCCCAGCATGATCCGCCGCTTGGGCTCGGTGCCGAAGCCCTCGCCGCGCGTCCTGGTGTAGAGCTCCTCGAGCGAACGCGCCTCGGGGGTGCGGTAGCCGTACTTGACGCCGTCGTAGCGGGCCAGGTTCGACGACGCCTCGGCGGTGCAGATCAGGTAGTAGGTGGCGATCGCGTACTTGGTGTGCGGCAGCGAGACCGGAACGATCTTCGCCCCGGCGCGGCCGAGCTCGTCGAGGGCTGCGCGCACCGCCGCCTCGATCTCGGCGTCCATGCCGGGCTGAAAGTACTCGGTCGGCACGCCCAGCCGAACCCCGGCCAGACCGTCTCGCCCGGCGCGTGCCGCCTGGCGATAGGCCCCCACGGCCGTCGGGATCGAGGTGGCGTCCAGCGGATCGACGCCCGACATGACCTCCAGCAGGGCCGCGGCGTCCTCGACGGTGCGCCCGAACGGCCCCGGGTGATCAAGGGACGAGGCGAAGGCGATCACGCCGTAGCGCGAGACGCGCCCGTAGGTCGGCTTCATCCCGACCACCCCGCAGAGCGCGGCCGGCTGGCGGATCGAGCCGCCGGTGTCGGTTCCGGTCGCGCCCGCGCAGAGCGACGCCGCCACCGCCGCGGCCGAGCCGCCCGAGGAGCCGCCCGGCACGTGCGCCAGCGACCAGGGGTTGCGCGTCGGCTTGACCGAGCTGTTCTCCGTCGACGAGCCCATGGCGAACTCGTCCATGTTCAGCTTGCCGAGCGCGACCGCACCGGCCGCCTCCAGGCGCGCCGTCACGGTCGACTCATACGGGGAAACGAACCCGCGCAGGATCTTCGAAGCGCAGGTCGTCTCGACCCCACGCATGCAGAAGATGTCCTTGATCCCGATTGGCGCCCCGGCCAGCGCTCCCGGATCGCGCCCCGCCTTGCGGGTGGCGTCGACGGCGTCGGCCCGACGGCGCGCCCCGACGTCGTCGACCTTCAAGTAGCAGCCGAGCGCTCCGTCGAGGCGGGCCACCCGATCCAGGAACTGCTCGGTCACCTCGCGCGCGCTGACAGCGCCGGCGCGCACGCCGTCGACGATCGACACCAGGCTGGCCCCGCGCGTGTCGATCACGACTCGTCCTCGACCGTCGAGGAACCACCCGGCCCGGGGACGATGCGGGGAACCTGGAAGAAGCTGGCCTCGCGACGCGGGGCATTCGCCAGGGCCTCCTCGATCGACAGCGAGGGCGCCGTATGGTCGGCCCGCAGCGGACAGTCGAAGGGAACCGCGTGCGTCATCGGCTCGACGCCCGTGGTGTCGAGCTCGCGCATGGCGTCCACGTAGTCGAGGATGGCGTCCAGATCGACGGTCATCCGGGCGACCTCTTGCTCGGAGAGCGCCAGGCGCGCCAGGATCGCCAGCTCGCGAATTTCGGCGACAGTTATCCGGGACATACGAGGCCCGTTTCATAGCACGGCGTACGCCCGAATTGGCGAGTTGCCGCCGCAGAAGTTATAGTGTTGAGTCCCCGGTTCGACGCCCATGTCTCGCCCGTTCGCCGACCTTCGCGCTCGTGCCGCGGCCGCTGTTTTGGCGGCGGGCGCTCTCGTGGCCGCGTGCGACAGCGGCGCGCGTCCCCCCGACGCCCAGGCGGCGGTCAGCCTGACGTCGGCGGAGCTGTCGATTCGGTTCGACGTCGCCGACGGCAGGCAACCGACCGTGTCGGTGCTCGGGTTCCGCGCCGCCACGGCCGGACCCGACGCCCCCGACGTGTTGGGGTTGGTCGATCCGCTGTCGGCCGCGGCCCCCGATCAGGGGTGCGCCCTGCGCGATGTCGACGAGGCGACCAGCGCGCTCGTCGCCCGCGGCAGCTCGATCGATCTGGAGGAGCTCTCCGGCATCGGCGTCGGCCTGGGCCCGGGCGAGCCGCTGATGCGCCTCGACCCGCGCGTCTTCCCCGACGTCGCGGGCGTGGTGGGCGGTGTGGTCGCCGAGGCGGCGCCGCAACCGCTCGATCTCCTCCCCGAGCGCCTGAGCATCTACGGCGCCGACGCCGAGCTGCCGGTCGCCGAGCTGGCTGTCCCCGCGCTGCCGCGCCTGCAGGCGGCCAACGGCGCCGCGCCCGTCGGGGGAATGAAGATCGACGTGAGCGAGGGGCTCTCGCTCTCGCTCAGCGGCGCGGCCGGTGCGCTCGTCGAGCTGCGCCCGTTCGGGGCGACGGTGGCCGTGATCTGCGCGGTGCCGACCAACGCCTCGACCGAAGCGGTGATCAACGTCCCCCGCGCGCTGCTGGTCCACCTGCGGCGCAGCCGGGCCAGCACCTGGGGGGTCCCCGTGTCGATCGAGGTGGCGCGGCGCATTCGCGCGCGGGAACCGCTGGCCCCCTCGGGCGCCCGCGTCTCCGTGGAGACCCGCTCGGCGGTGGCCGCGGAGCTGCGTCCGTGAGCCCGAGCCCGGTCCGGCGCGACACGCGCCAGCACGCCCGCGTGGATCTGGAGATTTCGGTGTCGGTCTCGGACGCCGCGCAGAAGGTGCGCAGGCCGATCCGCTTCGCCTCGACCGACCTGTCGAGCGGCGGCGCGTTCTTGCGGGCCGACATCCTGTTCGAGGTCGGCGAGACGCTGGTGGTCGAGTTTCGCCTGCCGAACGGACGCCAGATCAAGGCGCAAGGGCGCGTCGTGCGCGTCACCCGCGGCGGCCAGAAGGATCGCTCACCCGGAATGGGGATCGAGTTCGTCGATCTCTCGGCCGAGGACCGGGCCGCGATCGACACCCGCACCTCCTAGAGACGGCAAGCGACCCGCAGGAGACCCGGAGACCATAGATGGCCGAGACGCTGGAAGAGCTCACATACGACTACGAGGACGAGGGGACGCTGGTCCGCAAGGAGCTCGATCGCGCGGTGCTGAGCAAGGGGAGCTGGGCGACGATCATGTTCCTGTTCCAGGAGCTCGACAGGGCCAAGGGGAAGTTCCGGGCGCCCAAGATGGCGATCGTCCGCTTCAAGAAATCGAAGGGGAGCTACCGCAAGCAGTCCTCGTTCAACATCTCCAACGAAAAGCAGGCGCGCCAGATCGCCGAGGTGTTCGAGCAGTGGTATCCCAAAATGGCGGCGGCGATGGCGGCGGCCGCAGCGGAGACCGATGGAGAGTCGGGGGACGACGAGGGCGGCCAAGACGGTAGCGACGACGGCCCAGGCGGGGACGACTGACCCCGATCGCGCTCTTCGTCAACCCGCGCTCGCGCGCGAACCGACGCAACCCCCGGGTGGCGTCGCAGTTCCAGGCATTGCTCGGCGCCGACGGTCGCGTGTTCGCCCCCAAGACGCTGGAGGAGCTGGCGGACGAAGCGGCCGCGCTGCGCGCCGACCCGCCCTCGGTCATCGCGGTCCACGGCGGCGACGGCACGCTTCATCGCACGGTGGCCGCGCTGGGGCTGGCCTTCGGCGAGACGCCGATTCCCCCCCTGGCGATCCTGGGCGGCGGGACGATGAACGTGGTCAGCGCCTCGCTGCGGATCCGTCAACCGGCCGCCCCCTTTCTGTCGGCGATCTTGGGCGCGGTGCGGGCCGACCAGCAGCTCGGAACGATCCGTCGGCGCTGCCTGCGGATCGGCGACACCCTGGGGTTCATCTTCGGCAACGGCCTCATGGCCAACTTCCTGGGCGAGTACTACGGAACCGGAGAGTACGGCCCGGCCCGCGCGGCCTGGCTGCTCCTGCGCGGCATTGGTTCGGCGCTGATCAACGGCCCCTTCATTCACAGGCTCTTCAAGCGGTTCGAGGGGACCGTCGAGGTCGACGGCCAGACGCTCGAGCGCGCCGTCTTCATCGGGATCGGCGCCGCCACCGTTCGCGAGGTGGGCCTCGGCTTCAAGCTCAACCACCGCGCCGACGACGACGTCGAGCGGTTCGGCGTGCTGGCGATCCACGGACGTCCCGCCGGCCTCATCCCGGAGTTCCCGGCGGTCTACCAGGGACGCGGCATCTCGCCGAAGCGCGCCTTCAGCGCCGTCGCCTCGACGCTCAAGATCACCCCCAAGTCCGGCAGCATGGCCTACACGATCGACGGTGACCTCTACAAGGGCGAGGGGCCGCTCGCCATCTCGGTCGGCCCCCACATCGACTTCGTCACCCTCCCTGCAACCTCCGCGATCGCGGAGGCCCGAAGGGTCCCCGCGCTCCCCCCCGTCAAAGCGGCGACAGCACAAGGGTCGGCACCGTCCACCGGTTCTTAGTTCGGGGATCCTCGAAGGATCCCCGCTCCCGCGGCGGAGGACTCCGCCGGCAGGGCCCGGCTCCCTCCACGCGTTGATCGTCGCCGCCGGGCGCGATACGATGGGGCACGCCATGAGCTCGTCGTTTCCCATGGACGGCATGCGGGTCCGGTTTGCAGGCGACTCGAACGTGGGGATGAAGCGCGCCCACAACGAGGACGCCTTCTATCTCCCCGAGAGCGAACGGCTGGCGATCGTGGCCGACGGCATGGGGGGCCACGCCTCGGGCGAGGTGGCCAGCCGGATGGCGGTCGACACCATCGTCGGATTCTTCAAGGCCACCCAGGACGACCAGCAGCTGACCTGGCCGTTCAAGATGGACCACGGCAACCGCTACGACACCAACCGGATGGTCACGGCGATCAAGCTGGCCAACCTGAAGATTCACGAGCAGGCGCAGAAGGATCCGCGCTGCCACGGGATGGGGACCACGGTGGTCTCGACGCTGTTCGCCGATCGGGCGCTGGTCATCGGGCACGTCGGCGACAGCCGGCTCTACCGGCGGCGCGACGGCGCGCTCAAGCAGCTGACCGAGGACCACTCGCTGCTCAACGACTACATCAAGATGAAGAACCTCTCGCCGGACGAGATCGCCTCGTTCCCGCACAAGAACGTGATCGTCCGGGCGCTCGGCATGAAGGACACCGTGCAGGTCGACGTGCACGTCGAGGAGCCGCTGCTGGGCGACGTCTACCTGCTCTGCTCGGACGGCCTGTCGGGCATGGTCAAGGACGAGGAGATCTCGGCCATCGCCACCAGCGAGAACGACCTCGACGTCATGTGCGAGAAGCTGATCGCCGAGGCCAACAAGAACGGCGGCGTCGACAACATCACCGTGGTCGCCGTCCGCGTCGAAGCGGCCTAAGCCACCCCGACGACCCCCGAGGTCGTGACCACCGCGTCGGAGATGTCGCCGGTCGCCGTGGCGCCCGACCAGACCACCGCGCGCCGCACCCGCGCGCCGGCCGCCACCCGCGCCCCGGCGTCGACGACCGCGTCCGGGCCAACCTCGGCGCCCGCTTCGACCTCCGCGCCCGCCGCGATCCGCACCGGGCCGACGATCCGCGCTCCGGCCGCCACCCGCGCGCCCGGATCGACGCCGGCCAGAGTCCCCGGCGGATCGCGCAGCAGGCCCGGATCGCGCAGCAGCGCCAGGTTCCCGGCCAGATAGCGTTCCGGCGTGGAGTGCTCGGCGAAGTAGCCGCCGAGCGTCGCCGCCCGGATCGTCTCGCCGTCGCGCAGCGCTGGGACGTAGGCGTCACGAATGAGGTCCGAGAAGATGGGCTGGAGGCGGTCCATCAACGCGGGGGCCAGCACCTGGACGCCGGTGAACATCCGCAAGGTCACAGCGCCCTCGGGCGGACGCGGCGAGCGCGCGTCGAGGATGCTGACCACCCGCCCGGTCGCGTCGACGCCGATCGCCCCCCAGCGCTGCGGATCCGGATCGTCGCGCAGCAACATCGTCGCTGCGGCGCCGTGCGCGGCCTGCTCGGCCAGCAGCGCCGGCAGATCCAGATCAGCGACCACCTTGGCGTTCATCACCAGCGCCGGCCCGGGCCCGAGCAAGGTCCGTGCGTTGGCAATCCCGCCGCCGGTCCCCAGCAGATCCGCCTCGACCGCGTAGTCGATGGCCAGCCCGGATGCGCGCGCGCCGAGCGTCGCGCGCACCAGATCGCCACGGTGGAAGACGTTGACCACGGCGCGGGTCGCCCCCGCGCGCGCCGCGGCCCGCAGGCCGAAGGCGATGGCCGGGTGGCCGCAGATCGGGACCAGCGGCTTCGGCAGGGTCAGACCGAGCGCGCCGAGACGCGTCGAGCGGCCGGCGGCCAGAAGCATGACACTCGCCTGCATCGCAAACGTTGGCGACGGGTGGCTCGGCACCATTGTCGGTTCATGGTATGCGATCGGCATGAAGATTTCCGTCATCGGAACCGGGTACGTCGGACTGGTCGCGGGCGCGGGATTCGCGGACATGGGGAATGACGTCACCTGCTGCGATCTCGACGCGCAGAAGATCGATGGCCTCAAGCACGGCGTCATGCCGATCTATGAGCCGGGCCTCGACAAGATCGTGACCCACAACGTCGCCGAAGGGCGTCTGACCTTCACCACCGACGTGAAGGCCGGCGTCGCGGGGGCCGAGGTGGTGCTGCTGGCGGTGGGAACGCCGCCGGGGCCGGACGGTTCGGCCGATCTGTCCTACATCCTGAAAGCGGCTGCCGACGTGGGCGACGCGCTCACCGGCTGGGCGGTGGTGGTCACCAAGTCGACCGTCCCGGTGGGGACCGGCGACAAGATCGAGGCGATCATCGGCAAGCGGACCAAGCACGAGTTCGCCGTCGCCTCGAACCCGGAGTTCTTGAAGGAGGGGGACGCCCTCAACGACTTCATGAAGCCGGACCGCGTGGTGGTCGGCACCAGCGACAAGCGCGCCATCGAGACGCTGCGCGCTCTCTACGCGCCCTTCACCCGGACCACCGACCGGATGCTGGTGATGGATCGCCGCTCCGCCGAGCTGACCAAATACGCCGCGAACTCCATGCTGGCGACGCGCATCTCGTTCATGAATGACCTCGCCAACCTCTGCGAGATCCTGGGCGCGGACATCGAGCTCGTGCGCAAGGGGATGGGCTCCGACAACCGGATCGGCCCCAAATTCCTCTTCGCCGGGCCGGGCTTCGGCGGCAGCTGTTTCCCCAAGGATCTGCGCGCCGCCATCAGCACGGGGCGCGAGGTCGGCTACAAGCTGGAGGTCCTCGACGCCGTGGTCGCCGTCAACGAGCGGCAGAAGCGGCGGCTCGGCGACAAGGTCCTGGCGCACTTCGGCGGCGATCTGAAAGGAAAGCAGATCGCCGTCTGGGGCCTGGCGTTCAAGCCCGGCACCGACGACATCCGCGAGGCGCCCGCGCTGGTCTTGATCGAGCAGCTGCTCGGAGCGGGCGCCAAGGTCTCGGCGTCCGATCCGGTGGCGATCGAGGCGGTGCGCAAACAGCTCGGCGACCGCATCGCGTACGAAGAGGCGCACTATGAATGCGCCAAGGGGGCCGACGCATTGGTGCTGGTCACCGAGTGGCACGAGTTCCGACGCCCCTCGTTCGAGCGCCTCAAGACGCTGCTTCGCCAGCCGGTGATCTTCGACGGCCGCAACGTCTGGAGCCCCGCCGAGCTGCGCACCGCCGGGTTCACCTACTACGGCATGGGGCGCGGGTAGGACCCGCCGCTGGGCCTCGGCCTCGGCTGGCCTAACCTATAGCTCCCAGCCGGCCTCAGCTGCCCCCTTTTCAGATTGAGGCGATCGCCTCCGCTCCAGGCGACTGGCAACCCGGTTACGTGCGGCGCGAACGTCGCGCTTCGATCGGGCGCTGCTCGCCGCACGTGGGCTTTTTGCGGGGCGTAGCCTGCAATGAAATCCAGGCAGGCTACGCCCCGCAAAAAGCTCGTAAGCGGCGAGTTGCGCCCGATCAAGACGCGAGGTTCTTGCCGCGCGCGTGCCATGGTTCTCGGTCGCAAGACGCGACGTTCGCGCCGCGCGGGTGCCATGGTTCTCGATCGCCCGGGGCCAGCTCAAACGGGAAAGCCATCTGGGTGGGGCCCTTAAAGCCCCTTGAAGCGCCCCTCGATCCGCGACGAGCTGGGGCCCGGGTCTCAGCGGGCGCCGGCGGCGAGAGGCATCGCGGCGCTGGCTGCCCAGGTACCGGACGAAGACGACGGCGCCACCGATTCGAGCAGTCGCACCGCCGGGTGGCGCGCGTGCGTCGATTCGTAGCGACCGACGATGATGGTGATGCGATCGGGGAACAGGTGCAGAGCGCCCGACAGCCCAGCCGACTCGGGCGGCATCGCGTAGGCCTGGCCGTCGTGCATGACGGCGCCGCGCGGTCCGACCAGCACCGGGAACCGCAGCGCCAGCTCGTGCGGGTCGACCTTGAGCGGCCGCAGCCGCTGTCGCTCCTCCGCCAGCAGGACCGCCGGCGACTTCCCCCCGGCGTCCGCTTGCGGGGCGTCGTTCTGCTCGCGCAGCCAGATCGCCAGCTGCCGGGCGGCGTCCGCCTCGTCGACGAAGGCCGCGTCCTTGAAGAAGGCCAGCTTCAACCAGTTGCCGAGGTTGGTCCCCGGGCCGCGATCAGCGCCGCGGCGCGCGCGCACCTCGATCCCCAGGCCGATCTGCAGCGCCGCGTAGGCAAACGCCGGATCCCATTCCTGCACGCGACCATCCTTGTCCGAGCCGATGCCGATGGGGCGCGCCCGATCGAACGCCGCCAGCAGCGGGATGCCGCCGAACGACCGGTAGTGGGCCACCAGCGTCCGCACGCAGGTCTCGAGACCCTGATCGGGGACGATCGACGCAATCGTGAAGCGCGAGTACTCGAGCCGCGACACGAAGAAGGTCATCGAACGCTCGGACCCGTCGCGGAACTTGAGGTCGACCTGGCCGAAGCCGTGGCGGGCGATCTCGCCCGGCACCTTGTCGTGCTCACCGAGCGGCCGGCTACGACGCGGGCGGACACTGGCGATCAGCGAATAGAAGGCGCTTTTGCCACCTTCGTAACCGGCGTCACGGGCGCGCCGGACAATCTCCAGCGATCTTAAATTTGGCTGTTTGAGCAGCAGATTGACCACAAATGCGCGAAAAGGCTGCGCTTTTGATGGACGCCCGACGCTTCTTTTCGTTGCACCAATTTCTTGATCCACGCCCCTATGTACGACTCACACCCGCCCTGGATACACGGAAAACAAAAATTCTCGATGCTTCGTCATGGCTGGGGAGTCGCATCCCTTCCTGTATGAATGGTGCGACGGGCCCTCCACCTTTGCAGGGCGAGCTCGAGAAGGCGGGTGAGGAGCGCTTTTTGTGACAGGCCAGATGCCTCCCACATTTTCGGATACATCGAGATGGCGGTGAATCCAGGGAGGGTGTTGACCTCATTGACGTAGAGGGCGCCGTCCCCGCGCGACAGAAAAAAGTCGACGCGGGCGAGGCCTGCCAGCTCCAGCGTCCGGAAGGTCTCGACGGCCAGCGTCTGCACGCGCGCGGCCGTCGCGGCGGGGAGATCGGCGGGAATCTTCCAGCTCGCGCCGCTCGGATCGACATACTTGGCGTCGTACGAATAGAAGCCGTCCTTGTGGTGGACGAGGATCTCGCCCGGGACCGAAGCGATTGGGTCGTCGTTGCCGAGCACCGCACATTCGATCTCGCGCGCGTCGACCGCCCGCTCGATCAGCACCTTGCGATCGAACGCCAGCGCCGCGCGCACCGCCGGGGCCAGCCCCTCTGGCCCGCTGACCCGCGAGACTCCGACGGACGAGCCGGCGTTGACCGGCTTGACGAACAGCGGCCACCCCAGCCTGGCGGCGCCGGCCAGCGCCGCCGCGGAATCGCGTGCGAACGCGGCGGCGGTGACGACGGTGAAGTCGACCACCGGGATGCCGGCGTCTCGCAGGAGGCGCTTGGCGACCTCCTTGTCCATCCCGATCGCCGAGCCGAGCACGCCGGCGCCGACGTAGGCGACGTCGCCCAGCTCGAGCAGCCCCTGCACGGTGCCGTCCTCGCCGAAGGTGCCGTGCAGGACCGGGAACACCACGACTTCGTCGGCGCCAGCGGCGCTACTGGCGCCAGCGGCGCTGTTGGCGCTAGCGGATGGACGGCCGGCGCCGCCGACCAAACCCTGTTCGATGCTGACGGTCGGCGCCGCGGGATCCAGGGCCAGCGCGCGCGGATCGCCGGTCGCGGCGGCCAGCGTCCGCTCGGACTCCAGGTGCCAGCGCCCGGCGCGATCGATGCCGATCAGGACCGGCTCGAACCGCTCGCGATCGAGCGCGCCCAGCACGTTGCGCGCCGACAAGATCGAGATCTCGTGCTCGGCCGAGCGGCCGCCAAACAGGATGATGACACGGGTCTTTTTCACGGCGTTTTTTCCTCGTATGAGATTCCGAGCTGCGAAAACAGGAAGCTCCACTCGTCGACGAGCTGGGCGATCACCTTGCGGAGCGGCTTGCCCGCGCCATGGCCAGCGTTGCTCTCGACCTCGAGCAGGACGGGGAGGCCGCTGGCGGTCGCCGCCTGGAGACGGGCGGCCATCTTGCGCGCGTGCATCGGATCGACCCGTGTGTCCGACGCCGCGGTGTGCAGGAAGACCGCGGGATACTTCACCCCGTCGCGGACGCGCTGATACGGCGAGTAGGCGGCCAGCCAGCGGGCCGCCACCGGATCGTCCGGCGAGCCGTACTCGGGGATCCAGAGCGCGGCGATGCGGAAGAGATGGTAGCGGAGCATGTCGAGCAGCGGCACGCCGCAGATGACGGCGCGAAACAGCTCCGGGCGCTGGGTCAGCGCGGCGCCGACCAGCAGGCCGCCGTTGGAGCCGCCGGAGATCGCCAGCCGATCGGGCGCCGTCACCCGCTCGGCGGTGAGCCAGCTCGCCGCCGCGATGAAGTCGTCGAACACGTTCTGCTTGTTGGCGAGCATCCCGGCGCGGTGCCAGCTCTCGCCGTACTCGCCGCCGCCGCGGAGGATGGCCAGCGCGTAGGTTCCGCCGCTCTCGAGAAAGGGGATCGCCGCGGGCGTCCAGGCAGGCAGCATGTTCACGTCGAAGCCGCCGTAGCCGGTGAGCAGGGCGGGGCGCGTGCCGTCGCGCGGCAGCCCTTTGCGATGGGCGAGGAACAGCGGAACGCGGGTACCATCGCGCGAGCTGATCATCACCCGGTCCACCTGGAACGTCGCCGGATCGACGGGCGCCGCCAGCGCGCGCCAGACGACGCTCTTCGGCGCGGCGCCCAGCTGGACGTCGAAGATGGTGGTCGGCGCGAAGAAGCCAGTGAACCCATAGAACAGCTCGGCGACGTCGCGCGCGCCGGAGAGCGCCGTCAGCGCGCCCAGCCCGGGCAGCGGCACCTCCCGGCGTGCGCCACCATTCCGATCTCGCGTGGACGAAGCTGGGCTTTGCCCGGCGGAGTCCGTCGCGGGGGGGTGGGGGGACCCTTCGAGGGTCCCCACGTCGAAGATGGAGAGCCGCGCGGCGGCGTCATGCAGGAACCCGACGGCGAGGTGGCCGTGGAAATAGACCGCGCGCTCGAGCACGTCGTCCCCCTCTGGAACCACCTCGCGCCAGTGGGTGCGCTCTGGGTGTCCGGGGTCGACCGCGAAGATCCGTCCGCGCGGGGCGCCGCTGGTGGTGAGAAGGTAGATTCGATCGTCGAGCGCCTCGACGACGTCGAACCGGGCGTCCTCACCGGCCGCCACGACCATCGACGGCCCGGGCGCGCCGGGGGCGGCTCCCGCCGCGTGCAGGTCGAAGAGGTGCACCTCGCTCCTGGTCCACCCTTGCGCCACGCTGACCACCAGCCAGCGTCCATCGGGCGAGAGATCGACGCTGGGCCAGTCGGTGCGATCGCGCCCGTCGCCGAAGATCTTGGCATCGTGGGCGGGATCGGCGCCGAGGTGATGGAAGAAGACGCCGCGGTGGTACGGCTCCTCGCCGGGCGGCACCTCCCCCGGCTTCGGGTAGCGCGTGTAGTAAAAGCCGCCGCCGTCCGGCAGCCAGGCCAGCGAGCAGGCGCGCGTGCGCGCGATGTGCTCGGCGAGGTCTTGGCCGCTGCCGACGTCGCGCACGCGCAGCAGCGACTCCTCGCTGCCGTCGTCGGAAGAGCCGTAGGCGACCCGCCTGCCGTCGTCGGAAGGGAACCACCAGTCGAGCGCGCGGGTGCCGTCGGCGCGCTCCCGGTTCACGTCGACGAGCGGCCGATCGGCGCCCTGAAGGCCGTCGCGCACGTAGAGGACCGCCTGGTTCTGCGCGCCGTCGCGCCGGGTGTAGAAGTAGCGACGCTCCTGGTCCGGCTTGCCGGGTTTGCCTGCGTTGCCGGTCTTGCCTGGGTGGTCGTCGGGACGCGGCCGCGACACCGGCGCGCCGAGCGAGCCCGTCGCGTAGAGACGCCCGAGGCGTTCCTGCAGCGCCGCGCGCCCGGGAAGGTGGTCGAGCGCCTTTCGGGTCGCGGCGTTCTGCGCCTCGGTCCAGCGCGCGACCGCCGGCGCGTCGCCATCTTCCAACCAGCGGTAAGGATCGGCCGGTGCGCCGCTCACGATCGAAGACAGTAGCAGGCAGAGGGCGGCGGCGGCGACCTTCACGAATCGAGACCGTGCATCCGCCGGCGAAGCCAGGGGGAGAGCGCGACGAGCACCAGCGCGGTGGCCGCCGAGAGCGCGACGAAGATGAAATAGAAGTCGGCCTGGCCGCCGAACAGATGAAACAGCTCCCCGCGCGCCACCTTGTCGGTGATGGCCGCGATCTGCCCCGCCAGGAGCTCGGCGATTCCCGTCGACAGAAACCAGAGACCCATCGTCACGGCGGCGAACTTGGCCGGCGTCAGCTTGGTCACCAGCGAAAGGCCGATGGGCGAGAGGCAGAGCTCACCGAAGGTATGAAAGGTGTAGGCGGCCACCAGCCACCAGGGGCTCACCAGGGCGCCGTTGTCCCCGCGGCGCGCGCCCGCCACCATGAACACGAACCCCAGGCCGAGCAGCACCAGGGCCGCGGCCATCTTCGCGGGCGTGCTCGGTTCGCGGCGGCGCCGGCCGAGCGCGGTCCAGAGCGCTGCCAGCAGCGGGCTGGCGATGATCAGCACGGCCGGGTTCACCGACTGGAACCAGGAGGCGGGAACCAGGAAACCGTGGACCATCCGATCGGTGCGCTGCTCGGCGAAGAAGTTCATCGAGGAGGCCGCCTGCTCGTAGGCCAGCCAGAACGGAATGGTGAAGAGCATGATCACGACCAACGCGGCCATCCGGTCGCGCTCGTCGGCGGTGAGCGGCTGGGACGCGGCGCGCGTGGCCGCGGTCGGGCGCGGAGGGGGATCGCCGATGCCGGCCAGGTAGCGCGGCTTGAACTTCAGGTAAAACCCGAGGCCGCACAACATCCCCACGCCGGCGGCCCCGAAACCGTAGTGCCATCCCCAGCGCGGGCTCTCGCCCAGGTAGCCGCAGGCGATCTGGCCGACCAGGGCGCCGACGTTGACGCCCATGTAGAAGATCGTGAAGCCGGCGTCGCGCCGCGGATCGCCCGCCTGATAGAGCTGGCCGACCATCGTCGAGGCGTTGACCTTGAAGAATCCGGTCCCGATCGCCACCAGCGCCAACCCGAGAAAAAACGTCGGGGTGGTCGGCACCGCCATGGAGAAGTGGCCGGCGGCGATGATCACAGCCCCGACCACCAGCGAGCGGTGAGTCCCCCAGAATCTGTCAGCGATGTAGCCACCGACGACCGGGAGCGCATAGGCGAAGAACCCGTAGAAGCCGAACAGCCGGCTGGCCGTGGCGTGCGACCAGCCCATCCCGCCGCGCGCGCTGTCGGCGATGAACAGGACGAGGATGGCGCGCATCCCGTAGAACGAGAAGCGCTCCCACATCTCCACGGTGAAGAGGAGATAGATGCCGCGCGGCTGGCGGATCGGCGCCGAGGCGGGCGCGGGCGCGGCGGCGGAGCGGTCGTCGTCGCTCACGGGTTCGGCGCGGCCCCCGCCGGCGGCAGCGCCGGGGGGAGCGTGTCCATGAAGTCCTGCACCATGCGATCGACGTGGGCCGGGTTGTTGGCCTCCAGATCGAGGGCGTCGCGCGCGTGCCAGAGCACGCGCCCATCATAGGTCGAGACGAGGGTCATCGAGACGTAGAGCTCGTCGCCGGCGAAGACCGGATCGTCATAGGCGATGCTGCCGTCGTGCGTGTAGATCGGCTCATCGAGCGGAACGACGAGGTTGAGGTTGCCGCCGCCGCCGAGGTAGACGCGACCGCCGCGCGCCGCGCCCAGCGGTGGTCGGCCGCCGCGCCAACCGCCGACGGGCGGCGCCGCGGGCGCGCCCACGCGTGGCGCCCCCGTCGTCATCGGCGCGCCGCCCCCGTGCCAGCTCGCCGGCCGGAAGGGCGCTCCGGACACTTTTCCGGCCGGGGGTGCCGCGCGCCAGTTGCCGCCGCCGCCATTGCCGTGCGACGCGGCTCCACCATGACCGATGCCATGTCCACCGCCGCCGCCTTTCTGCGAGGCCAGCATGAGGATGACGGCAGCCACGATCACCACGATGAAGACGCCGGTCAGGATCGTCGCCGTCTGCCGGCCGGGCGTCGTGACCACGCCCTTGACGTTGACGTAGAGGACGGCGTCGGCCTGGGTGGCGGCGCCGACCTGGGCGGCCAGCTCGGGCGCCACGCGCGGCGGCATGCCGATGGCCCCCTCGCGCCCACCGTCGGGGCTGCTGGCGAAGTAGATGATGCCGCGTGCGAGACCTTCGAGCGCCTCGCCCCCCGGAACCGGCGCCCCGTCGGGGCCGTCAACACCGTCCCAGCGTGGCAGCAGGTCAACGTCGTAACCACGACTCCGCAGCGAGCGGTCGATGGCGCGCACCGTCTCGGCCGAGACCGCCTGGCCGATCGCCGCCGACTTCACCGGATCGTCGTCGCCCACCTGATCGAGCACCACGAACACGTCCGGCGGGAGGACGGCGATGCGTCCCGGCGTGTAGGCGCGCGCGGCGTACCCCGAATCGACCAGCGGCCGCGGTCCGGTCGCGCAGCCCGACCAGGCGAGCACGCCAAGCAACAGCGCCGGAGCCGACCGAAACCTCACGCCCGAACGCTACCACGCGCCGCTGCGTCGCTCCTCGGTCACGATCTCGTGAGCGCGGCGCAGACTCGCCAGCGACGGCCATTCGCAATAGGATGGCTGGCCATGAACCGGATCACGGCCGCCGCTTTGATCCTGGCCGGGACCCTGGCCGGCGCTCACCGAGCGCTGGGGGCCGGGTCGCCGCTCAAGGTCCAGGTCGACAAGAGCAAGGTCGACCTCAAGCAGCACCGGCTGGAGGTGAAGATGTCGCACCCGGCCGGCAAGGTGAAGATCGAGGTCTACGCCGAGGACGAGGCGGTGCTCGCCGACGAGGAGCAGGACTTCACCGGACGCCCGGCCGGCACGCCGCTCACGGTCACCTGGACGCCGAGCAGCGACGCGGCCGTGGCGCGGATCGAGGTGCACGCCTACGACGCCCAGGGGTCCTGGGTCGGCGTCGAGATCGCCCCCTGGTTCGTCCCCATCCCGCACGAGGACGTCAACTTCAAGACCGGCTCGGCGGAGATCGACGAGCCCGAGACGCCCAAGCTGGAGGCGGCCTACACCAAGCTCGGCGAGGTGTTGGCCAAGGATCAGGCCCACGGCCGCATGCACCCTGGCATCACCCTCTACATCGCCGGGCACACCGACACCGTGGGGAGCGCCGCGCACAACCTCAAGCTGTCGCAGGATCGCGCGCGCTCGATCGCCAGCTGGTTCCGCAAGCGCGGCGTGAAGCTGCCGATCTCGTTCGAAGGGTTCGGCGAGACCTCACCCGAGGTGAAGACCGCCGACAACGTCGACGAGCCGCGCAACCGCCGCGTCGACTACGTCATCTCCGACGGCCCGCCGACCTACTCTGCAGCCTTCAAGCCCAGCTGGAAGCGCATCCCCTGACCCTGAACCGAGCGGAGCGGGGCTGGCTAAAGGGCG
>CAWKBC010000017.1:0-297794 GCA_963847705.1 uncultured Pseudomonadota bacterium | reverse complement strand
TTGGCCCGGCGCTCCTCGGGCGCGTCGTAGCGGCCGACCGGGGCCGCGGCGACCTCATCGAGCACCCCCTTCGCCTCCCGGGCGCGGTTGCTGTCGAGATACAGGATCCCCAGATAAAGACGGGCGCGCAGGGCCGAGGGGTTGATCTGCAGCGCCCGCCGCAGGTGCTCCTCCGCCCGCTTCCGATCCCGCTTCGGCCAGGGGAGCTTGTCGAAGAACCGCCCCCAGGCCGTCTCGACGCCGCCCCACTCGTAGCCGTCGTTCAGCGCGGACGCCTTCCCCAGCCGCTCGCGGAACTTCTCTTCCAGGCCGCTCGACAGCGCCTTGACCACCCCCAGGCCGAGCGCGTAGTTCCCCATGTTGACCGCCGCCCAGTAATACCCGGCCACGTCGTTGGGGTTCATGGCGATGGCGTGTTCGGCGATGTCCCAGCCGTCTTTCCCCCAACGCGACCTCTGGTCCCTGGGGAGACCTGGATCGTCGCTGGCCCAGAAATAGAGCCGGGCGGCGCGCCAGAGGAGCTCGTAGTCGTTGGGGTCGCGGGCAAGGCCCGCCTGCACCAGGTGCTGCTCCTCGGTGAAGGCGTTCTTGTCGTCCCGCCGGCGGTGCAGCTCGTCGATGCGCACCAGGATGGACGGCAAAGGTGCGGCGGACCAGGCCCCGGCGTCCTTCGCGGACGGGTGCGGGGGGCTCGGAGCGCCTCCGCCGTCGCGCACCCCTCCCGCGCCGGCATCGACGAACAAACCGACCGCGACAGCGACGGTTAGCAGGTTCACGCGCGGAGTATATAGGTTATGCTCGCGCGAGCCCGAGGAGGACGCCGTGCCCGAGACTACGACGCAAAAAGCAGAGCTCATCATCGACGGAAAACCCCTGGAACTACCGGTCATCGTCGGGACAGAAAACGAACGCGCGATCGACATCGGAAAATTGCGCGCGCAGACCGGTCTCGTGACGCTCGACCCGGCGTTCATGAACACGGCGTCGACGAAGAGCGCGATCACCTTCCTCGACGGCGAGCAGGGGATTCTCCGCTACCGGGGCATCCCGATCGACGAGCTGGCCGAAAAGTCGACCTTCGTCGAGGTCTCCTACCTGCTCATCTACGGCCACCTCCCCAACAAGCAGGAGCTGGCCAAGTTCTCCGAGGCGCTGACCCGTCACTCGATGATTCACGAGGACATGAAGCGCTTCTACGACGGCTATCCCGGCACCGCCCACCCGATGGCCATCCTGTCGGCGATGACCCTGACGCTGTCGAGCTTCTACCCGGAGGCGCTCGACGTGAAGAACCGCGCCGAGCAGGAGGCGACCATCGCGCGCCTGCTCTCGAAGATGCGAACCATCGCCGCCTTCTCGTTCAAGAAGTCGATCGGGCAGCCGTTCGTCTATCCGAAGAACAACCTCAGCTACTGCGCGAACTTCCTCAACATGATGTTCTCGGTCCCGGCCGAGCCGTACGAGATCGACGAGGAGATCGTCAAGATTCTCAACCTTCTCCTCATCCTCCACGCCGATCATGAGCAGAACTGCAGCACCTCGACGGTGCGTCAGGTCGGCAGCTCGCAGGCCAACCTCTTCGCCTCGATCTCCGCCGGAATCTGTGCCCTCTGGGGCCCGCTTCACGGCGGCGCCAACGAAGAGGTGCTCACCATGCTGGAGCAGATCCGCACCGACGGCAGCGGACCGCAGAAGTTCGTCGATCTGGCCAAGAAGAAGGACTCGGGCTTCCGCCTCATGGGCTTCGGCCACCGCGTCTACAAGAACTACGACCCGCGCGCCAAGATCATCAAGGTCGCCGCCGACAAGGTGATGGCCAAGATGAAGCACCCCGATCCGCTGCTCGACATCGCCAAGGCGCTGGAGGCCGCGGCGCTCAGCGATCCGTACTTCGTCGAGCGGAAGCTCTACCCCAACGTCGACTTCTACAGCGGCCTCATCTACCGGGCGCTCGGGATCCCGACGAACATGTTCACCGTCATGTTCGCCATCGGTCGTACGCCGGGGTGGATCGCCCACTGGCGGGAGATGAGCGAAGACCCCACGACCAAGATCTCCCGCCCGCGGCAGGTCTACACCGGCCCCGCGCTCACGCACTACGTCCCCATGGACTCCCGCTAACCGCCCGCTTGCCGGCGCCCGGTCGCGGCTTCGCCGCTTCGCCCGGCTCTTCCGGCGCCCGCGTCGCGGCTTCGCCGCTTCGCTCGGCTCTTCCGCTCCGCTGCCCCCACCGCGCGCCAGGCGAGCCTCGGCTGCCGCCTCCGCGCGCTTGGACGAGCCTCGGCTGCCCCACCGCGCTCCTGACTCCGCTGGCCGCCAAGTGAAGGATTCGGAAGGGTGCCCCTCCGCGTGAGGTCCGTCCGCGGACCTCACGCGGAGGGGCGCAACCAAGCGGCAGATCACACCCGCTCGAGACGCACCGCCGTCGCCGCGCGGAGCGAGCCGGCGAAATCCCGGGCTACTTCTTGGCAGGCGCGGGCGGCGTGGTCGCGGCCGGCGGCGCTGCCGCAGGCTTGGCCGGCGGAGGCGCCGTCGCGGCCGGCGGCGGGGCCGTCGGGGCCGCAGGAGCCGGCGCAGCAGGAGCCGCCGGCGCAGCCGCGCCGCCACCTGCGCTGTCGTCGTCGTTCTCGGGCGCGCGGTCCCACTTGTTCACCGTCCCGTTGCCGGTGGTGTCGTAGCCGATGCGATCCAGCTTGCCGCCCTCGAAGTACTCCCACTCGTCGACCTTGCCGTCGCCGTTGGTGTCGCGCTCCTGGCGAACCAGCTTCTCGTCCTCGTAGTACTTCCAGACGTCGGGCTTGCCGTCGAAGTTGGTGTCGAGCTCCTCGCGCACGACCTTGCCGTTCGCGTAGTACCGGGTCATGTCGAACTTGCCGTCGAAGTCGGTGTCGGCCTCGTCCAGCGTGAGCGTCGCGCCCTTGTCGTCATAGTAGTAGACCAGATCGATCTTCCCGTCGTGATTCAGGTCGACCTCTTTGCAGGTCAGGATCTCCGTCTTCTGCCCGCCGACGTCGACCGACTGATAGAACTTCCAGACGTCGGCCTTCTGATCGAGGTTGGTGTCGGCTGTGATGACGTTCTTCCCCTTCTCGTCACACTTGGTGCGATCGACGTTGGGCGGGGTCGGAACGTTCGTGGCGCCGGAGGTCACCATCTCGGCGTGCTTCGGCGTCTGGGCACAGGCCAGCGCCAGAATGGGCAGCGCGGCCAGGGAACCGTACGCCAGCCACGTCTTGGAATGGGGCATGGCGTCTACGGTAGGGCGGAAATGCCGGCGTATCAAGTGCTTGCGAACTTGACCCCTGACCTATGGTCATGCATGGTCACGCCATGGCGAGGAAGAAGATTTCCACGACCATCTACATCACCCCCGAGCAGAACGAGCAGCTGAAGCAGCTGAACTCGAAGACGCGCGTTCCGGTTGCCGAATACATCCGGCAGGGGATCGACATGGTCCTGGAAAAAGAACGGCACAACCTTCCGGGACAGCTCACACTGCACGTCCCTTCCGGCCGCTAGCAGAGCCGCCGCCGGCCCCCGCCCCAAATGTCCACGTCGACGCGCCTGATTCGCAATTTCTCGATCATCGCCCACATCGACCACGGCAAGTCGACGCTGGCCGATCGCTTGCTCGACGCCACCGACGCGCTCACCGATCGCGAGCGCAAGGCGCAGTTCATGGACAGCATGGATCTCGAGCGCGAGCGCGGGATCACCATCAAGGCGGCGACCGTGCGGCTCGCCTACAAGGCCTCCGATGGGGAGACCTATGAGCTCAACCTGATCGACACCCCCGGCCACGTCGACTTTCACTACGAGGTGTCTCGCTCCCTGGCGGCCTGTGAAGGGGCGGTCCTGGTGGTCGACGCCTCGCAAGGGGTCGAGGCGCAGACGCTGGCCAACGTTTACCTGGCGGTGAACAACAACCTCACCATCGTGCCGGTGATCAACAAGATCGACCTGCCGGCCGCCGATCCCGAGGCGGTGCGGCGCCAGATCGAGGAGGTCGTCGGCATCGACGCCTCGGAGGCGATCCTCGCCTCGGCCAAGGAGGGGAAGGGGATCGTGGAGATCCTCGAGGCGGTGGTGGCCAAGGTGCCGCCGCCCACGGGCGATCCGGACAAGCCGCTGCGCGTGCTGCTGCTCGACAGCTGGTACGACACCTACCGGGGCGTGGTGATCCTGGTGCGGATCATCGACGGGGTCATGCGGCCCAAGCAGAAGCTGCGCTTCATGGCGGCCCGGCGCGACTACGAGGTCCAGACCCTGGGCGCCTTCGCGCCGTTCGCGCGCGAGATGGCCGAGCTGACGCCGGGCGAGGTGGGGTTCTTCACCGCCGCCATCAAGGAGGTGAGCGACGCGCGGGTGGGAGACACCATCACCGACGCCGCGCGCCCCTGCGCCGAGGCGCTCCCCGGCTTCCAGCCGGCGAAGCCCATGGTGTTCGCCGGGATCTTCCCGACCGACACCGCCCGCTACGAAGATCTGCGCGACGCGCTGGACAAGCTGCGGCTCAACGACGCCTCGTTCACCCGCGAGCCCGAGACCTCGGCGGCGCTGGGCTTCGGGTTCCGCTGCGGCTTTCTGGGCCTCCTGCACATGGAGATCGTCCAGGAACGGCTGGAGCGTGAGTACAACCTCGACCTCATCACCACCGCCCCGACCGTTCGCTTTCGCTGCGTGCTGCGGAACGGCGACGTCATCGAGCTCGATAACCCCGCGAAATTCCCCTCGGAAGGGGACATCGACCGGATCGAAGAGCCGGTCATCGCCGTCACCATCCACACCCCGCCGGAATACGTGGGGGGGATCCTCAAGTTGTGTGAGGAGAAGCGTGGAACGCAAACGGGGCTGGCCTATGCGGGCGAAAAGCGCGTGATCATCCGCTACGACCTGCCGCTCACCGAGATGGTGTTCGGCTTTTACGACCGCCTGAAGTCGGTCTCGCGCGGCTATGCCTCGCTCGATTACGAGCCGAAGGACTACCAGGTCGCCGATCTCGTCCGCATGGATCTGATGGTCAACGGGGATCGGGTCGACTCCCTGTCGCTCATCGTCCACCGCCAGGGCTCGTACGAGAAGGGGCGCGATCTCTGCGTGAAGATGAAGGAGCTCATCCCCTCGCAGCAGTTCGAGGTGGCGATCCAGGCCGCCATCGGGTCGAAGATCATCGCCCGCACCACCGTGAAGGCGCTGCGCAAGAACGTCACCGCCAAGTGCTACGGCGGCGACATCTCGCGCAAGCGCAAGTTGTTGGAGCGGCAGAAAGAAGGTAAGAAGAGGATGAAGCAAGTGGGCAACGTCGAGATCCCGCAAGAGGCCTTCTTGGCCATCCTGAAGGTCGATTAGGTCGGTCGACGATGGGGAAGCGGAGGATGCCCGAAGAGCGAACCCCCAGCCTGCTCACCTGGTGGCGCGCGCGCACCGCCGACCGCAGCACGCGGGTCGAGGGGCGCCATCTGATCAAGGAGTCCCAGCGGATCCTGAGGAAGAAGAGCTACCGCATCCCGGCCGGCGTGGCGGCCCAGCTGCAGGCCGACATCGCCGCCGTCGAGCAGGCGCTGGGCGGCGACGATCTCGAGCAGTTGCGCAAGACGATCGCGACGCTCGACGACGCCATGGACGCCCACCTGGCCTTCGCCCGCAAGTCGACCGTCCGCGAGTACTCCGAGTCGATCGGCGTGGCGGTGGCGGTGGCGCTGCTCCTGCGCGCCTTCGTCGTCGAGGCCTTCCAGATCCCCTCGGGCTCGATGATCCCGACCCTGGCCGTCGGCGATCACATCTTCGTCTCCAAGTTCTCCTACGGGCTCAGCATCCCCTTCACCGACATGAAGATCCTGCAGTACGCCGAACCCAAGCGGGGCGACGTCATCGTCTTCAAGTGGCCCAACGACCACAGCATCGACTACATCAAGCGGGTGGTGGGCCTTCCCGGCGACGTCATCGAGATGAAGCAGGAGGAGCTCTACATCAACGGCAAGCCGGTCCCGCGCGAACGGCTTCCCCGCGTCTGCAGCGACGACGAGGCGCCCCGCAGCGGGGAGCTCTTCGAGGCCCACGACTGCGAGCTCTGGCTGGAGACGCTGGGCGACGTGCAGCACGAGACCATCCAGGTGCCTGGCCACGGCGGGCGCGACTTCGCCCGGACCGTCGTGCCGCCCCACCATCTGTTCATGATGGGCGACAACCGCGACAACTCGTCCGACTCGCGCTTCTGGGGGACGGTCGATCTCGACCTGGTCAAGGGGCGCGCCCTCATCGTCTGGTGGTCCCGCGGCGAGACCGAGGGCTGGAGCCTCGGCTCCTGGTTCAAAGCCATCCACTGGAACCGCTTCTTCCACACTGTCCGTTGACCCCGCGCAAGGGGCCCCGCCGGGGCTACCGGTGGAGGAAAAAGACGAGGGCCGCCACGATGGCGATGGTGGCGCCGACGACGGCCACCACCCGGTAGGCTTCGAAGCGGTCGGGACTGCTGTCGAGTGACCGCTGCGTGCGGGCGATCTCCTCGCGCAGAGCGTTCGCGTCGGCGAACCGCTTGTCCTTGTCCTTGGCCACCATCTTGAGAATGATCGCGTCGACCGGGGCGGGGATCGTCACCTTGTCGGAGAGCTTCGATGGCGCGGGCGGCTCGTGCCGCATGTGGAAGTTGATGATGTCGATCGGGCTCTTGGCCGTTGCGAAGGGCAGGATGCCGGTCAGCATCTCGTACGACATCATGCCGAGCGCGTAGAGGTCGGACCGACCGTCGAGCTTCTGCCCGCGCAGCTGCTCCGGCGACATGAACTCCAGCGTCCCCAAGGTCTGCCCGACCGCCGTCAGCGCCGGCACCTGTCGTTCGTCAGAGACCACCTTGGCGATCCCGAAGTCCAGCACCTTGACGTGGTCCTCGCCTTCGCGCGTTTCGATGAAGACGTTCTCCGGCTTCATGTCGCGGTGGACGATGCCGTTCCGGTGGGCCTCCGACAGCGAAGCGGCGACCTGGTCCAGAATCTTCAGCACGCGCTCGTGGCCGAGCGGCCCGTCGGCCTTTTGCACCTGGTGCAGGCTCTGCCCGCGCAGGAGCTCCATCGCCAGGTAGAGGATCCCGTCGGGGGTCTCGTCGAAGTCGTAGGTGGTGACGGTGTGCGGATCGCGCAGCTTCGAGCAGGCCTCGGCCTCGCGGCGGAAGCGGGCGACGATCGTCTCGTCCGAGACGTTGTGCGGATGCAGGATCTTGAGCGCCACCTCGCGCCCGGTGGCGATCTGCTTGCCCCGGAAGACCGCGCCAAACCCCCCTTCGCCGATCTTGTCCCCCACGACGTACCGATGGTTGAGCGTCCGGCCGATCAGACTCTCCAGCGGCTGGGCCGCCGGCCGCACGCCGACAGCCGCGCGGACGGGAGCGGGCGCCGGCGAAGCTGGGGCCGGCGCGGATGCCACCGGCCCCGAGGTCACCGGGGCGATCGAGGGCGTCGAGGAGAGGATGGTCGCCGCTGCCGGAGGCGCTTGAAACGGGATGCCCAGCGCGGGAGAGGCGCCGGAGACCGCCGCTGCGGACGTGCCTGGCTCTTGCGGTGACACCTTGATCGTGGCGGCGGCTGGAGAGTGCTTGGGCAACCCCGCCGCCGCGGCCCGCTGGCTGATGGCGGTCGCCGTGATGGGGCGGCCGCACGCGCCGCAGAACCGAGCCCCCTCCTCGATCTCGACCTCGCAATGTGGACAGCGCGACGGCATCCGCAGACCCTCAGGGGAGGGTGACCCGTCCGTCGGAGCGCGTGGACTGATCGCGCTCGCACTTCATGACGAAGATCCCGCCCGCCGCCGCCGCGACCAGGCCGATCAAGAACAGCGCCAACAACGACGGGACCCCGCGCGGGCCCGGCGGCGTCCCTGCCCGCCGTGCGCGCAGGCCGCCCGACACGCCCAGGACACCCGGGTCGGTGGCGGCGTCGGTCTTGGTGGGGACCTCGTCCTCGGCGCCGAGCAGGCCGCCGGGAAGGCGCTCCTCGACCGTCTCGCGGCCCACGCTGGAGTCGTCGAAGGTCCCCATCGGCTCGGGAACCGGATCGCTGCCGGGGTCGTAGCCGATGAAGCTGATGGTGTCTTCCGGGGCGGCCGGCATCAGCGCCTCCCCGTCGAACCGGGCCAGCGCCACCGTGATGTTGTCAGGCCCGTCGCGATCGAGCGCCTTTTGAATCAGCGCCTCGCCCGCCTTCTGGAGATCCGGCTCGGTGACGAGCACCGACAGGAGCTCCTCGTCGGTGACCGGTCCGTGCAGGCCATCGGAGCAGAGCAGGGCGACGTCGCCCTTGCGCAGCGGAACCTGCGACAGCACCACCTCGACGTGCTCCTGCACGCCGAGCGCCTGCAGGATGATGTTGGCGTGCTCGAAGGCCTTGGCCTCCTCGGCGGTCATCGCCCCGGCCTCGATGAGCTGCCAGGCCAGCGACTGATCCTTGGTCACCTGCGCCAGCTTGCCGTCGCGCAGGACATAACAGCGCGAGTCGCCAATCTGGGCGATCACCAGCGTGTCGTCGACCAGGCCCGCCGCGGTGCAGGTGGTCCCCATCCCGCGCTCGCTCTGGTTGTCGCGCGACTGGATGAAGATCCGTTCGTTGGCGCGCTGGACGGCGCGCCGCAGGAGCCGGGCGAACCCGTCGCGCGGCTGTCCGTCGGCGTGGGTGAGCGCCTCGTAGATCGCGTCGGCCGCCATCTGCGCCGCGACCTCGCCCGCCGCGGCGCCGCCCATTCCGTCGCACACCAGGAGGAGCGCCCCCTTTTGGCCCAGCTTGAAGGTGAACGGCGGCCGCCCATCGGAGGCGCGGACTCGGGCGGTCACGTCCGCAACGAGGAAGTTGTCCTCGTTGTGCTCGCGAATTAGCCCTACGTCAGTCTTACCGAAGACCTCGATCGCGATGTCGGGGGGCGTTGGCATCGGGGCGGCTGAGGCCTCATCCTATCTCGAACCGGAGTAGCTCGTCTCCCATTCGAATGAGGTCTCCGGAATTGAGCCCATGGGGCCCCCGGAGACGCAAGAAGGTGCCGTTCGAGCTCCCCAGGTCTTCCAGGTGTCCTCGGCCGTTTCGAAAGGAAATTTGAGCATGCCGGCGGGACATGAACTCGTCGTCCGAAAAGACCAGGTCGGCCGTCTCCCGCCCGAGGGCCACATCGGGGCGGGTCAGGTGGAAGATGTCCCGGCTGACCGCCGCCGGGGTGACCTGGCGCAGCCGCGCCCAGGGGGGGCGGACCGGCGTCCCGAACACCACCACCCCATGCTCGAGCGCGGGGCGGAGGCTCCGCTCGGCGTCGGTGAGGAGCTCGAACCGCAGCACCTGCTTGCCGACCAGGATGTGGTCGCCGTCCTGCAGGTCGATGGGGCCCCGGAGCCGGACGTAGACCCCGTTGCGGCTCTCGAGGGGCGTCAGCACCCGGCCGGTCAGGCTGGCCACCACGCGGGCGTGGCGCGGGGCGAGGTGGGGATCCTCGAACAGGAGGTCTCCCTCGGTCCGTCCGATGTCGATCTGATCGCCCAGCAGGTTGTAGGAGATCCCGTCGGTTCCGTCGCGGTGGACGACCACCAGCCGAAACCCGACCTGCTGCTGCCCGACCCGGATCGCCGCCGCCATGGGGGAGATCGGATTGCCGGCCGGCGCGGGGTCGACCATGCGATCGGTCGAGCGGTTGGAGGCCACCGGCACGGCGGGCGCGACCGGAGCGGCAGGCGCCAGCGGCGCGGGACGTCCGACGGGGAGCTCAGACAACGGTTCGACGGTCAGCCGAGTCCCACAAAACTGGCAATAAACGACCTCCGACCCGTTGGCGTTTCCGCAGCGACCGCACTTGATCATGTCGATGGGGTTTGCAAGGGGCCGAATCCTTTGGTAACAGGCGGCCCGGACAAACACACCCGCCGGCGCTGCCCCGCGATTTCCTAAGTGCGTCAAGAGATAACAACTTCCGCCGGATCGGTCAATTCGAGGGGCACCCCCACGGGCACCCCTGCGATGGTCCGCACGACTTTGTGCGCACCGAGGGCAGCAAGACCGATGGCAAGACCGGCGGCAAGATCGGCAGCGAGATCGGCAGCGCCGCAGCTGCTGCTCCTGGCGATGATCCTGGCCTCGGCGGCCTGCGGGCCGCTGATCGAGCGGGCGCCGTTCGCCGTCCGCCCCGATTCGATCCGTCCGGCCGATCTGCTCGGTCCGTACGACGGCATCGTCATCGACGCCGATCTGGATCGTCCGGTCTCCGGGGCCACCGTCGCGGCGTCCTGGGCGTTCGAGAACGGCATCGGCTTTCACGCGCCGTCCGGATCCCGCGAGGTGGTGGTGCAGACCGGCGCCGACGGGCGCTACACCATCCCCCGGCTCGACGATCTGCCGGAGGGGGCGTCGGCCCGCATCCGCCGCTTCACCCTGGTCGTCTACCACCGCGGGCACGTCGGCTGGCGGAGCGATCGGGTGTTCCCCGGCCAGACCGCGCGGCGCGACTTCAGTCAGCGCGGCAATCGGGTGCGCCTCGACCGCTGGCAGCCGGCCTATCTCCACGCCACCCACCTCGTCTTCCTGGGCGGCGGCGCGAAGGTGCGCCTGGCGGCCGCCTGGGAGCTGCAGGCGGCGGCGCTGGAGCTGGACGGCGAGCACCTGCCGCTCTCGGCCCGCACGAAGGCCGAGGCGACGGCGCAAGCGGGGCCGCTGATACCCCTCGACATTTCGAAGCTGCTCAGCGACGACGAGGTTCGCGGCGTCACCGGCTACGTCGGCAAGTTCGAGGACGGCAAGCTGACCGACCTGCCCACGACCGAGTTCTACGACAGCCGCCACTTCAAGGCGCTCGGCAAGCCCGAGAGCTTCGACGTCGGTCTGCGGGTCTGGCGGCTCGGCCCGGCGGCCTCCGAGGTTCAGTACAACAAGCTGATGACCACGCTGCCCGGGGCGCACGCCACGGACGAGGTGGGCGACGGCTCGTTCCGCGCCCAGTCGGGCGAGATCGGCGGGCTGGTGTTCCTCGTTCGCGAGCGGGGCGTGGTGGTGTCGATGACCTGCGGCAGCGGCCAGTGTACCGAGCCGGCGCAGCTGGCCAAGCTGGCCAAGCTGGTCGAGTCGCGGCTCCCCGAGCTTCCGCCCGAGCAGCCGCGCCTCGCGCCAGCTCCCGAGGCCGGGCCGCCGAACGACATCGACAACCCGGCGGTGAAGCCGACGCCGTCTCCCGAGGTCTCCCCATGATTCGCGCCCGCCTCCGTGCGACCGGGATGATTCGGATGATGATTTGGACCGTCGCCGGGATCGCCCTGCTGATGACGGCCCGCCCGGCGCGGGCGTACGATCCGGCCACGACGCACGCTGGCCTCACCGAGCAGGCGGTGCTGGCCTCGGAGCTGCACCGGGTGCTGGCGCACCGCCTGTCGCGGCCGCTGGGGCTGTTCGAGCCGATCGTGCTCAACCGTGCCGATCTCGACCCCACGGCGGCCCGCCTCATCGGCGGACGGCTCGACGCGCTCGATCCGGCGGGAGGCTACCGGCCCGGCGCCGACGGGGCAGCCCCGGCGCTGGCCTGGGTGGTGGCCGGGGCGGTGATCGCCGAGACGCCGGCCGAGCGCGCCCAGAACCTCTTCTTCGATCCCTCGCACGGCAGCGGCCTCAGCCAGGCCGGCGGCGCCTTCCAGATCGGTCACGATCTGCGGATGCTGTTCGCCGAAGCGGGCGGCCTGCGCGGCGCGGCGACCGGAACGACCTTCAACCTGACCGGACGGCCCTCGCCCGAGTGGCTGGTGGCGCCCGACAACGACGTCGGCCTGCCGACCTTCTACGACCAGCTCGAACGGGCGACCACGGCCGAGCGTCCGGGGCCGCGCGGGACGGCGCTGGCGCGGGCGCTGCTGGCGCTGGGCGGAACGCTGGCCGTCCTCGAGGACGCAGGCGATCCCGCACACGTCCGCAACGACTTCCGCGGCGCCTACCTCGCCGACGGCGGGTCGAGCCTCTTCGATCGGGGCTCGGCTTTCGAACGCTATGTCGCCGAGACCTTCGGCCAGGCCGGCGTCCCCGCCGCGGCCACGCCGGTCAACCGCCCGACGGTGATGGCGTACATCACCGCCGCCGATCGGCAGGGGCTGGCGGATCGCACGCAGCGCCGGTTCTTCTCGGACGGGACGCTGCCCGAGCCCGTCGTCGTCGATCGCCTGACCACCGGCGCCGAGGTGATGCGTGACGCGCGCGAGTCGCTGCCGTACGCGCTCCCCTCGGTGCCGCACCTGGATCTCGCGGGTCTCGGCAACATCCACTACGCCTATGCGACGGCAGAGCAGGGCGCGCCCACCGCGCACAGGCGGCGATTGCTCGCCTACCTGCGCGTCCCGGGGCGCGTGAAGTTCTTCCTCGACCGCGCCGTCTATCGCGACAGCGCGGTGGCCCTGCTCCCGGAGATCGGCGCGTACGCAAGCGGCCTCGTCGATCATCTTTTCCGCGCCGACATCCACCTCGAGATCAAGGACGGCAGCGTCGCCGTCTCGGTGACCGGCGCGCGGGGATCAGTTCACAAGGGTGAGGTGCGTGTTTACGCCGAAGACGCCACCGGGCGCCGGAGCGCGCTCTCCTCGGTCGCGGCGTCCACCACGCCGGCGACGCTCACGATCCCCGCCGGGACCCGCCGGATCGCGGCGGTGCTGCGGGGCGAGGACGACGCGGGGGAGCTGGTGGCGGTGGGGGAGCAGCCGGTTCTGTGACGATGGGGAGTCGCCGCCGCGCGACCACCGACTGGCCGGGCGCGATCGCCGCCAGCAGCGCCGCGGCCTCTGCTTCAGCCTCCGCATCCTGATCCGCCGCCGCCGCGTCGACGGCGCGACGGAGGGACTCCACCAGCGCTCCGTCGCGGCCGAGGGCGGCCGCCCGCAGCGTGGTCGCCTCGGCGCCCGGTCCGGCGGCCCGCGCTGCCCAGGCCAGGAGGCGTCCCCCCTCGGGTCCCCTGTCGAGCTGGGCCGCCCGGCAGAACGCCTGCACAGCGCGCGCGTTCTGGCCGTCGTCCAGCGCCGTGCGCCCGAGATCGAACCAGGGCCAGGGATTCTCCGGATCGAGCGCGGTCGCCTCGTCGAGGGCGTCGACCGCCGCCCCCAGGCGCCCGAGGCGCCGAAGCGCGAGGCCACGCGCGTGCGCCGCGCCCGCCGCACCGGGATCCTGCTTGAGCGCCCGCTCGGCCTGCCGAAGCGCGACCAGCGGGGTCACCTCCTCGCCCGAGGGGTCGAAGACGTCGGGGGCATATTCTCCGTCGGGGCCGTAGAGCACCTGCTCGCGCGCGACGGTTGCGTCGAGCCAGCGGGCGAAGCTGGAGCCGGCCAGCGCGCGCTCGTCCGCGCCGGGGTCGGCGCGCACGACGCGGCCCTCACCGTCGAGGAGGTAGCGCTCCCCCGCCGCCCCGACGGCGAACACCAGCTCGCCTGCCCGATCTTGCGGCAGGTCGTCGAGCCGCAGCGCCGCCGCCGGTCCGACCCCGGCGATCAGCACCGTCTCGTGAAACAAATCCGCCCCGTCGAACGACTGCAAAAATGCCCCGTACACCTGGGGGAGCGCCCGCCCCAGCGTCGCCACGGCGCGGGCCAGCTCGCCGGCCGGAGCGGGAGGCATCACCCGAATGAGGCCGGCCGGCAGGCGCGACAGCGCCCCTCGAAAGTGATCGAAGAAGACCTCGGGACGACTCGGTTCGCGCCCGCGGCGGCGAGTCACGTGCGGGTCACTTGTTGACGAGCGAAGACGGAAGGGGGCTCCCCGCGACGGTGAACGCCGCGCTGAGGCGCGCCGAGACGCCGCGCCCCTGCAGCCGTCCCGCGCCCGGCTCGCGGCGGTTGCCGTCGCCGGAGAAGGTCAGCACCGGGTCGGCGGCCAGCGCCGCTCCATCGACCCGCGGCTCCGCCACCTCGACGATGCGAACGGTCCCGTCGGTCACCGCCACCACATGCAGCACCAGGTCGAAGGCGCTGGCGCAGAGCGCGGTCGTGACCGCGGTCGTCGCGCCGAGGCCCGCCGCCGCCAGCGCCACCAGGCGCCCGAGCGTCTCGATCGTCGAACGCCCGGGGAGCGCCGCGACGAGCCCCTCTTGACCGCGCGAGGCGACCAGCAGCAGCTCGCCGAGCTCCGGTCCCATCACCTCGCCCACCATCAGGTGGTCGGCGCGGAGAGTCGAGGCCACGCGCAAGAGGCCCGCCATGTCGGCCGCGGGCGCGAGATCGGTCCAGCCACCGCGCGCCTGCGGCTGCGCGGCGCCGATGGCCACGACCCGGCGGTCGGCCGGGATCGCCGCGGCGAGCGCCCCCAGAAGCTGCGGCATCGCCGCCGCGTCGCCGGTGAGCAGCAGGTTGCGCCGCGCCGACATCGCGCTCTCCAGCAGCGTCTGCGCGTCCTTGCTTCCGTCCGGGATCAGATCGGAGAGCGTGCGTGGGAGCAAGACCGGTCGGCGAATCGCCGCCACCACGCCGGTCGGCGAGGCGGGGGGGAACGCCGCCGAGACGCGCGTCCCGTCGGCCAGCCGAACGTCGACCACCGGATTGTCCGGCGCGGGGGGCGGAAACGCCGTGTTGGCCAGCCGCCAGAGCGCATCGGCGACGGCGTTGGGCTCGCCGAGGCTGCCGTCGTGGAGCGAGAGCCCCGAGCCCCGATCGACCAGCGCCGCATCTGGCGCGGTGATGAGGATCTGCGTGACGGCCGCATCGGCCAGCAGCGCCTCGAACCCGGCGGCGTTGCCGCCGACGTCGGTCGTCATCGGGGGCGCGACGCTCGCCGAGCCAAACGACGGGGCAGCCGCGGGGACCGCAGCGGCGCCTGGTCGCGCGGCGGGGCGCCGGCTGCTCTCGTCATCCGGGCTCCGCGAATGCGCGAAGAGGCCAACGCTCCCGGTGTCGTCAGCGGGCTCGTCGGCGGCAGAGGGCGCCACCGAACCGAGCCCATCGTCGAAGTCGCTTTCCCCCAGACCGCGACTGGCCAGCGGCGTCGGGGGACGGCGCGGCGGCGGCGGAGGGGGAATGGGCACCCGCCCCGAACCGGGCGGGCGGGCCGCCAGCCCCAGCTCTTCGTCGTCGTCGCCGCCGCCGAAGCCGGCGTCCCCCTCGCCGTCGCTGTCGTCGTAGGTCGGAAGCTGCGCGGCGCTCGATCCAACCCGGCCCCGGGGCGGCGGAGGGGGTGGGGGAATCGGCAGCCGATGCCCCGCGCTGCCCGCGCCGGCCGCCGCCGGAGAATCGCCGGGGAAGTCCGCCGCAAAATCGCTCTGCGCGGCGCCGACGCCGAGATCGATGTTGATCAGGAAGTCGCCCACATAGACGCGGTCGGAGGCGGACAGCAGCATCGGGGAGCCGATCTTGCGCCCGTTGACGTAGGTGCCGTTGGTGCTCTTGAGGTCGGCCACCTCGATCTGCCCAGGGCTCTTGACCGTGAACCGCGAGTGTCTCTTCGAGACGTTCCCTTTGGCCAGCACGATGTCGTTGCCGGAGACGCGACCGATCGTGATCTCGTCCTTGTCGAAGGTGAGGAGCCTGGGCTCACCGTTCTTCTCTGTCAGCGTCAGCTTGATCATGGAGCCTCGGGAAGGGGTTCAACCACAGAAACGGCGCCTCGCGACGTTATTCTCGACGATTCCCAGGGTCAAGAATCGCCAGCGGCCGCGCTCAGGCTACCGGCCCAGCAGCGCCAGAAGCGGCGCCGAGAAGATCGCCAGGATTCCACCCGCCGTCAACGCCGTGATTCCGCAGGCCACGACCAGCGAAACCCGATCTCGCTCCGCGGGCGCCGCCGCGGATTTATCCTTGGGCCGAGCCGACATCGGGGGCAGTATACAGGCGACATGACGCGATGGACATGGGCGCTGGCCGCGGCGCTGGCGACCGTGACGCTCCGGGCGCTCCCGGCTCCGGCGGCCCCCAAGTATTACTTCCAGCTTCAGCCGGTCAAGGCCGGCCCGGAGGTCGACGCCGAGCTCAAGAAATACACCAGCGAGGCCTTGAAGGCGGAGCTGGCGTCGCGTCCCGAGTGGGCCTCGGACATCGGTCCCGCGGGGGCGGCCGCGCCGGGGACCGATCGGACGGCGCTGGTGGGGGAGCTCAAGAAGCGCAACCTGCGCGGGTTCGACGTCACTGCCCGGATCGAAGAGCTCAAGCAAGAGGTGAAGGATCCCAAGCCAGGGGCGCGCAACAAGCAGCTGGCCGTGGAGGTCCAGCTGACGGTGTTCGGCACGACCATCCCCGACGCCAAGCTGGCCTTCAGCGGCGATGGCCAGTCGGGGAGCGAGGCCGAGGTCTCCGAGCGACGCCTGGCCGCCGACACGGCCGACACGACCAAGGACGTCGTCAAGGACGCCATCAAGCAGGCGGTCGATCAGGCCGTGTTGAAGCTCTCCCTCGGGAACCACGGCCCGATGAACGAGAAGCACCGGAAGAAGAAATAGCTGCGGGCGCCCGGTCGATCGGGGTCCCTTTTCGAGCCCCTTTTCCCTCCGTCGCGGTTTTGTTAGGTTCGAGGTCCCCGGTCGATGCAGCTCGTCGAGATTGCACTGTTTGCGGCGGTGGCTGCGCTGGCGCTGACCTTGATCGGGTATGCCGTCCGCCCCTACCTGCGCGCGAAGCGCCGCGCGAGCGGCGGTGAAGCGCGCGCCGAGCTCCCCGCCGTGCCGCGGGAGCTGGCGCCGCGGCCCCAGGCCATGGTCTGCCCGGCCTGCCATCGCGACTACGCCCCGGGCTTGCGGTTCTGCCCCCACGACGCCCGCGATCTCGTTCCGGCCAACGATCCGGCGGCCCGGGCGGCAGGTGCGGGCTCCACCTGCCCGACCTGCAGGCGTTCCTACGACGCCGGGAAGAGGTTCTGCGCGTTGGACGGCGAGGAGCTGGTCCCGCTGCCGCTCGCCATGGGGGCGGGCGATCCGGCCGGCGCGGTGGCGTTCGCGGGCGGCCTGGGAAAGATTTGCCCCAACTGCTCGCGGCGGTACGAGAGTGAGGCCACCTTCTGCGGGCGCGACGGCGAGGAGCTGGTCCCCGTCAATTGATGGATTCGGGGCCCTCAAAGGGTGCCGCGCCTCCCGCTCACCCGATTTCGCCCGGTCTTCGTCACGCGCGCGCGGTGGCCGCGCCTGCTAGACTGCTCGCATGCGTTCTCGCTTCGTCCACGGGCGTCGTTTGAACGGCCCTCTGTCCGTGTGGGTGGGCGTGCTGGCAGGGGTGGTGCTCGGGGCCGGCTGTCATCGCGCGGCTCCAGACATTGCCCCGGCTGCGGCCGGCGCGCCGGCGACGATCGAGGTCCTGAAGGGCGGCCGCTGGCTCTTCACCTACGCGGAGCCTGCCGGCACCTTCGCCACCACGGACAAACCGGAGACGATCCCCGAGTCCTCGCGCGGCCTCGTGCGGGTGATCGAGCCGACCGACCAGATGAAGGGCGGCGCCGATCGGGTCTACGTCACCAACGTCGGCGAGCTGCTGGCCGGCGGGAAATCGTCGGCGAAGGCGATGTCGCGCGAGGCCTTCGAGACCGCGGCCCTGGCGGCGCTGCCGGGCGGCGAGTCGTCGCCGCTCGCGGGGCGACAGGCGGCACCTCCGCCGGCGCCCGCGCCCAGCGGAGCGCCCTCCACCCCGCCGGGCGGCACGGTCCCCCCCGGTGCGACGCCGGTGGTGACGATCTACGGGACCTCGTGGTGCGGCGCCTGTCGCGCCGCGCGCGAATACATGACGGCGCACAAGATTCCGTTCGCCGACAAAGACATCGAGCGTGACCCCAGCGCCGCCCAGGAGCTCGCCGACAAGGCGAGCAAGATGGGGATCCCGACCGACCGCGTGCCGGTGATCGACGTGCGCGGACGCCTGCTGCTGGGGTTCGATCGGGAACGCATCGAGGCGCTGCTGGGACAACCGACATGAGGCGCTCCGCGCTGCTGCTGGCGATCGTCCTCGGCGGTTCGCTCTGGGCGGCGCGGCCCGCGCAGGCGCGGCTCATCGATCTCTACGCGGGGGCCACGGCCGGCGGCATGACCGGGTGGGGGACCACGCCGAATACGCCCGACTTCTTCGACACCACGCGCGGCGGTGGTGTGGGGTTCAACCTCGGACTGAAGCTGCTGGTCTTCGACTTCTCGACGAACTTTTTTCAGACCTTCAACAGCTCGGGGGCGGCGGGCACGCTCGTTCAGTTCCTGCTCGGAACCGAGGTCGACATCCCGCTGGGGCAGGCCAAGCTCCCCGACGGGCAGAGTCAGAACGTGCTCGAGCCCGAGATCGCGGGCGGCTTCGGATTCGGTACACCGGGGCCGGTCAACCCGCCACTCAACGACAGCCAGGTCTCGGCGAAGGGCGTCGTCGCCAACGCCAGCATCGGTTACGAGTACTACTTCAACCCCTTCATCGCCGTCGGCGCCAAGGGGACCTTCGGCTACCACTACTTCTTCGATGGCGACGTGGTGAACTCGAGCTCCGCCCAGGACCACTCGTCGGGCTACCAGGTGGCCGGTCTGGGAACGCTCACCTTTCACCTCGGATATTAGGGCCGAATCAAGGCGCAGCTCGCGCCAGCAGCGCCAGGAACTCCTCGGGCGAGACCAGCGTGTCGGTCTTGGCGACGAGCGCGCCGTCGGAGGAGAGGATGCGGATGGCGGGGAGGGTGTCGGTGCCGTACTTGCGCTTGATCGCGCCGAGCGCGGCGTCTTCGTCCTCGCGGGAGACGTCGACGCGCAGGAGCGTGAAGCGCTGCATGGCCGCGGCGACGTCGGGGCGCGAGAAGACCTTCACCTCGAACTCGCGGCAGGGGACGCACCAGCTGGCGGCGAAGTCGACCAGCAACGGGCGGCCGGCCGCCCGCGCCGCTGTCACCGCGGCCGGCTCGTCGGAGAGCCAGGCCAGCTTCACGTCCCCTTTTGGGGCCAGCAGATAGTTGGTGGCCCCGAAGAGCCCGATCGTCGCCAGGCCCACGGCCAGCGCCTTGCGCACCCGCTCGGCCGCGCTCCCATGGAAGCTGGCGTGCACCGCGCCGAGCCCCACGCCCACCAGCACCAGCGCCGCCATGGTGAGCGCGAAGCCGGGCGTCCCCGAGCCGAACCGCGCCAGCTGGGGGACGACGTTCTTGAGGTAGTAGAGCGCCGCCGCGAAGAGCGCGATTCCGAACACGCTCTTCACCCACTCCATCCAGCGGCCGGGGCGCGGCAGCGACATCGAGAAGCCAGCCAGCAACCAGAACGGCAGCCCCACGCCGGCGCCATAGGTCGCCAGCAGCAGGAAGCCCCAGGAGGCGTTCCGCGTGGTGGCCACGTAGGCCAGGAGCGACGCCAGCGGCGGGCCGGTGCAGGGGGCGGCGATGATCCCGGCGACCAGCCCCATCCCGAACGCGCCCAGAAAGCCGCGGCCGCCGACGCGCGCCAGTCGCCCCTGCAGCCCCGACGGCAGCGCCACCTCGAAGGCCCCGAACATCGACAGCCCCATCGCGAAGAAGAAGAGCGCCAGCGGCACGATCACCCAGGGGTTGGCCAGGAAGGTCCCGAACGCGCGTCCCAGAAGTCCGAAGGTCGTGCCGAGCGTTCCGAACATCGCCGCGATCCCGACGACGTAGGCGGTCGCCAGCGCCAGCGCCCGCCCGCGCGGCACGCCGGCCTTGGCGCCGAAGATGCTGACGGTGATGGGAATCATCGGGTAGACGCAGGGCGTGAGCGCCGTCAGGACGCCGTAGCCGAGCGCGAAGAGCAGACTGGGGTGGGCGCCGCCGTTCATGCGATCTCGTCCCCATTATACGGGCCAATGTCGTTGCGGTTACGAACGACAACCGGTAACTTTCGCCGCGATGGCCCCCCATCATGAAGGTGCACGCGCATGAGCACCCAGCGGCGCTGGTCCGGTCCCGCGCTCGGCCGCATGGCGGTGATGGGCGCCGGGCAGATCGGCGGCTCGGTCGCGCTGGCCGCGCGCGCCGCCGGTGCCGTCACCGAGGTGGTGGCCTGGAGCCGGACGCGCGAAAAGCTGGAGCGCGCGCAGGCGCTGGGGATCATCGATCGCTCGGCCAGCTCGGCGGCCGAGGCGGCGCGGGGCGCGGCGCTGGTGGTGCTGGCCACCCCCGTCCGCAGCCTGGGCGAGATCGCCGCCGAGATCGCGCCGGCGCTCGACCCGCACGCCATCGTCATCGACGTGGGGTCGGTGAAGGCGACCGCCATCGCCGCGGTCGAGCCCAAGCTGCCGCCGGGCGCGTTCGTCGCCTGCCATCCCATCGCCGGGACCGAACGGGTCGGCCCCGATGCCGCCAGCCCGTTGCTGTTCGAAGGGAAGCGCTGCGTCCTCTGTCCGACGGCCGCCAGCCGCGAGGCGTCCGTCGCGACGATCGAGCGCCTCTGGACCGCGCTCGGCGCCGAGACCGTGCGCATGGACGCCGCGCTGCACGATCGCGTGCTCGGCGCCGGGAGCCACCTGCCGCATGTGGCGGCCTACGCGCTGGCCGCCACGCTGGGCGCCATCTCCGGCGACGTGATCGAGGGGCTGCGGCGGCTGCCGACCCCCAGCCTGCGCGACACCACCCGCGTCGCCGCCTCCAGCCCCGTCATGTGGCGCGACATCTTCCTCGACAACCGCGCCGAGGTGCTCCCGCTGGTGGAGGCGCTGGTGGAGCAGATCGAGACGCTGCGCGCGGCCATCGCCGCCGGCGACGGGAAACGGATCGAGCAGCTGCTCGAGGCCGGGAAGCTCGGACGCGACCGGCTCGTGCCGGGCTAGCGCCGCACGCACGAGACCTTCGATGAAGCATCGTCCGCGTCGGCGTCTGGTCTTGCGGCTGCCGCTCCTGGCGGGAGCGTTTGCGGCGTTGCTGGCGCCCGGCTGCGCCGATCTGATGCCGCAGCAGTCGCCCGCGACGCCGGCCGCAGAAGCCGGTCCCCGCACCGCCCCCGACGACAGCGATCTCTGGAACCTGGCGCCGGCCAGCGCCGACGCGCTGGCGGAGGTCGACCTGGCCGCGCTGCGTGCCTCCCCCTGGTCGCACTCGCTCACCGAAAGCGGCCTCTCTGGCCAGCGGGAGGAGGGGCGTCGCCTCTTCGGTTACGACATCTTCGGCGAGAGCGAGCGTCTGCTGGCGGTCATGACGGAGGCCGGCGGCGTTCCGCGCACCTTGACCATCGTCCGAGGGACGTTCGACCCAGCCCGCGTCGGGGCGGCGTTCATGGCCGCGACCCCCGGCGCGACCGCGGGCCGCTGGCGCGACAGTCCGCTGTGGGAAGGGCAAGGGGCGAACGGTGCCCAGGCTGTCGCGCTGGTCACCCCCCGCACGCTGGTGCAGGGGGAGGCGAACCAGGTCCGCGGCGCGATCGACGCCGCCTGGGGGATGGTCCCGGACGCCCGCACCGTCCCGCTCGGCACGTTGCGGCGCTCGCTCGATGCCGACCACCCGGCCAACAACTCAGGTCCGGTCGTCTTCATCGCGCTCAACGTCACCGACGGCATGCGGGCGCGGGCGGCCGGGGTCGTCGAGCTGCCGCCCGGGCTGGCCATCTGCGCCGCCCGCCTCGATCTCGCCGACGACCTGAACCTGGACGTCGTCGGGGTGATGGACAACGCCCAGGACGCGGCCGCCGCCATGATCGCCGGCAACGTGGAGGTCCGGCAGTACGCCCAGAACCCGATGGTCCGGATGCTGGGCTTCGGACCCATCCTCCAGGCGGTGGTGGTCACGGCCGAAGGGACGCGCGTGCACGGCCACCTCCGGGTCCCGGCCGAGCGGCGCGAGGGGCTGGCCGACAAGCTGCTGGCGATCCTGCAGATGGTCGCCGCCGCGCGCCATTGATTCTCGTGGTAGTCAATCCGGCGATGTCGTCCTCGCTCCACGTCCGCCGCTCGGGACCGCTGCGCGGCAGCTGCCGGGTCCCCGGCGACAAGTCGATCTCCCACCGTGCGCTCCTGTTCGGCGCGCTCTGCGACGGCGTCGTCGAGGCGAGCGGCCTCGGGCAGGGGGGGACAACCTGTCGACGGCGGCGGCGCTGCGGGCCCTCGGCGTCGACGTCCAGCTGGAGGCCGGTCAGGCGCGCATCGCCGGCGTCGGATTCGCCGGGCTGCACGAAGCGGCCGAGGCGCTCGACTGCGGCAACTCCGGGACGACCATCCGCCTCCTCCTGGGCCTCCTGGCCGGGCGGCCGTTCGAGACCGAGATGATGGGCGACGCCTCGCTGACCCGGAGGCCGATGGGGCGGGTGGCGGCGCCGCTGCGCCAGATGGGGGCGACCATCGACGGGCGCAGCGATCCGGCGCGACCGGGCGACGTCTACCCGCCGCTGCGCGTCCGCGGCGGCGCGCTCGTCGGCATCGAGCACCAGCTGAAGGTCGCCAGCGCCCAGCTCAAGAGCGCGCTCATCCTGGCCGCGCTGCAGGCGCGCGGGCGAACGGTGTTGCGCGAGCCGGCCCGCTCGCGCGATCACACCGAACGCATGCTGGGATTTCTCGGCGCGCCCATCACCACCCTGGCCAGCGGCGAGATCGTCGTCGATCCGGCCGGCTGGAATGGCCGCCTCGAGGCCACGGCGCTGACCATCCCGGGCGATCTGTCGTCGGCGATGTTCCTGATCGTCGCGGCGCTGGTCGTCCCCGGCAGCGACGTGGTGATCGAAAATGTGGGGCTCAACCCGACGCGCGCCGGGGCGCTGGACGTGCTCCGCGCGATGGGCGCCGACCTGACCATCGAGCCGGTGGCCGAGGCGATGGGGGAGCCGGTCGGCCGGGTGCGCGCCCGGGCCAGCACGCTGCGCGGCACCCGGGTGGCCGGCGAGCTGGCGCTGCGGGCCATCGACGAGATCCCCGCGCTGGCGGTGGCAGCGGCGAGCGCCGAGGGGGAGACGACGTTCGCCGATCTGGCCGAGCTGCGCATCAAGGAATCGGACCGGATCGCCGCCCTCGCGCGTGAGCTCGGACGCGCCGGCGCGCGCGTCCAGGAGCATCCGGACGGATTCGTCGTCGAGGGTCTGGCGGGCCGCCCGCCCGCCGGCGGCGCGGTCGTCCCCGAGCACGACCACCGCATCGCGATGGCCGGCGCGATCCTGGGCCTCACGGGCGCCGACGAGACCACCGTCCCCACCGCCGACATCGGCACGTCGTTCCCGACCTTCGCCGAGACGCTGGGCGCGCTCGGCGCCTCGATTGACGTCGGCTGAGCCGTTCAGTCCGTGGCGGCGTCGGGAGCGGGGACCACGCCGGCCGAGCAGACGCTCGCCGACGAGCATTTGCTCAGCGCCAACAGCGCCCCGATGCCGCTGCAGTCGGTGGTCGAGTTGATGGCGTCGAGGCAGATCGTCAGCTTCGACTGATCGACGTGCCCCTGGCAGGTGGTGGTCGGCCACCCGTTGGTCCACTGGCCGAGGACCGTGGTCATGCAGTCGGCCAGCGTGTCACCGCCCGAGAGGCCAGGTCCGATCTGGTTGCACATCTTGTAGTAGTTGCAGCTGGCGGTGGTCGCCTGATTCCGCGCCGACGTGACGTCATCCGTCGAGACGCCGCCACAGCTGATCGCCCCGCACAGCGCCGCGGCCAGGACCGAAGTTGCCGTCACGCTCATCGCCCCGCCGGTTCTGGTCATCGCCGCTCCTTTTCGTCCCATCGTCCCATCGTCCCATCGTCCCGCGTTCACCAGCGCCAGCCGACGGCAGCCCCGGTCACCGGGTCGCCGCCGCGGCCGCGCACGATCGTCACGTAGGCGCCGGTCAGGGTCAGCGCCGCGCCGGTGCCGATGAGGACACCGCCGCCGACGTTGCGCGACCGGTTCGCCGAGCAATCGGTCGCCGTGCAGCTCGCCTGCGAGGCGAGCACGGCGGCGCCGGCGGCGACGGCCAGCGCGCCGACCATCGCCAGCACCGCCGGACCGACCAGGCGGGGCGCCGGCGGGGGGGGCGGCGGCGCCACGGGGGCCGGGAGCGGCGCCGCCTCGTCGATGTGGGAGCGGACGGCGTCCGCCAGGCGCAACATCGTCGCGCGCGCCTCGGCGACGGTGCAGACGTCGCAGCTCTTCGATTCGGTGGCGATGGGGAGAGCAGCAGGCGCCGCCCCTTCGGTGGAGAAGAGCCGGGCCACGCTCTTGTAGCTGTTTCCGGCGACCTCGATCTTCACCCGCACGATGTAGCCGACGTCGAGCACCTGGCCGATCGACTTGAGGCAGGGGGAGGCATCGCAGTGCGCGAGCTCGGGGTGCGCCTCCAGCTTGTGCGCGGTGTCGCCCGGATCGAGCACCTGGATTCCGGCGCGGACGAGGCCGAGCACGAAGCCGTCCTGCAGCTGGTTGCTGAGCGCCGGGGCACCTCCTTCGAGCAGGAACTCCGGGATGGTGACCCGCGCGCGGGCCTGGGCGGCCGGAGCGGCGACGGCGAGGAGAGCAAGGCCCAGCGCGGCGGCGAGAAGGGGGCGCATCCTCGACGGCATCTTACCTCAGTCGGCAGGCCAACGGATCGGCTGGAGCCGCTCACACATCACTGCAGCCGCTCGTACATCATGGGATGGGCGTCCCGGCGTCGGCCGTCGCCGCGGCGTCGGTCGTGGCCCCAGCGTCGGCGGAGCCGGCCGCCGCTCCGTCGGCCGGCGGAATGCCGGCGTCGGGGTCACAGCTGGCCGGCAGCCCGTGCGGCCCCAGGCCGAAGCAGTAGTGGACCGACGAGTGGTCCGGCAGCTGGGGGCAGCGGGCCGCGGCCCAGCAGGCCTCGCGCGGGGCGTCTGTCTCGCAGGAGAAGACGGCGCGCGCCGGCGACGAGAGGTAGTCGAGCTCCAGCCGCGCGCGGCCGAGCGCGTTGGCGCCGACCAGACCGTCGAGCTCGGGCCCCTCCGGCAGGACGTCGAAGCGCAGCCCCTGCAGGAACGGGTCGTCGTCGGAGATCACCGCGACCGGGATCTGGCCGCCGATCTCCAGATAGGCCGCACTGTTGGCCGCCTCGCCCGTGTTGTTGGGATCGATGTCACACCGAGCGCCGCAGAGCGCCGGGGCGCCGTTGGTGGCCATCGCGTTCTGGTACGAGACGATCTCCGTGCGCCGCGACCGTCCGAGCTCGACGCAGGGTCCGGGATCATCGTCGGGCCCCGCCTCGAGGTTGATGAGAACGAAGCGGGGGATGGTCGCCCAGAGCAGAACGTCGATCGGCGTCGGCCAGGTCGCGACATAAAGAGGTGGGAGCTGCGACGGCGCCGGTGTTGCCGGAGCCGGGGGTGGCAACGGCAGCGTGATCGGCGTGGGCTGAGCCTGGCCGGCGGCCGCGACGACACGCGCCCAGGCCGACGCGCTCAGGACCAGCGGGCCGACGCCGGTATCGATCATCAGCGACAGGTCGATGCCGCTCGCTTGAATGAGCGCCTGCTGGCCGTCGGTGCAGCCCGCCACCGACAGCCCGGGTGAGCCGGTGTCTGGAGCGAACGCGTTCGGCAGCGCGCAGGCCCGCAGCACCACCCGCGTGGCGGGGACGTCGAGCGGGCCGCGCAGGCCCAGGAAGTCGGGATCGCCGTCGGCGGTGATCTCGCCGCCGCCGAACGGCGTGAAGCTGACGACCGCGTAACCGGCGTCCTCGAGCAAAGACGCGTCCTCGTCGAGGTGGCCCCAGAAGGTCATGGACGAGCAGAGCCCCGGCCCGCCGGAGCAGGGCGCCCCGAAACGAAGCTCGACCGAGTAGCCCCGCAAGAGATCGGCGCCGAGCACGCCGAGCGGTAACGAGGTCGGGTCCCCGGCCGGGTAGAGCGGCACTCCGATGACGTCCCAGCCGCGGAAGGTCGCCCGCAGGGGGGGGAGCATGGTCATGGGGGACAGCGGGGCGCCAGCCTGGTAGAGGTTCCAGCCCGCCGCGTTCGTCTGGGGGTTCGCGGCCGTGGGGCCGGCCAGGATGGTGAACGGGCTGCCGGTGTCGATCACCATCGAGAAGAGCTGGTTGGCGGGCGCACCGGGCAGACCGGCGAGCGCCACCAGCGCGCCGCCACCGGGGGGCGCCCCGCCGTCGCCCAGGCTGGCGGTCGGCAAGGGCGGCGCGCCGAGCGGCGCGCGGGTCAGCGCGATGGGAAACGAATCGACCGTGCAGCAGTCCTCGGTACAGCCGCCCGCTCCGCTGGCCACCGCCAGGCCGACACCGGCGAGCAACACCAGGTCACGCGCGCGGCGAGCGGCGCGCATTACTCGCTGTCGTCGTCTTTCTCTTCGAGCTTCTTGCGCATCTTCTTGAGGAGCGCGTCGAAGCCGTCCCGGTTGATGATCTTGCTGAACTCCGCGCGGTAGTTCTCGAGCATGCTCTGCTCGTCGGTCACCACGTCGTAGACGACCCAGTGCCCGTCCCGCCAGAGCATCTTGTACTCGAGCGCGACCTTGGTCTTCTTGCCGCGCGAGACGGTGTTGAGCGTCGCGGTCACATCAGCCTCGGAGCCGGTCTTCTCTTCCTTCTCGTACTTGATGTTGTAGTTCGGGCTGCCGTGCATCTGGCGCAGGTAGCTGCGCTCCACCAGCTGGCGCAGCGTCTCCACGAACTCTTCCCGCTGCTTGGGCGTGATCTTGTCCCAGTTCTTGCTGAGGGATTGCTTGGCCAGCTCGCCGTAGTCGAGGAATGAGCCGACCAGCTTCTTGACCTCGGTGCGCTCGAGCTCCGCCTCGGGGGACCAGTTGGGCTTGTTCTTCTGCAGCACCTTGTCCAGCTGAGCGTTCGATTTTTTCAAATCCGCCATCGGGCTGGAGTTGGCGGGGGGCGGGGTCTCCGCGGCGCGGGCCGGCGAGGCGACCAGGGACCCAACGACGAGGACCGGCAACAGCAGAGCGGACAGGCGGCGACACAAGCTCGACATCGTGGCCTTTACATACCAGTCCATCTATCCCAAAGGAAGACGCGGCGAGAACGGCGAAGTTATGCAGCCGTCGCAGTATGCAGCTGTCGCGGGCGCGTGCTACCGTGAAGGACGATGCCGATCCGCGAAGCATCCCCGACGGATCACCGCGAGTCTGCCGAGGCGCGGCAGGCGGACGACCACCAGCGAGCGAACAGCGCCGGCGCGCCGAACGGCGCCGCGGCAAACGGGTCGCCGGCCTTCGACTCGCGCGACTGGTTGACGCAGGCGACCGGCGAGATGCGGGAGAGCTTCGCCCGCAACCGGCGCGTGATCTCCTTCGCCGAGTACGTGACGCTGTTCAGCGCCGAGCCGGCCCGCCAGCTCCGCTCGGCCGCCCAGTACGTGCGTGACGTCTTCGACCACTTCGGCACCGAGCCGGTGCGCACGCCGCGGGGGCCGATGACCCGCTGGAAGCTGTTCGACTGCGCCTGGGACAACGGCAAGGACGCGCTGGTCGGGCAGGAAGAGGTTCAGGCCGCGGTCTATCGGTTGGTGGCGAACTTCGCGCGCGAAGGGCGGACCAACCGCCTCATCCTGCTGCACGGCCCGAACGGCAGCGCCAAGTCGACCTTCGTCGCCTGCCTGCAGCGGGCGATGGAGCATTACTCGACGCTGGAAGACGGCGCGCTCTACAAGTTCAACTGGATCTTCCCCTCGCAAAAGCTGACCAAGGGGGGCATTGGCTTCGGCGGCGGCATCGAGTCGGGCGGTGGGCAGGAGACCTTCGCCTATCTCGAGGACGAGCTGATCGAATCGAAGATCGCCGACGAGATGCGCGATCACCCGCTCTTGCTGCTCCCACGAGGCAAGCGGCGGGAGCTGGTCACCGAGCGGCTCGCCTCCGTCAACCGACCGGAGCTGCGGCCCGCCGACTACCTGGTGCGCGGCGATCTGTCGCACCGCAACCGTCAGATCTTCGAGGCGCTGCTGTCCTCGTACCACGGCGATCTCAGCAAGGTCCTGCGCCACGTGCAGGTCGAGCGCTTCTTCGTCTCCCGGCGCTACCGGCAGGCGGCCGCCACCGTCGAGCCGCAGCTGGCGGTCGACGCCCACTCGCGGCAGCTGACGATGGACCGCTCGCTCGCCTCGCTGCCGCCGGCGCTGCAGTCGCTGACGCTCTACGAATACCAGGGGGAGCTGGTCGACGGGAACCGGGGCGTGATCGACTTTGCCGATCTGCTCAAGCGGCCGCTCGAGTCGTACAAGTACCTGCTCGGCACGGTGGAGCAGGGGCGGGTCTCGCTCGACGTCGCCAGCCTGGAGCTCGACACGGTCTTCATCGGCTCGTCGAACGAGGGGTACCTGGCGGCGTTCAAGGAGATCCCCGAGTTCCAGTCGTTCAAGGGTCGAATGGAGCTGGTGCGCGTGCCCTACCTGCTGGACCACCGCGTGGAGCAGCGGATCTACGAGGCGCAGATCCAGGCCGCGCACACCGAGTCGGCAAGGCACGTGGCGCCGCACGTCGCCTGGGTGACCGCGCTCTGGGCGGCGCTGACGCGAATGAAGAAGCCGCTGGCCGAGAAGTACAGCAAGACCCTGTCGGACATCGTCTCCAAGCTGGGGCCGATGGAAAAGGCGCAGCTCTACGCCGACGGCGCCACGCCGGAGGGGCTCAGCACCGAGCAGCAGCGCGATCTCGTGGCCGGGGTCGAGAAGATCGCCCGCGAGTCGGACAACTATCCCAACTACGAGGGGCGCACCGGCGCCTCGCCGCGCGAGATGAAGCTGGTGATCATGAACGCCGCGCAGAGCACGCGGTACAAGTGCCTGTCGCCCTTCGCGGTGTTGGATGAGCTGGAGGAGCTGGTCCGCGGCGTGACGGTCTACGAGTTCCTCAAGCAGGAGCCGCTGCCGGGCGGTTTCCACGAGAACCGCAAGTTCATCTTCCAGGTGCGCGACAAGTTGATCGATCAGATCGACGACGAGGTGCGCACCTCGATGGGGCTGGTCGAGGAGCGCCGCTACATCGACCGCTTCGAGCGCTACGTGGCGCACGTCTCCTACTGGGTCAAGAAGGAGAAGGTCCCCAACCCGATCACCGGCAAGGATGAGGAGCCTGACGAGGAGATGATGGCGGAGATCGAACGGATCCTGCAGATGGCGGGCCGCCGCGACGAGTTCCGCCGTGAGGTCATCAGCCGGATCGGAGCCTGGTCGATCGATCACCCCAAGCAGCGGCCGGACTACGAGCAGATCTTCCCGCGCCCCATCGCGGAGCTGCGCACCTCGTTCTTCGAGGAGCGCAAGAAGCAGGTCCGCAAGATCAACGAGGATCTGCTGGTCCTGCTGACCGACGGCCCCTCGCGGATGCAGCCCGACGCCGCCACCGCCTCGGGCAACACGCTGGCGACGATGAAGTCGCGCTTCGGTTACTGCGACGACTGCGCCAAGGACGCCATCCTGGCGCTCGTGCGCAAGCGCTACAGCTGACCGGCGCGACCGGCCGCGTGCGGCGGCGCGCTGAGCGGCGAACCAAGCGGCGCGGGCGGCGGGGAGGCCGGCAGCGGCGGAGTCCCCGGAGGCGTCTCCGAGCCGGCGACGGCCGGCCCCGGGGCGGCCGGATCTCGCGCCGAAGAAAGCCGGTCGACGGTGTCGAGCAGATTGGAAGCCAGATCGCGCGCGACCGGAACGTCGCGGGAGATCGCGCGCGACAGATCGCGGCCGTGCCGTCTCTCGTCGGCCGACCCGGGGTTGGCCAGCGCCGTCCGGTAGTCGACGGTGTGCAGGATCTGCAGCCGGATCGAATCGCCCACGCGCGTCAGCAGATCGTGCTCCTCGGTTCCCAGCGCGGCGGGCGGCCACTCGCGCCATCCCGTCTGGCCGAGCACCCAGAAGCGCGCCAGCTCGCCGAAGGCGCCCTCCTTGGGGCGATCTTCGAGGACCGCGACCCGCCGATCGTCGAGCGGGAACTGCCGGCCGTAGAAGTGATAGAGGAGGACGCCGTCCGCCTCCTCGGCCCGCACGAACAACCCGCCGAAGTCGAACAGGGGCAAGGTCCCGGCCCCCAGGGCCTGCTTGACCCGCGCGCGGTCCGCGGCCGAGGGCGCGCCCGGCCCCCCCTCGCTGACGGCCCGCGCAATGCGGCGCTTCTTGTGCATGAACTCGGTGAGCTGGTCGATGCCGACCACCACGTTCAGCGCGCCGTGCCCCTTGTAGCCGGCGTGGTAGACGCCGACCAGCTCGAGATCGTGCGACTTGCACGAGGCCGCCAGCACCGGGCTGCCCGAGTTCCCCTCGGCGAGGAGCGCGTCGATGACGAAGTCGACGTGGTCCCATCCCTGTTCCTGGTCGCGATCGTAGGGGTTCACCACCTTGCCGCCCGAAACCGCCTGCATCACGCCGAGCGGAAAGCCGCGCACCTCGACGGCGTTCCCCTGGCGCAGCGCCGCGCTCTTGCCGATCTGGTAGGGGAGCACGGTCAGCTTCTGGCTCGCCTTGAGGATGGCGGCGTCGAGCAGCGGATCGACCGCCACGCGGGTGAGGGCGATCTGCCCGGGCTCGAAGTCGTCGCGCTCGTCGCGCACGATGCGCAGCTTGTCCTCGACGCGCTTGCACCCCTCGGGCACGCCGTCGATGCGGTGGAAGGTGTCGGTCACATCGGGCCAGGCGGCGACGTGCTCGTTGGTGAGCAGGTAGGTGTCGTTGCCGGACGCCTCGTACGCGAACGCGGTGCCGAGCTCGCTGGCCTGGACGCGCCGGCGGCGCAGCTTGCCGTCGGGGCCGAAGAAGGGGCATTCGTACTTCGCGGAGCTGCGAACCAGGTAGCTGAACTGGCTCTTCGGTCCCTGCTCGGTGTCGCGGGTGCGCGCCGACTGGACCTGCAGCGTGTCGGCGTACTCGCCCTCACACATGAGGGCCGTGGTCGCCGACAGCTGGGAGCGGGTCACCATGTCGAAGGCGATGCCGATGACGATGAGCGCGCCCAGCAGGAGCGGCATCCAGCGCGGAACCAAGCGCGGCACGAGGCCCTTGAGCGGTAACTTCATTCCGAGCCTTCCAATTTCAGCGTAGCATGTGCCCCCGAGGACCGCCGAAAATGGCCAAAGCCCCCACGGCCACCCAGGCCGACGTGATCCGCGCGGCGGTGGCGCTCGCCGCGCGCCCCAGCGTCGATCACTTGTTGTACGTCGGCGACCTGGCGCTCCCCGAGGAGCTTTTTCGCGGCAAACCACGGGCCCGCAAGCGGCTCGTGCAGGCGGTGGTCAGCGAAAACCAGCGCGACGTGATCGAGGCCTCGGGCGTTCCGGTGCTGCCGCTCCCCGACTACGACCTCGGCCGCCCCGAAAAATTAAAGATTGCCCTGGTGAGCGGGATCGCGCGCGGAATCTACAAAGAGGGTGACGTCGTGGTCGGGCTCCTGGCGCGCAAGCCGGCCGCCTATCCGGACTCCATCCTGGTGGTCACCGTCGGTCCCGAGGACGGGGAGGGCTCGTTTGGCTTCCTGCAAGCCGAGGGGGTGTCGGCAGGCGTGATGGACACCCTGATCGAGCTGGCGGTCTCCATCGGCGTGGAGGGGTGGGAGGGGCGGCCCGTGGGCGCGCTGTTCGTGATCGGCGACTCCAACACCGTGATGGAGAAGTCGCGCCAGCTGACGTTGAATCCGTTTCAGGGCTACTCCGAGGACGAGAAGAACATCATGAACCCCGACGTGCGGCACGCGCTGCACGCCTTCTCGGTGCTCGACGGCGCCTTCATCGTGCGCGAGGACGGCACCGTGGTGGCCGCCGGCCGCTACCTCAACCTCGACGACAAAAAGGAGCTCGACCTTCCGCTCGGGCTCGGCGCGCGGCACATGGCGGCGGCCGGGATCTCGCGCGACACGGAGGCCATCGCCATCGTCGTCTCGCAGACCTCCGGCTCGGTGCGGGTGTTCCGCCGAGGCAAGCCGGCCCTGGAGCTGGCGCCCCGCGTACGCAGATCGTGAATCGTCACGCAGATCGTGAACGTCACGCCGGCCGATGAATTTGCCGGGGCAGGGCCTTTGCAGCTACGATGGAGGCAGTGCGAGCCCGCGCCTCTCTGGTTGCGCTGCTGGTGGCGATCGTCTTCATGGCGTGGGGCGCGACGGCTGCCCGCGCCGACGACGCCCAGAAGGCGCGCGACCTGTTCACCCAGGGGAACACCTACTTCGACCTGGGGCAGTTCGACAAGGCGATCGACGCCTGGCAGAACGGGTACCAGCTCAAGAACGATCCCGGCTTCCTCTACAACATCGCGCAGGCCTACCGCACGATGGGGGACGCGCAGAAGGCGATCTTCTTCTACAAGCGCTACCTGAGCAACTCTCCCAAGGCGCGCAACCGCTCCGAGGTGGAACAGAAGATCGAGGCGCTGCAGAAGCAGCTCTCGGTTCAGGAGCAGGCCAGGGGCCTTCCGCCACCGGGGCCGTTCGGTCCGGACAACCCGGGCGGAAGCGGCGGCGCGCCGCCCGCGACCGAGCCGTCGAGCGCTCCTGCGGCGGCCAATCCGGAGGTGGTGGTCACCGGCGGGACCGCCGCCGCTGCACCGACCTCGACGCAGGGGACAACCAGCCCGGGCGGCGTCGTCGAGGCGAGCGCCCCGCGGGCCGTCCCGCCGCCACCGCGCCGGATCGATCTGCGCGCCGCCATCGGGTTCGACACCTGGTCGTCGGGGCTGCAGGAGAACGCCCAGCCGTCGTTCGCCTTCACGCTGGCAGGCGGCTACACCTTCGGGAACCCTGCGGCCCGGGTGCGGTTCCGGCTCGGCGCCCTGTTCGGCTACACGTTCCTCAAGGAGACCGATTCGAAGGACAGCTTCTCCTCGTTCCTGATCGATCCGACGATCGTCGTGCGGGGCGCGCCGCGGTTCACGTTGATGGGCGACCTGGGGATCGGCGTGCTGTCGATCGGCGGCCTCACGCCGAGCTCGACGCTGCTGGAGAGCCCCTCGGTCACCATCAACGGCTCGCAGGCGCTGTTGCTGATCCGCATCGGCGGCGCCGCCGAGTACGAGCTGACGAAGAACGTCTCGCTGTTCTTCTGGCCGGCCTACGCGAGCAGCGCGAAGAAGCAGTACTTCTACGGCAACATCGGGCGCTGGGAGCTGCTGGCCGGCGTCGCCTACCGGCTCTAGCCGAATGAGGACGCCGCGCCCGTGCAGTGCTTGATCCTGGCGGGCGGCCTGGCCACCCGGATGCGGCCGCTCACCGAGAGCGTTCCCAAGGCGTTGATTGCGGTCGCCGGACGACCGTTCATCGACCATCAGCTCACCTGGCTGGCGGCGCACGGGGTGACCGACGTGGTGCTGTCGGTCGGTTACCTCGGTGAGGCGCTGCGCGACCACGTCGGCGACGGCGCCGCGTTCGGGCTCCGCGTCCGCACCGTCGATGAGGGGGCCAACCTGCGCGGCACCGCCGGGGCCGTCCGGCTGGCCCTCGACGAGGGGGCCCTGGAAGAGCGCTTTCTGCTGACCTACGGAGACTCGTTCCTTCCCATCGACTTCGCCGCCGTCTTTCGGGCCTTCGCCGCCTCGGGCGCGCCGGCCCTCATGACGGTGTTTCGAAATCAAGGCCGCTGGGACACCAGCAATGTCATCTTTGACGGCCGGATGGTGACCCTCTACGACAAGCAGCGCCGGACGCGTCCCGCCGAGGACTTCGCCTTCATCGACTACGGTCTCTCCGCGCTCGAGCGTCGGGTGGTGGCCGAGGAGGTCCCCGCCGGCGCCAAGGCCGATCTGAGCGAGCTGTTTCACGCCCTGTCGCTGCGCGGCCAGCTCGGCGGCTTCGAATCGGCCGAGCGCTTCTACGAGATCGGATCCCCCGCCGGCCTGGAGGATTTCGCGCAATGGCTCGCCCAGAAGTCGACGCTGCCGGAACGCTGATCGTCCTCGACCGAGACGGCGTCCTCAATCGCCTGCTCGACAACCCGGCGGAGCCGCGTCCCGACAGCCCGATGCGCCCGAGCGAGGTGGAGGTCTTCCCCTGGGTGCCGGGGGCGCTGCGCGCGCTGACCGACGCCGGGTTCGGGCTGGTGATCGCCAGCAACCAACCGGCCGCGGCCAAGGGGAAGACCACCCGCGCCGAGCTCGAGGCGGCGCACGCAGAGGTCCTGCGGGCGGCCACGGCTGACGGCGGCGTCATCCTGAGCTCGCACCTCTGCTTCCACCGCGCGGAGGACGGCTGTGGTTGCCGCAAGCCGGCCACCGGCCTCCTGGAAGAAGCCTTCGCCCGCCACCCGTCTTTCATCCGCGCGCGCTCCTGGATGGTCGGGGATCGCGCGCCCGACATCCTCGCCGGCAGCGCGTTCGGCCTGCAGACCGCCTACCTCGGCGAGGTGGCGTCCGACGACCGCGCCACCCTGGCCGCGCGCGGCCTTCGACCTTCCTTTCATGGGGCTGATTTGCGACACTTCGCGGAATTTCTCCTGGGGCGACAGAGCGACTGACGGCCTGGTGGCGCGCACGATCTTTTCGTTGGCCGCGGTGGCTGCCGCTCGTCTTTCTGCTGCTGGCGATCGAGGTCAGCTACCTCTTCATCATCACGGCCGGGACCTTCACCACCTGGTCGACCTGGAACACGAACTACGACCTCATCGCGGAGGGATTTCGCGCCGGCCACCTCTACATCCCGGTCCCGCCGCCGCCCGAGCTCCTGGCCCGGCCGAATCCGTTCGACTGGTCCAACTCCAACCTCTGGTTCCTGGACGCCAGCCTCTACAAGGGGCACTACTACCTCTACTGGGGGCCGCTGCCGGCGCTGGTGCTGATCGCCGTGAAGACCGTCCTGCGGCTGAAGGGCGTGATCGGCGACCAGTACGTGACGTTCGCCAGCTACACGCTGATCCTGGTCTCGGGCGCGCTGCTGATCGGCCGAATGACCCGACGCCTCTTCCCCGCGCTGCCGCCCAGCCTGGCGTTGCTGGCGACGGTGGCCTTCGCCTACGTCACGCCGAACCCGTTCATGCTGGCCACCCCCGGCATCTACGAGGCGGCGATCGCGGCGGCGCAGTCGTTGCTGCTGCTGGGCCTGGTGCCGGCGTTCGACGCCGTGTGGGCGGCGTCCGAGGCACCGCCTGCGCGCTGGCGGCTGCTGGTGGCCGGCGCCTGCTGGGCGGCGGCCATCGCCTGCCGGGTCAGCGCGGTGTTGCCGGTGGGCGCTTTCGTGGTGCTGACCGCCCTTTGCTCTTCGACCCCCACGCGGCGTCGCTGGCGCCGAGCGGCCGCCAGCGCCTGCTGGCTCGGCGTCCCTGTCGCGCTCACCCTGGGGCTGCTCGCCGTTTACAACAAGGCCCGCTTCGACTCCTGGTTCGAGGTCGGGATCAGGTACCAGCTGAACGTCTTCCCGTTCATCACCTCGCGGGCCTATCTGCCGCTCAACATCTTCAGCTACCTGTTCCGGCCAGTCGGGATGGCCTGCCGTTTCCCATTTCTGTCTGCGCTCTACGACATCGGGGCGCACGGCTTCCCCCACGGTTTGCGGTTTCCCCCTGGGTATTCGACCCACGAACCGCAGGCGGGACTGTTCGTGACCGCGCCCTGGACCTGGCTCTGCCTGGTCGCGGTCTGGTTCATCGTCCGCGGGGTGGTCAGGTGGCGGCGCGCTCCCGATCCGACGGGCGTCCTCGATGGCCCGGCTCGCGCCCAGGTCTGGTGCCTTGCCAGCTTCGCCGTCCTCACCTTCCTGATGCCGCTGGTCTTCGTCTCGGCCTTCGACACCACCATGCGCTACATGGGCGACTTCTCCGCCGGCGCGGTCTTGCTCGCGACCTGGGGCGGGTGGTCGCTGGTCGACGCCGTGCGCGGTCGCTGGCCGCGGCGCGGGGTGGTCGCGCTCCTGATCCTCCTGGCGGGTGCCACGATGGTCATCGGGTTTCTTCTCGGCTTCGGGGGCTACGACGAGATGTTCAAGCAGCACAATGCCGTTCTGTACGAGAGCCTCCGCCGGAAGCTGTCATTCTGCCGCTAGGATGAGGACGGCAGGCAGCCACCGACGGATCGCAGCGCTGGTCGCCGCGGCCACCCTCGTCGAGCTGGTCTCCTGGTACATCACCTCGGCCGGGACCTTCACCCGCTGGCACTTCTATACCGGTTACCTCAACGATCTCGCGGAGGGGTTTCGAGCAGGGCACCTGCATCTTTCCGTCGAGCCGCCAGCCGCTCTCGTCTCCCGGCCCAACCCGCTCGATCCCGCCAACGCCGGCCTCTGGTACTGGGACGCCAGCTTCTATCGCGGCCACTACTACCTCTACTGGGGGCCGGTGCCGGCGCTGCTCCTTGCGGCGGTGAAGACCCTCTTTCGAGTCTCGACCCCCGTGGGCGACGAGCCTGTTGTATTCGCACTGACCACCCTGCAGTTCGTGGCGGGGACGCTCTTCATCGAGCGGGCGGGGCGGCGCCTGTTCGGTCGCCTGCCCGTCGCGCTGGAGGTGGCCGCCGTCCTCGTGCTCGGGCTCGCCAACCCGACGCTCTACAACCTGGCGCGGGGAGCCGTCTACGAGGCGGCAATCGTGGGCGGACAGGCGTTCCTGCTGCTGGGGCTGGTGTTTGCTTTCGACGCGGTCTGGGCGAGCGACGTGCGGCGCCTGTCTCTCGTCGCGGCGGGGGCGTCCTGGGCCGCGGCCTTTGGCTGCCGGACCAGTCTCGCCCCGGCGGTCGCGCTTCTGGTCGTCGCGACCCTGCTGGGCGCCGCCGGAGGCAGGCAGGAGCGCTGGCCACGCCGGGCGGCGCAGACGGCGCTCTGGCTCGGCCTGCCGGTGGCGCTCGGCCTGTTCGCCACCCTCGGCTACAACCGGCTGCGGTTCGACGCCTGGCTCGACTTCGGGCACCGCTATCAGCTCAGCTGGATCAACATGGGGGCCGCCCCGAGGTTCCTTCCCACGAACCTCTACGCCTATCTCTTGCGGCCGGCGGTCTGGTCCTGCCGCTTCCCCTTCGCCTACGCGATCCTGGACATGGGGATGCGCGCCTTTCCGCCGGGAACCAAGCTTCCGAAGGACTACTTCGTTTACGAGCAGGTCGCCGGGCTGCTTCCGACACTCCTCTGGTCCTGGTTCGCGCCCTTCGCCCTGGTCGCCGCGGCGCGCGCGCTCTGGCGGACCCGCCGGGTTTCGCCCTTCAGCTGGGCCGTGGGGGCGACGGCCCTGGCGGCGGCCGCCGCGCTCGCGCCGTGCCTCGTCCTCTCGACCGCCACCAACCGGTATCTGGGCGACATCGTGGGGAGCGTGGTCCTGCTGGGCACGCTCGGGGCCGGGGCCGCCTACGAGGCGCTGAGGGCGCGTCGGATCCTCCGGAAGCTGGTCGTCGCGGCAGCCGTCCTGCTGGCGATCCCGTCGATGGGGATCGGGCTGGCGCTCGGGATCAAGGGACAGTACGCCCACTTCGAGGCCAACAACCGGCCCCTTTACGAGAAGCTCGTCCGGCGGCTGTCGGTCTGTCACGGGGAGATCCCGCCCGAGCCAAAATGACTTTGTTATCTCCGCGACGATTTGCGAGACTCGAACGCTCTTATCTAGAGGACCCCCATGCGCAACGAGCCTACCGACCAGCCTAACTTCAAGGCGACTTTGGACCGGATCAAGATCTTCGCCGACGGTGCGTCGCTGCCCTCGATGCTGGAGTCGGCGCGCGACCCCCGCATCTCCGGTTTCACCACCAACCCGACGTTGATGCGCAAGGCAGGGATCTCCGACTACCGGGCCTTCGCCAAGGAGGTTCTGGCGGCGATCAAGGACCGGCCGATCTCGTTCGAGGTGTTCGCCGACGACACCGGGGAGATGCTGCGGCAGGCGCGTGAGATCGCCACCTGGGGTGGCAACGTCTACGTCAAGATTCCGGTCACCAACACCAAGCGCGAGCCGACCACCGGGCTGGTGCGCGAGCTGGCCGGCGCCGGCGTGAAGCTGAACGTGACCGCCATCTGCACGGTGGCGCAGGTGCGCGAGGTGGCCCGGGCGCTCGAAGGCGGGGCGCCCTCGGTGGTCTCGGTGTTCGCCGGCCGCATCGCCGACACCGGCCGCGATCCGATCCCGCTCATGCGGGAGGCGCTGTCGATCTGCCGGGCCGCCGGCAAGTCGGTCGAGCTGCTCTGGGCCAGCCCGCGCGAGCTCCTGAACATCGTCCAGGCGGCCGAGCTCGGCTGCGACATCATCACGGTGACGCCCGATCTCTTGAAGAAGCTGGAGCTGGTCGGCAAGGATCTCGGCGACTTCAGCCTGGAGACGGTGCAGATGTTCTTCCGAGACGCCGAGGCGGCGGGGTTCAAGCTGTGAGCACGGAGACGCGGGGCTTCGTCGATCTCTTCCTGCAAGAGACGCTGAGGGCGGTTCGCGAGATCGACGCGGCGGCGGTCGACGCGGTGGCGATCGGCCTCGGCCGCGTGCGCGATGCCGGTGGGCGTCTCTTCATCCTGGGCGTCGGGGGCTCGGCCGGGCACGCCAGCCACGCGGTCAACGACTTCCGCAAGATCTGCGGCTTCGAGGCCTACACGCCCACCGACAACGTCTCCGAGCTGACGGCGCGCGTGAACGACGAAGGGTGGGACACCAGCTTCTCCGAGTGGCTGAAGGTCTCGCGCCTGGACAAGCGCGACGCGCTGTTGGTCTTCTCGGTCGGAGGCGGCAGCCGCGAGAAGAACGTCTCGATGAACCTGGTGCGCGCCGTGGAGCTCGGGCGCGAGCGGGGCGCGGCCGTCTTCGGCATCGTCGGCAAGGACGGGGGCGCGACCAGGACCGCGGCCGAGGCCTGCGTCATCATCCCGACCGTGTCGCCCGACCGGATCACGCCGCACACCGAGGGACTCTGCGCGGTGATCTGGCACCTCCTGGTCAGCCATCCACGGCTCAAGCAGTCCGCGACCAAATGGGAATCGACGGAACCGACCCGCTGACCGGGCCGCGCTCCGCGCCGCGCGCGCCGTAGGATTTCCCCCAAGGATTTCAACGAAGGATTGGACTAGGATGCTCGCCCCGTGAGCCAGCCCCTCTCCGCGCAGCGCTTTTTCATCGTTGGTGGCGCCGGATTCATCGGCAGTCATTTTACCGATCACCTGCTCGGACCGGCAGGCGCAGCCGGTGTCACGCTCTACGACAACTACTCCTCGGGGCGACCCTGGCACCACGCCCAGCACGACGCCGACCCGCGCTTTCGCGCCGTGCGCGGCGACGTCGAGGACGCGCGCGCGCTGGCCGCCGCCATGGACGGGCACGACGTCGTCATCCACCTGGCCTCCAACCCCGACATCGCCCGTGCGGCCCGCGAGCCGACCATCGACTTCACCCAGGGGACCGCGCTCACCAGCGCGGTGGTCGAGGCGATGCGCACCACCAGCGCCAAGCGGATCCTCTATGCCTCCGGCAGCGGCGTCTACGGCGAGCTCGGCACGCGCGAGGGGACCGAGGACATGGGGCCGCTCATCCCCGTGTCGACCTACGGCGCCAGCAAGCTGGCCGGCGAGGCGCTCATCGCCAGCTACGCCTACATGTTCGGGCTCTCCGGCTGCGGCTTCCGGTTCGGGAACGTGGTGGGCCCGCGCCAGACCCACGGCGTGGGATTCGACTTCGCGCGCCGCCTGCTGGCCGCCCAGGCGGCGGGTGAGGCTGCGATCACCTTGCGCATCCTGGGCGACGGGACCCAGTCGAAGTCCTACGTCCTGGTGAGCGACATCGTCCGTGCCGTCTTGACGGCCCACGACAAGACGACGGCCCCGTTCGCCGCCTACAACGTGGCGACCGGCGACTACATCACGGTCGCCGAGATCGCGGCGCTGGCGGTGGAGTGCGTGGGGTTGGCCAAGGAGCGCGTCGTCTTCGACTACACCGGCGGCGACCGCGGCTGGAAGGGGGACGTCCCGATCGTCCGGCTCGACACGGGGCGCATCCGCGGGCTCGGCTGGCGCTGCGAGCACTCCACGCGCGAGGCGCTCCGCCGCTCCATGCTGGCGATGATCCCCGACATGAAAGCGGGGAAGATGTGAGCGGGGCAGACCTGAGCGCGCCCCTGGTGAACCTGGTGCCCGCCTCGGCCGTCGATCCCGAAATCGAGCTCCTGCTCCCGGCCAACGACGTGGCAGAGCCGGAGCTCTCGATCGTCATCCCGGCCTTGAACGAGCAGCTGACCATCGCCGACTTCGTCGCCTGGTGCCACCAGGGGATGAAGAAGGCCGGCGTGGTCGGCGAGATCCTGATCATCGACAGCGGCAGCGACCGCACGACAGAGCTGGCGCTGGCCGGCGGGGCCCGCGTGCTGCGCACCCCCAAGCGGGGCCTCGGGCGCGCGTACATCGACGCGCTCCCCTTCATCCGCGGCCGCTACATCGTCATGGGCGACGCCGACTGCACCTACGACTTCCGCGAGCTGGCCCCGTTCGTCGAGAAGTTCCGGGGCGGCGCCGAGTTCATTATGGGCTCGCGCTTTCGCGGCTTCATCGAGCCGGGGTCGATGCCGCCGCTCCACCGTTATCTGGGGACGCCGGTGACGACGGCGATCTTGAACGTCATCTTCGGCAGTCGATTCTCCGACATCCACTGCGGCATGCGCGGCATCACCAAGGCGGCGCTGGGACGGATGGATCTGCGCTCGCAGTCCTGGGAGTACGCCTCCGAGATGGTCCTCAAGTCGGTGCACATGAACCTGCGCACCGAGGAGGTCCCGATTCGCTTCCTCAAGGACCGCGACGGACGGCTCAGCCACCACAAGCGCTCCGGCTGGTTCTCGCCCTGGGCGGCGGCCTGGATCAACCTGCGCGCGATGTTCGTCTACGGCGCCGACTTCTTCCTCTACAAGCCGGGGCTGATCCTCCTGGCGGCCGGGCTCTTGCTGACGCTGCCGCTTTCGTTCGGGACCCTCACCTTCGGGCCCGTCACCTTCGATCTGCACTGGATGCTGCTCGGCCTCTCGCTCTCGATCCTGGGCCTGCAATGCGTCTACATGGGGATCCTGTCGCAGATCTTCTTCGACTGGGACGGGGACGTCACGGCCAGGTGGTTCCGTCGCTTCCCCTACAACCGGAGCGTGGGGATCGCCGCCGCGCTCTTCGGCGCGGGTCTCGTCTGTGGCGGCCTCCTCACCCGCAACTACCTCCGCAATGGATTTCAGCTGCTGGTCGGCTCTCCGATCAACAACCTCGCCGCCACCGGTCTCCTGCTCTCCATCCTCGGCTTCATGACCTTCACCTTCACGCTGATCTTGCACTCGACCGCGGTGGCCGTGAGGCGCAAGCCGTGACCGCGCGCCAGGAGGCCTTCTTGCAGAACAGCCGCGGGACGCTGGTCGACCGGTTCGGCGTCTGGTTGTCGTCCTGGCAGATCCGCCGCCACGTCCCCGACTTTGCCGGCAAGCGGATCGGCGACTTCGGCTGCGGATACCAGGCGTCCTTCTCGCGCACCATCTTGGGCGAGGTCGCCAGCGCCGTCCTGGTCGACGTGGCGCTGGCCGACGATCTCAAGACCGACCCGCGCGTCCGGGCGGTCGAGGGGCAGCTCCCCGAGGCGCTGGGCGCGCTCCCCTCGGCCTCGCTCGACGTCGTCCTCATCGTCTCGGTGCTCGAGCACGTCAACGATCCACTGCGCCTCCTCGGCGAAGCGCGCCGGCTGCTCCTGCCGGGCGGCGTCCTCCTGGTCAACGTCCCGTCTTGGAGGGGCAAGAAGTACCTGGAGCTTTCGGCCTTTCGCCTGGGCCTCTCCCCCGCGGCCGAGATGGACGACCACAAGATGTACTACGACGTGAAGGATCTCTGGCCCCTGCTGGTGTCGGCCGGGTTCCGCCCGAGCGGCATCACCTGCTTCTCTCACAAGCTCGGGCTCAACACCTTCGCTGTCTGTCGCGCGCCCGGCGCTTAGAGGCGGGCGATCTCGACCGGCGTCGCGGCGTCGGTCCGCCGCGGCCCCGGGCTCCAGGCACCGGTGAGGAGCTCCGTCCCGGGTCGCTTGCGATAGACCGCTTCGAGACTGTAGATCTGGCCCCGGCGCCAGAAGCTGGTCGGCCAGGTCGCTCCCCCGGCGATCTCCAGATTCTCCGGCGCGGCCGGCAGCCCCGACAGGGGTGGCGGCGCGGTGACCCTGGCGTGGACGGAGAAGCGCGCGTCGCCCGCGATGTTCCCTGCGACGAAGAACAGGGTGAAGCTTCGGCGCGCGCCGGTCCGCTGCACGGCGCCGATAAGCGACGTCCCCCCCTCGAACGCGGCGGTCAGGTGCACGTTGAGGCGCGCGACGAGCGCCGCCCGCAGCCGCGCTGCCGACGCCAGGTCGCCGCGCTCGACGGCGGCGTTGTGCGCGATCCGCAGCTCGTCGGTGGTGGTGGGTGCGCTCGTCGGCACCACCGCCGGCTGGCCGAGCATCTTGCGCCACTCCCAGGTGGTCCAGGCATCGGGCCGGACCGATCGGATCGGCTCCGTCGGTCCCAGCCACCAGCGCTCCCACAGCGTGGGCTCGCGCTCGTCGAGAACATATCCGTCGAGCGGGGCGGGGGGCTGCGCCCGATCGAACACCCAGAGGAATCCGACCGCCTGGACGTGGTAGCGCCCGGCCGCCTGCTGCAGCTCGCCGGGCGACGCGCTCCGCGTGTCCATGATGTAGACGCGGGTGCTGTCGGAGACGCCGGCCACGACCGGCTGGTTGGCGGCCGAGAGGCGCGGCCGCAGCTCCCACTGCAGCGCCCAGCCGTCGTGGATGGCGGGGTGATAGGCGATTCCCACCGTCGGGGGCAAGCGGGCCAGGAACCAGCGCAGCACCGCCTCCTTGTCGAGGTCGGTGTCCAGGTTCACCTCGGCGAAGCGCCCGCCCGTCTCGCGCGCCAGGCGCAGCAGCGAGAGGCCATCCTTGAGGACGAAGCCGACCGGCAGCCCGAGCAACACCAGCGCCACCCAGGGCGCGGCCCGAACGCCCCGGGAGGGATCCGGCCGGCCGAGACGCTCCCAGGCCCAGACCGTCAGCTCGCAGACCGACGCTGCCAGCGCGCCCACCGCCAGCGCGAAGTAGGGGGCGAAGTAGTGCGGCCAGAAGATGTGAACGTCGGCCCCTTCCTTGAAGACCAGGTACTGGCAGAGCGCGCAGAAGAAGAGGGGGAGGGCCAGCAGCTCGAGGTGATTCCGTCTGATCACCGCGCGCGCGACGATGATCGGGAGCGCCAGCTTCCCCAGGCCGATCCCGAGCGTGGTGAACATCAGCTCGATGCGGTAACGGCGCGCCGCCAGGACGACCTTCAGCGGGATGGCCGTCCCTGACGACCGCAGCAGGTACGACGACAGCACGTCCGAGATGCGTCCGCTCTGACTGAGCACCACGATCTCCAGGGCCAAGCTGAACGCCGCCCCGACGCACATGAGCGCCCAGTAGCGGCCGAACGGCTTCATCTCCAGCCGCCCGCGCGTCGGCTCCGAGAGCAGGAACGCGTAGACGAAGAGGCCGGCCAGGAACGGGGCGCCCCACAGGTAGGCCGCCCAGTCGTTGTTGAGGGCGAACACGAAGCCGAGCACGCTGGCGAGCGCATACCGCTCGCGCCAGGTGCGCACGAACCGCAGGTAGCCCCAGCTGGCCAGGACGACGCCGAACATCACCGGCTGCTCGAGGTCGTGGTAGTTCGCGTACCCCAGGGTGATTGGCAGCGCGACGTAGGCCAGGGCGGTGAGGCCGCCGGGGATCGCGCCCCAGAGCGCGCGCCCAACCTTGAACAACAACAGGGTCGTCGCCGTCATGTAGACGAGCGGCGGCAGGCGGAGCACCCAGTCGTGCAGGCCGAAGGTCTTGCCGAGGAGGTCGATGACCCAGAACATCCCCAGCGGGTGGTGCATGTAGTAGACCGAGGAGGCCGGCGGGTGATCGACGTAGACCTCGACGGGGAACAACGTCTTCCAGCGGTAGGTGTTGTAGGCGGCCGTCCCGATCACCGAGCTCGAGGCGTAGTGCCCGTCCGGGAAGGCGCCGCCGATCCCGCAGAGCGAGACGGCGAAGGCCAGCAGCACGGCGAGCGCGCCCAGGCCGCAGCCGACACGCTCGCTCCAGGTCATCTCCGCAATTCGATCCCGCCAGGAGCCGAGGAGGTCGCCAACGCTACAGGATCTTGGTGCCTTCATAATCGAAGCCGAGGTTCACCTCGACGAGGCCGGCGCCCCGGAGCGCGTGGCGCAGGCGCCCCTTCTGCTCGGTGTAAAACAGCAAGAAGCCACCGCCGCCCGCCCCGATCAGCTTGCCGCCCAGGGCGCCGTTCTCCATCGCCAGCGCATACCAGCGGTCGATGTCGGGGTTCGACATCAGGCTCGAACGCTTCTTCTTGTGCGCCCAGTGCTCGTCCATCAGCCGGCCGAGATCGGTGAGGTTGCCGCTCTCGATCGCCTCCAGGCTGCGCTGCCCCAGCTCTTTGACGTAGTGCAGGTTGCTGACCATCGTGGGGTCGGCCGTCCGCGTCCTGTCGTCCTGCTCCTTGAGGACCTGGCCGGCCGCCCGATAAAAGCCGGTCGACACCATGATCAGGCTGTCCTCCAGCAGATCCAGCGTGTCGGCGCTGGCCCGCACCGGGCGCGCGGAGACGCTGTCGTCCCGGTTGAACTCGAACACCGTCACGCCGCCGAAGGCCGCGATGTACTGATCCTGCTTCCCGATCGGCTCCTTGAGGACGTCGATCTCGAGGTGACAGGCCATCTCGGCCAGCTCGCGGGGGTGGATGTTCTGCCGCTTGAACTTGTGCAGCACCTTGAGCAGGCAGGTGGCGAAGCTCCCCGAGGAGCCGAGCCCGGTCCCCGAGGGGATGTCCGCCATGCTGGTGATCTCCAGATTCGGCCCGCGGATGCCGGTCAAGGTGAGCGCCTCCCGGAGGATCGGGTGGCGGATCTCGGAGACCTCCTTGACGCGTTCGATCTGCGAATACCGGAGCAGCATCTCCTGCAGAGGCGTCTCGTGCATCGAGACGTAGACGTACTTGGTCATCGCGGCGGCGATCAGAAACCCGCCGTGCTCGCGGTAGTACGAGGGGAGGTCGGTGCCCCCTCCGCCGAGAGAGACACGCAGAGGGCTACGGCCAATGATCAAAGCGCGGAAATCTTGCCAGCGCGGCGCAGCGGGAGCAAGTCGGCCTGCACGTCGCGTCGCCCGACCTTGCTGTCGCCTGACTTGCTGTCGCGGTCGGGGCATACGAAAGTCGCGCCGTGCCCGAGTCGCCGCGCTCCCTTCGCGATCGCCACGATCCCCTTTGGGCCTGGGCGGCGGTCGTCCCGATCCTCCTGCTGGCGCTCTGGATCTTCGCGCCGTTCTTCGCCGACGTGCGGGCGATGGGCTTTCAGGACTGGGACTCGCAAGCCGCCTACCGCTACGTGACCGTGCTGGCGCTCCGCCACGGCCAGGCCCCCTGGTGGAACCCCTGGTTCTGCGGCGGCTTCCCCGCCTGGGGTTACGCCGAGGGGGCGACCAACTTCATCTCACCCTTCGCGCCGCTCTATTTTCTCTTCTCGTTTCCGCTGGCCCTGCGCCTCGAGGTGGTGGCCGCCACCTGGGTCGGGGTCCTCGGCGCCTTCCTGCTGGCCGGCCGCTTCACCCGCAGTCCGGCCTGGCGGGCGTTCGTGGCCGCCATCTGGATGCTGGGCAGCCGCTGGGCGCTGCAGGTCGCCTCGGGGCACATGTGGCACCTGGCCTACGCCTGGACGCCGTTCGTCCTCTATTTCCTCGACCGGGCGATCGACGAGGATCGCCGGGCGCTGACGGCGGCGGGCGGCGCCCTGCTGGCGCTGATCGTCTACCTGGGCGGCATCTATCCCTATCCGCACACCTTGATGGTGCTCTGGCTCTACGCCATCGGGCGCGCCGTCGCCGTCCGCTCGCGCCGGCCGCTGGCGCTGTTTCTCCTCACCGCGGCCACCTCGATCGGTCTGGCCGCCCCCAAGCTCCTGCCGGTCCTGGCCACGATGTCGCGCTACCCGCGCCTCATCGAGTCGGCCGACGCCGTGTCGTTGCACTCCGTCTGGGTGATGCTGACCGCGCGCCAGCAGGGCTTCGACTTCTATCCCCACCTGCCGCTGCGGGTCTTCTGGGTCTGGTGGGAGTGGGGCGCCTACGTCGGCGTGGCCGGGGTACTGGCGCTCTTCGCCGCGCTGGCCGTCGGGTGGAGCCCCCGTCTGGTGGCGCTCAAGGTCGCCGCGCTCTGCTGCGTCGTGCTGTCGCTGGGGCAATCGATCTGGGCGCTGGTCCACCACATCCCGCTCTTCAGCTCGCAGCACCTGCCGGCCCGGATTCTGTTCCTGGCGATCCTGCTGCTCGCCCTCGTTCTGGCCGCCGGCGCCCAGCGAGCCCTGGGGGCGCTTCACCCGCGGCCGGGGCCGCCGCTGGGCGGAGGCCGCGGCGCTGGCGATCGTCTGTCTCTACGGTTTCGACCTGGCGTCGATCTCCCGGCAGGCGACCGTCGCGCCGTTTCGCCTGCAGGTGCCGCCGGTGAAGGCGAGCGCCGCCTTCAAGCAGGAGAAGTTCCAGCACTACCGCTACGGAAAACCGGCGGTCGGACCCGAGCTGCGCGATCGGTACGAGTGGCCCGCCAAGATCATCTATCCCTCGATGCTCGCCAACACCGGGATGGTCACCTGCTACGGCATCCCGCCCGAGGCCAAGAGCACCGTCATCGGCAGCGACCAGCCCGACTATCGCGGCCTGGCCTTTCTCGCCAGCGGCGCCGGACGCGCCGAGGTGACCCGCTGGACGCCCAACGCGGTCACGCTCCAGGTCACCGGCGCCTCGCCCGGCGATCGCGTCGTCTACGACATGAACTTCGATCCCGGCTGGCGCGCCGGCGGGGCGCCGGCCGAGAACTGGCACGGGCTCGTCGGGGCCAAGGTGCGGAGCAGCGAAGAGCTGGTGGAGATCTCCTATCGGCCGACGGGCCTGACCGCCGGCCTCGTCGTCTTCGTCCTCACTGTCGTCGCGCAGGGGCTGCTGCTCGCGCGCGAACGCAGAGCGAGGCGCCCAGCGATCAGTGCCTGATCCAGTGCGGGCTGTGGCAGACCGCCAGCACGTGGTCGCCCATCCCGCCGGTGTAGGTGCAGATGTCGACGTTCCAGTAGTGCCAGGCGGTCATCGCCAGCCAGAGCAGCGCCAGCAGGGGGCGCGGGCGCATGGCGGCCGCCATCGCGAAGAACATCGGCAGCGCCAGGAGGAGATAGCGGCTCATCCCGGCCAGCGAGATCGGCATCATTCCAACGGTGGCGATGCCGACGGTCGCCAAGTAGGTCACGTACCAGAAGGCCTGCTGCTCGAGGGGGAAACGCCGCAAGGCCTCGCGGTGCCCGTGGACGAACCAGAGCAACGCCGCCGCCAGCCACAGCCCCTCGTGCAACGGGTAATCGATCGACTGGACGATCTTGTCGGCGTCGGGTGGAAGCAGGGCACCGAGGCCCGGGCGCTCGTGGTGGAACAGCTGACCGTGGGCATGGATGTAGGTCATCGGATCGCCGAACCGGTGGGCGTGATAGGCCATCAACGCCAGCTGGCCCCAGACGCCGACGACCGCCAGGAGAAGGCCGCGCACCCAGGGCCAGACGGAGCGCGGGCGCTCCCGCAAGAGCTCGACCAGCAGCCCCGCCGCAAACGCCAGCCCGATCGCCACGCCGGTGATGCGAACGCCGGTGGTGGCCCCAGCCAGCAACGCGCCGGCCAGCCGGTGCTGGCGCGCGAAGGCCACGAAGGCGCCCGAGCGCCAGCACCAGCGTCAGCGGCTCTGTCTGGACCATCACCAGGCAGTAACCGGTGGTGTAGGCGTTGAAGAACAGCAGCGCCAGATAGGTCTCGGCGACGCCGAGCCGCGACGTCAGGTCCTTGCCGGTCCAGAGGAACAGAAACAGGAACGACGACACCAGGGAGATCGCCCACATCGCGAAGTCGATCGGGAGGCCCGAGACCATCGCGACGTAACGTCCGGCGAGGCCGTACGTCGGATAAAAAGCCAGATTGCAGCCGGGAGCGCGAACAGGGAGCGTCGGCCCGCGCGGCGGACAGTAACGGTAGCCGCGCAGGCCGAGCTCGATGTAGTTGCCGGAGTCCCAGCGGCTGACAATCAGCCGATCCCAGTTTCGAGGGGCCCAGTCGCTGGCCGGATTTTGAAAGTGGGGAGGGTTCCCGGGCGCGGCGTTGAACTTGCGTTGAATCGCTCGCCGGAGTGAATCGCCACCGCCAGCTGCAATCCGAGCAGCCCCAGCGCCACCGCCAGCCGGAACGGCACCGTCGTCGCCCGGGCGGCCAACCAGGTCCGAATCCTGGCGATCGCCGCGCGCGCGCCGGCACCACCGTCACCCACAAGCGGGACCTGGATCATCACCGAGGACCGCCGGCTTGTTTCCCTTGACACGGAACGCGGGAACCGTAACGTACGCCGAATCGAAATCGGCGTCGGAATCGTAAGAGAAAAATCCCAGGCACGTAGCTCAGTGGAAGAGCACTACCTTGACACGGTAGGGGTCGGCGGTTCAATCCCGCCCGTGCCTACCAGCCCTCTCCCTCGCCTGTTCTCGGGATGGGGGGAAACGATTTCGTTGCTGTTTGGTTGGGTGCGTGCTCGGTTCTCGCGGCTATGCTGCCCGCGTGAGTTCCGCCAAGACCATTCGGCCCCGCGACAAGGGGGACGTTCCCGACGATCCGCTGTCGCGGATGCGGCACTCGGCGTCGCACGTGATGGCGGACGCCGTCCAGCGGCTGCGCCCCGGCGCCAAGGTGGCGATCGGTCCCTCGATCGAGACCGGCTTTTACTACGACTTCGACACCGAGCCGTTCGCGCCCGAGGACGCCGCGCGCATCGAGGAGGAGATGCGCAAGATCGTGGCCGAGAACCTGCCGTTCGAGCGGCACGTGGTCTCGCGCGCCGAGGCGATCGAGCGGTTCCGTTCGCGCGGCGAGAAGTACAAGGTCGAGATCATCGAATCGATCCCCGAATCGGAAGAGGTCTCCTACTTCCAGCACGGCGACTTCATCGATCTCTGCCGCGGCCCGCACGTCGAGTCGACCGGCGACATCAAGGCCTTCAAGGTGCTGTCGTTCGCCGGCGCCTACTGGCGCGGCGACGAGCGCAACCCCCAGCTCCAGCGCGTCTACGGGACGGCGTTCCCTTCGCAGGCGGAGCTCGACGAGCACCTGCGCCGGCTGGAAGAGGCCAAGAAGCGCGACCACCGGACGTTGGGGCGCGAGCTCGATCTCTTCTCCTTCGACGAGCTGGTCGGCCCCGGGTTCGCCCTCTGGCACCCGAAGGGGGCGATGCTCCGCCAGATGATCGAGGATCTCATTCGGCGCGAGGTCGTGCGGCGCGGCTACCAGCCGGTCTATAGCCCCCACGTCGCGCGCGAGCAGCTGCTCCAGATCTCCGGCCACCTCGAGCACTACAAGGAGAACCTCTTCGGCGGCATGGAGCTGGAAGGGCAGCGGTACCTCGTCAAGCCGATGAACTGCCCGTTCCACATCGCCATCTACCGGTCGCAGATGCGCTCCTACCGAGATCTGCCGCTGCGCTTCGCCGAGCTCGGAACGGTCTACCGCTACGAGCGCTCGGGCGTGCTGCATGGCCTCCTGCGCGTGCGCGGGTTCACCCAGGACGATGCGCACCTCTTCGTCCGCGAGGAGCAGATCGAAGAGGAGATGCGCGACTGCTTCAAGTTCGCCATCGACATCCTCGACCTGTTCGGCTTCACCGACGTGAAGCTCTTCCTCTCAACGCGGCCCGAGAGCCTGATGGGCGAGAGCGCCTCCTGGGATCGCGCCGAGGCAGCGATCCGGCGCGTGCTCGAGGGGACCGGGAAGCCGTTCGAGGTCGACGAGGGGGGTGGGGCGTTCTACGGCCCCAAGATCGACCTCAAGATCCGCGACGCCATCGGCCGCGAGTGGCAGTGCGGGACATTCCAGCTCGACTTCCAGCTCCCCGAGCGGTTCAAGCTGGAGTACGTGGCCACGGACGGGTCGCGCCAGCGGCCGGTCATGATCCACCGGGCGCTGCTCGGCTCCATCGAGCGGTTCATCGCCGTGCTCATCGAGCACTTCGCCGGGGCTTTTCCGCTCTGGCTGGCGCCGGTCCAGGCGCGCGTGCTCTCCGTCAGCGACAAGGCCGAGGCTTACGCGCGCGAGGTCAGCGAGCGCCTGAAGGCCGAAGGGCTGCGGGTCGAGGCCGACCTGGCCGCCGACAAGCTGGGCGCCAAAATTCGACGAGCCCAGCTGGAGAAGATCCCTTACATGGTCGTGGTGGGAGAAAAAGACATGGCCGCACGTGTGGTCTCCCCACGCACCCGGGAAGGGGCGCAGCAGCCGGCCACGCCGCTCGATGAGTTCGCCCGGCGGCTGGCCGCCGAGGCCAAGGTCCCCGATCTGGCGTCTGCCGACCCGACCAAGGCCCCCACCGAGACCCCACCAAGCCCCCCCCACCAAGCCCCTGACAAGAAAGATTCCTGATCTCGGCGGGGATCCCGAAGCGCCCGCCGGCATTACAATAACCTGACGTTTTGCCTCCCTTAACCTAGCCACCACCCACCAGGAGAAAGATCATCCCAAGACCATTCAATCAAGCTCCCCCCAGCGCGACGGACAACTACCGAGTGGGCCGCCGCATCCGCGTGCCCGAGGTGCGGGTCATCGGCGCCGACGGCGCGCAAATTGGCGTCATCCCCACGCACGAAGCGCTCAAGCTGGCCGAAGAGGCCGGGCTCGAGCTGGTCGAGGTGAACCCGCGCGCAGCGCCGCCGGTTTGCAAGATCATGGACTTCGGCAAGTTCAAGTACGAGACGTCGAAGAAGGAAAAGGCTTCGCGGAAGCACCAGACGACGGTCGTCCTCAAGGAGATCAAGCTCCGTCCCAAGACGGACGAGCATGACTTCGACTTCAAGGTGAAGCACATTCGCCGGTTCCTCGCCGAGGGGAACAAGTGCAAGCTGGTGATCGTCTTCCGCGGCCGAGAGATCGTTCACCCCGAGACCGGGCAGGCCATGCTCGACTCCGTGGTGAAGACCGTTGCGGACATCGCGATGGTTGAGCAGCGCCCGATGATGGAGGGGCGCCGGATGGTCATGATCATCGGCCCGCGCGGAGGCGTCATTCGCCCCGCCGCGCCGGTCGCCGGTTCGGGCCCCGGCCCGGGTCCCGGCCCGAGCCGCCCGCCGACTGCGCCGAGCGCGCCGCCCACCAGCGTCGCGCCAGCCAGTGCGGCAGGGGCCAGCCCCGCGCCGGCCAGCGCCGCTCCCTCCACCGCGACTGCGGCGCCCGCCAAGCCCGCCGCCACGGCACCGAGCGCCGCCCCCGCCCAGGCAGCCGCAAGCAAAGCCTGATTCGGCTGATTCGGCAGTAATATGCGGCGCGATGAGGCGCCCGCGCAGCTTGTCCCCGGTGGTCCTGCTCGGGGCCCTGGCGCTCGCCGCCACCACGGCCGGCTGTCACCGCGACGGCTGCGTCGGCGGCGACGACGGTCAGTGCCTTCCGCCGGCGGCCTGCCCGGCGCTGGTCTACGCCGCCTGCACCGCGCCGAAGCTGCGCGTCGAGCAGATTGGCCCAGACGATCCCGAGCGGGTCGCGGGGCCAAAGGCGCTGGCCGCGCAGGGAGACTACCTGCTCGAGAACGATCTCCTCCGCGTGGTGCTCGACGCTCCCGACCACCCGCACTTCATCGGCCCCACCGGCGGCGCGATTCTCGATCTGGCGCCGCTCGGAATGAGCACCGGAGATCAGACCAACGCCATCTACCATGCGGCCGGCGTGCTCCCGCGCGACGCTGTCCACTATGAAAGCGCCGCCATCCTCGATCCCCAGCTCGACCCGTCGGCGCCCGGGGCCTACGCCGCGGTCATCTTTCGCGGCCACCTGGAGAGCGATTCGCACGTCACCGTCGTCACCCGCTACGAGCTGCGCCCCTGCGAGCCGGGCGTCCGGGTCCGCAGCGACCTCTACAACGGCGCCTCCGCTCCGAGCACGCTCTACCTCGCCGACGCCTTCTTCTGGGGCGACAACGGCCTGGCGCCCTTCGTCCCCGGCCGGGGGCTGGGGTTCGTCGAGCCGAACCTCGATCTCGAGCACCTCGACCAGGCCTGGCGGCAATGGCCGTTTCTCGCCGCCCGATCGCAGGCGGCGCCCGACACCGCCTACGCGGCCATCGCCTGCGATCGCCCGCAGTCGGCCGGATTCAACAGCTCCTCCCTGACCGCGGCCGGCGTCCCGCTCGACGTCACCCAGCCGGGGGACGGATTTCACTTCGAGCGATTCATCCTCGCCGAGCCGGGGCCGGGGCTGGCCCCGGCGGTGGCCGAAGCGCTGCACGTCCGGACGCTGGTTCACGGCGATCCACCCGCCGTCACGGTCAAGGGACGCGTCGTCGCCAACGGCGCGCCGGTCAACCCCCGCTCGGGGAGCGCTGCCTCGCTGCTGTTCTACGAGCCGGCCGCCGGCCCCAACGTCGACGATCCGACCGGCATCACCCCGTGGAACGAGGTCGTCCCGGCCAGCGACGGCACCTTCCAGGTGGCCCTGCCGCCCAACCGCAACTACCGCGTCCAGCCCTACGCCTTCGGGCTGCCGGCCGGCGCCGCCGCCTCGTTCATAGCGGCGGACACCGACCTGTCGATTGGCGACGTGACGATCACGGCCTCGGCCGATCTGACGGTCACCGTCGAATCGTCGCCCGGCGTCCCCGTCACCTACGCCGAGCTGGTGCTCATCCCCTTCGACGATCCGGCGGCCACCGGCGCTCCGGTCCCCAGCCTCTACGGCCTGTTCGCCGGCTGCCCGCCGACGGCCGCCCCTTCGAACGGCGGCTCGCCCCCGTGCACGAGCACGCTCGTGGTCTGCGCGCCCATGCTCGGCCCGCCGGACGGAGGCTCACCGGCGTGCAACCGCGCGCTCACCGTCAACGGCAGCTTCGAGCTGGCTGTCCCGCCCGGGCATTACTACGTCTATGCCACCCGCGGACCGTTCTCCAGCATCGATCGCACCGAGGTCAACCTCGCGCCGGGGATGTCCTTGCCGGTCAAACTGCAGGTCCAGTCGCTCCCGCAGCTCCTGCCGAGCGGGGTCGTCTCGGGCGACTTCCACGTCCACGGCGGCGCCAGCTTCGACACCTCCATCCCCGACCTCGATCGGGTGATCAGCTTTCTCGCCACCGGCGTCGACGTGATCATCGCGACCGACCACAACGTGGTCACCAGCTACGCGAGCACGCTGGCCACGCTGGGCGCGACGAATTCCATCGTGGTCATCCCCGGGGTCGAGCAGACGCCCAACATCCTCTGGTACTACGTCCCCGGCGACCGGTTCCCGAAGACGCTCGGGCATTTCAATTTTTGGCCGCTGGTCCCCGATTTTCTCCAGACCCGCAACGGCGCCCCCTGGCCGGAGCTGCGCGAGCCCGGCCAGTTGATGGACGACATGGACGCGGTGTTCGCCAACCCCGCGACCGGCGTGCGTCAGCTCAATCACCCGTACCTGCTCGCCAAGCTGGGGCGCGACCAGGGCTACCCCGCCGCGCTCGGCTACGACCCGACCACGCCCATCCCGGCGACGCCGACCGACGGCTTCAGCTTCGCCGCGAACGCGCTGGCGCGTGCGCCCGGCGGCCACCACCGCAACATCGACTGGGACGTCGAGGAGGTGATGACCGGCGCCTCCCGCGCCGATTGGCTGCGCTACCGCGCGCTGTGGTTCTCGCTGCTCAACCAGGGGTTCAAACGTGTCGGCACCGCCAACAGCGACTCCCACTCGCTGTCGATCGAGCAGGTCGGGTACCCGCGCAACCTGGTCTGGGGGGGCCACGACCAGGGGACGTTCGACGTCGACAGCTTCGATGCCGACGTGCGCGCCGGGCACCTCGAGGGGACCAACGGGCCCGTCCTCGATGTCACCATCGATGACGGCGCGACGAGCTACCGCCCCGACATGGCGCCCATCACGGTCAGCCATTCCGCCACGCTGAAGATCTCCGTCGCGGCCGCGCCCTGGATCCCGGTGACGGAGGCGCGCGTCTTCGTGAACGGCGTGCTCGTGCACACCTTCGACCTTTCGTCTCTCTTCCCCAGCAGCGACCCCTTCGGCACCCACGTCTCGTCCGGGTCGGTCAGCATGCAGCTCGCCACCTTGCTCCCCGCCACCGGGGACGCCTGGCTGGTCGTCGAGGCAGGGCTCCACCAGGACACCCCCGCCGACACCGACGGCGACGGTCTGCCCGATCTCCCCGCCATGGACGTGCCGGGGCGGCCGGCGCTCGACGATCCCCGGTTCGATCTGCAAGCGATCGCGCCGGGGGTCTGGCCCACCGCGTTCAGCAATCCGTTTTTCCTCGATCTCGACGGCGGCGGTTGGACGGCGCCGGGCCTGCAGTGAGAGGGATAGTCGCGGCGGCGCTGCTCGGCTGCGTTCTGTGCGCCGCCGGCGCGGCGCGCGCCGAGCTCGCGGGTGGCGTCTGTCCGGGCCGATTCGAGGCGGCGGCCGGACCGCTGGCGGGAGGGACCGAGGCGGCGCAACCGGCCGACTTCGGCGCCATCCCAGAAACCTGTCCGGGCTCCGACCTCTCCCTGCGCCTGCGCGGCGAGCTCTTCGACGGAAGCGCGGCGCCCGACTTCGAGGGGCGCATCGTCGCCAGCGGAACGGTGCGCGCGCGGCGGCGGATCAACGCCCGGAGCGGGATCTCTCTCGCCGTCGACCTCATCACCTACCAGTACGTCAACGACGCCGGACTGGCGGCGACCGAAGCCTCATTCGGGCCCGCGACGGTCGGTTATCACCTGCTGCTGGCGGGCGGCGCGCGCGCTGCCGTCGCCGCCTACGCCCGGGCTCTGCTGCCGATCGACACCGCCCGTCAGAGCGGAATCGAGACCGGGCTCGAGCTGGGGGCCAGCGGCCGCGCGCGGCTCAGCCGGCGCTGGCTGGCCGATGGCGGGGTGTCGCTGGCCGGACCGCTCATCGTCACCGGGGGGCAGGCCCACGGTCAGCTCCAGCCTGCGGCTCTGGCCGAGGTCTGGTTCGCCCCCAAGCCCGCCTTCGCGCTCTTTGCCGGAGGCAGCCTCCGGAGCGAGGTGGCGCCAATGGTGACGCTCATCAGCATCACCCCGCGCGCCGGCATGCGTTCGGCCCTGGCGCATGGGCTCTGGCTGGCGTTTCTGGCCGAAGCCCCGGTGGCGGGCGACGACCGCACCAACGTCATCGCCAGCGTCTTCGTGGGCTGGGAACCATGATGGCGGACCTCGATGGCGGCCCTCGGGGCCCGAGACCGCTCCAAGATGCCTCTGTAACAGGGTCTGCGGAAGAGTTCTCGATGTGGCATGGAATCTCTTGCCCAAAGGTTCGAGATCGATATACTTCCGCGCTCCGTCATGGCCAAGATCAAGATGAAGTCGAACAGCAGCGCGAAGAAGCGTTTCAAGCTGACCGCCAACGGGCGCGTCAAGCGGAAGAAAGCCTACCTGCGCCACAACCTCGGTGCGAAGTCGTCCAGCGCGAAGCGAAAGCTCCGCCGCGGCGCCTACGTCAGCAAGACCCAAGAGCATCAGATCAAAGCGATGCTCCCTTACGCCTAGCGTAGAAAGTCGGAAAGCCAAGTCATGCCGCGCGCAAAAGGTGGTTACAAGTCCCGTCATCGCCGCAACAAGATCCGGAAGGCCGCCAAGGGCTTCCGCGGCGGTCGGTCCAAGCTCTGGAAGGCCGCAGTCGAAGCGGTCCACCGCAAGTGGCGCTATGCGCTCTTTCACCGGCGTAAGCGCAAACCGGACTTCCGTGGGCTCTGGATCGTGCGCATCAACGCCGCCGCGCGCGAGCTGGGCGTCTCGTACTCCAGGCTGATCGCCGCGCTCGACAAGGCCAACATCGCCATCGACCGCAAGATCCTCTCGGATCTCGCCATCAGCGACCCCGCCGCCTTCAAGAAGGTCGTCGAGACCGCGCAGGCCGCGGCCTAGCCGCGCGCCCGCCGACGCGCCCGGCAACTTCAAACGTCGAAGGACGTCACGAGCGCGCCGTGTCCAGTGAATCGCAGAGCGGAACTGCCACGCCGGTCGCGGCCGGTCTGATCGCCGATCTCGATCGGCTGGCCGGCGAGTTCGCGGCCGAGATCGGGGCGCTCGCGACCGAGCAGGAGATCCGGCTCGCGCAGGCGCGCTTCCTCGGCAAGAAGGGGAAGGTCTCCGAGCTGATGAAGGCGCTCGGGAAGCTGCCGGCCGAGGCACGGCCGGCGGTGGGCGAGGCGGCCAACCGCGCCAAGTCCGGGATCGAAGGCGCCGTCGCCGCGCGGCTGACGGCGCTCGACGAGGCCGAGCTGTCGGCCGATCTGGGTCGCGTCGTCGACGTGACGTTGCCGGCGCGCGGGCGCGCGCTGGGGACGCTGCACCCGCTCACCCTGGTGCGGCGCGAGATCGAGGAGATCTTCCTGGGGCTGGGATTCGAGGTGCGCACCGGCCCCTGGATCGAGACGGAGTGGAACAACTTCGACGCGCTCAACACGCCGCACGATCACCCCGCGCGCGACATGCAGGACACCTTCTTCGTGGAAGGGGGGCGGATCCTCCGCTCGCACACCTCGCCGGTGCAGATCCGGACGATGCTGGCCGGGCCGCCGCCGGTGCGGATCGTGGCGCCCGGCAACGTCTTCCGCCGCGACGACGACGCCACCCACACCCCGATGTTCCCGCAGATGGAGGGGCTGCTGGTCGATCGCGGGGTCTCGTTCGCCGAGCTCAAGGGGACGCTGCTCCACTTCATCCACCGATTCTTCGGCCCCGGCCTGGGCCTGCGGCTGCGCCCGAGCTACTTCCCGTTCACCGAGCCGTCGGCCGAGGTCGACGCCGACTGCTATCTCTGTCGAGGGCGGCCGCAAGGTCGGTCCCAAGGCCTGCCGGCTGTGCAAGGGGTCGGGGTGGATCGAGATCGGCGGCGCCGGCATGGTCCACCCCAACGTCTTCCGCGCCGTCGGCTACGACCCGCGGGAGGTGTCGGGGTTCGCCTTCGGCGTGGGCCTGTCGCGCATGGCGATGCTCAAGTACGGCGTCGACGACCTGCGCTCCTTCTACGAGCACGACGTGCGCTTCCTGTCGCAATTCCGGTGAGCTAGAGACGACCCGTGAAGATCTCCTTCAATTGGCTGCGCGAGCTCTGTCGACCTCAAACCGGGCGTCACGGCCGACAGCGTCGCGGGACGGCTCTCGCTGGCCGGCCTGGAGGTCGAGTCGGTCGAGCGCCGGGGGCGCGATCTGACCGGCGTGGTCGTGGCCGAGGTGCTGCGGCAAGCGGCCGCACCCCGGCGGCCGACACGCTGTCGATCGTGCGCCTGGCGGCGGGCGGCGCCGAAGAAGAGGTCGTCTGCGGCGCGCCCGAACGTTCCCGCCGCGGGCGGCAAGGTCGCCTGGGCGCAGCCGGGCGCGACGCTGCCGGGCGGCAAGACGCTCGATCGGCGCGAGATCCGCGGCGTGATGTCGCCGGGGATGATCTGCAGCGAGATCGAGCTGGGCGCTCGGCGAAGAAGGTGACGGAATCTTGATTCTGTCTCCTGACACGCCGGTGGGCGCCGATCTGGCGCGCCACGTCGGCCTGCTCGACGAGATCCTCGAGGTGAACGTCACGCCGAACCGGCCCGACGCGCTCTCGCACGCCGGGATCGCCCGCGAGGTCGCCGCGCTGTTCGAGACCCCCTGGCGGCTGCCGCCGGTCGACAACGTCGCGCAGATCGCGCTGCCGCAAGGGCGGGGCGTCGACGTCGAGATCCGCGATCCGGCGGCCTGCCCGCGCTACGCCGCCCGCGTCATCACCGGCCTCAAGGTCGGGCCCAGCCCTCTGGCGATGCGCGTGCGTCTCGCCGCCTGCGGCGTGCGGGCGATCTCGAACCTGGTCGACGTCACCAACTACGTGATGCTGGAGACCGGCCACCCGCTGCACGCCTTCGATCTCGATCGGCTGCGGGGCGGGATCGTCCAGGCCCGGCGCGCCAACCGGGGCGAGAAGCTCAAGACGCTCGACGGCGTCGAGCGCCCGCTGCAGGAGGGCGACGTGGTGATCGCCGACGGGCAGGGGGCCATCGCGCTGGCGGGGGTGATGGGCGGCGCCGAGAGCGAGGTCTCGGCGACGACGACCGCGGTCCTGCTGGAGGCGGCGACCTTCGATCCGCGCGCCGTGCGCCGGACCGCCAAGCGGCTCGGCCTGCACAGCGAGGCGTCGCACCGGTTCGAGCGCGGCGTCGACGCCGAAGGGGTGCCGCACGCCAGCCGGCGGGCCGCGGCGATGCTGGCCCGCCTCGGCGGCGGAGCGCTGGCGGGCGAGGGGATCGACCGCTACCCGCAGCAGCAGCATCCGCGCCGGGTCACGCTCTCGGCGGCCGGCCTCACCCGGCTGGCGGGCTTCGAGATCCCGCTCGGGCAGGCCGCCGAGAAGCTGGCGGCGATCGGCATCGCCAGCGCACCCGACGGCGCCGACGCCATCGCCGCCACCGTGCCGACCTTCCGTCCCGACGTGACCATCGAAGAGGATCTCGTCGAGGAGGTCATGCGGCTCGTCGGGTATGACCGCGCGCCGGCGCGGCTGCCGCGCGGGAGCGGCGCGCCGGCCCCCAGCCCCGAGGCGCTGGCCGATCGGGCCCGCGACGCGCTGGCCGCCATCGGCCTGACCGAGATCGTCAGCTGGGGCTTCGTCCCGCGCCCCTGGCTGGCGGCGCTGGGGGGCGGGCTGGCCGACGGCATCGCGCTGAAGAATCCGATCTCCGCCGACTACGAGGTGATGCGGACGTCGCTGCTCCCCGGCCTGGTCGACGCCGCCCGCCGGAACCTCGCCCGCAGTGTCACCGACGTCGCCCTGTTCGAGGTCGGCCCGATCGTCCGCCGCGCGGCCGATCCCAAGGAGGCCCCCGTCGAGACGCCGGCAGCCGCGGCCATCGTGGTCGGCCGCCGCGCCGGCTGGCTCAAGCCCGACGAGGCGGTCGACTTCTTCGACGCCAAGCAGATCGCCCGCGAGCTCCTGCGCGTGCTGGGGGTCGAGGCGCCGGCGTTCGTGCCGGCAGCCCCAGCGACGACACCGGCCAGCGCGCCCGCGCTGTTTCACCCCGGCGTCTCGGCCGAGATCCGCACCAGCGGCACGGCCGGACACCTCATCGGCCAGGTGGGGGAGATTCACCCGCGGCTCCGGCGAAAGCTGGGCCTCGACGCCACGGCGTTTTATCTGGAGGTCGCGCTCGACGCGATCGCCGGCGAGCGGCGCCCGGTCCGCAGCGTGGCCCCGCCGCGTTTCCCCGCCTCGTCGCGCGATCTCTCGTTCTGGATCGACGCCGCGGTGAGCGCCGACGCGCAGCGGGCGCTGCTGGTCTCGGCCGCCGAGCCCCTGCTGCGCGATCTGGCCGTCCTCGAGGACTACCGCGATCCGCGCTATGCGCCCCCCGGCAAGAAGGGGATGCTCTGGACGCTGGTCTACCGGGCCGAGGATCGGACCTTGACCGACCTGGAGGTCGACGCCGCCCACGCCAGGATCGTGGCGGCGCTGAAGGCGGCCCCCTCGGTGGTCCTTCGACAGTAGGCCGCCCGACCTCAGCCGCGGCCGCAGGCTTTTCAGCCCAGCCGGTTCGATGATATAGAACGTATGGTCATGACGAAGGCCGACATTGTGGAGAACGTCTACGAGAAGGTTGGTGGGTTCTCGAAGAAGGAGGCCGCCGAGATCGTCGAGACCGTGTTCGACACGATCAAGGAGACGCTCGAGCGCGGGGAGAAGATCAAGATCTCCGGGTTCGGCAACTTCGTGGTGCGCGACAAGAACGCGCGCGCGGGACGCAACCCGCAGACCGGCCAGGAGATCACCATCAGCGCGCGCCGCGTGCTGACCTTCAAGCCGAGCCAGGTCCTGAAGAACGTCCTCAACGATTGAGCCGGCGGACGCTGAGGCCCCGGGAATGAGGCCAGGAAAATCGCCCCGCCGCGCGCCACCGACGGACGGCTCGGGGATCCCGGACAAGCCCTACTTCAAGATCGGCGAAGCGGCGCGTCTGTGCGGCGTGAAGCCCTACGTCCTTCGCTACTGGGAGACCGAGTTCAAGTCGGTGAAGCCGCAGAAGACCCGCTCTCAGCAGCGCCTCTACAAGCGGCGCGACGTCGAGCTCTTGCTCAAGATTCGCCACCTGCTCTACGACAAGCGCTACACCATCGAAGGGGCCCGCACCCGCCTGCGCGCGCTCGGCCACGACGAAGAGGGGCCGGTCCCGGCACAGCCCGCCGCCCAGACCGGAATCGCCCCGGAAACGCTACGAAAGATCAAGCAAGGGCTTCAAGATCTGATACGTATCTGCGCGGAAGAAAAGTAGAAGAGAACCAAAGAAACGACCAAACGAAGCTCAAGAACAAAAGTCGCGGGGCGTGGCGCAGCCTGGTTAGCGCACCTGTCTGGGGGACAGGGGGTCGCTGGTTCAAATCCAGTCGCCCCGACTAATGAAGATGAGTGACCAGCCGCTGATCCTGCTGACGAACGACGACGGGGTGGGGGCGCCGGGGATTCGCGCGGCGCGGGAGGCGCTGGCGGCGATCGGGCAGGTGATGGTGGCGGCGCCGGATCGCGAGCGGAGCGCCGCCTCGCACTCGATCTCGCTCGACCGCCCGCTGCGGGTCGACGAGATCGAGGAGGGCGTCTTCTCGATCGACGGCACGCCGGTCGACTGCGTCTACCTGGCGCTGATGCACCTCGTGCCCCGACGGCCGGCGCTGGTGGTCTCGGGGATCAACAACGGGTTCAACCTCGGCTCCGACGTCTTCTACTCGGGGACGGTCGCGGGCGCCGTGGAGGGCGCGCTGCGGGGCGTGCCGGCGCTGGCGCTGTCGCTCGAGCGGCGCCGCCCACAGGACTTCTCTCACGCCGCGCGCTTTGGCGCGGCGCTGGCGGAGGAGATCCTCCGGCGCGGTGACAGGGCCATTCCGGACGCCTCGCTGCTGAGCGTGAACCTGCCGGCTGGTCCTGTCTCCGGCTACCGCGTGACCTTCCTCGGCCGTCGCGTCTACCGCGATCAGGTCGAGGTGCGCCAGGATCTGCGCGGCCGCGCCTACTACTGGATCGGCGGCCCCGAGGAGAACGCCACCGATCTGCCGGGCTCCGACCTCAGCGCCGTGCGCGACGGCCTCGCCTCCGTGACGCCGCTCGGCCTCGACCTCACCCACACCGGGCTCATCGGCGAGCTCGGCAACTGGCAGGTGGGGAAATTCGTGCACGCCGCGATCGAACGCGCTAAGAGTTAACCACCGTCATGGACGAGACGCGGGGGGGGCGAGGAGGTGGCGACGGTGGCGACGACTTCGCCGAGGCGCGGCGGGCGATGGTGATCGAGCAGCTCGTACACCGTGAGATCCGCGATCCTCGGGTGCTGGGGGCGATGGGGCTGGTCCCCCGCCATCGCTTCGTCGACGAACGCCTGCTCCCGATGGCCTACGACGATCGTCCGCTGTCCATCGGTCACGGCCAGACCATCTCGCAGCCCTACATGGTGGCGCGCGCCACCGAGCTGGCGGAGGTTCACCCGACCGATCGCGCGCTGGAGGTGGGGGCAGGCTCCGGGTATCAGGCGGCCGTCCTCGCAGAGCTGGCGGCGGAGGTGTTCGCCATCGAGATCGTTCCCTCGTTGGCCGCCCGCGCGCGTCGGGTGTTGGCCGAGATCGGCCTTCGCAACGTCACCCTGGAGACGTTCGACGGCGGCGGCGGCTGGCCGGCGCACGCCCCCTACGACGTCATCATCGTCTCGGCTGGCGCGCCGCGCGTCCCGCCGCTCCTGGCGGCCGAGCTGGCTGAAGGTGGCCGCCTGGTCATACCGCTCGGCGGCACTGAAGAGCAGACGCTGGCGCTCGTCCGTCGCACCGGCGACGACTTCACGATCTCCTACGACACGCGCTGCCGATACGTCGACCTCCTCGGCCGGTTCGGTGTCGGTGGCGGCGCGCCAGCAGCCTAGTCTCCGCTTCCGGGCGGCCGTCCCGGGCCCCCGGGCCGTCGCCTGGGTGGGCCTGCTGCTCTTGCTGGGATGTCAGGGCCACCGGCCGCCGATGCATCCCACGAACCCGCCCGGACACTGGTACGTGGTCGAGGCGGGGGAGACGCTGGACCTCATCGCCAGGCGCGCGGGCGTCCCGCCCGAGGACATCCTGGAGCTGAATGGCTTCGAGAGCGCGGCGCGGGTGAAGCCGGGGACGCTGTTGTTCCTGATGACCGGGGACGCGCCGAAAGCAGCGCCGGACCCCACCGCCGGCGCCGCGACCGCGGCCGATCTGGGGCTGGGCTCGGCCCCCGCGCTCCGCTGGCCGCTGACGACGATCCACATCCTGATCGGCTCTCCGTTCGGCGCCCGCTGGGGCAAGCCCCACGAGGGGATCGATCTGCCGGCGCCGGTCGGCACGCCCGTGTTCGCGGCGGCCGACGGCCGCGTGGTTTATGCGGGGGCCGGCATCCGCGGCTACGGGAATCTGATCGTGCTGAAGCACGCGGGAGATCTGCTGACCGCGTACGCGCACAACTCCGTCCTGCTGGTCTCCCAGGGGCAGTCCGTCCGGGCTGGTGACCGCATCGCGCTGGTCGGCCAGAGCGGGCACGCCACGGGACCGCACTTGCACTTCGAGGTCCGACGCGGGCAAATTCCTCGTGACCCGATGAGCTACCTACCGCCGCTGGGGGAGACACCATGAGCGCGCCCACAGAAGATCCGCGCCTGGCGCTGCTGCGCGCCCGCGTCCGCGACATCCCCGACTTCCCGAAGCCGGGAATCCTGTTCTACGATCTGACGCCGCTGATGGGCGACGGCCCGGCGTTCAAACAGACCGTCGAGCTGCTGGCGGAGCGGCTGGCGCCGCATCGGCCGGAGGTTGTCGTGGCCGTCGAGTCGCGGGGCTTCATCTTCGGCGCCCCGGTGGCCGCTGCCCTGGGGATCGGGTTCGCGCCGGTGCGGAAGCCGGGGAAGCTCCCGTTCCGGACCGCCAGCCGCAGCTACGCGCTCGAGTACGGCACCGACACGCTGGAGATCCACGCCGACGCCGTGGTGGAGGGGGCGCGCGTGGCCATCGTCGACGATCTGCTGGCGACGGGCGGGACCGCGCTGGCGACGCTGGAGCTGGTCCGCGAGCTCGGCGGCGAGGTCGGCGTCCTGGCGTTCGCCGTCGAGCTCGGCTTTCTGCGCGGCCGGGACCGCCTGGCGGGGACGCAGATCGAATCGCTGATCGTCTACTGATGCCGGTCCGCGGCCGCTTCGCCCCCAGCCCCACCGGCCAGCTTCACCTCGGCAACGCGCGGACCGCGCTCTTCGCCTGGCTCGACGCCCGCAGCGCGGGGGGCGCTTTCCTGATGCGGATCGAAGATCTCGATCGGGCACGCCTGCAGCCCGACGCCGAGCGGCGACAGCTCGAGGATCTCGCCTGGTTGGGGCTCGACTGGGACGAGGGGCCCGATCGCGGCGGTCCGTTCGCGCCCTACCGACAGAGCGAGCGCACCCGAGACTACGACGCGGCGATCGAGCGGCTGCTGGTCTCGCAACGGGCGTTCCTCTGCGCCTGCTCGCGCGCCGACGTGGCCCGCGCCGCCAGCGCGCCGCATGACGACGCCGCGGCAGAGCCGCGCTACCCCGGGACCTGCCGCGACACCGACCCCGCCGCCGTGACGGCGCGCGCGGAGGCCCAGGGGAGAGCGCCGGCCGTGCGGTTCGTGGGCCGCGGGCAACGGATCGACTTCGTCGACGAGGTTCATGGCGCGGTGACCAGCGAGGCGGGTGGCGTCGACGACTTCGTCCTGCGCCGCGCCGACGGCACCGCCGCGTACCAGCTGGCCGTGGTCGTCGACGACGCGGCGATGCAGGTGACGCGCGTCGTGCGCGGCGACGATCTGCTGCGCTCGACCCCGCGGCAGATCGCGCTTTACCGCGCGCTCGAGCTGACCCCGCCGGCCTTCGCACACGTTCCGCTGGTGGTCACGCCCGGCGGCGAGCGGCTGGCGAAGCGGACGCGCCCGGCGACGCTCGCCTCGCTGCGCGATCGGGGGGTGGCGCCCGAGACCGTGGTGGGAGCGCTGGCCGCCTCGGCAGGTCTTCGTCCTCCCGGCCGGTCGCTGCCGGCCGCCGCGCTCGTCGGCGGATTCTCACTGTCGGCGATCGCGCGCGAGCCCGTGGTGGTCGAGCTCCCTTAACCGGACGCTGGAAAGGCCAGCGGGAACAGCGCCCGGGAGGCGGTCTCGATCTCCGCCATCAGCAGAGTCGGCGCGCCCAGAATCGCCGCTTTGCCGGCGGCGATGTGGGCCGCCACCTCCGGGTCGACGAGGACGGGCAGCTCATCCTCGTCGAGGACCTCCAGCCGGCCGGCCGGGGTCGCCAGCACATCCACCACCAGATCGCGCCACACGAGCTCGGCCTCGCCGATTTGCGTTCGGTCGGCCAGGTTGAAATAGAACCCCAGCGTCCGGCGGTCGGCGTCGAGCCAGTGGTAGACGTTGTAGAACCGATTGGTCCAGAAGTGCCCGAAGCTGATGGTCCCCGCCGGCAGCTCGACGCCATGAACGCGCATCGGCGCCGGCGTGATCCAGAGCAGAACGGCGTGCCCGGCGCCGCCGGCGAGGCGCAGGCAGTCGAAGCGCTTCTCGCCCCCCGCCATCGTCTGTTTGACCTCCACGACGGGGACGAGCGGCGGCATGGCGGTCACCGACCATAAATCTGACGACGGTCCGTCGACAAGAAAGAGCGCTCAGCGGGCGGCGACCGCCAGCGGCAGCCGGACGTCGGGCGCGGCCGGCGGTCGGTTGTCCACGCCGGGGCGCGCGGCCTCGCCGGGGCGCGCGGCCACGCCGGGGCGCGCGGCCTCGCCGGGGCGCGCGGCCTCGCCGGGGCGCGTCTCCGCGACGGCCCGCGCGACGCCGGCGGCGGCGCAGACGAATGGGTCGATCCCGGTGTAGCTCCCCGAGGCGTTGTAGGCGGCGCCGCGATCCCGCGAGCAGAAGGACTTGTCGGGGCAGGGGGCACAGGCCGGGTAGTCGGCGATCTTCAGCCCGCGGATTCGTTCGAACACCGGCGAGCTCCGCCAGATCTCCCCGAACGGCCGCTGGCGCACGTTGCCGGCCCTCCAGGGGACCGACACGCAAGGAAACACGTCGCCGCGCGCCGAGATGGCGGCGTTTCCGCGCGCGCAGTTGCAGGGGAACGCCTCCTCGTCGACGGCGCGACGGCCGTTGGGAATGAGATCGTGGAGCGGGCCCTGGTAGAGCGCGGCCAGCTCGGCCTCGGTGATCCGCATGGCCAGGCTCCCTTTGGTGCCGTCGTGGCGCGCCGTGACCGTGAGATCGAGCAGGTAGGGGAACCCGCGGGCGTCGCAGAGCGCCCGCATCGCGCCCACCTCATGCACGTTCGGGCGCATCACGATCAGCTTGAGGCGCACGGCCACCCCCTGGGCGCGCAGCCGCTCGGCGCCGTCGAGCGTCCGCCGCCAGGAGCCGCGGATCTGCGTGATGGCGTCGTGCACCTCCGGCGTCGCGCCGTAGACGCTGATGCTGACGCCGAGGAGGTTGCGATAGCCCGCCAGGCGCGCCGCCACGCCGGGGCGGAGCAGCGTCCCGTTGCTCAGCATCTGGACCGCCAGGTTGAGCTCGCGCGCGCGGTCGAGCACCGGGAAGAGATGCGGCGAGCTCAGGACCTCGCCACCGGTGAGCGAGAGGAACAGCGTCCCCGCGGCGCGCAGCTCGCCCATCACCCGGAAGATCTCCTCCAAGGACAGCTCCGGAGACAGCTCCGGAGACAGCTCCGGAGACAGCGCCCCGGCCGGCGACGCCGCGTCGCGCGGGCCGCAGGCAGGGCCGGCGGTGTCGCGGTCGAAGTTGTAGCAGTGGAGGCACCGGATGTTGCACTTGAGCGTCAGCTCGAGCGAGACGTTGAGCGGGATCATCCGCTGGTAGGCCATGCTCTGCAGCTGGCTCACCACCGCGTGCTCGCCCGACGGGGTCAGGATCGCCTCGTCCTGGCAGCGCGGCGCGGAGTCCACGCTCAGGCCGCCTCAGCCACGTCGACCAGGAGGCCCTTGTCGCGCAACCCGGCCAGCAGCTCCTCGACGCCCGCGCGCACCGCCTCCGCAGGCGCGTCGTACTCCTCGGCCAGCGTCTCCGTCAGCTCGTCGAGCGTCGAGGACGACGCCAGGAGCTCCCAGACGCGCGCCGCGGTGTCGTTCAGCAGGTGGACCTCGCGGGTGCGCGGGTCGACCACGATGGTCTCCTCCTCCAGCTTCTGGAACGGGAGGCCGGGATCGCGCTTGTAGGTCATCGTCCGGCCATCCTCAGCATGGGAATCGCGACCAGCGGCCCGAAGCTGCGGGCCAGATCGGCGACACGTCCCGGAAGCGGCAGGGTCTTGCCGTCGCGCGAGACGAGGGTGACGCGGCCGAGTAGCTCGCCCCCGATCCAGGCCTGCCCGGCCTCGCGCGCGCCCGCCGCCGAGAGTCGGCGGCAGGCCAGGGCATCCTCGTCGGGCGTCGGTCCGGGCACCCAGGACAGCACGACGTCCCCCGGCCCGAGCGGCGCGCCGAGACCGGGCGTCTGGACCGCGAGCGATTCGCCGTTCTTGAGCCAGGCGCCCGCCGTCCCTTTGGGCCTGAAGGAGTACGACCGCTGCTTGCGCAGCAGCGCGCGGAACTCGGAGATGAGCTCGCGCGCGTTCGCAGGCGGCACCGCGCGCGTCACCTCGGGCCCGAGGTGCGGGGCGAGCTTGCGGAACACGATCGCCGTGGGCGCCGCGCGGGTCAGCGACGCCTCGACCGAGCGAACCTCGGCGCAGAGCTGGACGGCCACGGCCAGGCTCCGCTCGACCGACGCGCGATCGGTGGTGAAGGCCAGGAAGCAGCCGAGCAGGCGCAGCGTCGCATCCGAGGAGGTGATCGGCGTCATCGCCACCTCGCGCGCCTGGTTGAGGAACGCCACCGTTCGCAGCGGCCAGCTGCGCATCGAGATGCCGCCGCGGGCGAAGTCGCCCCAGAACGGCGTCCCGTACACGCGCCAGCCATCGTCCAGCCGGCGAACCACCACCAGCTCGTCTGACAGCACGTCGTCCGCGTCCGGCGCCTTGCGCGCGAGAGTGCTCTTCCCCGCGCCGCTCACACCCGGGAAGATCACCCCGATCGCCGCGTGCCGCAGGCCGCAGCCGTGGATGAGCATCCCCCCCACGCGCGGCAGCAGGGTCGCGTAGATCACCCTCAGCAGGCAGTCGAGCGCGAACGGGCTGGCCTCACAGCGACCTTCGCCGCGATAACTGATCCCGCGCCCCGGCACCGACCGCGGCGTCGAACGTCCCTGGAGGCGCGCCCGAAAGTCCCACCGCTCGGCGGCGATGGCGTACCCCTTGACCGTGACCTTCAACGGGTGCGCTTCGGTCTCGGCCAGGCGCTTCGAAGCCGAGCCGCCGGGCGCGGCGCTCGGCTCCAGCGCCAGCCGCAGGCTGAAGTCGCTGGCGCTGCGGCTGCCGGATGGCAGGATGAACGCCCCGTAGCGCGCCCGAACCTGCTCGAGAAAGACCGCCTGGGCCCCCGAGATCTCCAGGCAGCCGACGATGCCCCCTATCGAAAGCGAAAGCGAAAGCGAAAGCGTCAGCTTCTCGGAACCGCCCGCGACCGGTCTGGTCATGACATCTTCGGGAACTGCTCGCACGATTCCATTCCGGGACCGTTCTTGCCGCAGGCCAGGCTGTTCGACTCGAACAGGCGGCCACTCTTGATGCGCGGCTTCTGCCAGGCCTTCTTGGCCGGTCCTGTCGGTTTTCGTTTCGCTTTGTTTGCCACGATGACGGTCCGATCTTCCTGCTAGCGCTTGGCGAGGGCGGCCCGGGCGGCGGCGCGGACGTCGTTCGCCGGATCGTGGGCGCTGGCCTTCTGCAGCTCGGCGACGGCCGGGCCCGCGGCAGAGCCGAGCTCCCCCAGCGCCCAAACTGCATTCTGGCGGACGAAGGGGCTCCTGTCGGTGAGCAGGCGACGGTAGAGCGGCGCCTCCGCCGCGTTCTTGAGCTTCCCGAGCACGCGGGTGGAGAAGGCCCGCACGCGCTCGTTCTCATCGCTCTCGGCGATCGCGGCCAGCGCGGCCCTGTAACGGTCCGGCATCTGGCGGAACGTCAGGTCGAGCGCGACGACCGAAGGGGCATCCTTCACCAGGATCGCCGTTCGCCAGCGCCCCATCGCCCCCTCGACCTGTTTGGCGAGCAGCTCGGGCGTCTCGGGCGGTGGGGGGAGCCTGGCGTCGGCCGCCGCGAACGGTCGCGATCCAAATCCGTGTAGCTCGTCGCCGTCTGCTCGCTCGGACCCGCTGGTCCCGCGATCCCGCAGCGCAAACCAGCCCAGTCCCGTCAGCACAACGACCGAGCCGGCGACGATCCACCGTTTGTCTCCCCTAGACATTATTTCTCGTCGGTCGCCGGTGTTCTCCGCGGATCTCGCCATCTTATCGTGGCCTTCCGCCGAAGGCACGATTCTGACGCTCGGTACATCGTCCGGCCAGGAACGAGACTTGAATGCGGCCCGCTCCGCCCTATCTCCACCGAACGCCGTGTTCCCGCCGTCGCGGTCGGTCCCCACGGCGCGGCGTCAGTCGACCTTTCTCGGCCGGCTGGGCAGGTGGTAGAACTGCCCGCGCACAGGAAGGTCGGGTGCAGACTCGAAAGCATCACACGACGCTCCGGATGTAACTCACCGAAATAACTTGCACGGCCCCGTAGCTCAGGTGGATAGAGCGGCGGTTTCCTAAACCGTAGGTCGCCTGTTCGAATCAGGCCGGGGTCACTGGACTTGGAGGGCGGGCCGCTTGGCGAAGTCACGGGGGTCGAAGAAGGCGCTCGCGCTGACGACCCGATCCGCCTCATGCGGAAGTACCAGGTGTACGTGTTGTGGTAGGGCTTGCCATCCTTCGCGGTGCAGGCGGCGTCGAAGAGGATGATCTCGGTGTCTCACGCTTCAGCTTTTACGTCTGGGAGCATTGATCCCGGTCGATCTCGGATCTATAGAGAGCACGAAGCCAGACCGCGCAGCGCACACACGTGAACCCAATGGCCACGAAACCGTCGTCCGCCGGACCCGGTCCGACCTCAACCCTGCGTCCCGCGGTGTTGATCGTCGAGGACGACCATGACGTGGCGCTGACCATCAACGATGTCGTCGAGGACAGCGGCTACCGGGCCATCTGCGCCGGCAACGGGCGCGAAGCGCTGCTCCTGCTCGAGGACGAGGTCCCGGCGCTGATGCTGATCGATCTGTTCATGCCGGTCATGAACGGGGTCGAGCTGCTCAAGGTGATCAAGAAGTCGCCCAAACTGGCGTCGATCCCGCGGGTCATCATGACGGCGGCCAACGACCAGATGATCGGCGTGCGAGAGGACGTCACCGTGCTCTACAAGCCGGTTGACTTCGACGCGCTGACGCGGCTGCTTCATCGTTACTGCGAGCCCGCCGAGTCGGCGCGGATCCAATGACGCCCGCCGCGCGCGGCGGGAAGGCGCGGGGATCTCGGGACGCCAGCGGCGTTGCGCTGTTCGCGTTGGTCGCCTGGGCCGGGGCCGGCGCGCTCGGCTGTCACCGCGACCCCTCGCTGGGGCCGCCCGATTCGTTCGCGGTCTACGCTCCGCTCGAGGGCGCCAACGCTGCGACGCGCAGCCCGGCGGGCCTGCCGCTGGTGTCGACCGTGGCGCCCGACGATCCGCGCGCCGCGCCGCTCTACCAGCAGTTGTTGGCCGGATTCTCCGGCGAGGTGCTGCGCACCGACTACCTGGCCAAGCAGCTGGTGCGCGACGCCAACGTGGGCGGCAAGCGCTTCCCCGACGCCGATCGGGCCGAGGCGGCGCAGCCGACCGCCTTCATCGTCGGCGCCCCGGTGGGCGACAAGACCGGGCGGGGCCTGGCGCTGAAGGGGACCTTCGGCGGCGTCAACGAGCACGCCGACGTCGCCTGGATCGCGCTCCCCACCTATCCGGATCAGGACCGCGCCTTGCCCCAGACGCTGGCCGGTCTCATCGGGTACGAGGCGGCCGCTCGCGTGGCGGCCGGCGCGCCGAGCCCACCGCCCCGGCCGCTTCTGGAGGGCTACGCCGGGTCGCTGGAGGTGATCGCACGCGAGTGGCGGATGGGGGAGGGGCCCGCCGGGACGCTGCCGGCCGGCGCCGGGACCAGCAGCCAGCGCGCGCTGTTCGCGGCGGTGCGGGAGAACCGCTACGTCCTCGGCGCCGACGGCGCGCCGCGGGCGGCGGCCGATCTCCTGGAGGATCCCGGGGTGGCGGCGACCGTGCTCTATCGTCTGGCCCAGTCGAAGACGGTCGGGCGCAAGATCGCTCCGGCCGAGGTCTACGCGCCGTTCGTGACCGACCGAATTCCCGCCGGGGTCAGCCCCGCCGCCGTGCTCGGTCCCTTCCGGAACTTTCAGGCCAAGCTGCTGTCGGCCTGGGGCCGCGCGGTCCTCGAAGGGCGGCCGCCGCGGGACATCGGCGATCTCGTCGAGGCTTACGCCCGGGCGCTCCCCGCGGAGCGAAGTGACGTCATCCGGATCTTCGTCATCACCACCTACGGCGCGACCGTGAAGCCGGGTGGGGTGCGCCCGCCGACCGCCGATCCTGGGACCGCCTTGCCCGAGCTGACCACGCTGGCGGCCCAGGTGGCGGCGGGGAAACTCTCCTGTCGGGCAGCCCTGGCGACTCCCTGACCTGCCCCTGACCTGCCCCTCACGTGGGCGTAGCGCCCGGGAGCGGTTGCGGATAGATTCCGCGCTCCATGAGCAGCTTCTGGAACGGCCGTCGGGTCGTCGTCACCGGTGGGGCCGGGTTTCTCGGCAGCTTCGTCGTCGGTCGGCTGCGCGATGCCGGCGCCTCGGTGACCGTTCCCCGGTCGGCCGACTACGATCTCGTCGACCGCGCGGCCGCCCGGCGGCTCCTGGCCGACGCGCGGCCCGACCTGGTGATCCACCTGGCCGCCCAGGTCGGGGGGATCGGCGCCAACCGCTCGAACCCGGGACGCTTCCTGTTCGAGAACGCGATGATGGGGCTGCAGCTCTTCGAGGAGTGCCGGCTGGCCAAGGTCCCCAAGCTGGTCGCGCTCGGCACCATCTGCGCTTACCCCAAGTTCGCGCCGGTGCCGTTCAAGGAAGACGATCTCTGGAACGGCTACCCGGAGGAGACCAACGCCCCGTATGGGGTGGCCAAGAAAATGATGCTGGTGCAATCGGAGGGCTACCGGCAGCAGTACGGCATGAACAGCGTGGTCCTCTTCCCGGTCAATCTCTACGGACCGCGGGACAACTTCGACCTCGAGTCCTCGCACGTCATCCCGGCGATGATCCGGAAGTTCGTCGGCGCGCGCACCCGCGGCGAGCCGGAGGTCACCTTGTGGGGCGACGGCTCGGCGACGCGGGAGTTCCTCTACGTCGACGACGCCGCTGAAGGGATCCTGCTGGCCGCCGAGCGCTACGACTCGAGCGATCCGGTGAACCTCGGCAACGGCGTGGAGCTCACCATCCGTGACCTGGCGAGCAAGATCGCCCAGGCCGCCCGCTACCAGGGGCGTTTCGTCTGGGACACCAGCAAGCCGAACGGACAGCCCCGGCGCCAGCTGGACGTCACCCGCGCCCGCGAGCGCTTCGGCTTCGTGGCGAAGACCCCTTTCGACGTCGGCCTCCGCGCCACCGTCGAGTACTACGAAACCAACCAAAAGGAGATCGAGAGCAGATGAAGCGCGCGCTGATCACCGGCGTCACCGGGCAAGACGGATCGTACCTGGCCGAGCTGCTGCTCGAAAAAGGGTACGAGGTGTACGGCGTCGTCCGCCGTTCGAGCACGTTCAACACGGAACGGCTCGATCGCATCTACCAGGACCCGCACGTCGCCGATTACCGCTTGCGACTGGTCTACGGCGATCTCGACGACGCCAGCTCGCTCAACCGCGCGCTGCGGACGGTCAAGCCCGACGAGATCTACAACCTGGGCGCGCAGAGCCACGTCCGCGTCAGCTTCGACGTCCCCGAGTACACCGCCTCCACGGTCGCGCTGGGGACGTTGCGTCTGCTGGAGGCGATCCGCGAGTCGGGCCTCGACAAGACCGTGCGCTTCTACCAGGCCTCGTCGAGCGAGATGTTCGGTGGGGCCGCGCCGCCGCAGAGCGAAGCGACGCCGTTCGAGCCGCGCAGCCCCTACGCCTGCGCCAAGGTCTTCGCCCACCAGCTCTGTCAGAACTACCGCGAGGCCTACGGGATGTTCATCACCTGCGGGATCCTCTTCAACCACGAGTCCCCCCGGCGCGGGATCCCCTTCGTGACCCGCAAGATCACGCGGGCCGCCGCCCGCATCAAGCACGGGCTCGACAAGAAGCTCTACCTGGGCAACCTCGACGCCAAGCGCGACTGGGGCTTCGCCGGCGACTACGTCGAGGCGATGTGGCTGATGCTCCAGCAGGACAAGCCCGACGACTTCGTGGTGGCGACCGGCGAGTCGCACTCCGTGCGCGAGGCGCTGGACGTCGCGTTCGGGGCGCTGGGGATCGACTGGAAGAAGTACGTCGAGATCGACCCCCGGTACTTCCGTCCGACCGAGGTCGACCACCTGCATGGTGATCCGAGCAAGGCGATGAAGGCGCTCGGCTGGAAGCCAAAGGTCACCTTCAAGCAGCTCATCGAGATGATGGTCAAGGCCGATGAGGAGGACGTGCGCCTCACGCTCGAAGGCCGGACCCCGAGCGCGTAGTCACGCGTCCCAGATGAGCGACGCCTCGACGTTGATCGTCATCCCGACCTACAACGAGCGGGAGGTCCTGGCGGACATCATCCCGGCGGTTCGGGCGGCGGTGCCGGCGGCGACGGTCCTCATCGTCGACGACAACTCGCCCGACGGGACCGGGGCGCTGGCCGACCAGCTCGCCGCCCAAGCTGGTGATGGCCAGGTCGAGGTGATGCACAGGAGCGCCAAGGAGGGGCTGGGGGCGGCCTATCTGGCGGCCTACAAGCATGCGCTCGGATCGGCGCGCGGCTGGCAGCGCATCGTCCAGATGGACGCCGATTTCTCCCACGATCCCCAGGATATCCCGCGGCTCTTGCGAGCTCTGGATGAAGGCGCCGACGTGGCGATCGGGTCGCGCTACACCGCGGGCGGCGGGACCGAGAACTGGGGACTCGGGCGAAAGATCATCAGCCGCGGCGGCGGGATGTACGCGCGGCTGGTCCTGGGCGTCGGAATCAACGACCTGACCGCGGGCTTCAAGGCCTGGCGCGCCGACACGCTGCGGGCCCTCGATCTCGAGGCCGTCTCGGCCCACGGCTACGGTTTCCAGATCGAGATGACCTACCGCGCGATCTGCGGCGGATTCCGCGTCGTCGAGGTTCCCATCAAGTTCGTCGAACGCCGGGTCGGCCAGTCGAAGATGTCTGGCAACATCGTCCTCGAGGCGGTGACCCTGGTCTGGGCGCTGCGGGCGCGCATTCCGCGCAAGCCCGGCTGAAGCCCGGGTCCTCGCCCGGGCTCACGCCCGAAGGATCAGATAGACCACGATCACCAGCAAGACCAATACGGACGAGCCGAGCGTGAACCTGCGCAGGCGCCGGGACCGCGCACCCGCCAGCCAGCGCTCTGCGTCGAGCGCGTTGCCAGGCTCCTTCCGGAACCGACGGCGGCGCCGGACCTTGACCCGTTCCCGGACCCGCGTCGGCTCGGAAACGGCGCCGGTCCCGTCGCGGCTCGACCGCGCATCCAACCTCCGATCGCTCATTGCGAGGTCCGGCGATACTAACGCCGTTCGAAATTGTGATCCAGACGGGGCACCGCCGCAGGACTGGCACCGGATCCGCACCTGGAATTCGCGCGATCGGGCCTTACAGCGCCCCGATGCTCGTCTTATCGTGTCGAGGCAACGGGACTGCTGTCGGTGTTCATGGAGTCATGCACGGCGATCGAGATTCAAGACCCTGTCATCGAAGACCCAGGAGAGAGTCATGCCCGAACCCAAACAGAAGATCGCGCTTGTGACTGGAGCCTCGCGCGGAATCGGCCGTGCGAGCGCCAAGGCGCTGGCGGCTGCCGGCGCACGCGTCATCGTGCACTACTCGAGCTCCGCTCCGGAAGCCGAGGCCGTGCGCCGGGAGATCGACGCAGCCGGCGGATCCGCCCTCACGTTGGGGGGGATCTCTCGGCGCCCGATGGTGCGCACCAGCTTGCTGTCAGAGCGCGGGACCTCGTCGGTGGTCCTCTCGATATTCTCGTCGCCAACGCCGGCGTATCGAAGTCAGCCAAAATCAACGAGCTGACCGTGGAGGACTTCGATCGCCTGTTTGCCATCAACGTCCGGGCACCGTATTTCCTCGTCCAGCAATTGCTGCCGCATCTGAACGACGGTGCCAGCGTTGTGTTGCTGTCGTCTCTGGGCGTGCGGCGCCCGGTGGGGAACATCTCGGCGTACGCCTCGACCAAGGGAGCTGTCGACACGCTGGTTCGAAGCCTCACCCCTGCGCTGGGAGAGCGCGGAATCCGCATCAACGCGGTGGCTCCGGGAATTATCGAAACGGACATGTCGAACTTCACCAAGACGGAGCAGGGGCGCGCGTTCGCGCTGGGGATTCAGGCCCTCAAGCGCATTGGTCAGCCGGACGACGTCGGTGACGTCGTGGCATTCCTCGCTTCCGACGCTGCGCGGTGGATCACCGGCGCGACGATTCCCGTGGATGGCGGATCGCTGCTGTAGCTCGAGCGAAAGCGGAACGACAGAGACGATGTCAACGCAAAGCTGAGATGTCCGGTCTGCTGCAAAGCGAAACTGTCCGCTGGACGGGGCGGCTGTCCCCAAATCCGGCGAAGTGCGGTGCTTCTCGCAGGCCACATCGATCGAGTAGCCCCCTTCCCTCGGTAGGGCATCCGCGTGGCGGGCCTGGCTTCCTGAGCTTCTTTGACGGCCAGCGGCGGTGACATACGATGGTCGCCATGCGCGTGATCCGGAAGAGGCGATTGGCGTTCATTGGCTTCATGGGGTTTGTGGCCACCGCGTGTGGCGGCTCCAACTCGAACAAGCCCGACAGCGGCGCCGGATCCGGTTGCGCCGCCTTCGGAGCGGAGTGCGATCGGCTCGAGGCGTGCGAGCCCGGGGCTCTGGCGCTCCTCGGATTCGCAGATGTCGCCGCCTGCAAGTCGTACAACGTCGCCTCATGCAACGAGGAGCTCACGGCGCCCCACACGGGTCTGACCGCTTCACTGGCCGAGCAATGTGGAAATGCGATCGCCGCGCAGAGTTGCACGGCGTTTCTGGGAGGGAGCACGGCCCCTGCCGCTTGCCTTGCGCACGGAGGCACCGTATCGATCGGTGGCCCCTGCAGCACCAGCTGGCAATGCGCGAGCGGGCGATGTTCCATGCCGACCCTCGGGCAGTGCGGAACCTGTGTGGCGGCCGTATCCAGCGGTCAGCCTTGTAGCAACGACAGTGTCCTCGGAACCGACTGCGCCGATGGTTTGGTCTGCGCGATGACTCCGACCAGCGCGAGCACGACCGTCTGCACGGCGCCGGTCGTCATGGGCGCGGCCTGTGCGGACACGGAGGCCTGCCCCATCGACGGCTACTGCGCCGGGACCAACCACGTCTGCACCAAGCTTCCGACTGTCGGACAACCTTGTGACTCCACCATGATCGTCTATTGCGACCCGACGCAAGCCGGCGCTCTTTGCGACGCGACGACCTCGTCGTGCGTGGCCATCACGATTCCAGACGGCGGTGCCTGCGGGCCGACGACCGACGCGGGCGCGGCAACGTGCACCGCCTCGTTGGTCAACACGGGATCTCCCTGCACCGCCTACGACAGTTGCTTTCCCGGCGCCGTCTGCGCGGCGGGCGTCTGCACGTCCCTCGACTGCGGGGGCACCGACGGCGCGGCCGGCGCACCGGCGGGCGCGCGGCAGCGGAGCAGGGGCCGCCTGCGGCTCCCGCCGATCTCGGTGATGTTCCCCGCGGAGCGCTAGCCGAAGCTTCTGTGGTAACCGGGGATCCTCGACGGAGAGGGCGGCCTTCGTGGCGGCGAATCGGGTCCGGTGATCTCCGCGGACGCCCAGTTGTTAGCCATCTCCGAAGGCCACGATAACCGGCCACTCCGGCCGAGCGCTCGGGTTCAAGATCGCGTTCCACCCGGAACCGTGCAGGCTCGGGCCGACCCCACGCGGACATTTCAGCTTTGCAGAAAGCGGACCCTATCGCTTTTGCGCCCATAGACGAATGTCCGATAAGAAATATTCTGTTAACTTCTCGCCACGGAACTGAACCGGGGCAGGCTCAGCTTGTTCTGCTTATCCCCTCGCACGGTGCGCCGGGCCGATAAGCTGACTCGTCACGCGCTCTTTTCTTCCGCCGTCTTAGCATCGAGCTGCGATCGCAACCAACCGTACATCATCGGGTAGATTTCGCTGAGCTTCGAGATACAGCAGTGTCCTGTTCCAGGGATGATGTGGACTTCGGTGTTCGGCAGGCTTTGAAAGATCGTCGAGTCTTCGACGGGCACAAAATAGTCGTCGGCACCGTTGATGACGTACATCGGGGAGTTCTTTTTCAGATCGAAGAGCTTCGCTCGCGAAAGCGTTTGTGCGACCTGGACCAGTTCTTCGACGGAAGGCTTGTACGTGAAGCCCATTGCGTTGCCGACAATATCGCCCATGCCGAATGGAACTTTCGAAATATGTTCGGCCGTGAATGCACCGTTGACTGGCCCACTGTTATCGACACACATATCGACCACTCCGGTCAGCCCAACGAGGGCCGAGAAATTGCCGCCGAACGAGAACGCATGATAGCCCACGATGCCGTTGCCGAGCTTGCGGGCTTCTTTGACGAGGCCAAGGACAACTTCGTCGGCGGCGCCGGTGAGCGGAACATGGCGCATCTCGGCCGTGCCGGGCATATCGAAGGCGACGACCGTTGCGCCGAGCTGCTGCACAGCCGCGATGTACGACTGGTGAAACTCGATCTTGAACGTGTCAACCCCGCCACTCATGAGCATCACGGGTCGTTCGGCATAATTCGCGTCGGCGGAATAGATGTGAACCGGGAAGTCCACGGTCGAGCCGGCGTAGGGCAACGTCATCGTCCGGCGCTCGAAGTGGACAGGAAACGTCGGTGCTGCTTTGATGAACTCGTCGACCTGTTTCTGCAGCGCGACGACTCGCTGCTGGTCGCAGACGGTGGGGAACTTCGCAAAGCCGTAGACGAGGGACGCCATCGTGTGATCGCTCTTGGCCGCGTAGTCGGCCGCGATGGCGGACCACTCGTAAACCCAGCCGCCGGCGCCCTCGATCCACATATCGGTGATTTTGCTCTTCAGGGTGTCGACCGTGGCCTGGGGAACGCCGAAATTGACAAACTGGACTCCGCGATCTTCCCATTCTTCTGCGGGGGTGAAGGGGTACGTGTACATCGCTTTAGCTCCTTAAAGAAGATGTCATCACTTGATGAACGTCGACATACAAGGAAACTATTAACACGCGTAAGCCCCCCTCCAGAGCTGTCCGACGGTCACCGGCATTGCAGGAACCGTTTCGGTACATATACTGAACCTACACCCAGTCTTGAACAGACTCCCATGAGCCCCTTTGGCCGAGAGGGTTCCAAAGAGCCCTCCACACCGACATCGGCGTGGAGGGCTCACGGTTGCCGTGCTGGCGCGTTCGCTACTGGGTCTTCAGGCCGGCGTAGACGAGCGTCGCGTGGAAGAAGTCGGCGGCGGAGTTGTTCCCCGTCGTCATGAGGATGTCCTCGATCGGCATCCCGACGTAGACGATCGTCGACGTTCCGGCGGCGCCGACATTCTTGCGACCGACAGCGATCGCCGTCGCGATCGGTGTTCCGGTGCCGTCGGGATCGCTCATGACGGTGACGAGCTTCACCGGCGGATTGGCTCCGGTCGTGGGATTGATGATGTCGCCGGTGCTGGGGATCGGCGAGTCCTTGACGACCTTGAACGACTCGCTCGCGAAGGCCGTCCCGGCCACACCGCTCGCCGTGTAGGTCACGTGGTTGAGGTCGCCGTCGTCGGCGTCGCCCATCGCGCCAATGTAGTTGGCGAGGAAGTCGTCCGTCTCCGCCGTGGTGTCCCAGTCGCCCATCTTGCGGTCATAGACGAGATCCTCCGAGAACATGAGCAGCGTGTGACCGCCCTGGTCGAGCCAGTCGGCCAGGATGGCCTCCTGGACGTCGGACAGCGTCGGATCGTCCCCCCCGTAGTTGGCGCCGGTATACCAGACGATCGTCGAGTAGTTCTTGAGGTCTGCCGTCGTCGGCGAGGTCGTCGGCGCTCCGCTCGGAACGATGAACGGTTGATAGGCGATGCTTTCGTTGGTCAACAAGGTGGTAAAGAGTGTGTCCGACGTGGACGCCGTGGCGGTGGTGTTCGTGGGGTCGCTGTTGTTGGGGCTGGCGTCGTTGTCGACCAGCAGCGTGCTCGCCGCCGAGGTCACCTTGAGAGGCAACGCGACCGTGAACTGCGTGGCCGCAGCTCCGGTCCCTGAGGTCGCCACGACGTTCAGCGAATAACTTCCGGTGGCGATGCCGGTCGTCCCGACGTTGACGGTGAGCGTGGTCGAGCCCGCGGTGGCCGGATTCGGCGCGAAGGTCGCGGTGACCCCACTTCCCGTGATGGTGCTCGGGAGATCGAGCTCGAACGTCAGCGGTCCCGTGAACGTCGTGCTCCCCACGTCTCGATTGATCGTGACGGTGAGGGCCTGCATTCCACCGAGGGGAAGCATCAACGCGGTGGGGTTCACGGAGAAGGAGAACTCGGTCGACTGCACCCCCGAGCCCCCTGTTCCGTTGGAGCCACCGGTGCCGGTGCCGCCCGTTCCGCTGCCACCCGTGCCGGTGCCGCCGGTGCCGCCCGTCGCGCTGCCGCCCGTTCCGCTGCCGCCGGTGCCACTCTTGCTGCTGCTGCTGCTCCCGCATCCGATGGCCGCGACCATCAACGCGATCGATCCCCAGGAAGTCAGTCTCTGAATGTTCACGTGCGTTTCTTCTTTCTGTTTGAGGTTTGGTGGAAGGTCGGTGCACCCGTCCGGGGCTCGACGATACAGCTCGACCGTGGACGCTGTCACCCCGTCACCGACGGCGACGTTTTCGCTTCTTCGTCAGAAAGCAACGACGGCCGTAGTCCGAAGTTCGCAAAAAAGGCAGCATCCCCGCGCTCCTTCATCTGGAAACAACGGCAGCGTCGGGTGAGGTTCGCCGAAAAGTGGTGCGTGCTTCCCGCGGGAGCCTTGTGCTACCCTAGAGCAGGAACCGATGGACTTCGACGAGTTCGAACAGCTGGTTCTGAAGGTGCTGTTTGAGACCGATGTCCCGGTCACGGCGGCCCACGTCGCCTACCTGGGTCGAACCTCGGTGCGGACCGCGGAGAAGCACCTCGCGCGCATGGTCGAGCACGGCACGCTGAACGTGCGGACCAACACCGCCGGTGTCGTCGAGTACGTCTATCCGGGACGCAAGCCAATCGCCGCGCGCGTCGGCGGCGACACGTCGCTCGGACCGCCCCCCATCTCGACCGGTGATTCGTTCTTCCTGACGCTGCGGCCGCGCCCGAGCCCGGTCACGGCGGTCATGCTCTCCATGCTGATTCCGGGCGCCGGACACATCTACTCCGGACGCGCCGGCGCGGGCGTGGCCTGGATGGCGACCACGCTGATGGGTTACGCCTGCTGCTTCCTGCCGGGCCTGTTCCTCCACGGCCTCTGTCTGGTCAGCGCCGCCCAGTCCCGCCGCCAGAACAGCTAGCGGGCGGTCAATTCGGGACCCTCAAAGGGGCCTCGCGCCGCCCGCGATGCGCTCGCGCCGGCTCAGGCGACGCGCCAGATCGCCGTGTTGCCCACGCCAGTTACGTCGCGCGCGGCTCGCCGGTGGCGGGACCTTCCAGGCTGTCTTCCTTGCGCTTCTTCAGCTGGCGAAGCTCGTCGAGCGCACGCTGCACCGCCGGCGTGCTGGCCGCCCCGCTCGCTTCGATGGCCGCCACCGCGCCACCCACGATCTGGACGTCGCTGATCACCCGCTCGCGCACCGCCTCGTGCATCTCCCGGAACGACGTGTAGAAGTCCTGCAGCTCGTCCCCCTTGCGCAGCCCCGCCGGCGCCGGATTCATCCGGTTGTCCCGCACGCGCCCGAACAGGCTGGAGATCTTGTAGAGCGGCCCGACCACCTTGTGGGTGATGAGGATGCCGACCGCGCTGATCGACAGCACCAGCACGATCCCGAACCCGATGATCCCCCACAGGACGATCCGATCGCTGTTGGCGAACTGACCCTGCAGCTCCTGCGCCGTCGCCGGATCGGCCAGGCCGGTGTACAGGATGATGCGCGAGATCTCCCGCGTCGCCTGGTACATCTTGAAGCCCAGACCGGCGGTCAGGAAGATCGCGACGACAACGATGGTGGCCGTGTAGCGGAGCTGCAGCCCGGCGTCGAGCAGGTAGTTCCGCATCTTGCGCTTGTACACAGGCGGCTGCGCCCCTGCTGCTTCACTCGTGGTCATGACACCCTCCCGATCCACATATGCTTCTTTTTCTGATGGTGCTGCATTCTATCTATCCGCCTTGCGACTTGAAGAAATGTCCCAGGTCGTCGGCCAGCTGGCCCGCCGACGCCTCCAGACAGTCACGCCGCGCGCTCTCCTTGTCGCGTGGCCGCGAGCCCGACTGCAGGCTGGCGCCCGCGTTGGTCCAGCTGATGATGCTCTTCGTCGGCCACCGCGCCACCATCACCTTGACGTCGCAGTTCGTCTCCGTCGCTCCGCCCCCGACGATGTCCTCGAGGCGGGTGATGTTGCCGTCGATGAAGAACCCGAGCATCCCCGTCTTGGCGAAGTTGTGCTGATCGGTGGCGCTCAGTGACAGCGTCACCGACGGCAGCTTGCCCAGTTGTTGAGCGAGCGCGTCGGCGATGATCTTCGAGGCGTCAGGCCCCGCCGACTTGACGCCCCCGGTGAACGGCCCGAACACCAGGTAGATCTTGGCGCGCTTGTTGGCGCCTCCGCCCGAGAGCAGCGCCAGGGCGGCGGTGGCCTGCGACTTGACGAAGGCGTCGCTCTCCCGGCGCAACAGCTCGCGCAGCGGATCGGAGGCGGAGCCCTCCCCTATCTTGCCCAGCGACTGCGCGGCGATGCCACGCACGGAGTTGTTCTGGTCGGAGAGCGCCTTGATGAGGGAGGGCACGGCCGCGGAGCCGCCGACCTTGCCCAGCGTCAGCGCCGCGCTGACCCGCACTTTGTAGCTGGGATCCTCGACCACCGCCCGGCAGAGATCCTCGACGCTCACGCCCGCCCGGGCGCGGCCAGCGATCATCAGCAAGAGAGCGAGCGCGGCGGCGCTGACGAGCGCCCGGAGGGATTGTCTGCCCGTCACCGACTGCTGCCCCTCATCGACGCTCCGGGACCGGGCCGCGCTTGGGGCGCGGGCCGCTGCGCTGCCAGCCGAGCTCGAACACGAAGGCGCACCCCTTGCCCCCCTCGACCTCCTCGGTCCAGATCTTCCCTTCGTGCAGCTCGATCACCGCGTGCGCCAGCGCCAGCCCCAGCCCGTAGGTCGCCGACCCGTTGGCGCGCCTGCCGTAGGGCTCGAAGATCCGCGACCGCTCGGCCGCAGCCAGGGGCAGGCCGGGCGCCACCGCCCGAAACCGGACGCCGCTGTCGGTCGTCCCGACCTCGATCGAGAGCGTTCCGCGGGCCGGGACGCGGCGGAGCGCCCCCATGCCGAGGTTCAGCATCGCCGCCGCGAGCAGCTCACGGTCGCCGTAGAGCGCCCGCTCCTGCTCGGGACGGATCAGGGTGAACCCCTTTTCGGCGAGCAGCGCGTGACGGCGCAGCTCGAGCGCCACCTCGGCCGCCGTCTCGCCCAGAAACATCCGCGCCTCGCGCGGCACCAGCTGGCCGGTCTCGAAGCGGTCGTAGTCGATCACGGTCCGCATCGTCGCCTTGAGCCGCTCGAACACCCCCTCGGCGTCGGAGACGCTCTCGTCGAAATCGCGCCGCCGCGGGTCATCGCCAGGCGGAGCAAACTTGGCGAGGTAGTCGACGTTCGCCGCCAGCGCGGCCACCTGCCCGGTCAGATCGTGGAGAAAGTGCGACAGCCAGTGCCGGCGCTCGACGATCTCCGTCTGCTGGCTGCGCTGGCTCCGCTCGGAGCGCCGGTGCAGCGCGCGCGTCCGCAACAGCGCCCAGAGGCGGGCGCGGCGCTCCTGGGCGTCGGTCGACGGCGCGAACACCGCATCGGCCCCCACCGCCAGGGCCCGCACCCGAAAGCTCCGCAGATCGTTGAGCGCGCAGACGATCACCGGCACGAAGTGCGTGCGCACGTTGTCCTTGAGGCGGGCGACGAGATCGACCGCCCCCGTGGGACGCACCCGATCGTCGACCAGGACCACGTCGGGCGGATGCAGCAGCGCCTCCTCGAACCCGCTGTCGGCGTCCTCCGCGGTCCGGACGCTCAGCCCCTGGGCGCGCAGGAAACCGACGAGCGGGCGGGCAATCGTGCGATCCGGCGCGACGATCAACCCTTCGGCTTCGCTCGGCAGCGGAAGCTCGTTGCGGTGGGTGGTCCTCTCGTCGGCGAGCATCTCGGCTAGAGCCCCCGGTCATCATAAAGCAGCGTCGGATTTAGAGCCATCGCGACGCTGCGAGACCTGACGTCAGAGTTCGGAGCGCACGCAAAAGATTGCGGACGATCGTCGCTGGCTGCGCGGCGGCGACACAAGCGCTACGGGCATCGACAGACGACCGCCGGATCCCAACTCGCCGGAGCAATATTTTTGCGAACGCGACATGCCGCAGCATTTATCCTACATGTATGTTTTTTGACTTCATTTGACGACAATGTAAGCTCATGACATGTCGATCATCGATTCCACCTCCGGAGAGCGCACCACTGCCCCGTCCGACGAGTCGCTGACCGATCAGCGCGCGCACCTGCGCTTCGACAAGATGTTCACGGTGCGGGTCGAGTCGCTGCTGTTCGGCGAGACCTACTGCATCGCGCGCAACGTCTCGGCCGGCGGCATCTTTCTCGAGCTGCCCGATCCGCTTCCGCTCGGCGCCTCGGTCCGCGTCTGCTTCCTCACGCCCGAGGGGACGGGCGAGGTGGTGGCGACCGGTGAGGTCAAGAACCACTACTTCATCAACTACACCCAGGGCGGCACCAGCCGGGCGGTCGCTGGAATGGCGGTCCGCTTCACCTCGTTCGAGAACGAGAGCCACCACGTGCTCGCCGATTGCCTCAATCGGATGCGCGTCCTGCACTGAGCGCGGCGCCTACTCCTCGGCCTGCGGGCGGACCACGATGGTGTCCGGGAGATCGACGGTCGCCCCTGGCTCGATCGGAATCTCCACCTCGCGCGGACCGCTGATGATCGAGAGGACGCGCGTGCCGACCCGCACCGAGATCTCGTAGCGCCCCGGCAAGAGCGCGCCGACCGCGAAGGCGCCGTCGTGGTCGATCTCCCCCACCGCCTTGCGCGGGAGCGCCAGCGGCGACTGCCCGAAGAGGACCGCCCGGGTGTCGGGATCCAGCGCCGCCCCGCCGCGCGTGATGATCCGCCCGCGAACGCGCGCGCCCTTGTGGGAGAGCCGCAGCTCGATCCGCGCGTCGAGGTTGCTGTCGCTGATCTCGATCTTGTCCGGCGGGAACACCAGCATCTCGCCCCGCCGCGCCCAGAGGTAGTAGGTTCCGGGCTCGAACCGATCCTGCGCGAATTTTCCATCACCGTCGACGGCCCAGATGATCGGCGAGCCGGCGTTCCCCAGGCCAGCCGACGGAAGCGCGACCACGGTGGCGTTGGCCTGCCCCTCGCCGTCGGCGTCGAGGACGCGCCCCTCGATGACGGCGGTGCGAACCAGCTTGAATCCTATCCGGGTGGCGGGCGCCGTGATCCCCCACTTGAGCATCTGCGGGAGCCATCCGAACTTCGAGGCGCGCAGGAAGTACCGCTTCACGTCGAGGCCGCTGATCACGAACGACCCGTCGGGGAGACTCTGCGTCTCGCCGGCGTCGACCAGATCGTCCGGGCTGCGCACGGCGTTGATCGCCACCCCCCCGATCGGCTCGCCCGCCGTGCTGACCACGCGGCCGTGAATCGTGGACTCGGGCGCCAGACGAAAGTTGCGCAGCGTGGTCCCGGCCCGATCGATGTGCAGGTCGGCGATCTCCGTGGCCAGGCCAGCGTGGCTGACGCGGACCGAGTAGGTCCAGGGTCCGGCGCGCAGGCGGACGCGGAAGTTGCCGTCCTTGCCCGAGACCTCGTCGAGGATGGCCGTCCCCTGAAACCAGACGCGGAGCTTCGCCCCCTCCACCCGCCGGCCGGCCTCGTCGGTGACTCGTCCTTGCACGAAGGCCTCTGGGCGATCGGCCGTGTCGCGGCGGAAGAGCTCGCGGCGAAACTCCTGCTCGGTCGGGTAGAGGCAGCTCGGCACCGTCCGCCACGGCACCGCGCACTCGGGGGTCAGCCGCGAGCAGAAGTCGACGCAATCGCCCGGGTCCTTGGGATCGCAGAGCGAGGGCGGGATGGCGTCGGGCTCCACCAGCGGCGGCGTGGGGCCGCGCCCCTCGCACCAGATGCACCCCTCCGGACGCTCGACGCAGCGAATGTCACGCGCGTCGATGACGGACGTCGACATGTTGGGCGCCGCCGATGGCCCACGCGATCGACGGCACGACGGCTGCGCCGCCGAGATCGTCAGCAACACGCCGAGCGCCAGCCGTTGAGCGATTCGTCTTTTCGCCACCCTGCTCTCCGTGTAGATCGATGAGGCGTTTTACTCAAGAGCGCTCATGACCCCACCCCTGTTCATCGTGCTCGAAGGGATCGACGGCTCGGGCACCACGACGCAGCTCGGCCTGCTCCAGCATCATCTGGAGGGGCGCGGGCGCCAGGTGCACGCCACGCGCGAGCCGAGCACCGGCCCCATCGGCCGCCTGTTGCGGGAGATCCTGCTCGGCGGCCACAAATCGCCGGCGGGCGCGCCGGTCGATGGGCTGGCGATGGCGCTGCTGTTCGCCGCCGATCGGCGCGACCACCTCGCGCGCGAGATCTCCCCGGCGCTCGCCGCAGGCGCCGACGTCATCTCCGACCGCTATTTGCTCTCCTCGCTGGCCTACCAAGCCCAGGAAGCGGAGCGCGACTGGGTGGCCGGTCTGGCGCGCGACATCCGGGCGCCCGATCTGACGCTGCTCCTCGACCTGCCGGTGGAGGTGGCGGCCGAACGGCGCCGCGCCGCCGGACGTCCCGACGAGCGCTACGACGCCGACGCCGTTCAGTCCCGGGTGGCCGCGCGCTACCGAGAGCTCTGCGCCGGGGATCCCCGCGCCGTGGTCCTCGACGCGGCTCGAAGCGTCGCCGACGTCGCCGCCGCCATCGCGGCGGCCGTCGACCGGCTGCTCTGACCGAGGCGATCGAAGACGGAGCGAGCGCTCCTAGAGGCGTGATCAATTATCACGAGGAATCGATCACTTACGAAATCGACGCCGTAAGAAAATCGATCACTTAGCCCCTTAATTGGTCAGGCCTCTAGTGGTGCTTCTTGCCCTTGGCTTTTTTGGCCGCGTGCTTCTTGGCCGCTGAAGCGTGAGGCTTGGGCGCCTGCTCATCGTCCGCCCCAGCGGCCGGGGCCTCGGCCGGAGCGGCCGGGGCCGCCGCTGCTGCCGGCGGCGGTGCGGCGGCGGGAGCCGGCGCCGGGGGAGCCGGTGGAGGCGGGGCCGGCGTCGGCTGCGTCGGAACGGCAACCGGCGTCAGCGCGGCGGCGCTCTGCGCGACATGCTTGCCGCGGAAGGCCAGGTACATCCCGACCACCACCGCCAGAACCACCGCGACGGCGGCGATGATGATGACGGTCCGTTTGCCGCCACCGATCTCGCCCATCATTTCTTCGGCGCTCATCCGCTCGCCCGGGACCGCGCCGCCGACGGTGGGAAGCGAGGTGCTGGTGGCACCGGAGCGAAGCGAGTATTTCTTGCGATCGTCCACCGAGACGGTGCCGTCGTCGCGGTAACGATCCTCGAGCGGCTTCGCCTCGACGGCCGCGACCACAGCCTCGGGCTCCGGCGCGGGAGCCGGCGCTCCTGCCCCCGATTTGGCCCGCGAGGCGTCGAGCTTGGCACGCGCATCGGCGACCATCTGATCGACGTCCCCCTGCTTGAACCAGAGCGTCTCACGGAAAGCGGCGGCGCCGGTCGTCTTGGCGGCCCCCCCTGCTCCGGCCGCTGCTGCGGCGGCGGTCGGCGCGGGCGCCACCGGTGGCGGCGTCGGCTGGGCCCCGCTGTCGAGCTCGTTCTGTCCGGTCACGGCGCCGGGAATCCTCCCTGCTGCCGGCAGCGCAACCATCGTGGCGGCGATCGCTGCGCCGTGGGTCCGACGCGGGCCCGGCCCGTCGGCCGTCGCGCCCCCCGCCCCCGTGGGACGGGCCACGGGCGGCGGCGTCGCCTGCGCGTCGCTGGCCCCCCGCGCCTCGGACGCGACCATCGCGATGGGCGCCGTGGCGTTCGGTCCCGCCGCGCCCGGTGGTGGCGCCCCGGTGCCGTTGGCCTCGGCGCGCGCTGCCAGCGCCTGGTTGACCAGCTTCTGGGCCTCGGGCGAACCGCCCGCGAACATCATCGTCTTGGCAAACCCGACGCCGCGCGACGGGTCGGCGGCCTGCGGCGCCACCGCCATCAGGCCCGCCACGTCCGTCAGGAACTGTCGGATGGTCAGCGGGCGGCGGTTTGGACTCTTGTCCATCGCCTTGCCGATGACGCGATCGATCTCCGCGTTCAGCCCCTGCACCCGAAGGCTGGGCGGGACCGGCGAGCCCTTCATCACCTGTTCGAGGACGGCGCCCGCGCTCGCCCCCTCGACCGGCGGCTGGCCGGTCAGCATGAACAGCAGGATCCCGCCCAGGCTGTAGGTGTTCGAGCGCTGATCGACGAGCTTGCCTTCCGCCTGCTCGGGCGAGAGGTACTCGGGGACGCCGAACACGGTCTCGGTGACCGGAACGGGCGCCACGAAGTTGATCAGCTTCACCTGATCGCCTGCGCCGACCAGCACGTTCTTGGGCGCGAGATCGTGGTGCACGACGCCGACCTTTTGCCCCTCCAGCAGCGCCTCGCCGATCTGGGCGGCGATCTTCTTGGCCCGCTCGAGCGGGAACGGGCCGGAGGCGGCCACCACCTGTGCGAGCGTCTGTCCGTCGGCGAGCTCGCTGACGACGAACAGCTGTCCGTCGGGCTCCTTGCCGAAGTCGAGAATCTTGGCCAGCCGAGGGCTCTGGGCGCGCTGCAGCTGTTTGAGCTCGCGCTGCGAGCGTTCGACCACCGCAGGAGAGGTCAGCACCGCGCGCGTGACCCGCTTGTAGGCGACGGTGGCGCCGGATTGCTGGTCGCGGGCACGGAAGACCTCGCCGCTGCGGCGGCCGCCGATCTGCCCCTCCATCTCGTAGCGGGCGCCCACCCTGGGCGCTTCCGAGATGATCTCCAACCTGCGTGGGCCCTCAGGCGTCGCGCACGTCTCTTGCGGACAAAAGTTGGAGTCTTCGGGATACTTGGTCTGGCAGTTCGGGCAGACTTTCATCCGGCTCTTGGCCTCACGACCTGGGGACGAGCAAGGGAAGTCGCCGATTCGTCGCGCGACGTCAAACCATAGTTAACGCACACTTCGTCACCAAGATCAATAATTGGCCAATAAACTGACCAATTAAGTTGACCAAAACCTCGGCCAACAACCGCACCTATCGGGTGCAGTCGTCCGCCGCCGGTTCCACTGCCCCTGGGCGGGCAGGCCGAGCGCCTAGTCTTTTCCGGGCGTGCCGAGCTCGGCAAACAGCGCCTCGGCCGAGGGGGTCGAGCGCTTCGACTCCACGGCCTTGCGCTTCTTACCCATGGTCGCGTGCTTGCGCACCCGGCGCTTCCAAGTCTTTCGTGTGTTCGAAGCCATCGCCGCGGCCTTCTATCACAGCCGGGTGGCCGAAACCACCCCTTGGATTGTTTCCAGGTTCCGCAGCACGGTCTTGAGCTGGTCGAGGTGCCCGACCGTGACCTGGAAGGTGTTCACGGCGCGGCCGTCCTCGGAGGTCCGGCACCTGGCCTGGGAGATGTTGACCCCGTGCTCGGTGAAGGACTTGGAGATGGCGGCCAGCAGGCCCGGGCGGTCCGAACAGGTCACCTGGACCGCCACCGGGCGGACCGCCTTCGATTCGTCGTCCCAGCTGACGTCGACCCGGCGCAGCGGATCGAGGTCGAGCGCCTTGCCGCACTCGCGGGTGTGGATGACGACGCCGTGACCGCGGCTGATGAACCCGACGATCGAGTCACCCGGGACCGGCGTGCAGCACTTGGCGAACTTCACCAGGATGTCGGCCTCACCCTGGACCTTGATGCCGCCGATCGAGCGCTTGAGGATGGGGCGACGGGCGGCAGCCGGGACCTCCGCCGTCGGTGCGGCCGGCGCTGAGCCGTCGACGACACGATCGACCAGGACGGCGTCGGCGGCGTGTCCTGGGCTGACCCGACCGTAGCCGATGGCGACCAGCAGCTCGTCGGCGGTGCCGAGCCGCAGCCGTTGGGCCGCCGACTCGAGGAGGCCATCGCGCTCGGCGGAGGCGAGCGAGGCGTCCTGCTTGCGCAGCTCGCGCCCCAGGAGATCGCGCCCCATCTGGGCGCTGCGCTCGCGCTGCTCCATCCGGATGAAGTGGCGGATCTTGGTGCGGGCCCGGCTGGTGATGACGAACTTCAGCCAGTCCTTGGAGGGCTTCTGGCTGGCCGAGGCGAGGATCTCCACCGTGTCGCCGTTGCGAAGCGCATAGCGCAAGGGGACGATGAGGCCGTTCACCCGCGCGCCTGAGCAGTGCTCGCCGACCTGCGAGTGGATGGCGTAGGCGAGATCGATCGGGGTGGACCCCTTGGGGAGCGCCTTGACGTCCCCCTTGGGCGTGAAGACGAAGACCTCGTCCTGGAAGAGATCGATCTTCACCGTCTCGATGAACTCGGTGGGGTCCTTGAGATCGCGCTGCCACTCCATCAGCTGGCGCAGCCAGGCGAAGGCCTTGCCGTCGTCGGCGCCGGGGGTCTTCTGCTCCTTGTACTTCCAGTGCGCCGCGATCCCCTGCTCGGCGATCCGGTGCATCTCCTGCGTCCGGATCTGCACCTCCATCCGCTCGGCCCGCGGCCCGATCACCGTGGTGTGCAGCGATTGATAGAGGTTCGGCTTGGGGAGCGCGATGAAGTCCTTGAAGCGCCCCGGCACCGGCGTCCAGTTGGAATGGACCACGCCCAGCACGGCGTAGCAGTCGCGCACCGACTCGGTGAGCACGCGGAAGGCCAGCACGTCGTAGATCTGCTCCACGTCGCGGCCGGTCTTCTTCATCTTCTGGTAGATCGACCAGAGGTGCTTGGCCCGACCGTAGACCTGCGCCTTGATCTCCCCCTCGGCCAGCACCGTCTTCAGCCGCTCGACGACCTCGGTGATGTAGGACTCGCGCGAGCCCGCGGTCTCCGCCAGCCGCGAGACCAGCTGATCGTGCTCGGCCGGGTCGAGGTACATGAAGGCCAGATCCTCGAGCTCGACCTTCATCCACTGGATCCCCAGCCGGTTGGCCAGCGGCGCGTAGATCTCCCGCGTCTCGCGGGAGATCCGCTCCTGCTTGTCGCGCGGCATGTGGGCCAGCGTCCGCATGTTGTCGACGCGATCGGCGAGCTTGATCAGGATGACGCGGATGTCGCGCGCCATCGCCAGCAGCATCTTGCGGAAGTTCTCCGCCTGGCGCTCTTCCCGGGTGGTCCAGGGGATCTGACCGAGCTTGGTCACCCCCTCGACGAGGAACTGGATCTCGGTGCCGAAGAGCCGGCCGATGTCCTCCGCGGTGGCGCTGGTGTCCTCCACGCAGTCGTGCAAGAGGCCCGCGCAGATCGAGGGGACGTCGAGCCGCAGCTCGGAGATGATCCGCGCCACCCCCACTGGATGGACGACGTAGGGCTCGCCCGAGCGGCGCTTCTGGCCGGCGTGCCGCTCGGCGGCGAAGGCGAAGCTGCGTTCGATGAGGGCGGTGTCTGCCGCGGCGTCGTAGCCGCGCACCTGCGTGCAGATCTCTTGTACCTCGTTCATTGGCTGGGAGGCTGCCCCCTCGTCCGCGCCTCGCCGAGCAACGCGTGTCCGTAGTGTCCGCGCCGCGACCGCGCGCAGCGGGCCGCCACATATATAGATGACAGCTCCTTGAGCGCGGTTTCGAGGTTGTCGTTCACCACCAGGAAGTCGTACTCGGCGAAGTGCTCCAGCTCCCGGGTGGCGGTCAGGAGGCGGCGCTCGATGGCCGCCGGCGAATCGGTCGCCCGCCGCCGCAGCCGCCGCTCGAGCTCGGCCATCGAAGGCGGCAAGATGAAGACGAGGACGCTCTCTTCCGGCCACTGGCGCCGGATCTGGGCCCCCCCCTGCCAGTCGACGTCGAAGAGGTAGTCCTTGCCGTCCTCGAGCGCCCGATTGACGGTGTGGACCGCCGTCCCGTAGCGCGCGCCGTGGACCACCGCCCACTCGGCGAACTCGTTCCGGTCGACCATCCGTGTGAACTCGTCCTCCGTGACGTACTTGTAGTCGACGCCGTCCCGCTCGCCGGTCCGCGGTGCCCGCGTGGTGTAGGAGACGGAGAATTCCAGCCGCTCCTGCTCGGCCAGGAGGTGCGCCAGCGTCGTCTTGCCCGCCCCCGAGGGGGACGAAATCACGAGCAGGATGCCCCTGTGCGCGCCCAGCTCCTCGTCTGTCATCGGGGAAAGTCTATCATCACCGTCGACAGCGGCCGAGTTTCGGCCGCGTCTTACCAACACCGACCGAATCTCGCCCGGCTCATTCGACGTTTTGCGCCTGCTCGCGCAGCTTTTCCAGCTCCGCCTTGGCGTCGATGACCACCGCCGCCATCTCGGCGTCCTGGGCCTTGGAGGCGACGGTGTTCAGCTCGCGACCGATTTCTTGAACCACGAAGTCGAGCTTTCGCCCGACCGCGCCCTTCCCTTTCAGGATCTCCCCCAGATGCCCGAGATGGGTCTCCAGGCGGACCAGCTCCTCGGTGACGTCCAGGCGCTCGGCCATCAGCGCCACCTCTTGCGCCAGGCGCCCCGGCTCGATGGCGGTCTGCCCGGCGAGACGCTCCTGGAGGCGCTGGGCGAACTTCTCCGGCAGCGTCGCGGCCCGGGACCCCAGGCTGGCCGCCATCTCCTGGAGATGCACCCGGCGCGTCTCCAGATCGACCGCTAGCGCCGCCCCCTCGCGGGCCCGCATCGCCGTGAGCTCCTTGAGCGCCGCCGCCACCGCCGGACGCAGCAACTCCCACAGCGTCTCGCCCGAGAGCGCGGAGCCGTGGCTGCCGCCCAGAAACGCGCCGACCGTCCCCAGCGAGACCGGCTCGGCGATCCGCAGCTCCTGCCGCAGCTGTTCGAGCACCCCGTGGAGCGCCCGCACCCGCGCCGCGTCGATCCCCGCCGAGGCGGCCGCCGACTCGTCGCGGATCAGCACCGTCACCGCGCCCCGCTCCACCGCTGCCCGCACCGCGCGCGCGATCTCGCTGTCGCAGAAGGCGTCCGACTCGCCGCTGCGGATCTTGAGGTCGAGGCCGCGGTGATTGACGGAGCGGATCTCCACCCGCAGCCGGCGCTCGCCGGCGTCCACCGACCCGCGCCCGAAACCGGTCATGCTGAGGAGGCTCACCCCTTGGACTTATACCAGTCGATGGTGCGCCCGAGGCCCTCGGCGAACGAGACGCCCGCGGTGTAGCCGAGGCGCGCCCGGGCCGCGCCGATGTCGGCCCAGGAGTGCTTGATGTCCCCCGCGCGCTCGTCCTCGTAGATCGCCGACACCTTTTGCCCCAGGAAGTCGCCGATGAGCGCGACCACCCGGTTGAGATCGGTCGCCTGACCGCAGGCGATGTTGAAGACACCGCCCGAGACCGCGCGCGCCTCGGCGGCGGCGGCCTTGAAGTTGGCCTCGATGATGTTGTCGATGAAGCAGAAGTCGCGCGACTGCGAGCCGTCGCCGAAGATGCGCGGCTGCTTCCCCGCCAGCGCCGAGGTGATGAACTTGGGGATCACCGCCGCGTACTCGGAGGCCGGATCCTGCCGCGGCCCGAACACGTTGAAGTAGCGCAGACAGACCGTCTCCACGCCGTAGGCGCGCGCGTAGATCTGCGCGTACTGCTCGCCCGCCAGCTTCGACCCACCGTACGGCGAGATCGGCGCGGGCGGCATGGTCTCGATCTTGGGGAGCTGCGGATCGTCGCCGTAGGCGGCTGACGAGGCCGCGTAGACCAGCCGGCGAATCCCCGCCCGCCGCGCCGCCTCGAGCACCCGCAAGGTGCCGGTGGCGTTGGCGGCGTGGTTCTCGATCGGCTCGGCCATCGACTTCGGCACCGAGGGGATGGCCGCCTCGTGAAACACCAGCTCGACCCCGTTGATGGCGCGCGCCAGCGCCTGGTCGTCCAGGATGTCCCCCTCGACGAGCTCGATCTGGTCGGCGAGGTCGGCGAGGTTCTCGCGCTTGCCGGACGAGAAGTTGTCGATCACCCGCACGCGATCGCCGCGCGCAATCAGCGCCCGGGCCAGCGAGGACCCGATGAACCCTGCCCCGCCCGTGACGAGACAGAGACTCATCGCCGCGCTCCGGCGACGACTAGTTGTGGTGGAGCCGGGCTTCGACCGCGAAGCGGGAGATCATCTCCGCCAGCACGGGATCGGGAATCTTGGGCATCGCGGTCGAAATGGGCGGGTCTTCCAGCCCGTAGGCCGGGAAGGCCGCCAAGGAGCGAACCGCCAGCCACGAAGCCAGGACGGCCGCCGGAACAATCCAGAGGATACGTGGTTTTGCCGACATGGTCGTACACTATCCTACCTGTGCACAGCCGCAATTTTTTGCTCATCCTTGTAAGTTACGACCCGCTTACGGGAGCGGAAGTCCGGACAGGCCCGCGCCGGAGAGGCCGCCGATGGTCCGGGACGGTTGCCCATGGGCGGTGAGGAGGATCGCGCGGCCCCCCTCCGCCGATTTTCGATCCCGCGCGACGACCGGACAGCCGCCGGGGACCGCCACTGAACCGACCGGCAACGGCCCCCCCGGCGTCAAGACCGCGAGCGGCACACCTGGGAGCTTGGCACCGCCGAGGGGAACCAGCGTCCGGGTGGCGCCGACCACGAACAGACCGTTCGTGCGCTCCCCTTCGATGCGGTAGGCGAACCCGTGCGGCGTCCCGGCGATCTCGAGCCGCCGGACGGGGCCCGCGATGGGGAGCGGCGGGCCGGCGGTCATGGTCGCCAGCGTCAGCTCGCCGAGGGCGACGCCGTCCAGCGCGACGGTGTCCGGCCTGGCGCCGCGGACCAGCTTCCCTGCCGTGACGTAGACGATCCGGCGCCGATCGGGCGCCAGCGCCACCGCCACGACGTGGCCGTCCTCGGCCGTGAGCTGCCGGTAGAGCCCCGTCGACGGCGTGAAGGCGAAGACCTCCTGGTGCGGGTTGAGGATGAATTCGCCCGCGCCGTCCGGCGGGACGTGCAGCGGCGCCCGCAGGCGGCCGACGAAGATGACGCTCTCGTCGAGGCCGGCGCCCCACGCGACCGCCGCAGCGGCCAGCGCGCGCTCGAGCTCCACCATCTGAGGCTGCACCTTGAGCGCCCCCAGATCCGCCGCTTCCAGCACCTCCCGCGACCAGGGGACGTAGGCCCGCTCGATGAGCGCGCGCACCTCGCTCGCCGCCTCGCCGAACCGCTCCTGGCGGACGTATGAGCAGGCGACGTTGAGGCGCGGCGCCAGGAAGGTCGGATCGGCAGCCGCGGCCGCGCGGTACTCCGTGCGCGCCTCTTCCCATTTGCCTTGGCGATAAAGAACCTTCGCCGCGGCGTTCAGCTCGGTCGCCTGGGGGTCGGGCGGCTTGAAGGGATCGGCGACGCCAGTGCCCGCCGTCGGCTTCGGGGGGAGGCAGCCGCCGAGCGCCCGGCCCGGGTCGAGCCCCAGGACGAACGCCAGCGCGAGCTTCGTCATCCCGAGCGTCCCGGTCATCGTTTATGGGTCGAGCCAGACGCGCCGGAGATCGAACCGGTCTCCGACTGCGGCCAGCCCGTGCACGCGCGTCGAAGCCAGCGCCGGGATGTCGTAGCGATACAGAAAGATCACCGGCTGCTCGTCGGCGAGGAGATGCGCGATGCGCGCCAGGATCGGCGCGCGCGCGCTCGGTCCGGCGGCGCCCCTGGCCTCGTCGATCAGCGCCTCGAGCGCGCTCGAGCGGTAGCCGCCGTAGTTGAACGCCCCGCCCGTTCCATAGAGCGGCTCGGGATCCTCGTCGGGCGTCCCCTCCCAGATGAGTGGCACGAGATCGAACTCCCCCCGCTTCAGCCGCTGCTGGATGGTGGCGGCATCCGCCGGCACCAGGTCGACCAGGATGCCGACCTTGCGCGCCTCCAGCGCGAAGGCGTGCGCCTCGACGTGGAACTGCCGGTTGCCGGCCGGCTCGAGCAGCGTCAGGCGAATCGGATGGCCGAGGTGATCGCGCACGCCGTCGGCGTCGCTGTCGCGGTAGCCAGCGTCGTCCAGCGCGGTGGCCGCGCGCGGGCGATCGAGCGGCGGCGCCGGAAGATCGTCGACCAGGGGCGGGCCGCCGATCGGGCGCGCCAGATCGTTGTGCAGCTCGCCGGCGAAGCGCGTTCGATCCCAGAGCAGCGTCAGCGCCTTGCGAAAGCGGGGATCGCTGAGCGGGTAGTGCTGGTGATTGACCGCCAGGAACGAATACCGGCGGGAGCGCAGCCGGAGCAGCGTCGTGCCGCCGTGCAAGGTGGTCGGCTCCACCTGGTCCGGATAGTGGGCGTCGATCACGCGCGACAGGACGTCGATCTCGCCGCGCCGGGTGCGGTTGAGCGAGCGGACCGCGTCGGGATCGAGGTCGAACACGATCTCGTCGACGCCGGCCGGCGGGCCCCAGTACTCGGGCGCGCGCTCGAGCCGGATCCGCTTGCCGTGATCCCAGCCGGCGAAACGAAACGGCCCCGTGCCGACCGGCTGGCGCGCGATCGGCGAGGCCTCCGGGCGGATGCCGTGCACCAGATGGTCGGGGAGCATCGGCACGTCGCAGAGCGCCCGCAGCGCGAAGTCCGAGGGCCGCTTGAGCACGAAGCGGACGGTCCGCTCGGTCACCAGCTCGATCGACGCGACGTCGGCCAGCTCGGCGCGCAGCACCGGCGCGTCGGTCCCCGTCCGCAAGAGCGGCTCGACCGTCCCCTGCACGTCGAGCACGCCGAACGCGCGGTGGTCGTGCCAGTGAACGCCGCTGCGCACCCGCACCGCCAGGCGCATACCGTCGTTCGAGACGTCCCAGCTCTCGGCGAGGCCCGGCTTGTAGGTTCCATCGCGGCAGTCGAGCAGCGTCTCGTAGACGAGGCCGTTGGTCACCTGCGCGGCGGCGGCGTCCGACTCGGCGAGCGGCAACAGGCTGGTCGGCTCGGCGTCGAGGTGGACGCGCAGCACCCCGCCCCGCCGGGCCGGCGCCGGGACGTCAGCCGGAGCGGGCACATCCTCCGCGGGCGGCGGCGGCGGATGGATCAGCTGGAGATCGGGACCGGCTGAAGCAGCGGCGGAGGCCGGCTTCTCCTTCTTCGATCGACAGCCCGCGACCGACAAGGAGAGCGACCAAACGGCGAGCGCCAGCACAACCGCAAACCGCGTTGGCCACGCTTGCTCGTCGAAAATCACTGTGTTATTCAGGTTCACCCGCATCGTGCGGTGGAGGGCTTGTCCATGAAGCGACTGCCGACCGTATATCACCGGACCATTCCTTTGGCATTGGCGCTGCTCGCGCCCAGCGGCATTCGGCTAGCTTACGGCCAGGGGCAGGAGCTGCCACCCGTCAAAGTCGATCTGCCGCCGCCGCCGAACTTCAACATCCAGACGGCGCCGGAAAAATACCCCAGCGGCGAGATGTCGATCTACGGATTGCGCAAGCACATGAACCAGTACCTGGACAAGGACGTCCAGGTGCGCGCGTACCTGCTGACGATCTACGAGTGCCCCGCCGAGCAGCGGAAGTGCAACGACGATCTGGCGGCGAAGACGAAGAAGGAGAAGAAGAAAGAGATGAAGTCGGGCGGCCTGCCGGGCAAGGGCCCGCCCGCGCCGGATCCGGCGGCGATGAAGGGCGGCTGCCGCCCCTGCGACCAGCCGCACTTCTTCCTCGGTGACACCGCGACCACCAAGATCGATCACGGCCTGCTGGTCGCCGACTACCCGGTCAAGGACTGGAAGACCGGCAAGCCGAAGGCGCTGGTGGCCAAGGCCGGCGAGCAGTACGTGGTGACCGGAACCTTCTCGATCAACTCGATGGGCGGCTTCGCCGCCTCCGACGGCCTCATCATCCACAAGAAGCTGCAGGACGCCACCGGCAACGTCGTCGTCGAGGGGAACGCCGTGCTCCCGCCCGACGCGCAGACGATCAACCTGGAAGGCAAGCCGGCCGAGATGGTCGGCGGCGCCCGCATCGACGCCGAGGGCAAGGGCAAGAAGAAGTAGCCCTGGCTAGTTCAGCAGCCCCAGGCGGAGCTCGTCACAGGCCGCCGGGGCGAGCGTGAACACCACCTCGCAATCGAGGCGTCCGGTACAACCGGGCGCCTCTTTTCTTTTGTAGAGCTCGAGCGTGTGCCGGATGGGCGCCGGCTCTCCGGGCGGTTGGATGGTGATCGCCAGCGAGACCTCCGGCGGACCGGCAGGCGCCTTCTCCGCCGGGAGGTACGTTTCCACCCGCAGGTTGCCGAGCGCGCCCACGACCCGCGCGGCGCTGGTGCGATCGGCGGCGGCGCCCGCCGGAGTGACCACGCGCCAGCTGTCACCATCGGAGCTGGCGAGCTGGACGGTCTGGCCGGCGGCCGAGCGCTCGAGCTCGCGCGCGTCGAAGTGGGCGAAGTCGAGCGCGGCGCGATCGCGGAAACGGAGCGGCTCGGGATCGACCAGCGCATACCCTGGATCTCCCGGCGAGACGGCGACCGTCTCGCCCGGCCGTGCATCGAGGGTCAGGTGCCGCACCGGCCGTTGGTTCACCGGCTTCGGAAGCTTCGGATTGACAGCCGCCGCCGACGGCCCGATCTCGACCCTCCCGAGCGTGGCGAGCCAGTCGTCGACCAGGCGTGGATCGGCCGCGTACGCCACCTTGGGGTCCTCGAACCGCCAGGTGCCGCCCGGCACCCGTGCGAGGACCAGCCGTCGATGCTCACCTGCATCGCCCGTCATCACCACCCGGGTCACCGTGTCGGGGGGCGACGAGACGAGGCGCAGATCGGGCACCGACGCGGCCTCCAGCGAGCGCCAGAGATCGCCCAGCGTCTCCGGTGCCAGACAACCCCCGTCCACGAGGGACGGCCCTTCGCGTTCCACGCGCACTCCGGGCTGGACGGCGCAACGGTCGCCCGGAAACGACAGCCGTATCGTCGCGCCGTCGGCCGTCTGGACCGCGAGCTGCGAAGGGGCCTCCGGCGCGGGCCGCGGTGGCTCGTACCGCTCGACGCGGAGCCCGAGAAGACGACGCAGGCTCTCGGCCACGCGCTCGCCGCCCACCCATCGATCGTCTGCGTTCTGCCAGCGCCCGGCGACCAGGCGCAAGCGGCGCTCGGCCCGCGTGCCGCCCCCCTCATGCCAGCGGAGCGCCGTGATCGCGTCGGCCGCCAGCGGGACCAGCCGCCGATCGCGAAACGCCCACGGCGCTCGATCGGCGAGCTCGGCCAACCGCCGCGGCGTCACACGGATCGCCGTCGCGCCACCGGCCCGCGCGAACACCCCCTGCCCGGCGGCGTCGAGGCGCCCGAGCTCGATGGTGACCGGGCCGCGCGGCTGGTCGAGCTCCAGCGCCACCCGCGGCGGCGCCAGCCCGGCGGCGTCGGCCCCGACGTCCGCCCTGCGCGTCGTCTCGGCCAGATCGATCGCGGCCAGGAGATCGTCGACGGCGGCCCCGTCGGCTGGCTCCCCGCCCGGGCTCTCGCGCCAGGCCGGCTCCTGGCCCTCAGGCTGTCGGACCAGCGAGAAGGGCGGCGCACCGGCCCGCCTGATCGTCAACCGGCGGACGGCCCCGCGATCGAAGCCGTCCACCAACCGGGGGTGGTCGCCCGAGCTGCCGTCGCTGGCGCCCCGCTGCCGATCGCCGAACAACAGGTAGCCGGCGAGCACCGCCGCCACCGCCGCGAGACCGGCCACCTTGCGCATCAGACGCGCCGCCGCGCCGAGACCCAGGCGCCCGCCGCCAGGGCCAGCAAGGGCAGGCCGATGACGAACAGGCGAAAGGCCCAGCTGACATCGGCGGCCGTGAGCGACAGCGCCACCCGTCGCGTGAGCTTGGGGCCGATGCCGATGCGCGCGTCGCGATCGGCGAGCCAGGCGATCGTGGAGAGAACGAAGTCGGCGTCGTAGTCGCGCAGCGTGACGCCGGAGAGGCGGTAATTCATCACCAGCCGCCCGGTGCCCAGGAACGCCAGGCGCGTCGCGGGCGCGGCGCCGGTCGCGGCGCGCGCGACGGCGACCGCCACCGTCACCGGGCCCTTGCGGTCGACGGCAGCGTCGAAGGTCAGATCGGCGTCGCCCCGGATGGTCGACAGATCGGTCTCGCCCCATCCGTCGGCGCTGGTGCGGACGAGCGGCGTGACCGTCAAACCGGCTGGCCGGGACGCCAGCGGCGCCGGCGCAACTTGGCGCGTGCGCGGCCAGAACGTCAGCCGGCCGCCGAAGCGCGCGGTGATCGGATGCGGCAGGTAGCTGTCGCGGCCGGCGGCCCAGACCGAGGGACCCTCGACGTCGCTGGCGTGCGACGGATCGACCACCAGCGCATCGGCCAGGGTCACGCCGTAGCGCGCGGCCAGCGTCTCGAGGCCGAGGTGGGCGAAGTCGGCGCCGCCCGGCGCGAACACGGGGCCCACCATGACCAGCAGGCGGCCACCGCCCTCGACGAAGGCTTCGACGGCGGCGAGCTCGGGCTGGGAGAAGGCACGCGTCGGCTCGGCGATGACCAGCACCCGGCAGCCGACGCCCGCCGCGTCGGCCAGCTTGTCGAGCGCGCGCGTCTCGTCGCCATCGCGTCGGACGTCCTCGGCAAAGCTGGCGTAGCCGCCGTCTTCCAGCGACGCGAGGTCGGGCTCGCCGTGCCCCTTGCTGAAGCAGACCAGCGGCGGCCGGTCGTCGGTGACGGCCAGCAGCGCCGAGACGAAGGCCGCCTCGCCGCGCCAGGCGTGGATGGTCGGCTCGGGCTCGCCGTCGGCGTCGACCTCCGGCTCGACCAGATCCTCCTCGGTGATCACCTTCGAGCGGGCGCCCGAGGTGAAGATGACCACCCCCTGCCCCATCTCGTAGGCGCCGAGCCCGTAGCGCCTGGCTGCCGCCTCGGCGCGCTCGGGCGCGCGATCCGGGTCGATGATCTCGGCCTGGAACTTCCCGCCGGACGCGCGCGTGAATCTTTCGGTCAGCTCGCGGACGAAGCCGGCGATCGCGCGCGCCCGCTCGGAGTCGCGCCTCGGGTAGAGGAAGATCGTCGCCGTCACCGGGCGCGGCAGCTCACGGAGAACGTTCACCGTCTCCTCGGAGAGCGCGTAGAGCGAGGCCCGCGTCCAGTCGCCCCGCAGGTAGCGGCGCGCGGCGATCGCGTTGGCCATCAGCGCGATCGCCACGACCAGGATCGCCGCCAGGCGCGGCGACCAGCGGCGCGTCGTCGGCGCGTCAAGCGGCGTCGGACCACGCAGCCCGGCGACCCGCGCCGTCGCCGCCGCCAGCGCCAGGACGACCACCGTCACCAGGAGCGCCACCGGCCGCGAGTCGACGATGCCGTGCCCGAAGTCCTCCATCACGCGAAACAGGCTGTAGCGCCGCAATGCGGCCGCCAGGCCTGGCGCGCGCACCTCCGCCTCGAGCGCTCCGGCCAGGAGCGCCGCGAGAAACGCGACGAAGGAGAGTGTCGCCGCCACCAGCTGGTTCCGGGTCAACGCCGAGGCCAGAAGACCGATGGCCAGCGCCGCGGCGCCGAGGAGCACCGTCCCCAGATAACCGGCGACGATCGGCCCCGGCTCGAGCGCCGCCCCCACCCGCCACAGGTAGACGAGGTAGAGCAACGTCGGCGCCCAGGCCGCCAGATAGAACCCCAGCGCCGCCAGCCACTTTCCGACCACCACCTCGCCGGGGGAGACAGGCGCCGTCAGAAGTGGCTCGATCGTGCCAGTGCGGAGCTCCTCGGCGACGAGGCGCATCGGCACCACCGTCGCCAGCAGGCCGAGCGCGATCCAGTAGAGGATCGTCCCGCCGAAGAAGAACTCCATCACCCCGCCGGGCGGCGCGTCGGGCCGCCCCAGGAACTGCACGAACATCCAGAAGACGATCCCCTGCAGCAAGAGGAACAGGGCCAGCACGGCCCAGCCCGCCGGCGTGCGGAAGTAGCCGGCCCACTCCCGCCGGGCGATCGCCATCAGCCGGTTCACGCCGGTCGCTCCCCGTTCCGGGAGGTCGCGCGCGCGAACAGCTCCTCCAGCGAGGCGGCCTCGGGGCGCAGCTCGCGGAGGACCAGGCCGGCGGCGACGGCCGCCCGGAAGACCGCCTCGCGCAGAGCGCCCTCGTCGTCGGAGGCACCCGAGGCCGGCGTCAGCGCCAGCCGCGTCTCGCCGAGCGGAGCCACCGCGGCCACCCCCGCGACCGTGCGCAGGAGCTCGGTCGCGCGGGGGAGCTCCGCGGCGGAGAGCTCGACGATCACCCGGCGCGCGCCGGCCAGGCGGGCCCCGAGCTCGTCCTGGGTTTGCGCAGCGACCACGCGGCCGTGGTGCAAGATGATGACCCGCGTGGCGACCGCCTCCACCTCGGGGAGCACGTGGGTCGACAGCAGGATGGTCCGTTCACGGCCGAGCTCGCGGATGAGCGCGCGCGTCTCCCGGATCTGGTTTGGATCGAGCCCGACCGTCGGCTCGTCGAGGATCAAGATAGGAGGCCCTCCGAGGAGCGCGTCCGCCAGCCCCACCCGCTGCCGGTACCCGCGCGACAGCGTCCCGATGATCTGGGCACGCCGCGCCCCCAGCCCCACCTCTTCGATGGCGCGGGAGACCGCCGCCGGGCGGGCACGGCGCGGGAGCCCCTTCAGCGCCGCCCGAAAAGCGAGGTACTCGACGACGCGCATCTCGGGCGGCAGCGGGACCGCCTCCGGGAGGTAGCCGACCGCGCGCCGCACGCCCCGCGGATCGTCGGCGATCGAAGCCCCCGCCAGCGTGGCCGACCCGCGCGTCGGCGCCAGGAAGCATGTCAGGATCCGCATCATCGTCGACTTGCCGGCGCCGTTCGGCCCGAGGAGGCCAACGATCTCGCCGCGCCCCACCTCGAACGAGACCCCCTCCAGCGCCGGCGGTCGACCGTCGCCGGAGCGGCCGTAGGTCTTCGCCAGACCGTCGACGCGTATCACGCGTCTAATGTATTACTCGAGGCCGCGATCGCGCAGGGATCCGTCGTCTTCGCCGCGCAGGTGGCCGACCTCGTGCAGCAGCGTCCGGGTGATCGCCTGATCCAGCTCGGCGCCGTCCTTCACCGTGCGCAGCAGGTTTCGACGATACAGGACTATGGCGCGATCGCCGGCGTCGCACTGCACCGGCGCGCTCTCCGACGGCGGTGGGGGGGCCGCGTGCCCCTTGCGCGAGCGTCCGGCCGGCGTGGGCGCCGCGGCCTGATCGTCGTAGTCGAGCGGCAATCCGCGGAAGAGACCCAGGATGGTGGGAGAGAGCGGCGGCTTCTCCGCCGTCAGATCCTCCAGATCCGGGAGATCGGCGGCCTGCACCGTGACGCCCGAGATATCGCGGCGAAAATCGGCCGGCAGCGCCGCCACCGCGCGCCGGACCCGGGCCTCGAAGTCGGGCTGCGTGATCTCCGGCGCCGGTGGGAACGACTTGGGATCGGCGGCGGTCGCCGCGGCCAGGTGGCGTCCGGCGGCCGCCTCGTCGCCCGCCCGCTCCTCGATGAGCCCCAGGTGGTAGAGCGCGTGCGCGTGATCGGGCGTCTCGGCCAGCACCTTGGTGAAGGTCGCCCGCGCCTCGTCGAACCGGCAGAGCTCGAACAGCGCCACCCCGCGCTCGTAGACCGCGGCCCCGAAGTGCGGCTGCGCGGCCAGGGCCGCGTCGATCCGCCGGAGCGCCTCGGCCGCGCGCCCGAGATCGATCAGCGCCTGCCCCTCGAGAAGAGCCAGCCGGGCCACCTCCTCGACGTCGCGGCGCGGGACGTGCCGGCTCCCACGCCGGGCGTACTCCAACCCCAGCGCCGAGCGATCGCCCGACGGTGGGAGCTGGTTGACCTGCAGGTCGGCGGCCGCCTCGAGCGTCTCCGGATCGTCGGGCGCCAGCGCCAGCGCCAGCTCGAGCGCGTCGCGCGCCTCCTCCAGCCGGTCGAGCCGCATGAGCGCGATCGCCCGGTTGTGGTGCGCCTCCACCGAGCGCGGCGCCGCGCGGGCCGCCTCTTCGGCGCAGGCCAGCGTCCCGGCGTAGTCCCCCTTGTCGAAGAGGAGCGCGGCCTTGTCGAGCAGATCGGCGACCGGCGCGTCGACCCAGGCCGGCTGCTCGGGGAAGCAGCGCCGCAGCGGGCGGGGTGGCGGCTCGGCGGGGTCGTCGTCCTTCGCCGGCCCCTTCGCCGTCACCTTGGCGATGGCGGGCGGGGGCGCGCAGAGCGGGCCCTGCGCCGGCACCAGTGCGGGACGGCGGCAGCCGCCGCCGAGCGCGACCGCCAGGCCAGCCACCCCCACCAGAACGATCGGCCGCGCAGCCCCGAGTGAATTCGCCACCTGCATCAGTTGAATCATCATACCCGACTGGATTCGATTCGCGCGCCCCGGATGGGGGTCCATTTGTGTCAACTTCCGCCCTAGTGCGCCGCGCCCCAGGTGGCACCCGCGCCGACATCGACCACCAGCGGAACCGCCAGCTCGAAGACCATTTCCATTTCGTTCTTAATCCATTGCTTGAAGTCTGGAACGCCGGCTTCCGGAACCTCGAACACCAGCTCGTCGTGAACCGTGAGCAGCAGGGCCGCATGCGCCACGGCCCCCCCCTTGCGGGCGATCCCCCCCTCGACGCGGATCATCGCCAGCTTGAGGAGGTCGGCGGCGGAGCCCTGGATGGGGGTGTTGCGCGCGATCCGCTCGGCGTAGGCGCGATCCTGTGCCCGCGTGGCGTGGATCTCCGGGAGCGGCCGCCGCCGCCCGAGCAGCGTGGAGACTGCCCCGTCCGCGCGCGCGTCGGCGATGGCGCGCTCCATGTAAGCCCGCACGCCGGCGTAGCGCGCGAAATAGCTGTCGATGTAGGCGCGGGCCTGCGCGCGCGGAATGCGCAGCACCTGCGCCAGGCCGAAGTCGCTCTGCCCGAACACCAGGCCGAAGTTGATCGCCTTGGCGATCCGGCGCTGCTCCCCGGTGACCCCTTCCAGCGGGACGCCGAACACCTCGGCCGCCGTGCGGAGGTGGATGTCCTGACCCGAGCGAAACGCCTCGAGAAAGGCGGGATCCTGGGAGAAATGCGCCAGGATCCGCAGCTCGATCTGCGAGTAGTCGGCCGAGACCAGCAGATGCCCCGGCTTGGCGACGAACGCCTCTCGAATCCGCCGGCCGAGCTCGGTGCGGATGGGGATGTTCTGGAGATTCGGGTTGCTCGACGACAGCCGCCCGGTGGCGGCGACCGCCTGATTGAACGAGGTGTGCAGCCGCCCGGTCGCGGGATTCACCAGCGCCGGGAGCGCATCGATGTACGTCCCACGCAGCTTGGACAGCGCCCGGAACTCGACGATCTTGGCCGGCACCGGGTGGAGCGCGGCCAGCTCCTCCAGCGTGTCCGCGTCGGTCGACGGGCCGGTCTTGGTCCGCCGGCCCACCGGCAGCGACAGCTTGCCGAACAGGACGTCGGCCAGCTGCTTGTTGGAGGCGATGTTGAACGGCCCGCCGGCCATGGCGTGGATCTCCGATTCCAGGGCCACCAAGGAAGTCCCGACCTCGTGGCCGATCTCGCGCAGCTTGCCGACGTCGAGCAGGATGCCGCGGCACTCGACCTTGGCCAGCAGATCGGCGAGCGGCAGCTCCATGTCGCGGTAGAGCGACTCGAAACCACCGTTGACGATCAGGGGCGCCTGCCGGTCGGCCAGCGCCAGCGAGGCCGCAGCCTCGGCGCCGAGCCGCGGGCCGACCTCCTCGACCGAGATGTCCGAGCCCGGGCGCGCCGAGGCGCCCGTCCCCATCCAGCTGCCGCGCGCCGCTGGTGGCGCGATCCCCTCGGACGCGGCGACGACGTCGAGATCGTAGTGGGTGCGCGCGGCGTCGAGCAGGTAGGCCGCCAGCATCGGGTCCGAGGCCACGCCCCCCAGCGCCAGCCCGCGCTGCCCGAGCAGCACCTCCAGCGTCTTGACGTCGTGCGCGTGCTTGGCGACCGCGGGCGAGGCCAGCACGTCGCCCAGGTCGGCCAGCGCCGCCTCGGGGAGGCAGACCGGGGCGCCGAGGTAGCGGTGGTGGAACGGCAGATAGACCCGCCGCCCGGCCGGGAGCGCGAACCCCAGCCCGACCAGATCGCCGCGCACGGCCGACACGCCATCGTAGAGCGCGGAGATCCCGACCGCCCCCGCCGCCGCGATCTGCCGCGCCAGCTCGGCGAGCGCCGCGCGGTCGAGGATGGTGTCGACGGCGACCGGTGGCTCGGGAACGGGCGCCGGCGCGACCGGCGGCGGCGCGGCGCCCGGACCTGCCCCGGGCGCCTTGGCGGCGTTCTCCCGATCGAACGCCGCCAGCTGCTCGGCCAGCCGGGAGAACTCGAGCTCGCGGAAGAGCCCGCCCAGGCGCTGCTGATCGGGATCGATCCGGTGCAGCTCCGCCAGGGTCTTCGGCAGCGGCACGTCGTCGCGCAGCCGCACCAGCTCGCGCGAGAGCCGAATCGAGTCACGCGCCTCCACGATGGAGGCGCCGCGCTTTCCCTTGATCTCGCCCGCGCCGGCCAGCACGCCGTCCAGCGAGCCGAACTTGTTGATCAGCTCGGCGGCGGTCTTGGGCCCGATGCCGGCCACGCCGGGAACGTTGTCGATGCTGTCGCCCATCAGCGCCAGCACGTCGCCCACCAGCTCGGGCGGAACGCCGAACTTCTCGCGCACCTCCGCCACCCCCAGCCTGCGGTTCTTCATGGTGTCGAGCACCGACACGTCGCCATCGCAGAGCTGCATCAGATCCTTGTCCGACGAGCAGATCACCACCTGCATTCCGGCGGCCTTGGCCACCTTGGCCAGCGTGGCGATGATGTCGTCGGCCTCGAACCCGGCCACCTCCAGCTGGGTCAGGCCGAACGCCTCGACCACCTGGCGGGCCAGCGCCATCTGCGCCGCCAGCTCGGGCGGCATCGGCGGGCGGTGCGCCTTGTAGGCGGGAAAGATCTCGTTGCGGAAGTTGTCGCCGGGGGCGTCGTAGACGACGCAGAGGTGGGTGGGCCGCTCCTCGCGCTCGATGCGCAGGATCATCTGGCACAGGCCGTAGACGGCGCCGGTCTGCAGCCCCTTGGTCGTCGTCAGCGGCGGCAGCGCGTGGAAGGCCCGGAACAGGAAGTTCAGCGCGTCGACGATGAACAGGCTCGGCTTGCCGGCCGAGGTCGACGTCGCGGTCGCGGCCGAGCTCGAGGCGGAGGCCGGAACCTGAGCCCCCGAAGCGGGCGCGGCGCGGTCTTCGGATGTGTCATCGGACATAGGCACGGCCCGGGGCGTTTATGACACAATGGTTCCCCATTGCCGAGGCCTCGTCTCGCTCGTGTCGCCCGCCTCGCCCGCATCGTCGCGCTGGGCCTCGGGACGACGATCGTGTTGGCGGTGCTGGCGGTCTCGGTGGTGCTGCAGGGTCCGCGCCTCGGGCGTCTGATCGAAGGGGCGCTGCCGCCCAACGCGGGGAAGATGCACATCGGCGGCGTCACCTGGCACCTCCGGGCGCTCGCCGATCTGGTGACCGACGCGCCGAGCCCGATCGCCGTGGAGGGGCTGCAGATCGTCGATCCGGAAGGGACGGTGGTCCTCGACGTTCCTCATCTCGAAGCGAGGGTGAAGCTGCGGACACTGATCGGCGGCAGCTTCTCGATCCAGGAGCTGCGCGTGCCCAGGGCCCTCTGGCGCTTCGCCCAGCTCAAACACGGCGAGGCGATCGGTTTTCTGGCGGCGCTGGCCCCGAAGACGCCGCCCCCCCGCCGCCGCCGGGCACGCCGCCAGGGCCGGGCTCGAAGTTCGAGATCGGTGACGCCGAGCTGGGCGATCTCACCGCGGTGTTCGACTTCCCCGGCGCCTGGGGGCTGGAGCTGCGGCATGCGCATGGAACCGTCTCGCTGATCCAGTCGACGCTCGATCCCCGGCATCCGATCTTCGGGTTCGACGCGCGTCAAGTGGTGGCGGAGGGGGGCGGCTTTCTGCGGATCATGGATGACAACGTCCTGCCGCTCGATCGGGTGGTGATCAACCGGATCGCCACCACGCAGGATCACCCCGACGACATCCAGCTCGATCTCGGGGAGGCCGACACCGGCCGAAGTCAGCTGACCGGCCTGGGCGCCTTCACCGGCATCTACGGCGCGACCAGCGTCCCGGGGATCAACCTGCACGTCGCCTTCGCGCGGGCAGGAGATGCGCTGACCGCCGTCGCCGCGGGCAAGGGGCTGACGGGGCTGGCGGTGACGGGTGAGCACGCCGAGATCACCGCCGACCTGACGCAGCCCTTCGCCAAGATCAAGGTGGCGGCGGCGATTCGCGGGCTCGACGTCCGCTACGGCGACGACCGCGCGCAGGACCTTGGCCTCGACCTGGCGTTCGACGGCGGCGCCGGGCGCGTGGACGTGACGCGCTTCGGGCTGGGCGCGCCCGGCGGCGGCAAGCTGAGCCTCGAGGCCCACCTCGACGTCAACACCCTCTCCCTCGACGCGGCGCTCGGCCTGGCCGGGTTTCACACCGAGAGCTATCTGCCGCGGGAGCTGCGGCCGCTGGGCGGCGGGCGCCTCGACGGGAAGATCGAGGCGCACGCCGAGCTCGGCAAGAAGTCGGCGCGTCTCGAGAGGATCGATCTCAAATTCACCCGCGCGGGCGCGCCCGGCCTCCCCCGCGAAGTGCGCGTGCACGGGGGCGCCGAGCTGGCGGCCGGCCGGGTGAAGACCGGCGGGCTGACGGTTTCGGTCGCCGGCGCCGACGCGACCGCGCGCGGGTCGGTGAACCTCGACCGGCAGCTCATCGACCTGGCGCTCACGGTGGTGGCCTTCGATCTCGGACGCCTCTGCGGAGAGCTGGGCCTCCCTCCGCTCGGCAAGGACGCGCGCGTCGGTCTTCAGGCCAACGGCAGCTTCGACGATCCGGACGTCTCAGGCGAGGCGACGGTTCACGGCCTCGGCGCAGGAAAGCGCACTCTGGGCGAGCTCGGCGTGCGCTTCGGGCTGGAGCACGGTCTAGCGCACCTCGATCGGCTCTCGGGGCCGGCGTTCGGGGGGCGGCTCGACGCGCACGGCTCGCTGCGGCTCTGGGAGAAGCGCGCCGGCAAGCCGCTCAGGTCGCCCGTCGTCGACCTGAAGCTGGAGGCGCGCGACCTCGATCTCGCGGCGCTGGCCCCCGAAGCCGGCGTCACCGGTCGACTCACCCTCTCCGCCGAGGCGCACGGTCCGCTCGACGCCGTGACCGCCCACGTCGCCATCCCGGCCGGCACGCCGATCGCCGCGCTCGGCGACAGGTTCTCCCTCGGCCCCGTGAACCTGGCGCTCGACGGCAAGACGCTGGCCATCGAGGCGCTGCGCGTCGCCCACCACGGCGGCGGCGCGGCCGACGTGCATGGTCGGGTCGGCCTGGCCCACCAGGATCTCGATCTCGACCTCGCGCTCTCCAAGTTTCCGCTGGCGGCCATCCCCGGCGTCGCGACCTCCAACGTCCCGGTGAGCGGTTTCGTCAGCGCCAAGCTGCACGTCGCCGGGCGGCCGGAGCGCCCCGAGCTGGCGGGCGACATCGATCTCACCGAGGTGGTGGTGCGCGGTGTCCACCTCGGCAAGGGACACCTGGCGCTGACGCCGGCCACGGTCGGACCGACGCGGGCGCCCGGGGTCGCGGTTCACGGCCAGCTGTTCGACCGGTTCGACGTCGACGTCGACGCCGCGCTCCTGCCCAAGGGGCCCAGCGTTCACGGCCGCGTCGCCTTCCGCCGGCTCGAGCTCCACACGCTGGCGCCCGAGCTGGTCGCCCTGGGCGACGGCCGGAGCGTGGCCAGCGGGCGGGTGGCCGTCGATCTCGAGCCGGGGCAGCCGCTGGCGCTCGACGTCCTTCTGCCCGAGCTGTGGCTCTCGATCGCCCGCGCCGTCGACGGTCCCAATGGCGAGACCACCATGCAGCGGGTCCGGATCGAGGCGGCGCGCCCGGTGCACGTCCACGTCGCCGGCGATCACATCGCGCTCGACGAGGCGCACTTCGCCACCGACGGCGGCGACCTGCGGGTGGAAGCGCGGCTCGACGGGCGCGCCATCTCCGGGGCGCTCTCCGGTCACCTGGACCTCGAGCTCTTGCAGCCATTTCTGGGGGCGGTGGCTGGAGCTGCCACCATCGATCGGCTGGGCGGCGATCTGCGCGCCGAGCTGACCGCCGGCGGGACGCTCGATCGCCCCGACGTTCGCGGGGAGGTGGTGATCGTGAACGCGATCCACGTCCGCCCGCACGAGCTCAACCGCGACATCGTGGTCGACTCCGGGCGGTTCGCGCTCACCAGCGGCGGCGGCGTGGCGATCGAGAACCTGGCCGTCACCGTCGACGGCGCGACGATGAAGCTGGGCGGCCGCGCCACGCTCGGGCCCGGGTTCGTCCCGGAGAATCTCCAGGCCGACGTCGACGGCGACGTCAGCGCGCGGCTCCTGGCCTACGCGGCGCCGGACGCCGTCTCCGACGCGCAAGGCAAGGCCCACATCCGGGCCCACCTGCGGGGGACCCTGCTCAAACCCGACATCCGCGGCCGCCTCGACCTCGACACCATCGACTTCCGGCTGCGCGATCTGGGCAGCGAGGTGCAGGTGCAAAGCGGGATCGTCGAGATCAGCAACGAGGGCGTCATCCTCCACAACGTCAAGGTGCTGTTCGACGACCAGGGCCTCCTGGTCATCGGCGCCTCGGGCGTGCGTGCCGGCCGGGTCCAGTTCACCAACCTCCTCCCCTTCAAGCCGGGCAACTTCGATCTTCCCCTCCATGGCGAGCGGCTCACCTACCGCAGCCCCGGGGTGTTCGAGGTCGACGACCTGGCCTTCGATCTCGATCTCAAGGGGAACCTCGAACAGGGGTTCGGCCTGGGGGGTGAGGTTCGGCTCGTCTCGGGACGCTACCTGCAGGCCTTCCAGGTGCAGAACCTGGCACTGCGGCCGCGGGTCGACGAGTCGACGGTGCTGCCGTTCTACGACGGCAAGCCGCTGCTCGAACATCTGCGCCTCGACATGTCGGTGCGCACCGTGGGCGACGGCTTCGTCGTGCAGAACAACCTGGCCCCCGAGATCCACGCCGACATCGTCCTGCACGTCGGGGGGACGCTGGCGATCCCCCAGCTGGCCGGTGACATCCGCCCCACCGACGGGCGCTTCAACATCCCCTTCATGCGCGGCGACTTCGACCTGGTCCCCAACGTCAACCACGTCACCTTCATCGCCACCAAGTCGATCGCCGACGGGGACACGCCGGACATCCAGATCGAGGCCACCAACCTGGTCACCGACGCCAACGGCGTCGACCACAACGTCCACATGCGGATCAACGGCCCGCTGCGCGAGGCGCAGATCGATCTCTCCAGTGACGACGGGCTCGATCGCAATCAGACCGCGTTCCTGTTATTGACGGGGCGGACCTCCGTCTCGACCAGCAGCCCGTTCGGCACGCAGAACGCCACGGTCGGCGCCAACCTGACGACCGGCGCCGACATCGCCGGGCAGGCCACGCGCGACACGGTGGCCAACCTGATGGAACCCTACATCGACGACACCTTTCAGCGGCTGACCGGCCTCAACCTGCGGCTCACCGTCGGCTCCGACGGCTTCGAGGGGCGCATCCGCAAGCGGGTGAGCCGCTACGGCGATCTGCAGTTCGACTACCTGCAGGGGTTCCAGAACCAGAGCCACTGGAACGGCTCGGGGAATCTCTGGCTGCTCGACTACTTCACCGTCGGCGGCGGCATCGAGCAGATCCGCCTCTCCTCCGAGCAGGGGGTCCCGGAGACGCTCCCCCTCAACTACAACCTCGAATTGCGGCTCGACTACGCGATAAGACGGCGATGAACCCGAGATGAAGAGAGGTTCGATCGCGCTCGCGGCGATCGTGTTTGCGCTGGCGGTATCGGCGCCAGCCGTCCGCGCCCAGACCCCAGCGGCGGAGAGGGCCGCGCCCGCCGTCACCTCGACGCCTGCGCCCCCGTCCGCGGCCCCGGTGGCACCTGCGCCTGCGCCCACCTCCGCCCCCGAGCCGCACGCGCCGCCGGGCAGCGCCGCCCCGGCCGCGCGCATCCCGATCGTCGGCTACGAGCTGGGCGGCTCGCGCATCGACTCCGATGACCAGCTCCGCGCCCTGATGTTCTCGGTCGCCGCCCTCGGCGACCCCTTCGTCGAGTCGGGCCCGAGCGATCGGATCGGGCGTCCCTTCGGGACGATCCCGCGGCTCGTGCAGGCGCTGGATGCCGTCGGTTACCGCGCCGTCTTCAGCACCCGCCCGGCGCCGGGCGGCGTGCTCCTCGTGGCGACGCTGCTCCCCTATGAACGCCTGCGCTACGTGTTCGTCAGCGGCAACCGCCGCATCCAGCAGGACGAGATCCAGCGCCGCATCACCATCCGCCCCGGCCAGACGCTGCCGCCCGCCGGCCCCGAGAGGGTCGCCGTGCTGGAGCGCGAGCGGGAGCTGATCATCGACTTCCTGCGCAGCCGGGGCTACTTCGAGGCAAACGTCGGTCTCGACGCCCGGTCGGGGAGCGCCCCGGGCTCGCTCGATCTCTACGTCTCGGTTCGCCTCGGCCCGGCCTATCCGCTCGGGCCCATCACCTTCACCGGCAACCACGCCATCGCCACCGACGAGCTCGATCCGATGTTCCGGCACGGCGACTGGATCACCCTCTGGAACACGCCGGTCCCCTTCACCCAGAAGCAGCTGCGCGAGGACATGGACGCGGTCACCAAGCGCTACCGCGCGCTGGGGTTCGCCGGTGTTCGCGTGACCACCGACTTCAGCGTCCAGAAGAGCGTCGATCGGGCCGCCAAGAACGTCCGGGTCGGCATCTCCATCAACGAGCGCAAGCGGATCGCCGTCGCCTTCGAGGGGAACGCCAGCCAGTCGTCGTCGTCGTTGCAGGACGAGCTGACCCTGTTCTCCCGCGGGTCCTACGACGACTACGAGGTCGGCGCCAGCGCCGACGCCATCCAGCGCCGCTACCAGCAGCAGGGGCACTTCTTCGCCCGGGTCGAGTGGCGGCGGGAGCGGCTGTCGGACGAGCAGGAGCGGATCGTGTTCTCGATCGACGAGGGGCCGGTGCTCAAGGTGCACCGGGTCGAGTTCGCCGGCGCGCGGCTGCTCTCGCCGCAGGAGCTGGCCGAGGTCGTCTCGGTGCGGCCCTACCCATTTTGGGGGATCGGGTCGGGCGGCTACGCCACCGGCAAGCAGCTCGAACAGGACGTCGAGCGCCTGCTCGAGCACTATCACGCCCGCGGCTTCGTCGAGGCCAAGGCGCGCGTCGACGCCGCCACCGCGCCGGCCGCCGTCGGCGCGCTCGGCGCGACCGCCGCCGCCGCCGAGACCGCCTCGCGCGAGGCCGGCGCGCTCTACGTCCGGTTCACCATCGACGAGGGTCCGCGCCTGATCCTGGCGGCCGAGGATCTGCGCAGCACCGACGGCACCCCCCTCCCCTACGACCCGCGGTTCTTGCTCGGCAGCCTGACGCTGCGTCCGGGCGCCCCCTACGCCCCGCCCACGGTCACCGCCGACGCCAAGCGGCTGGTGCGGCTCCTGGGGGACGCCGGGTACCCGACGGCGACCGTCACCCCCGACGTCAACCGCAAGGGAAACGAAGTGTCGCTGGCCTGGGCGGTGACGCTGGGCCCGCGCATGCGGGTGGGGCCGATCTTCGTGCGGGGCAACTTCGTCACCCGACCGCGCACGATCCTGCAGCAGATTCCGCCTGGGAACCGGCGACTCCCTCCGCACCACCCCGGTCGAGCGCAGCCAGCGCGACATCGGATTTCTCCAGCTGTTCAACAACGCCTCGCCCATCTCGTTCCCGGGCAAGGACGACCGGCCGCTCAACGGCTCGACGGACCAGAGCGTCCCGATGCTGGTCAACGTCGAGGAGCGCTACGAGCAGTACCAGGTCCTCCACCTGGGGGCCGGCGCCTCGACCGATCAGAAGCCACCCGACTCGTCGTTCCCCTTCGGGGTCTACGTGCGCGGCGGCTACGACGACCGCAACCTGGCCGGGCGCGGCTGGACGCTCACCAGCCAGCTCACCTACGGCACCGCCATCCTCCGGGGCAACGTGGGGTTTCTCGACAGGCGTTTCCTCGGCACGCTGTTCCGCTTCGACGCCTCGTTCACCTATCTGAAGCAGGAGACGGTGCGGCTGGGGGACATTCACTCGGGCGGCGGGTCGATCGGCTTTTCGCGCGAGATGTACCCGGGCGTCGACGCCGGGCTGCACTACAACCTGCGCAACACCACCCACACCGAGCCGCTGCTGCGCGAGGCCGGGCCCAACGAGACCACCCAGAACGTGACCCTGGGGACGACGGTCGGCAGCCTCTCCGCCAACGTCGAGTGGCTGCGCATGGACAACCGGCTGCTCCCCACGCGCGGCTTTCGGATCGACGCCATCGCCGAGCTGGCGCTGCCGGCCCTCTCGCTGCCGCTGCGGCCGTTCCCCTTCGCGATCGGCGACGACACCTTCCTCAAGGTGGGGGTCCACTCGCTGTCGGTGATCCCGCTCGGCAAGCACATCTACCTGCGGCATGGTTTCCGCTACGACCAAGGCTTCCCCTTCGGCGGCGCGGCGCTCCTCCCCAAGGTCGAGCGCTACTTCGCCGGCGGCGACACAACCATCCGCGGCTACCAGCTCGATCATGCGCGCGTGGAGGTCGAGCAGTTCCCGCTGGTCCCCAACCCCCAGGGGGGCTGCGGCCTCTGCGTCGTCGAGTACCACCCGCTCGGCGGCAACATGCGCATCCTGCAGAACATCGACCTGCAGTTCCCGATTCTCCCCCCCTGGTACGGCTCGGTGTTCATGGACAACGGCGTGGTCGCCGACTCGTTCTCCGGGCTCGGGCTCTCGCAGTTTCGCCATGGCGTGGGCGTCTCGCCGCTGCTCATTCGCCTGCCGATCGGTGACGTCAGCCTGGCCTGGGGCTGGCCGCTCGATCCCGGCCCAGGCGACACCCGCATCGGCGTCCTCCACGTCAACGTCGGCCTGATGTTCTGAGCGCGTAAGTCGCTGGCTGAGAACGCACCGCGCGGGATTGCCGGTGAGAGGTCCCGATGCAGCTTGATCTCCGGGACGACCACCGATGCCGCCAGATCAGCTTGCGTCGTGGAATGACGGTCCGGCCAAGCGGGCCATCGTCGACTTCGTCGAACGGGTGACCGGGCGCGGCGGAAGCGACCACGTTCCTGCTGCCGATCGCGTGGCGGTGTTCGACAACGACGGCACGCTCTGGTGCGAGAAGCCGCTGCCGGTCCAGGCCGATTTCCTGTTTCGCCGCATCGGGGAGATGGCGGCCCGCGATCCGACCCTCAGCGCCCGCCAGCCCTGGAAGGCCGTCGTGGAGAAGGACTACGCCTGGCTGGGCGGTGTCATCGCCAAGCACTACCGCGGCGACGACAGCGAGCTCCAGGAGATGGCCGGAGGCCTTCTGGCCGCCTACGCGGACACGACGATCGAGGACTTCGAAGGGGCGGCCAAGGCGTTCCTCACCACCGCCAAGAACCCGAAGCTCGGGCGCCCCTACGTCCGTTGCGTCTACCAGCCCATGTTCGAGCTGCTCCGCTATCTCGCCGCGAACGAATTCTCGAGCTACATCGTCACGGGCGGCGGCCGCGACTTCATCCGCGCCGTCGCCGAGACCTACTACGGCATCCCCACCGACCACGTGATCGGCAGCTCGGCGGTGCTCAAGTACCGCGATGACGGCCCCTTCGCCACGCTGGTGCACGTCCCGAAGCTGGGCCTTTTCGACGACGGGGCAGAGAAGCCGGTCGCCATCTGGGATGCCATCGGCCGGCGCCCCATCCTGGCCGGCGGGAACTCGAACGGCGACATCCCGATGCTCCACTTCTGCGCCCACCCGGCGCGTCCGTCGCTGGCGCTGCTGGTCGAGCACGACGACGAGCAGCGGGAGTTCGCCTACCAGGCAGGCGCCGAGGAGGCGCTGGCGCTGGCCCACAAGAGCGACTGGGCGGTGGCCAGCGTGAAGAACGACTGGAAGACGGTCTTCGCGTCCTGAGCCCAGAACGAAAGGAGCGGCCGATGAGCAAGCCAGGCAAGCCCCCAGGCACCCCGGGAAGCGGCGGCCCCCAGGCCCGACCCGCGGGCCAGACCAACGACGGCAACGGCAAGACCAACGGCGGCAAGACCAACGGCAGCAACGGCAAGGCGGCACCGCCCGAGCCCGCCGCGGTCAAGACCTACCATGAGGGGGAGCCGTTCCCCGGGCGCATCGGCCGCACCTGGGACGTCTCGGAGCCGGCCTTTCCTGTGCCGCGCGAGGCGCCTCCCGGCGCGCCCAACATCCTCTACATCGTGCTCGACGACGTGGGGTTCGGCTGGGCCGACACCTTCGGCGGTCTCGTCGAAACGCCCAACATCACCCGGCTGGCCAAGGGCGGCCTCTCCTACGTCAACCATCACACCACGGCGCTCTGCTCGCCGACGCGCGCCTGCTTGCTGACCGGCCGCAACCACCACTCGGTCGGGATGGCCAACATCACCGAGCTGGCCAGCGGCTTCCCCGGCTACAACGGCCGCCAGCCCCAGGACAAGGCGGCCATCGCCGCCATGCTGCACGAGCACGGCTACACCTCGTTCGCGCTCGGCAAGTGGCACAACACCCCCTCCGAGGAGACCAGCATCGCCGGCCCCTACGACCGCTGGCCGACCGGGCCGGTGTTCGGGTTCGATCGGTTCTACGGCTTCTTCGGCGGCGACAGCAGTCAGTGGTACCCGAAGCTCTACCTCGATCAAGAACCGATCGACCAGCCGCGCCTCCCCGAGGAGGGCTACCACTTCTCCGAGGACATCACCGACCGCGCGATCCCGTTTCTGTCAAACCACGAGTCGGTGGCGCCCGACAAGCCCTGGCTCTGCTACTTCGCCTTCGCCGCCTGCCACGCCCCGCACCACGTCGCGCCCGAATGGATCGCCAGGTACAAAGGGAAGTTCGACATGGGCTGGGACAAGTACCGCGAGATCGTGCTGGCGCGGCAAAAGGAGATGGGCGTGGTCCCGCCGGAGGCGGAGCTGGCGCCCATGCTCGAAGGGGTACAGAAGTGGGACACGCTCTCCGCCGACGACAAGCGCCTCTTCGCGCGCATGGCCGAGGTCTACGCCGGCTTCCTGTCGCACGCCGATCAGCAGATCGGCCGGCTCATCGACTTCCTCGAGCAGAGCGGCAACCTCGACAACACGCTCTGCTGCGTCTTCGTCGGCGACAACGGCTCGTCGGGCGAAGGGACGCTCAACGGCGTGTTCAACGAGATGTCGCTGGCGGCCGACGTCCCGGAGGACCAGACGCAGAACCTCGCCAACATCGACAAGCTCGGGCAGCCCGGCTCTTACAACCACTACCCGATCGGCTGGGCGCTGGCCGGCAACACGCCGTTCAAGCTTTGCAAGCAGTACACCCACTTCGGGGGGACGCGGAACCCGCTGGTCGTCCACTGGCCGAAGGGCATCAAGGCCAAGGGGGAGCTGCGCGAGCAGTTTCACCACGTCATCGACATCGTCCCCACCATCCTGGCGGCGATCGGCATCGAGCGCCCGGGCACGATCAACGGCGTGCAGCAGGCGCTGCTCGAGGGGGTCCCGATGAACTACTCCTTCGACGCCCCCGACGCGCCGACCAACCACCCGACGCAGTACTTCGAGATGCTGGGCAACCGCGCCATCGTCGATGGCAAATGGAAGGCGGTCACCTTCCACGGCCGCAAGCCCTGGGAGAACCGCGCCGCCTGGGGCTTCGACGACGATCGCTGGGAGCTCTACGACCTCGAGAAGGACCCCAGCGAGTGCCACGATCTGATGGCGGGGCGCAACGTCACCAACCTCGACGATCCGATGGTGAAGAAGCTGATCGAGCTCGTGGGCCTCTGGTGGGCGGAGGCGGGACGGCACAACGTGCTGCCGCTCGACGACCGCTTCCAGGAGCGGGGCCTGGCGCGCGAGGGGCTGCAGACGCGGACCAAGTTCCGTTTCCTGCCCGGCGCCATCCGCGTCCCCGAGCACGCGGCGCCCAACACCATGAACCGCTCCTGGTCGGTCGACGCCGAGGTGGAGATCCCGGCCGGCGGCGCCAGCGGTCCCATCCTGGTCATGGGGGGCGACACCAACGGCTGGTCGCTCTACCTGAACGCGGGCAAACCGACGTTCTGCTACAACCTCGGCGCCGTGCAGCTGACGTACATCCGCGCCGACGAGACCGTCGAGCCGGGCAAGCACATCATCCGCTACGAGTTCGAGAAGCGCGGCAGCGAGAAGTTCGGAGCGGGCGGCATCGGCCGCCTCTTCGTCGACGGCGACAAGGTGGCCGAGGCGGAGATCCCCCGGACCTCCGCCTTCGGTTATTCGCTCGACGAGACCTTCGACGTCGGCTGCGACAAGGGGGCGCCGGTCACCCCGGAGTACCCACCGCTGGCTGACTTCACCGGGAAGATCATCACGGTCGACATCGACCTCAAGCCCGATCTGACCATCGACGCCACCCGCCACCACGATGAGAAGCTGAAGGCGGCGCTGCTGCGCCAGTAGTCGCGCGAGCGTCGACAGGCTCCGCCCGGCGGCGCTCGCCCGTTATCGCGCGGCGATGAGCGCGATCGTGCTGTGTTGCTTCTCGAAGCTCTCCTTGGCGGCCACCGCATCCTTGTAGGAGCCGTAGTTGCCGAGGCGGACCCGGTAGACCATCCCCTTGCCGGGGACGTCGGCCGCGATGACGAACGCGCCCGGGTACTTCTGCACGAGGGCATCGGCGTCGGCCGAGGTCGTGACGGTGCTCAGCTGCAGCGTGTACTTCCCTTTCGCCTTGGCCGGATCGACCGCCGGCGCAACGGCCGGCGCCGGCTTGGCGGCCGCGATCGGCCGGGCGGCGGCGCTCGGCTTCGGCGCGGGAATCGGCTTGGCCAGGGCGATGGGCTTCGGCGCAGGCGCAATCCTCGGCGCCGCCGGAGCCTTCGGCAGGACCTTTGGCAGGGACGAGAGGGCGTGCGGGCCTGCCTTCGTCTTGGGCGCTCCCCCGAGCCCGAGCGTGCTCGGGAAGGTGAGCTGCGGATCGGGCGCGGCGACGCCGGGCGGTGGCTGGTGGGCGCGATCGAGCGCCGCCAGCGGGTCCTGCAACACCGGCGCGTCGGCCTGGCCGCGCGACTCGATCCGCTTGCCGACCATCACGCCGAGGACGAACAGCATGCAGGCGACGACGGCGCTGCCGAAGAACAGGAAGAAGACCTGGCGGTTGTCGAGCTTGACCTCGATCTTCTCGCGCCACCGCTCGACGTTCTGGTCGGCGTCTTCGAGCGAGGATCCATCCATGCTGGCCACTGCAGTGTATCGCAGGCTCATGAATCGTCTTCTTTCGTTGTTTTGGCCATCGTCTCGGGCGCCGAGACGCCCAGGAGGTAGAGCCCGGTGCGAATCACCTGGGCGATGGCGTCGACCCAGTAGAGCCGGGCGGCCGTCTTCCGCCAGTTCCAGGTCGCCCGCCAATCGCCGGTCCGTTGGCGCTCCTGGGGGAGGATCGTGTCGCCGTGGACCTTCTGCAGCTGCGTGTAGTAGCTCTGGAACTCGCCCGCCAGCTCCATCAGGTAGGTGGTCAGCCGGTTCGGCTCACGCGCCGCGGCGGCGTCGGCCACGAAGTCGGGGAACTCCGCCAGGCGGCGCAGGAGGGCCAGCTCCTCGGGGAGGGTCAGCTCCGCCGCCAGCTCGGGCGAGAACGCCGGCCGCTCGGCTCCCAGCTCACCCGCCCGCCGGATGATGGCGGCGCAGCGCGCGTGCCCGTACTGGACGTAGTAGACGGGGTTGTCCATCGACTGCTTCTTGGCCAGCTCGAGGTCGAACTCCAGCGCCGTGTCGTGGCGACGCATCAGGTAGAAGAACCGGGTCGCGTCGCGGCCGACCTCGGCGATCACCTCGTCGAGCGTCACGAACTCCCCTTCTCGCTTCCCCATCGCCACCGGCTGCCCGTCGCGCAACAGGCTGACGATCTGGATGAGGATCACCCGCAGCACGCCCGGATCGTGGCCGAAGGCCTTCAGCGCGGCCTGCATGCGCGGGATGTAGCCGTGGTGGTCGGCGCCCCAGATGTCGCACAGCTCGTCGTAGCCGCGGGCCAGCTTCTTCAGGTGGTAGGCGATGTCGGCCAGCAGATAGGTCGGCAGCCCGTCCGACTTCATCACCACGCGATCCTTGTCGTCGCCCCAGAGCGCGGTCGTCTTCAGCCAGACGGCGCCGTCGTGGCGGTCGATGAAACCGGCGGCCTCCAGGCCGGCCAGCGTGGCGGTCACCTCGCCCGAGCGGTGCAGCTCGCGCTCGCTCTGCCACACATCGAACGTCACCCCGAAGCGCTCCATCGTGGCGCGAATGATGCCGAGCGACGCCGCGATGGCGAAGCTCTGGATCGCCTCCAGGTCGGCGCCCGTCGGCGGCGTGGCGCCGACCCAGCGCGCGCCGTCGCGTTCGTAGAGCGCCCGGCCAAAGTCGCGGATGTAGGCCCCCTTGTAGCCGTTCTCCGGGAACGCCACCTCGGGGACGCTCGGGTCGGCCGCCCGCGCGCTGTCCATGTAACGGACCCAGGTCGACAGCGCCAGGGTCTGGACCTGGTTGCCGGCGTCGTTGATGTAGAACTCGGGCGTCACCGCGTAACCGGCGAAGCGCATCAGCCGCGTCAGCGCGTCGCCGACGGCGGCCACCCGGCCGTGCGCCACCGTGATCGGTCCGGTCGGGTTCGACGACAGGTACTCCAGCAGCACCTTCGGCGACGGGCGCGGCGCGCCTCGCCCCCAGTCGGCGCCGGCCGCCAGCATCTCGCCGAGCGCCGCCTGCCAGAACACCGGAGCGAGCCGCAGGTTGATGAACCCCGGCCCAGCGACCGTCGCCTCGGCGAGCGGCGACTGCCCGCCGAGCGGCAACCGGGCCACGATCGCCTCGGCGACCGCGCGCGGCTGTTTCCCGGCTGGCTTCGCCAGCGTCAGCGCCACGTTGGACGCGAAGTCGCCATGCTCCGGGCGCCTGGTGCGATCGACCGACACGGAATCGCCGGTCACGGCGGCCACGAACCCCTCGCGCGCGAGCTCGTTGACCGTCCGGACCAGAATTTCCCGAACGGTTTCACGGGCACTGAACTGCCGCACGTTGCTCACCTACATGTAGTTTCTACGCGCACCTGGTCCGCGTCAAGTTCCCGTGGTTCGGCGGTCGCCCGCCAGCCGCCCTGGCTCACTGGATCGGGAAGAGGCCGCCGGTGGCGTTGTAATCCTCGAAGATCGGCTGATAGCCGACCGGCGCGGATCCGACGGTCACCGAGTAGCCGAGCGGGTTGATGCGCAGGAGCTGACCGCGGGTCGGCCCCCCGCCCTGCTCACGTCCGAGCCGATGCTGGTCCACGACGAAGAGATAAGGGACCTCGTAGGTGGGCGTCGCGATCCCGGTCGTCACCTGCGCCAGCGAGTCGACGGGGCCGAGAACGATGCGCGCGGGCATCGAGACCTCGATGGTGACCGGGTCCTGGACGACCTGCGCGCCGAACCCGCCGTGAACGTCGAAGCTGGTGACGAACTCGGTGCTCGGTGCCCGGTCCACGTTGGCCAGAACGAAGCTCAACTGGGCATTCTGGAACAGCGCCCTGACGTGCTTCGGGGGCGGGGGCGCCGTCGGGTCGACGGGCGCCGTCGGGTCGGTGACCGGATCGCCGGCCGCTGGCCCACCCACGTAAAGGCAGGGATCGGCGGGCGACGGGGGCGAGGCGACGAAGCTCACCAGCGTGGAATTCTGGGCGGCGATCGTCGGATAGAAGTCCGGGTCGAGACGGCTGTCGATCATCGCGACCTCGCTGGGCGGGTTGCTGCAGGTCGGCCCGTTCATCGGGATGCGGAAGCTGAACCGCGGATCGGGCGCAGGGTTGGGCAGGCAGGTCGCGCCCGGATTGCCAGGGCTCCCCGGGACCGCCGCGGTGACCACCACGCCGGTCTGTGTGCCGGCCACCAGGAAGGTCTTGCCGGCGTTGACCTGGTAGTTCACCAGCTGGTCGAAGCAGGCCTTCCCGGTGTGGTCGAAGGGCGGCGCGTCGGCGCAGAAACAGTTCGGGCCGGTGCAAGCACAGTCGTCGGCCGTCCCGCTGTCGGAGGTGCCACCATCCGGCTTGCGCGCACAGAAAGGCGGCACCGTGGTGGCCGTGTCGAAGTTGACGCACAGCCGGCCGGAGCGGCAGTCGCTGCTCAACGCGCAGGGCATGAGGCAACGGTTCCCGGTCCCGCCGCCCGGGTAGCTCGACACGCACTTGAAGTTGGTGGAGGTCAGATCGTTCACCAGGTCGGGGCAGGTGTCCGGTGCCGCCGAGGTGGCAGGCTGACAAGGCTTGAGCGACGACAGAACGATCTCGTCGAGGTGCGGCCGGATGATCAGGCTGGTGGGAGAGGCGGCTTCGATCTCGTAGCGACGGACGCTGTCGAGGAAGTTCGCGCACAGCGCCGTCTGCGCCTCCGAGCGGTTGGGATCGACGCAGATCCCGGTGACCGTCAGCCCGGCCGCCGCCGAGGAGACGCTGTCGCCGAACACGCACTCCTCGCCCAGACCGCACTGCGTGTTGTCTGTGCAACCGGTCAGCGTCACCAGATCGCCCGGGACGACGCCGGTGGCGCAGTAGTTGACGCCGCCGTCCTGGAACAGCGAATCGGTCTGAAGCGCTCCCGCCCCGCTGCCGGGAAAGTTCGTCAGGCCGAGCTCACTGGCCAATGGATGGCCGCTGTTGCGGACGCCAGAGAGGGCGCCCTCCCAGGCGACGTTCCAGGTCTGGGCCGTGATCGCACGCCGATCGATGGGGTCCTGGAAGTTTGGCGGATTGGGGACCTGCGGGAAGAAGGCCACCGTCTGCACGTAAGAGGTGCTGACCGCCGTCGCGTTGAAGATTGAACCCTGGGTCCAGAACTGCTCGATGTACGGGCCGGTCACGGGAAGGTTCGGCAAGACGTCGACCCGCGGCGGCCCGGAGCTCGGATCCAGCGTCAGCGAGTAGGTGATCACGTTGCGGTCGCGGAGGGTGTTCACGAAGGGCTCCGACTCGGTCACCCCGGGAGGCGTGAAGAGGACCGCATAGTTCGGCGCCATGGGCGGCGGATCGGTGGGCACCACCGCCCCGTAGTTGCGGAGGACCGGATTGAGGTTCACCAGGTAGACGATGCCCGAGTCGGTGATCACCCAGGCGTAGGCGCCATTGACCGACTGCTCGCCCTTGTCCGGGGGGGAGTTCTCGATGTCGGCGACCGCGACGTCGATCGGCAACGAGGGGAAATGAATGCCGGGGCCGACGCTGAACGGGCGGCGGTGGGCCGGGTCGACGGGGATACAGGGGCTCGCGGCCGAGAATCCGGGCGCGAGGTTCTGAGGATCGGCGTTGGTCTCGCACTCGGTCTCGGCGCCCGCATTCAGCACCTGAATTACCCGAAGCGTCCCGTCCCGCGCGATCACGTACAGATATTCGCGGCTCGCGTCGGGCGTGGTCCCGGGGTTCGCCGTCGCGGTCTGCGCGCCCACGAAGACACCGGCGGTGCCCGGGCTGGTCAAGTACCGATTCCAGTCGACGTTGAGGCGGACCCGGCTCGAGCCGCGCGCCCCTTCGTGCAGGTAGATGCCGTTCCCCGGCAGCGTCAGCCCCTTGCTGGTCAGACCGACTGAAACGACGTACGACGCGTCCGCGAGCGAGACATAGGCCCGGCTGCCGTCGGGGATGATGGCGATCCCGCTCGGGCTGAGCGGCCCCGGCCCGAAATAGGGGACGTCGGGGAACTGGTTCCCGAGCAACGCCCCGCCCGGCGATCCGCCGGTGGCTCCGGCGGCGGCGCCGCCGGCGGCTCCGGCCGCCCCCGGGGCTCCACCTGTACCCGGGGTCCCGCCCAGGCCGGTCGCTCCGGGGGCGCCGGACGCACCACCCGCGCCGCCTCCGGCGTCGGTGGCGGCCGTGGCCCCGTCGGACACTCCGGCCTCCGCCTGCGTCGGCGCGTGCGCGTCGATGGTCAGAGCGGCGTCCGAGGTGACACCGGTCGACGGGGGAAGCGCCTGCCCGGCGCAGGGTGCGCTCGAACAGACCGGAGAGGTCCCGGCGTCGACCAGCGTGACGCCGCTCTTGTTGCCGTAGCTGTCGAGCGTGGGCCGCACGTAGGCGGCGCTCACGATCTGCCCGCCCGGAAGCGCGACCAGGGTGATGAGGTCGCACGACGGGTAGGTCACCAGCGCGTACCAGGACTTCGGCGCCGGCTGGGCCGGCCAGCCGACCGGATCGACCGCCGCGCTGGCCCCGCAGACCGGGGTCTGCGTGGTCTGGATCGGCAGGTTGGTCGACGTCTCCGTCACCAGGCTGCTGGTGTCCTGGGGCAGGAACACCGCCTCGTACGGCGGGGCCGTCAAGAGCGTCCCGTCTCCCTTGATGGGACGAAAGTTCTGCGAGGCGGTGCGCAACGGGTTGCTGGTGAGATCGACGTTGCCGTAGTTGGCGTTGAAGGTGGGCGCCACCAGGACCGAGGGATCGACCAGGGTCAGATCGCAAGAGCCGCGGTTCGCCGAGATGAGCTGGCAACCGTCGTCGCTGGCCGAGATCTGCTCGGGGAGCTGGCCGAGGGGAGCGGTCCCGTAGCCGGCCGTGTCGAGGTTGAGGTCGACCAGCTTCCAGTGATCGGCATCGACCGCCGACAGCGTGCCGGCGGCGCTGTTGGGCATGAAGGCGAACGTGCGGGTCGTCGGCGTCGCGCCCGGATCGTATTGGTTCTGCGGGTGGCAAGCCCGCATCGGTCGTCCGGAGACCTTCAACGGGGTGCCGGTGCTGGCGCCCGTCACGCCACCGTCGGCCCCCCCTTCCGGAAACGCGCCGAAGCACATGAAGGCGACGTCCGTCGGCCGGTCGAAATCGTTGACCGGCAACAGGTTGGTCGGCGGGCCGCAGCTGGCCGCCGCCGTGGCGATCGCGAGCAGGCCGAAGCGCTTCATCGTGGCGTCACCGTGGGAAATCCGAGCCGCTGAATCACGTGGTACTGCGTCGGGCTCCCCGGCGCCAGATCGACGACCGAGACGTCGTTCTGGGTGAAGTCGAGCACGTAGGCCAGCGGCCGCACGGCATCGAACACCATCCCGGCCGGGCCGCGACCGACCCCGAAGGTGGTGAGCAGCGTCGGGCCCGACGGATCGAAGACGTAGACCTCGCCGGTGTCGAAGCAGTTGACGAAGAGACGGGGGCCCTCGGCAGCGCTCGCCACGTGCTGGTAGAGAAAGGTCGGGCTCGAGCAGGTCTCGAGCACGTCGGTCGGCGTGGCGACCGCGGTGCCCGCCACGTCGTTGGCGATGTCGAAGCCGACCAGATCGGGCGGCACCCGCTGGAGCGCGTAGGCCCGCTGGGCATAGTCGACCTGACTTCCCGGCAGGGGGTCGATGAACGCCACGCCGCGCATCTCCGAACCGACCAGATTCGAGTTCAGGGTGTTGTTGCCGGACGGCACGAGGACGTCGTCGTTCTGGTCGCCGGCGCAGATCGACGGCCCGAGCGGCACCATCGCGGTCACCAGCGGGGTGTAGCGCGAGCTGACGAAGAGCTGCCGGTTGGTGGGATCCGGGTCCGAGCCCAGCGGCTCGTGCAGGCTGAGCGCGGTCACCCCAAACAGCCCGCCGCTGCTGGGCGGGAAGGGGCTGCCGAACGGCGCGATGAACCTGGGGGCCGGCGGGAACTCACCGGCGGTGATGAAGCCAGTGCCGGAGACGTCGAACAGCGAGACGCCGCCGGTGTCCTGGACCGAGGTGCTCCCCACCAGATGTCCGACGTAGAGATAGCCGCGGCCCGTTTGCGGATCGTCGTCGAGCGCCAGCGCGTAGGGCTCGTCCGGGAGCGTGGTCGCCGGCGCCTGCGGGTCACCCGATTCGATGGCCAACGAGGAGCTGGTGTCGACCACCTTCTGATCGCACTCGGCCATGGGGGTCGTCGGGACGTCACCCGTGCAGTGAAAGACCGGGTGCGGCGCCGCATTGCCCGGCCATCCGACCGGCGCGACGTCGACGTAGGTGAGCGAGGTGTCGCCCCGGACGCCGATCAGGATCCGCCCCCCGTTGGGGTCGGCCACACACGTCTCTCCGTGATACTTGAGGCAGGGATCGTCGCAGGACGACTGCCAGACCATCAGCGCGGCGAAGCTGCCGATGAGCACCGTGGCGTCGGATTCGACGTACAGGCGCTCGTCGCAGTTGAGGATGTTGGAGTCCAGCAGATCCCAGCAGCAGGTCGGGGGGAGGTTGCGGGACAGCGGATTGACGTAGTCCGCCTGCGGGCAGGCCCCCCAGGTGGCCAGCTGGCCGGTCCCGTGTCGATCGGCGTAGGCCTTGGAGACGTCGACCATGACCAGCGTCCCGTCGTTGAAGCGCAGGTCGGCGTTCGAGTTGGCCACGTAGAGCCACTGCCCGGCCGGATCGGTCGGGCTCATCACGCCGCTGGTCGGATAGAAGAACGTGTCGGAGGGGGGAAGGACCCCGTTCTGGCTGAGCGAGCAGGCCCAGATCGAGGGCAGGAGCGCCGCCAGCGCGGTGAACTTGAGCGCGCGTGCGCCCGCCGCCCGCGTTCGGGTGGACGCAGGCGGGAACGCCGACGCGCGATTCATTCGGTTCTTCGACCCGACCCGGTGCAGTCCGGTTGTCCGCTAGGTGGTCTTGAGCGCGGCTTGCGCGGCCGCCAGCCGGGCGATGGGCAGCCGGTAGGGCGAGCACGACACGTAGTCGAGCCCGATCTGGTGGCAGAACTCGACCGACGAGGGATCGCCGCCGTGCTCGCCACAGATGCCGATCTTCAGCTTCGGCTTCTTGGCGCGCCCCGCGGCCACCGCCATCTTCATGAGCGCCCCGACGCCGGCCCGATCGACGCTGACGAACGGGTCGACGGTGTAGACGTCGTGCTGGAGGTAGGCGGCCAGAACCCGCGGAACGTCGTCGCGCGACAGACCGAAGGTGGTCTGGGTGAGATCGTTGGTGCCGAAGGAGAAGAACTCGGCGGTCTCCGCGATCTCACCGGCGGTGAGCGCCGCGCGCGGCACCTCGATCATGGTGCCGATCGAGTAGCCGACCTTCTTGCCGCGCTCCTTGAAGACAGCGTCGGCCGCCTGGCGGACGACGTCGGCCTGAAGGTCGAGCTCCTTCTTGGTCCCCACGAGCGGGATCATGATCTCCGGGAAGATGTTGTGGCCTTCCGCAGCGAGATCACAGGCGGCCTCGAAGACGGCGCGCGCCTGCATCTCGGTGATCTCCGGGTAGGTGATCCCCAGCCGGCAGCCGCGGTGGCCGAGCATCGGGTTCGACTCCTTGAGCTCGGCGATGCGGGCGTGGATCTCCTCCACCGTCTTTCCGGTGGAGCGGGCCAGATCGGCCACGCCCGCCTCGTCGTGCGGCAGGAACTCGTGCAGCGGGGGATCGAGCGTCCGGATGGTGACCGGTCGCCCCTGCATCGCCTCGAACAGGCCGCGGAAGTCTTCCCGCTGCAGCGGCAGGAGCTTGTCGAGCGCCTTCCTGCGGTCGGCCTCGTTCTCGGCGACGATCATCTCGCGCATGGGGCCGATCTTCCCCTCGCCGAAGAACATGTGCTCGGTGCGGCAGAGGCCGATCCCTTCGGCGCCGAAGGCCACCGAGGCCACCGCCTGATCCGGCTGGTCGGCGTTGGCGCGCACCTTGAGCTTGCGCGCCGAGTCGGCCCAGCTCATCAGCTTGGCGTAGGTCTGGTAGATGGGCGCCTGCTTGGGGTCGAGGTTCTTCTCGATGAGGACCCGGATGACCTCGGAGGGGGTGGTCTCGATCCGCCCCTGGATCACCTCGCCGGCGAAGCCGTCGATCGAGATCCAGTCGCCCTCCTTGACGACCACCTCGCCTTTGGCGGTGGTCACGCTCATGGTGCGCGCGTGGTAGTCGAACGAGAGCGCGTCGCAGCCGACGATGCAGACCTTGCCCATCTGACGGGCGACCAGCGCGGCGTGGCTGGTCATGCCGCCGAAGGCGGTCATGAAGCCGAGCGAGGCGTTCATGCCGCGGATGTCCTCGGGGCTGGTCTCGTGGCGGCAGAGAATGAGGTTCGTCTCGCCCTTGGCGGCCAGCGCCTCCGCCTCGTCGGCGAAGAAGACGACCTTGCCGGTGGCGGCGCCCGGACCGGCCGGGAGCCCCTTGGCGAGCAGACGGCCCTCGGCGATGGCGGCCTTCTTGGCCGACGGCAGGAAGACCGGACGCAGGAGCTGGTTGAGCGCCTCCGGCTCGACGCGACGAAGCGCCTCCTCCTTGGGGATCAGCTTCTCGTCCACCATCTCCACGGCGATGCGCACGCCGGCGAACCCGGTGCGCTTCCCGTTGCGACACTGCAGCATGTAGAGCTTCTTGTTCTCGATGGTGAACTCGATGTCCTGCATGTCCTTGTAGTGCTTCTCGAGCTTCTTGCGGATGTCGAGCAGCTCCTTGTAGGCCTGCGGGAGCACCTTGCCGAGCTCCTCGATCTTCTGCGGCGTGCGGATGCCGGCGACCACGTCCTCACCCTGCGCGTTCACCAGGAACTCGCCGTAGAACATGTTCTCGCCGCTGGCCGGATCGCGCGTGAAGCAGACGCCGGTGGCCGAGTCGGCGCCCTTGTTGCCGAACACCATGGCCTGGATGTTGACGGCCGTCCCCCACTCCACCGGAATGTTGTTCAGCCGGCGGTAGAGATCGGCGCGGTCGTTGCGCCAGGACTGAAACACCGCCTTGATGGCGCCGGCCAGCTGCACGTAGGGATCATCGGGGAAGTCCATCCCCAGGCGCTCCTTGATCACGCCCTTGAACTCGACGACCAGCTCCTTGAGCGCCTCGGCCGAAAGCTCGGAGTCGAGCTTCACGCCGTTGGCTTTCTTCTTGTGGTCGAGGATCTCGTCGAACGGATCGTGGTCCTCTTTGTTCTCCGGCTTGAGGCCGAGCACGACGTCGCCGTACATGGCGATGAAGCGGCGGTAGCTGTCGTAGGCGAAGCGCTCGTTGCCCGACTTGGCAGCCAGACCGGCGGCGGTCTTGTCGTTGAGCCCGAGGTTCAAGATCGTGTCCATCATGCCGGGCATCGAGGCGCGCGCGCCCGAGCGGACCGAGACCAGGAGCGGGTTGGCCGGATCGCCGAACTTGGCGCCCACCAGCTTCTCCATCCGCGCCACTGCGCCGCGGATGTCGGCGTCGAGCTCCTTGGGGAGCTTCTTGCCGTTGGCGTAGAACTCGGTGCAGACCTCGGTGGTGATGGTGAATCCGGGGGGGACCGGCAGGCCGATGTTGGCCATCTCGGCCAGGTTGGCGCCCTTGCCGCCGAGGAGATTCTTCATCTCCTTGTTCCCTTCGGCCTTGGCCCCGCCGAAGAAGTAAACGCGCTTGCCGACCTTGCCGGCCTTGACTGCGGCCTCTTTGGCAGCCGCGCCCTTGACGAGGGTCTTCGCGCCGAGGCGGACGCCGTTTCCGTGTCCGTTCTTGCCGTTGGTCTTTCCGCTTCCGTTGATCTTGCCAGCCAGCAGGTCCTTCCCGACCTTCTTCAGCTTGGCGACCTTCGACTTAAGCGAGGATTTGAGGGACGACTTCGTGGGGCGGTTCTTGGTGACGCTTGGCATGGGCGCTTATTTACCCTGTCATGGCTCGCCAAGGAAGGTTTTCCTCGCACGAATTCGACCATTTGCGCCCTGGCACGGACGCCGGTCTGCCGTCCACGAACCGACCGGCTTCCAGGAGACCCCGGAGCCGGTCGGGGCGCCCGTCCGGACGCTCCTCGAGACGTGATCAGACCTTGGCCCGCAGCGCCGCCCCGAGCTCCGCGATCCCCACCCGCTCCTGTCCCATGGTGTCTCGATCACGCACGGTCACGGTCTGGTCGTCCAGGCTCTGGAAGTCGACGGTGATGCAGAACGGCGTGCCGACCTCGTCCTGCCGCCGGTAGAGCTTCCCGATGGCGCCCGTGTCGTCATAGACCGTCCGCAGCCCGGCGCGCTGAAGGTCACGCTTGATCCCGCGCGCCGTCTCGACCAGCCGCGGCTCGTTCTTCTTGAGCGGGAAGACCGCCACCGTGATCGGTGACAGCTTGGGGTTGAGGCGCAGGACCGTTCGGGTGTGCTCCTCGCCGAGCTTCTCGGCGGCGCCCCGCACCTTCTTCCAGACCTCGATCCGGTTGGCGTCGGCGTCGTCGGCGAGGCCCAGCAGCTCCGGCAACGATCCCGGCAGCCCCGCCGCGATCTTTTCGGCGGCCGCGACCAGCCGCTCCTTGGTCGCCGTCTCCATCTGCTTGGGATCGCGCTTGCTGACCGACTTGGCGAAGCTCTCCACCAGCTCGCGCAGCTTGGCGGTCTCCTCGGCCGCCGGCTCCTTGACCAGCGACTCGTCGTAGGCGTCGCAGAGGAAGGCCAGCGTCGCCCGATCGGCCCCGGCCGACGGCTCGATCACGTAGGGGACGATGTGCTTCTTCTGTTCTTGATCGAAGTAGCGCAGCTCGCCCACCGCATCCGGGTTCTCCGGGCTGCGGCTGTGCGCCTTCAGATCGTAGTCGGTGCGGTTGGCGATCCCCTCGAGCTCGCTCCACCCCATCGGGAAGCGATACTCGAGGTCGACGCAGCGCTTGGCGTAGTGGGCCAGCTCGTCCTTGGTCTGCTCGCGCTGGCGCAGGTTCTCGCGCCGCATTCCCAGATCGACGTACCACTGCGTGCGCGCGTCGATCCAGGCCTGGTGCGCCGCCTCGTCCTCGCCCGGCTTCACGAAGTACTCGATCTCCATCTGCTCGAACTCGCGCGTCCGGAAGGTGAAGTTGCCCGGCGTGATCTCGTTGCGGAACGCCTTGCCGATCTGCGCCACCCCGAACGGCAGCTTCCGGCGCATGGTGTCCAGGATGTTGCCGAAGTTGACGAAGATCCCCTGCGCCGTCTCCGGCCGCAGGTAAGCCAGCCCCGAGTCGTCGCCAGTGTCGACCGGCCCGACGGTGGTCTTGAACATCAGGTTGAACGGGCGCGCCGGCGTCAGGTCGGTGGCGCCGCACTTGGGGCACTTCAGCTCCTTGGCCTCGATGGCGGCGTTGATCTCGCCGACGTTGACCGGGTCGCGCCCCTTCTGCGCCACGAAGACGTGGTCGGCGCGCGGGCGCGCCTTGCAGCTCCGGCAGTCGGTCATCGGATCCGAGAACGTGGCCTCGTGGCCGGAGTACTTCCAGACCAGCCGGTTCATCAGAATGGCGGCGTCGAGGCCCTCCATGTCGTCGCGGTCGTAAACGACGGAGCGCCACCAGGCGCGCTTGACGTTGTTCTTCAGCTCCACCCCCAGGGGGCCGTAGTCCCAGGTGCTGCCGAGGCCGCCGTAAATGGCCGATGACGGGAAGACGAATCCCCGGCGCTTGGCCAGGCTGACGATCTGTTCGAGCGATGACGCGGGCATGGGGGCGATAATCTAGTCGATCGCGTCGGGGACGGACAGGCTTTGCCTGGCCGGCCCCATCGCGGGGGGCACGGGACCCTCTCAGGGTCCCGTCGAGATCGGCAGGTGGTGGATGATCTGGATGAGGAGGTTCTGGGGACCGTGGAAGTAGAGCGAGCGGGAGCCGTCGCGGTGGGTCTTGGGCTGCGCCTTGAGCGACAGGCCGTGCGCCGCGAGGTGGGCCGCCCAGGCGTCGACGTCGGCGGCCGTCGGCACGGCGATCCCGATGTGATCGAGTTGCCCGCCGTCCTGAACGTTCCCCCGATGGAGAGCCAGGTTGTCGCGCCCGCCGTGCAGGTAGAGGTTGTCGGCGTCGGGCCGCCACTCGATCTCGTACCCCATCACCCCGACCCAGAAGCTCTCGGCGGCCTCGAGATCCTGGACCGTGAGCGCGACGTGACGGATTCCGAGCATTGCCGGTCTGGTCATCGGTGCCCCCCTGCCCCGCTGGCGCTCAGCTTGGCAATGAATTCCACCGATTTCAACGGACCGCTGATGTGGTGGTTGATGATCTCCAGCAGCGCTTCGCGGCAGTCGCGGTTCACGTCGCTGGACAGGGTCTCACGCCCCGCATCGGGTAACGAAACCTGCGACAGGCGAATGAGCGCCGTCCGCGCCGCCGCCGTGAGCGGGCGCCCTCCCCGGGCGCAAGCGGTGCAGACCGCGCCGCCCCGATCGGGGTCCCAGCGGAAGGAGATGGTCGGCGTGCTCTCGCCGCACGCCGCGCAGCGGTCGATGACGGGACCGAAGCCGAGCCCGCGGAGCAGCCCCAGCTCGAACACGCGCAGCCGTTCGGCGCTCGCCCCCTCGGCGTCGACGAGGCCGAGCAGCGCCTCCAGCCAGCCGTAGACGGCCCGCTCGACCTGCCGTGGCGCGCAGAGCTTGGTCACGAGCTCGGCGGCGTAGGCGGCGTGCGCCATCCGGGCCACGTCGGTCCCGAGCGCTGGATGGGAGACCGTCGTGTCGAATCCCTCCAGCGTCAGAAGCTCGGCGCCGGCGCGCTCGCGCAGGGAAGCGACACCCACCGCGCACAGACCGAGCCCGCCCGCGAACCGCCGCTGGCTCTTGCGGGCCCCTCGCGCCAGCGCGGAGACGCGTCCGGTCTCTCGGCCAAACAGGGTGACGACCCGATCGGCTTCGCCGTAATTCACCGCGCGCAACACGATCGCGGGGGTCGACAAGGAAGCGGAGGCCATCGCTCCCGAGCTTAGCCCGATTCTAGATCGGGTCAGGTCAGCGTGCGGGTCGCCGGACCGACGAGTTGCGCCGGTGTGGGCGAGCGCTCCGACAGACCTTCACCCGACTGGGGCGGACGGCGCAGGAGCAACGACAGCGTGATCGTCGCGATCAGCACGAAGATGATCACGAACACCGCCAGGCCGAGCCCCCGGCGACGACCGGCGTCGTCCTCCTCGACGGCGCCGCCGGCGAGGCTGGGGTCGACGACCGGGCTCACCGACTTGGCCCGCGCCACCTCGCTCTCGCGGTTGATCGCGCGATCGAAGAGCCCGAGCGGCTGCGCGTCGGCGATCCCGACGGCCTTGGCATACGATCGAATGAAGCCGCGCACGAACACATGCGCCGGCAGACCGCTCAGCGATCCTGACTCCAGGAGCTCGATGGCCGAGCGCGGAACCTTCGTCGATGCCGAAACGTCACCAACCGTGAGAGATTTTTCTTCTCTCGCGCGTCGAAGGCAGTTTCCAAAGTGCTCGTCGTCCATGGAGTCGGGACTCTCCAAAGCTCGTCTCCTCGACGAGTTTTCTTTAACGTTTTTGGACAGTTACTGCCTAAAAGTCGTCCGGAACCTAACAGGCGGCGGCGCGGCCTGTCAATTGAAATATCTTATCCCGGATCTTGGGGCTTCGCCAGCAAGTGCTGGTTTTTTAAAGCTATACGCCGCGGGCTTCCGGATCCCAGACATACTTGTGCAGCTGCAGGTTGAGCCTGGCGGGGAGCCGATCTCGTAACATCCATGTGACCAGGTTTTTGGGGTCGAGCTGCCCATGAACGGGTGAGAGAAGCACCTCTGTCCGGCGGCCGAGGTCGTGCTCGCGGATGACGTCGCACGCCCACCGATAGTCCCCTTCATCTGCAACCACGAACTTGGCGGCATCTCGCGGCCGCAGCTCGGCGAGGAGCTGCCACCTCATCCGGTGCGATTCGCCCGAGGCAGGTGTCTTCACGTCGACGATGCGAACCACCTCATCCGGAAGCGACGCCAGCGGATGAGCCCCCGAGGTTTCGATCATGACCTTGTACCCCGCGGCGAGAAGGCGCGCCGCCAGGGCGGGCAGCTCCCGCTGGAGCATCGGCTCACCGCCGGTCAGCAGCACGAGCGGAGCGCCCAGACGGTCGACCTCGTGCGCGATGTCGTCCAACGTCATCTCCCGCCCGCCTTGAAAGGCGAAGGGGCTGTCGCAGTACCCGCAGCGCAGATCGCACCCGGTCGTGCGCACGAGCGTACACGGCAGCCCTGCGTACTGCGTTTCGCCCTGAATGCTGGCGTAGATCTCCGTGATTTTCATGCAGGGGTCCGTATACTTCTATTTGCGTCGTGAGGCACCTCGTCGCGTATTTCGGAAACGAGCCCGAGAACCTCGCCTGTGCGTTGTTTTCGGCGCGCGCAGCCCTGTACGTGCGCGGCGAAGCGCGCACGGTCGAGGGCTACGGCCTCGGCTTCGTGCAGGGCGGCGATGTGCTCTTGCAGAAGCGTCCGCGCGCCGAGACCGTCGAGGTCGACCTCTACAACCTGGTGAAGGACACGCGCGCCGAGGCGCTGATCGGGCGCGTGGGCCTGGCCCATGACGGCAGCACGCCGGCCGAGGATGCCGATCCGTTCCGCTTCCGCTCCTGGCTGTTCGGCTCGATCGCCGAGCTCCCGGACGCCACCTTCGAGACCATCCGCGAAAAGATGCTGGAGAAGACGCCGGCGTTCCTGCGCCGCAACATCCGGGGGAAGGCGGCGAGCGAGCATCTGTTTCACCTCTTCCTGGCCTTCCTGCACGACGCCGGGATTCTGGATCAGCCCACGCCGGCGCCGACGGCTGTTCACGCGGCCCTGCGCAACAGCTTGACCCTGGTCGACGGACTCCTGGCCGAGGTCGAGGCGGCGCCGCTGCAGATCGCGCTCGCCGCGACCAATGGCCGTTGCTTCATCGCCACCGGGTGCGCCCATCCGATCCGCTACCTCGGCATCGAGGGGATCACCGACTGCCCCGTCTGCCACGCCAGGCACGACGCCGGCAACGGACGCCGCGTCCCGCACGAGGGGCTGCGGGCGCTGGTCGTCGAGGCGGACCGAGACGTGGCGAAGCGGGCCGGCTGGCACGAGGTCCCCAATCGGTCGGCCTTGATCGCCGGGCCGGATCGCGCGCCTCAAGTCCTGCCTCTGTGAGCCGCCGCCAGGGCGACCAACAGTCGCTCGGGCGAGTGCGACCAAGCACCCGCTAGGGCGACGACGAGACGACCACGACCGACGTCGGCTGTCGCGGCCGCTTGCGGTAGTACATGAAGATCGTCTGGATGATCGAGGCGACCGGGACGGCGAAGAGAGCGCCCACGATGCCGTAGCTGTGCTCGCCGGCGATCAGCGCGAAGACCACCAGCACCGGATGGATCTTGGCGGCGTCGCCCATGATCTTCGGGTTGAGCAGGTTGGCCTCGAGCAGGTGGATGCAGATGATCCAGGCGAGCACCAGCACCCCTTGCCGCAGATCGAAGGTGCCCGAGGAGATGAGCGCGATGGCCACGATCGGCACCGATGAAAGGATGGAGCCGAAGATGGGGACCAGGCTCATGGTGGCGGCGATCCCGGCCAGGAGCAGCGGATACTTCACGTGGAAGATGTAGAGGCCGGTGTAGGTGAAGACGCCGTTGATGCAGCAGATCACCAGCTGCCCGCGGATGACGCCCGAGAGGCCTCGGTCGATCCCGCTGGCGATCCGCTCGTAGTCGACCTGGTACTGCTCGGGGACGAGCGAGCGCAGGAAGTCCTGGATGCGGACCAGATCGACCAGGATGAACGCCGCCACCATCAGGACCAGGAAGAGGCGCCCGATCCCGGCCACCACGGCGCCGATGAACTTCTGGCCGTACTCCAGCGCGCGCTGGCTCTCCCCTTCGGTCGACTTGAGCCGCTCCGACAGCCACTGCTTGATCGACCGCTCCCACTTTCCGCCGCCGCCCCCGCCGGAGTCTTCTGGATGCGGCGGCGCGATGACGTAACGGCCGTCGGGGCCGGGACGGACCTCCAGCGCCAGCGTGTCGAGATCGACCCGGTACCGCCCCTCGCTCATCGGCTCGAGGATGATGGAGTGCGGTGAGGGCGGCGCCACCGGTCCGGTGATGACGTCCTCGGTCCCCTCCCCCTGCTCGGCGCCGAAGTGGTGGTCGACCCAGGCGCCCGCGCGCGGCAGCCACTCGCGGTTCACCTTGGCGAACAGCTGGGGCGATTCACGAAACAGGCGCGCGAAGTCGCCGGAGAGCTTCGGCACGAAGTAGCCGATGAACAGGCTCAGGATCGCGATGATGTTGACGTAGAGGATGATCACCGCGGCTGCGCGCGGGAACGGTTTTCCGCCCAGGCGCAGGCGGCCGAATCGGTCGACCAGCGGCGCCAGGATGTACGCCACCAGGATGGCGAACAGAAACGGGAGGACGACCTCCCGGAAGATGTAGACGACGAGGACGCAGAAGAGCGCAAAGCCCCAGAGCTTCGCAAACTGGCGCAGCCACGCCAGCGTGCGCGTCGCCGGGGTCATTCTTCGACCTTCGCGCTCTCTGCGTCGCTCTCGACGTTACTTCGACGAGTCGTCGTCGTCCTCGGCCTCAGGCTCGGGCTCTGCTGCCTTCTTCTTGCCCGGGACCTGCGCCGAGAGCGCCGCCAGCTTGTCGCGCATGACGTCGCCCAGGGTCGCCGTCGGCGCGCCGCCGGAGAACCCCTGCGCGTCGGCCAGCTCCTCGGCGCGGGTGGCGCCGCGGAACGACAGACCGATCTTTCGCTCTGCCGTGTCGACGCCGATGATCTCGGCCTTGAGGGTCTGGCCCGGCTTCACGAACTGCTTGGCGTCCTCGATCCGCTCCTCCGCGAACTCGGAGACGTGAATGAGGCCTTCGACCCCCTTCTCGATCTCCACGAAGGCGCCGAAGTCGAGCACCTTGATCACCTTGGCCTCGACGATCTTGCCCACCGGGTAGTCGTAGGGGATGCGATCCCACGGATCGGGAACCAGCTGCTTGATGCCGAGCGACACCTTGGGCTTCTCGCCGTCGAAGTCGATGTTGAGGACGACCGCCTCGACCTCGTCGCCCTTCTGATAGAGCTCCGACGGGTGCTTGACCCGCTGGGTCCACGAAAGGTCGGAGACGTGCACCAGCCCGTCGATCCCCTCTTCGATCTCCACGAAGATCCCGAAGTCGGCGATGTTGCGGATGACGCCCTTGACCACGGTTCCCGGCGGATACTTCTCCTTGAGAGAAGCGAACGGGTTCGGCTCGAGCTGCTTGATGCCGAGGCTGATGCGGTTCTGGCGCGGGTCGATGTCGAGCACGACGGCCTCGACGGTGTCACCGACGGCCACCACCTTCGACGGGTGCTTGACCCGACGGGTCCACGACATCTCGGAGATGTGGACCAGACCTTCGATCCCCTCCTCGAGCTCGATGAACGCACCGTAGTCCTTGAGCGAGACGACCTTGCCGCGCACGACGGTGCCGGGCGGGTACTTCTCCTGGGCGTGGGTCCAGGGATCCTCGCTGATCTGCTTCAAGCCGAGGGAGACCCGCTCGGTCTCGGCGTTGAACTTGAGGACCTTGACCCGCACGTGGTCGCCGACCTGGAACAGCTCCGAGGGGTGCGTGACGCGCCCCCAGGACATGTCGGTGATGTGCAGGAGGCCATCGATGCCGCCCAGGTCGATGAAGGCGCCGTACTCGGTGAGGTTCTTGACGATCCCCTCGACGATCTGGCCTTCCTTGAGCTTCTCGAGGGTCATCCCCTTCAGCTCGGCGCGCTCCTTCTCGAGCAGCACGCGGCGGGACAGCACGATGTTGCCGCGCTTCTTGTTGAACTTGATGACCTTGAAGCGGTGCGACTTGCCGATGAAGGCGTCGAGGTTGCGCACCGGGCGCAGGTCGACCTGCGAACCCGGCAAGAACGCCTTCACGCCGCCGCGGATGGTGACCGAGAGGCCGCCCTTCACGCGCGCGCTGATGGTGCCTTCAATCAGCTCGTCGCGCTCGCAGGCGCCCGAGATCTCGTCCCAAACCTTGAGGCGATCCGCCTTCTCCTTCGACAGAACACAGAGGCCGTTCTCGTCCTCGCGGCTCTCGAGGAAGACGTCGATCTCGTCGCCTTCCTTGATACCAACCGCGCCGTCGGCCTGCGTGAACTCGTAGAGGGGGATCGTTCCTTCGGACTTGTAACCAATGTCGATGACCACGTGGTCCTTGCCGACGCTGATGACCTTGCCCTTGACGATGTCGCCTTCCTTGACGTCTTCGTGCTTGAGGGACTCTTCGAACAGTGCTGCGAAGCTCTCCTCCATTGAATTGTTGCTTTCGGTCTGAGCTGAAACCATGCGCTAATCCTCTGCCTTCCGGGCCCACACCTGGGGCCTTCTGCGGACGTCCCGCACGTTGCGGGGGTTCGGGTTTATCCCGGCGCGCACCGACCATTCGGCGTGCCCGAGGTCAAATGAAGGCGCGAAACTTAGCGTCGCGCCTGGGGAATGTCAACGCATCCGGAGCCTGCCGACGCGAAGCGTCTGGAGGGCAAATTCCCGGGTCCTGGCGCTGGTTCAGGACCCTGCCGGAGCCCTGCTGGCGCGGGCATTCACGATGGTGGCCATGCGTGACACCACCTCATCAGGACCGAGCGCGCTGGAGTCGATCTCGATCGCGTCGTCGGCACGCCGCAACGGGGCCGCTGCGCGGGTCGAATCCCGCTCGTCGCGGGCGATGATCTCCGCCCGGGTCGTCTCCTGCTCCGCCGGCTTGCCCGCCGCCCGCAGCTCGGCGACCCGGCGCCGGGCCCGCTCGTCCGCGGTGGCGGTCAGAAAGAACTTCGCCTCCGCGTTGGGGAAGACCACCGTCCCGATGTCGCGCCCCTCGACCACCACGCCCCCGGCCTCTCCGATCCGGCGCTGAAGCCCGAGCAGCGCCGCCCGCACCTCTGGCAGCGCCGAGACGCGGGAGGCGCCATCCGAGATGTCGGGGGTCCGAATCAACGAGGTCAGCTCGTCCCCGTTCGCGAACACCCGGTTCAACGTCCCTTCGAGCCGGAACGAGAGGTCGAGGGCGTCGGCCAGGGAGGCCACGCCCGGCCCGTCGTCCCAGGCGATCCCCGCGGCGCGGGCCCGCAGCGCCATCGTCCGGTAGATCGCGCCCGTGTCGAGCAACGCGTAGCCGAGCCGCTCCGCCAGCAGGCGCGCGGTGGTCGATTTCCCAGCCCCCGCGGGCCCGTCAATCGCGACGATCAACCTCCGCGCCACGCGCTCGCTTTGGCCCCCCGCGCCCCCGCTCGCTCCGGTCGGCAAAGCCTCCCTGCGCTCGCCCACCCTGTCCCTCACTCCGACTGAACGCTAGCCGTTCTTGCGGAAGCGGGACGGGTAGCCGTCACCGAACGCCTTGTCCGGATGCAAGGACTTGGCGCGCGCGATCAGCGAGTCTTCGGTCTCGACGTTCTTCGGATCGGGCAGGCAGCACTCGACCGGGCAGACCGCCTGGCAGGCCTCGTGGTCGTGGAAACCGACACACTCGGTGCAGAGCTTCGGATCGATGACGTATATGTCATCGCCCTCGCTGATCGCCTCGTTGGGGCACTCGGGCTCGCAGGCCCCGCAGTTGATGCATTCTTCGGTGATGTAGGTGGCCATCGATTTCTTGCCGGGGAGTTTAGGGGACCGCTGGTAACGCGTCAATGCTGCGTTGTCAAGCCTGAGCCGGCGCAGATTCGGGCGCCACCGCGGTCGCCACCTTGGCGCGGCCGATCTTCTCCGGCTTGCCGTCTTTGCCGTCCCCGCCGTTGCTGCGCAGGTTGACCGCCACGAGCTTGGAGACGCCCGGCTCTTCCATGGTCACCCCGCACAGCCGATCGGCGATCTCCATGGTGCGCCGGTTGTGCGTGATGATGATGAACTGAGAGAACTCGGTCATCTCGCGCACCACCTGGTTGAAGCGGCCCACGTTCGCCTCGTCGAGCGGCGCGTCGACCTCGTCGAGCACGCAGAACGGCGAAGGCTTGACCAGGAAGATGGCGAACAGCAGCGACACCGCGGTGAGCGCCTTCTCGCCGCCCGAGAGCAGCTCGATGTTCTGGCTGACCTTCTTCCCCGGCGGGTTGGCGACGATCTCGATCCCCGTCTCCAGCATGTCACTCTCGTCGGTGAGCGCCAGCCGGGCGTGACCGCCACCGAAGAGGCGCGGGAAGATCGCACGGAACTCGGCGTTGACCGCGTCGAAGGTCTCGCGGAACCGCTTGCGCGAGGCGCGGTTGATCTTCTCGATCGCCGTCTCCAGCTGGCCGATGGCCGACTCCAGATCGCTCCGTTGCGTGGTCAGGAAGTCGAAGCGCTTCTGCAGCTCCTCCGACTCCTCGATGGCGGTGAGGTTGATCTCGCCCATGCGCTCGATGAGGCCGCGCAGCTCCTCCGCGCGCGTCTCCTCGACCTCGCCGAACAGCGCCCGGAGGTGATAGTCGTAGACCACCGAGGCGATCACCACGTCGCGGTAGCGGTCGATCACCTGCTCCTCGATTCCGCTCCGGCGCATCCCGGCCTCCCGGCTGCGCAGCTCGAGCTTCGAGGCTGCCTGCGCCAGCCGCGCCACCTCGGCGCGCGCGGCGCGCAGCTCGGCCTCCCGGGCGGCCAGCGCCGACTGCCGGGCCTCGAGCGCGCTCTGCCGCTCGCCGTGCGCCCGGGCGCGGGCCTCGGCCTCCGCCTGGGCCAGCTCCGCCTCCTCCCGCAGCTCCAGGACCTGCGCGCGCAGCGCCTCGCCCCGGGCCAGATCCTCGGCGATGGTGCTGTCGAGGCGCGCCGCCCGCGCCTCGTCCGCCGCGCGATCGGAGAGCAGGCGCTCCAGGGTCTGGCGGGCGTTCTTCCGCCGCTCCGTCGCCTGCGAGGCCGCCACCTTGAGAGTCGTCAGCTGGGCCACCCCGCGATCGACCTCGTCGGCCAGCGCCACGGTCTGCAGCCGCAGCTCGCCCGCGCGTCGCTCGGCGTCCTCCAGGGTCGCTCCGTCGTCCGTGAGCGCGGTGGTCGCGGCCTCGAGCCGTGCCTCGCTCTCCTCGCGGGCGCGCGTCAGATCGACGGTCTGCGCCGCCAGCGCGGCCCGCCGCGCCTCCAGGCGCCGCCGCTCTTCGACCAGCCGCTCGAGATCCTTCTCCTGACCGAGCAGCGCCATCTCGTCGGACCGCAGCGCGACGGCGCCCTCATCACGCTGGCGGCCGAGATCCGCGGTGGCCTGCTTCTTCGCCACGTGTCGGCCGAGAGCGGCCTCGACGTCGGCGTCGAGCCGTTGCATCACCGCCTCGAGCTCGCGGATCTCGCGCTTCTGCTCGAGCACGCCGGCCAGCGCCGACTCGCGCGAGCCGCCGGTGACGACGCCGTGCGGATCGATCACCTCGCCCTCGAGGGTGACGATGGTCTTGGTCGTGCGCGTCTCGCGCCAGAGCGCCAGGGCGCGCTCGAGATCCTCGACCACCAGCACGTCGCCGAGCAGGTAGGTCGCGACCGCGTCGTACTTGTGATCGTAGCTGATGAGGTCGAGCATCTTCCCGCGCACGCCGGGCGCCGCGGGCCAGACGTCGGCCACCGCGGCCGGATCGACCAGCGGGGTCAGCCCGCCGTCGGAACCGCCCGATGATCCGGAACCACCGATGGCGCCGGAACCGCCCATGGCGCCGGACCCGCCCATGGCGTCGTAGAGCACCTCGCCCCGCTGCGCCCGCAGCGCGATCGGGATGAACGACGAGCGCCCCTCGCTCTTCTGCTTGAGGAACTGGATCGCCTCCACGCCCGCCTGGTGCGATTCGACGATCACGTTGCCCAGCCGCTCGCCGAGCACCGCTTCGACCGCGGTCTCCAGCTCCGGTGGCGGACGCATGATGTCGGCGACGATCCCTTCGATCCCCGTGACCCCCGCCCGGCCGCCGCCCTGCTGATGCTCCTGCATGATGGCGCGGACGCCCTTTTGGAAGCTCTCGTAGCGCTCCTGGATCTCCGACAGCGACGCCAGCCGCGAGCGCCGCCGGTGCGACTCCTCCCGCAGGGTTTCGAGCTCCAGCTCGCCCCGGCCGAGATCGGCGCGCAGCGCGGCCAGCTGCGCCTCTTCGTCGGCGGCCCGGTGCCGCGCCGCCTCGACCCGCGCGCGCAGCGCCAGGACGCGCTCCTGAAACTCGCTCTCGTCGGAGGTCAGCGCCGACAGCCGCTCGTTCGCGGCTTCCTCTTCGCCCGCCAGGCCTGCCAGCCGCCCGGCCAGATCCTCGCGGCGCGCCATCGCCGCCGTTCGCTCCGCCCCCAGGCGGGCCAGCCGCGCGCTGGCCGAGGCCATCTCCCCGACCGCCCCGTCGAGCGCGCCGCGCGCCTCGATGAGGGCCACGCGCCGCACGTCTTGCAGGCGCGCCTCCAGATCGTACTCGCGCTCGCGCCGCTCGGCGTCGCCGTCGATGTCCGACAGCTGGGCGGTGAGCTCCTCGACGTCGGCGCCGCGTGCAATGGCCCGCGCCCGCAGCTCCTCGACCTCCTTACGGCCCGCCTCGGCCCGCGACGTCAGCTCGCTCGCCTCTGACTCGTGATGGGCCGCCCGCTGCATCCCGAGCTGCGCCCGGTTCGACAGCGCGAAAAGCTCGTCCTTGGCGGTCGCCAGCTCGTTCGCCTCTTCGGCGCCCGACAGCCGCTCGGCCTCGACCGACGCCTCCTCGACCGCCAGCGCGGCCGCGTCGAGATCGTGGCGCTCGCGCACCTCGGCGAGCTCGCTGATCGCCGACTTCTCGTCGGCGAGATGACCAAGGTAACGTTGCGACGAGGACCAGAGGTCGAGATCGCGCAGCTCGCCCTTGTAGCGCTTGTAGCGCTCGGCCTTCTGCGCCTGCAGACGCAGCGAACGCAGCCGCCCTTCGATCTCGCCGACGATGTCGGTCACCCGCAGGAGGTGCTGGCGTGTCGAGTCCATCCGGCGCTCGGCCGCCTTCTTCTTGGACTTGTAACGGGTGATCCCGGCCGCCTCGTCGATGAGGCCCCGGCGATCCTCGGGCCGCGACGAGACGATGAACCCGATTCGCCCCTGCTCGATGATGGCGTAGGCCTTCGAGCCGACCCCCGTGCCCAGGAAGAACTCGACCACGTCGCGCAGCCGCGACGGGACGCCGTTGAGCAGATAGTCACTCTGGCCGTCCCGGTAGAGCCGACGGGTCACCACGATCTCTTCGGGTCTGGCCGCGCCCCAGGCCACGCCCCCCGCCACCGCGTCGGCAGCCAGGCTGCGCGCGTCGAACGACAGCGAGACCTCGGCGAAACCGGCCGGTCCACGCGACTCGGAGCCGGCAAAGATGACGTCCTCCATCGCGCGGCCACGCAGGTGCTTGGCGGACTGCTCGCCCATGACCCACCGGATCGCGTCGACCACGTTCGACTTACCGCACCCGTTCGGGCCGACGATCGAGGTGATCGGGTCCGGGAAGCTGATGGACGTCTTGTCGACGAACGACTTGAAACCGCAGATCTCGATGCGCTTGATCTTCACGTGCGCCTCCGCTTTCGGTGGGGACCGGGGTCGCGACCATACGTAGAATGTATTGTCACGGCAGCCTCACCTTGTAGCATCCTCGTCTCGGTTCTGTAAACAGTGTCGCCAAAGAACGTCGCAGGCCGCAGTCGTCGACGCAAATTTCGACCTGGCGGCCGGCGCGGATGGGCACGGCGACGACAATCCCACGTTTGGTGATAGTGTCCCACCCCCGATGGATTTGTCGTCGCTGCCTATCAGTCCAACCGAGCTCTACGAGCTGATTGCCGTCGTCGGCGGCGTGGGTGTGACCGGCGTTCTGGGCGTCCTCTTCGTCCGGCGCGCGCGCGCCGCCCGCCGCCGGCAGATTGACGCGGTCGATGAGGTTCCGGCCGCGCTGCCCCGACGTCAGGGTGCGCCAAAAACCAAAGCGGTCGAACCCGAACCCGAAAAAGAGGAACCAGAAGCCGGTCCTGAAGAAGAGGCGTCTCCCGCCCGCTCGGCGCGGGCCTCCTCCGGCCACGCGCCCGCCCACGCCCACAGGGAGCGGGCCGAAGAACCGGAAACAGCGCCTCCCGAAGCGGAGCCCGAGGCAGAGCCGCGCTCCGCTCAGGTCATTCCCTTCCCGGCGCCCGCCGCGCCCAAGGAAAAGAAGGTCTCCGCGCTGGCGCCGGGGCTGGCCCGCACGCGCTCGACGGGTTTCATCGCGCGGCTCGGCGAGCTGTTCTCGGGTCGCAAGGAGCTCGACCCCTCCGTCGTCGACGAGATCGAGAAGGTGCTCCTCACCGCCGACATCGGCGTCAAGACCAGCCAGAAACTTCTGGAGGAGATCCGCAGCTCCCTCTCCCGCCGCGAGCTCAAGGATCCCGACGCCGTCTGGGCCTTCCTGCGCCAGCGGAGCGCCGAGATGCTCTCGCTGCCGGCCCCCGAGCTCGATTTCTCGTCGGCGAAGCCGTTCGTCCTCCTCGTCATCGGCGTCAATGGCAGCGGCAAGACGACCACCATCGGCAAGCTGGCGGCGAAGCTGGCCGGCGACGGAAAGCGGGTCTTGCTCGCCGCCGGCGACACCTTTCGGGCGGCGGCGGCCGAGCAACTCGAGATCTGGGCAGGACGCACGGGCGCGACGATCGTCCGCGGAAAAGAAGGGGCAGATCCTTCATCGGTCATCTTCGATGGCGTCAAGCGCGCCGTGACCGAGAGCTTCGACGTCGCGATCGCCGACACCGCCGGGCGGCTGCACACCAAGGTCGATCTGATGCAGGAGTTGCAGAAGGTCCGCCGCACGCTTGCCAAGGCGGCGCCCGGAGCGCCCCACGAGACCTGGCTGGTGATCGATTCGACGAGCGGCCAGAACGCGATCGCCCAGGCGCAAATCTTTACTGAAGCGATGGCGGTTTCCGGTATTGTGCTCACCAAGCTGGACGGCACGGCCAAAGGTGGGGTGATTCTTGGAATCGCGGATCAGCTGAAGATCCCGGTTCGCTACGTGGGTGTCGGCGAGACGGTGGATGACCTGCGACGCTTCGATCCAGAAGAGTTCGTCGAGGCCCTCTTCGCTCCGCTCGAGGGGTAGCTCAGCAATTTTAGTTGCTTGGATTTTTTTCCGCGTGCTATAGTGCGCAAAATTCTGATTCTGGCCGTAAGTCTTTGATTTTTTTTGGGTTTTTAGCCCTTCGGCTCTTTCCACCCCCCCAGAGACAGCGAGGGATCATGAAGCGACCGGCCATCTGCCTCTTCATATGGGTTGCCCTCCTAGGTTGGGCGGCACCCGGTTACGCGAAAAAGGGAGGCGGGAAGGCGGCGGCACCGGCAGCGGATGATTCCGCGGTCGCTGATGACAGCGCCAAGAATACCGATAAGGCCACCAATTCCGGGGCCGCGGATGACCAGACCGCCGGCGATACCGGAAAGACCGACGCGACCGGAAATGCGGCTGGCGGAGCGGCGGCCACCCCGAGCGAGAGCCTGGAGGGGGACGAAACTCAGCCAGGCAAGGTCGAGGAAGACCTGGGCGGCGCGCCCAAGGGAGCTCGCCCCGCCTCGACCGGCAGCTGGGCCGACATCGTCGTCGTTCCCAGAAAGGCCTTTCTCAAGGGAGGGCGCTTCGAGTTTCAGCCCTTCACCGGGATCTCGGTCAACGACAGCCTCATCCGCCACTACGTTCTCGGCCTCGACCTCAACTACTTCCTGACCGACGTCTTCTGGATCGGCCTCCAGGGACAGTACTTCATCCACCAGCTCACCAACCAGGAAGAGCTGGTCGGCAGCGAGTACAACCGCGCGCCGACCCTCAACGAGTACCTCTACGGCGGCGCGCTGAACTTCGGGTACGTGCCGGTCTACGGCAAGTTCGCCCTCTTCAACCGCTCGATCCTGAGCTGGGAGATCTGGGCTTCGGCGGGCGTCGGCGTGACGTTCACCAAGGTCATCCCGCGCGACCCCGCCAACGACGCGCTCGCCTTTCAGAACACCGATATCACGCCGAACGTGGGCATCGGGAGCCGCTTCTTCTTGCTGAACTGGCTGAGCGTGAATTTCGCGCTGCGCGACTACCTGGTCCCCGACAAGTTCGAGCCCAAACCCGACGGCGCATCCGCGGGCATCACCACCTCGGCCGAAGCCAAGGCGCAGGCGCAGTCGGAGCTCGTCCAGAACGTCATGTTCTACGTCGGCGTTGGAATCTATCTGCCGACGAAATTCCAGTACAAGACTCCTCGTTAGGGCGGCGTCCATGAACATGAACGCGGATCTGAACCTGAACGTGACCCGGCGCTCGGAGAAGGACATGCCCATGACCAAGACGACCAAAGCTCGGTGGCTCTCGCTGCTCATCGCTCTGGCGGTGACGGTGGTGCCGCTCGCAGCGCAGGCACAGCGCAAGAGCCCGCTGGCCGATGCACCCGCGATCCGGAAGCGCTACGAGCTGCGGGCCAGCCGCCTGGAGCTCGGCGCCGGGGTGGGCACGACGATCAACCAGGATTTTTACCACACGGTCTTTCTCAACCTGAAGCTCGGGTTCCACATCAACGACTGGCTTGCCGTGTCGCTGTTCGGTGGGTTTGCGGTGGCGAACGTCGCCACCACCTTCCAGTCCGATCTTCTGGGATCGCTGGGCAGCAATCCGTCGACGCCCTTCGAGCCGACCAGGACCGACGCGCTGAACTCGATGCAGAAGATCAACAATATCCTGGGCGGGCAGCTCGAGTTCACGCCCTTCACCGGAAAGTACTCGCTGGCCGGCTGGCTGTTCGCCAACTACGACTTCTACCTGCTGGGCGGCGCCGGGGTCATCAGCGTGACGCCCACCAACTCGGGCATCCCCGCCTGCGCATCCACCAACCCCAACGCGAACAACATGGTCAGCGGCTCGGCCTACTACTGCGGCGTCAGCGGATCGAAGATCGCCGCCACCTACGGGCTGGGGCTGCACAGCTACTTCAACCACTGGATGGCGTTGAACGTCGAACTGCGCGACATGCTGGCCAAGCTCAATCCATCGGGCCGGGACACCAACGGCGACCTGCACGCCACGACCGCCGATCTGACCTGGACGCACACCTTCGTGGTGTCGGCCAACCTGGTCTTCTTCCTGCCGTCGACGCCCAGCATCTCTTTTTAGTCTCGCGCCCGACCCGCGAGGACGGAGGACGAATGTCGTCGCCGAAGAAAAAGGTCACGCTGTACTTCAACGCCACGGTGCTGGGCGAGACCCAGCACGAGGCGATCCGCCAGGACCGCTCCATCTCCTGGATCATCCAGGCGGCCTGGCGTATCGCGCGCGAAGAGGTCCGCCGGCTGCCGGGCTACTCGCAGGCCGCGGGCGAGGCGGCGGTCCCGAGCAAGACGCAGAGCGAGTCGCTGTAATCGCCGAACGGCGTCTTGTAGTAGACCAGCACCTGGTCCTTGGCGTTCCCCTGCAAGGGCGGCGCGGTGAACGAGCCGTCGTTGCGGCCGGTGGTGATGACGCCGGCCCCAAGCGTGCGGTCGAAGACGTAGTAGGTCGCGTTCGCCGCCTGCTCGAGCGGGCCCCCTGAGGCGATCCAGAACGTCTGCAGCGTCCCGTCGCTGGCGGTGAGCATCGTCGACTCGAACGCGACCTCACTGGGCGGTGGCACCGTCAGAATCGGGGCGACACACGACCAGAGCAGCGCGGAGGCGCCCAGCAGCGTCCCCATCTTCAGCCAGCGTCGGCGGAGCAGAGTCATTGGGCGGATTCCCTCGCAGAGGCTGAGCTGCAAATGACACGCCCACAAATCGGCCCGAAAAGCCGGGGTCTCCGCCGGTCGGGCGTCAACAAAGTTGGCGGGAATCGCAACATGATTGAAGCTGCGCGGGTTCGCCGGAGGCTACAGCACGAAGTTGTAACGCTTGAGCTTCTTCTGCAAGCCAAAGCGCGACAGGCCGAGCAGCTCCGCGGCCTTGGTCTGGTTGTTCCCCGAGCGCCCCAGCGCCTCGCGAACCAGCGAACGTTCGAGGCGTTCGACGCGCGGCTTCAACACCAGGTTGTCGTGGTCCTCGGTGGCGACCAGGCCCGGATCGTCGGCGGCCCCGATGCGGGGCGCCAGATCGCCGGCCGTGATCCGGGCACCTGAGAGGGCGTCCGCGCGGGTCACCTCGTTTTCGAGCTCGCGCACGTTGCCCGGCCAGCGATAGGCCGCGAGGCGGGCCATCGCGCCCGGGTCAATTGGCTTCCCGGCCGGGCGGCCGTCGCGCGCGGCCAGCTTGGCGAGAAAATGCTCCACCATGAGCGGGATGTCGTCGCGCCGCTCGCGCAACGGCGGCAACGAGATCCCGGCGACGTTGAGCCGGAAAAACAGGTCGCGGCGAAACTTCCCCTCCTCCACCATGCGCGCCAGGTCGCGGTTCGTGGCGGCGACGATCCGGACGTCGACCTTGCGGGTCCGCTCGGCGCCGACGCGCCGGATCTCCCCCTCCTGCAGCACGCGCAAGAGCTTGCCCTGCATCGCCGGCGACATCTCGCCCACCTCGTCGAGGAACAGGGTGCCGCCGTCGGCGATCTCGAACAGCCCCCGGGTGTCGTGGTCGGCGCCGGTGAAGGCGCCGCGCGCGTAGCCGAACAGCGTCGATTCGAGCAACGTCTCCGGGATGGCGGCGCAGTTTTCGCCGACGAACGGCTGCCCGCGGCGCGGCCCGTTCGAATGCAGCGCGCGCGCCACCAGCTCCTTGCCGGTGCCGCTCTCCCCTTGAATCACCACCGGCAAGGTGGTGTCGGTGATCCGGTCGATCAGCCGAAACAGATCGAGCATGCGCGGCGTGCGACCGATGATGTTGCGGTAGTCGTAGCGGACGGCCAGCGCCTCGCGGTTCTCGCGCAGCTCCACCTTGATGCCGGAGATCTCCTCGCGCCCGGCGGCCAGCTCGGCTTCCAGGCGGCGGTTGAGCGCCTCGATCTGTCTTTCGCGACGACGCAGCTCACCGAGGAGGCGGGCGTTCTCCAGCGCGATCGCCGCCTGCTCGGCGAAATCGAGCACCAGCCGGACGTCCTCCTGGTCGAAGGCCCCCTTGCGCAGGCGGTGGTCGACGTAGATCGTTCCCGCCACCCGCCCCTTGATGACCAGGGGGACCGCCAGCACCGAGCGGAGGTGCAGGTCCGACACCGAGAGCGCCTCGCGAAACCGATCGTCGCCCGCGGCGTCGATGGTCACCACCGGCTCGCCCCCCGCCGCGGCCTGCCGGGCGATCGACTTGGAGAGCGCCAGCTCATCGGTCTCCAGCGTCCGCTGATCGATGTTGCGGGCGACCTTGACGTTCAGCTCCCCGCTCTCGTCCTCCAGCAGGAGAAAGCCGCGCTCGGCGTCGGTCAGCTCGATGACCGTGTCGAGGACCATCTCCAGGAGGCGCGGCAGCCGCAGCTCGCTGTTGAGCCGCTTGTTGATGCGCAGGAGCCGCCGCAGCCGCGACTCGGCCGCCTCGGCGCGCGCGCCCGGTGCCCCGCCCTGCCCGGCCACTCCCTCTGGAATCAGCCAGGCGGCGTCGGGGTGACTCTCGAGCGCGGCGCGGTGATGTTCGGGCGTTGCCATGCGGACCTCCTCGAAAACGGTGCGGCCAAAAGCAAACGCGTCGCGGGCCTGGGCGGCCGCTCCCGCGCGCGCGGCCAATCGGCCGGACAGCGCGGCCAGGCGCCAGGCGGTCGGCCGACGGGCCCGCGCCAGGGACTCGTGGGCCAGACGATGGAGCTGCTCGGCCAGCGCGGCCGGCGCCTCGCCGCCGCCCACGCCGGTGTCCGCCTGGGCCAAGGCCAGGACCGCGCGCGCGCGGGCGAGCTCCGGATCCTCGGCCGACTGCGAGGCCGACACCCGCAGCTGCTCCGCCTCTGCCAGCGCCCGCTTCGCGTCGGGCAGGCGACCGGAGCCGGCCAGCGCCTCGGCGATCGCCAGAGACGCGCTCGCGGCCCCCGAGGGCTGCCCGACTTCACTGAACAGCCCCGCGCTCCGCCGGTAGTGCCGCACGGCGGTGTCGATCTCCCCTCGCCGGCGCGCCAGATCGCCCTCCACGAATGCGGCGGTCGCCCCCGCCCGGCTGGCACGTCCCTCCGCGGTGAGGCCGAGCGCCCGATCGAGCGCCCGGCGCGCCGCCGCCAGGTCGCCCAGCTCCACGAAGAGATTGGCGGCGTTCACCAGCGCCGGGACCAGCTCCGCGGTGGCGCCCAGGCGCCCGAGCTCCCGCACCGCGCGCGCGGAGGCCATCAGCGCCTCGCCGTAGAGCCCCTCTTCGATCAGCACCCCGCCCAGATTGAGCGCCACCGCGGCCACCGTGTGCAGGTCGTTCTCCCCGGCGGCGATCTCGTAGGCACGCCGGTAAGCCTCCCGCGCCGCCGCTTCATCCCCGGCGAGCTGCGCCAGCAGGCCCTCGAGGTAGGCCCGTCGCGCCGCGCCGACACCGTTGCCAAGGACGGCCAGCAGCGCCCGCGCCCGCGCACGCTCGCCCAGGTAGGCGCAGGCCAGCAGCGCGGTCTCCCTGGCGAGCGCGATCGCCGTGTCCTCGGTGACCGCCGGCGACGCGTCAGCCAGCGCCGGCTCCACGATCGCCAGCGCCTCGGCGAAGCGTCCCGCCGTCACCAGCAGACGTCCGAGCCGCGCGCGCAGGCTGGCCGCCGGCAGCCCCGCGGCCTCGCTCTCCGCCAGGCCCTGCTCGAGCGCCCGGCGCGCGCTGTCGAGATCGCCGCGCCGGGCGAGCAGCCAGGCCTCGCGCTCGCAGCTGGCCGCCCGATCGCCCGGGCCGGAAGCCGTCGCGCGTGCGCTGGCCAGGACCTGCGCCGCGTCGTCGTAGCGGCCGATGGCCCCCAGGCCGGTCACCAGCGCCAGGCGTTCCGAAAACGTCAGCGCCCCCGCCTCCAGCGCAGCCACGCGCTCGAGCAGACCAGCGGCCCGCGTATGGTCACCCGCCGCGGTCGCCGCTGCGGCCAGGCCGCGAAGAACGTCCGCCGCCTCGCCCGAGCGGCCGCAGACCGCGAGCGCGTCGGCCCGTCTGAGATCCTCAGCCTGCCCGTGCCGCCCGGTGTCGAGCGCGAGCAGCACCCGCGCGCCCACCTCGGCCGAGAGCGCCGGCGGCAGGCTGGCCAGCACCACCCGGCGGTGCGCGGGGCTCGGCAGCCGCAGCTCCCCCCCTGCGCCGAGCTCGAGCCATCCCGCGGCCCGCGCCGCGATCAGGGCCCGGGCCCCCTCTTCCTCGTCGAGCGCCGCCATCTTCGCGGCGTCGGCGTCGATGAGCGCGACGGCCAGCAACAGGCGCTGCGGTTCGCTCGCCAGCGCACCGAGGCTCGCTTTCAAGAGGCCGTCCAGATCGCCGCTCGCGTCGATCGGCGCCAGGGCGTTGCCGGCCCGAAGGTTGGCGATCAGGCGCCGGGCGAGCAGCGTGGCCAGCGCCGCGTTCCCCCGGGAGGTTTCGGTGACCGCGGCGAGCGCAGCGGCCGGCGGCTCTTCGTCGACCCCGGCCGCAACCAGCTCCTTGATCTCCGCCGGGGTCAGCGGCGGAAGCGCGATCTCGGCGGCGAAGGGACGTCCGAGCGGCGCGCGGGTGGGGACGACCAGCAGCGTCCGTCCGCTGGGCGCCGCACCGGCCACGAAGGCAGCCAGCGCCTCGGAGGCGGCGCCCTCATCCAGAAACAGACAGAGCGGGCGCGCGCGGGCATGGACCTCGAGCGCCTCGGCCAGCGCCGCCATCCGCGCCTCGATCGCGCGACGCGCGTCGTCCTCGCGGGGCGGCGGGACGGCGCCCACGAACTGCTCCAGCGCGGCGATGTCGCCCCGCCAAACATCGATCGGCCCCAGCGCCCCCGCTGCGGCCGCGACCGCGGCATCGCGCGCCGCGGCCTCGAACAGCGTCCGCCGCCCGCTCCCCGGCGGACCGACCAGCGCCAGCGCCGCGGCGGGCGCCGCCCCTTCCGCCAACCGCTCGAACGTCGCGCGCAAGGCGCCCCGCTCGGCCCGGCGCCCGACGAACAGCCCCGCCAGCGGATCGCCGTCGGGATGAGGGACTTGCAGATCGACCTCGGTCGGGGTGGCCGCGCCGGCCGCGAGGCGGGTCACCTCGCGCAGGACCAGGCGCGCGTGCGCCGGCCGATCGAGGGGATCGGCCGCCAGCAGGCGCTCGAAGAGACCGTCCCAGGCCGGGCCGAGCCCGGGCCGCACCGACGACAGCGGGGGCGCCGGCCCCCCGAGGACCCGCTCCGCCGCGCGCAACCCACGCCCGAACGGCGCCGTGCCGCTCCAGGCTTCGAACAACGTCGCGCCGAGCCCGAACAGATCGGACGCCGGGGTGCGGGCGCCGGTGAGCGCTTCCGGCGCTGCGTAGCCAAGCGTGCCGCGCGCAGCACCGTCGCCGGGATGCGCGGGGCCCGCCAGCCCGAAGTCGATGAGGACGGCGCGGGGCGGGCCCCCGCCCTCCGCCGACATCCGCACGTTGGCCGGACAGACGTCGCCATGGACGATGCCGCGGGCGTGCAGGTGTGCGAGCGCCGACGCGAGATCCAGCGCCGCGCGCACGAACAGCGCGCGCCGCTCGGCGTCGTCTGCGATGGTCGCGATCCCCTCGACGCCCGGGCCGACGACCCGGTCGGTGACGAGATAGAGACGCCCGTCGTCGAGCCGGCCGATGTCGCGCAGGCGGACGACGCTCGGATGGGCGAGCGTCTCGAGCCCACGGAACTCCGCGAGCGCAAAGCGCCGTCCGCGCGATCCATCCGCGAACAGCTTGATCACGCACGCCGTGCCGGTCGTCCTGTCGATCGCCGCGAACGTCTCGCCCGAGGCGCCCGCGCCCAGGCGCTCGCTCATCTGGTAGCGCGCAGGCAGCTCCGTCGCCACCCGGCTGTCAACTACATTGGCGGATGACACTCAAGCAATGTTATTGCAATCACTGGCAAAAATGTAGGTAAATATTTTAGTTGGCATCCTGAGGCCGGACGCCATCGGTCGGACGTCCGTCGAAGCTCACGCCGGACATCACTGTGGAGATCACTCGGATCTTGGCGCAACTGCATCGTTTTCGCGCCGCTGCAGGCGCGCGCGCGCCGCGGCCGCCTCGGCGCGAATCTCGTCGTCGTCGTGGGTGGCCGCGACGAAGCTCAGGTACTGGTCCGCCTCCTGCCCGCCGAGGATGGCGATCGCCTCGATCATCTTGTGCATCTCGTGCCGATCGCGCAGAGACCGGGTCCGCGTCAGCTCGCTGACCGCTCGGCGATCGCCGAGCGCAATCAAGGATCCCAGCGCCGCATCGCGGGTCGGCTCATCGGGATCGCTGAGCAGCTTGAGCAGCGTCGGGACCTCGTCACGCAGCTTCCGCTCGCCGACCACCCGGATCGCGTCGTCGCGCAGCGCGCCGCCGTCGGCCTGGAGTGCCGCGTGCACGCCCGCGGGCGGACCTTGCTCGAGCTGGCGCCGGGCCACGTAGCCGTCGATCAGATCGCCGGCGATGCGCAGCACCAGCCGGTTCAGGGCTGCGGCGCGCTCCGGCGCAGGCGCGGGGGCTGCTCCTTTGCGTTCCGGCTTGGGGACCGCATAACGTTCGCTCCCGCGTCCTTCCAGCTTGAACGACACGCTGTCGGGCAGCTCGGCTCTGCCGTCGTCGAGCTGCAGCCCCACGACCGCCCGTGCCTCGCCCACCGTGCCCACCTCCACGACCTCCGTGCCGACGCGCGCGCCGACCCTGGCAGGAGCCCCGCCCGGCGCAAACAGCCCCGTTGCCAGCAAGCGCGCGCGCAAGGCCTGCTCCAGCGGTCCGCTTTCGAGGCGCGGGGTCTTGTCGTCCGGCGGCGGGGCGAGCTGAACGTCGATTGCCCCCAGCGCCGGTTTCGGCGCCGGTGGCGGCGCGGCGGGGGCCTCGCGGTGATGGCAGGCGCCGAGGGCCAGCAGGCCGAGCAGCCCGAGCGCGCTAGCCCGAGCGAACGCCCCGGCGCGCCGCCCGCGTCGAGAGCACCGGACGATTGTCCGGACGTGTCTCCGGGCGGGCGCGCGGGACCGTGCGGGTGCGCGCGGTGAAGGGGATCGTGTCGGCATGCGGACGCCTCTGCAGAGCCAGGTCGACGATGCGCCGGACCACCTCATCATATCCGAGGCCGGCCGCGCGTGCCGCCCGCGCGAACCCGGCCCCTTCCGACAGATCGCAGTTGGGGTTCACGTCGATGATGTAGGGGGTGCCGTCGGCCGACAGGCGCACATCCAGGCGGGCGTAGTCACGCAGCTCCATCGCCGCGAAAGCGGTCTGGGCGACCTCGGCGATCCGGGCCTGCACGGACGCCGACAGCCCTTCGCACGGCACCGGCTTGGTGCCGCGGAATTCAGGCGAGCTCTCCACCCACTTGCCGTCGAAGGAGACGATGCGCGGGCAGCCGGCAGGCATCTCGGAGAAGTCGATCTCGTAGAGCGGCAGGATCTGAACGCCGCCCTCGGGCCGTCCCAGCAGCGAGACGTAGATCTCGCGACCTTCGATGTAACTCTCGACCAGCGCCGGTTGCAGGTAGCGGGCCAGCACGAACGTCACCTGACGCTCGAGCGCCGCGCGATCGTGGACCACCGAGTCGGTCGTGATCCCGACCGAGGCGTCCTCGCGCGCCGGCTTGACGATGAGCGGAAACCCGAGCGGGACCTTCGACACGTCAGACGCGGTCAGCACGGCCGCCTCGGGCGTCGGCACGCCGGCGCCGCGCAGCACATCCTTCGCCTTGTGCTTGTGCACCGCCAGCCCGAGCGTGAGCGGCGACGAGCCGGTGTAGGCCAGCCCCGCGCGCTCCAGCAGCAGCGGCAGCAGCGGCTCGAGGTTGCTCGCGCCGTCGATCGACTCGCAAAGATTGAAGACCACGTCGGGCGCGAAGTCGGTGATCTCCGCGACGGCGCCGTACAGATCGCTGCCGATGCTGACCGTGCCCGCGTCGTATCCGCTGTCGCTGAGCACCTTGGCCACACTCTGCGCCGTTCCCAGAACATCGGCGCGCGCGCGGTTCTCGGGATCGGCCTCGGCCCCTTCGTAGTCGCGGTTGTGAACGACCAAAACGCGCGGCTGGTGAGCAGACTTCACGCTTCATTCATTCTAGTGATCCCATTCGACATTGCAATTGCGTTGGCGTGAAACGTGACGTTCAGTTCCGCGCCGAGCTCGCGCGCGATGCGCGCCGCGAGGATCTCGAGCGGCGGCGGCGCGACGCCGAGAGGCGCGAGAAGACGCGCGAGCGAGGTGACGCGCGCGCCGACGAGGCCGCAGGGAACGATCAGGTCGAACGCATCGAGGTCGGTCGTGACGTTGAGCGCGAAGCCATGAATGGCAACGCGCGATCGGATATGCACCCCGAATGCACACAGCTTTTCGTCATTTGTCCACAGGCCGGGCGCGCCGCGCCGGAACTCTGTCGCGACGCCGAGCTGGGAAACGACGCGGGCGATCGCCCGCGCCATCGCCGTCATGTGATCGACCACACCGCCGCGCAGCCGCACCACCGGGTAGCCGACCAGCTGGCCGGGTCCGTGGTAGGTGACGTCACCACCCCGCGAGGCCTGCTCGACCGAGACGCCGCGGTGGGCGAGCTCCTCCGGCGGAGCCAGGATGTTCGCGATCTGCGCGGAGCGGCCGCGCGTGATGACCGGGTCGTGCTCGCAGAAGAGCAGCGTCTCCGGTCCCTCGCCCGACAGAACCGCCGCGCGCAGGCGTTCCTGCAGCGCGGTGGTCTCCCTGAACGGCGCGCGCCCCAGCCAACGCCAGACGGCGTCCAGCGCGCCCTCCCTACCCCTCGGCGATCTCCGCGAAGAAGTCGGCATCGACGAAGTCGACGCTGACCATCGCGTTGATGACCCCGACGCCGTGACGGATGCAGGTCTCGGCCAGCGCGGGCCCGTCGGCGATCTCGATCGGCGGTCCCGGCGCCTTCCAGGCCGCGATGGCGTCCTCGGCCAGACGTCCGGCCAACATCAGCAGGCCCTCGTCCTGGCCGCGCTTCTCGATCCCGACGCGCAGCTCGCCGATGGCGCGGCGCCCGCCCGACGACGGACCGAACCGCAGACCGATGAGGCAGCGCGACGAGCGTCCGCCGCGGCCCCGCAGCGCCTCGACGTAGACCGTCTCCTCGATCCGCTTCACGAAGGTCGCCGGGCCGAACCCCTCGCGCTGCAGGAGGACCCGCGTGACCGCCTCGAACGCCGACGCCGGCAGCTCGCTCAACCGCCGCTCCAGCGAGGCGAGCGTCCGCTCGCGCAGTGCGCGCTTGGCCTCGCCGAACACCTGCTCGGCGCGCTCCAGCTCCGCCTCGGGCGGACGGCGCGACAGCGCGAAGAGGCCCGCGCCCGCCGGCCGGACACGGGGCCGCATTCCGGCCCGCAGCCGCTCGCGCGGCTCGGCGGCCAGCGCCGTGCGCATCACGCGCCAGGCCTCGTTCGGCTCGCCGTGCACCAGCCGCCGCCGCGTCGCCATGTCGGCGATCTGGCGGACCGCGGTCCCGCGTCCCGGGGCCTGCCCGCGCATGATCTCCAGCGCGGCGTCGACCGGCGTCATGATCCGACGCGGGCCCTGCCCGCCGTCTCCTGAACCGGACGTCGGCGAAGCGCCGCCCGAGTCACCGGACGAGGCCCCACCTGTCGACAGATCGCTCGAGGAAAATCCGGGAGCGTCACCCGCAGGGACCGCGAGCGCCGATTCACCCGCCGGCGGCCGCGGTGAATCGCCGAACTCTTCGGCTTCGCCACGCCCGCCGCGACGGCGACGACGACGGCGGCGGCGACCCGGGCCCAGCTCCCCCTCGGGCCGGCGTCCATCGGGACCAGCCTCGCTCTTCTCGGCGCCAGCCTCGGCGGCACCCTCTTCTCCCTCGTCCTCGTCCTCGTCCCCTTGGTCGGCTGCCTCGTCGGCGGGCGCACCCGCACCGGGGGCCGCGGGCGATGCCCCGGCCTCGTCGGTTTCGTCGATTTCGTGCTGGTCCATCGAATCCATCGCGCGTGGGACCTCCTCGTCTCCATCTGCGTCGTCGTCGCCTTCCAGGACGCCCGTTTCCGCCAGCGCAGCGGCCCGCGCTTCGGCCGAGAGGCCGCCGCCGTGGGTGGGCTCGTCGGCCTCGCCTTCATCGGTCGGACCGTGCGGGTGGCTGGCCCCCGCGGAAGCGCCGGGAGCGGGTCGTCTCGCCTCGTCGCGTCCGCCGTCCCGCGCTCCGTCGCGGCCTCGTCCGCCCCGGCGCCGCCGCCGGCCCCGGTCGCCTGACGGCGCCGCCTCGTCCTCCGCGCGCGGGCGCTTGGGCGGCTCCTCGGCCGGCTTGGCCGCGGCCGCAGCCGCCGCCCGCTCTTCGGGGCTCACCTCCGGATAGCGGAGGAGGCCGAAGACGCCCGGCTTCACCCTTACGAACGGGTTGCCCGGCGCCTTCTTGACCGCTGCCGTGAGCTGGGTCTGCATGGTGACTTCGGGCGTGCGGCCCACAAAGGTGAGGAGCTTCTTCCCGATCACACGCTCGGTGAGCTCTTTGTAATGTAGCGGCTTGCCTTCCAGCCGAAGGACTTCAAGGGCCGCTTCTAGAAACGTCATGGCGCCCGTCTTTACCACAGATGAAGTTTTTTGACGCCTGCACGCAGCAAGGTTACCCGTGAAGGATGATCGGACAGCGCAAGATCGGTGTGCTCATGGGTGGTCTGTCGGCGGAGCGGGACGTCTCGATCCGCACGGGAGAGGCTGTGGTGGCCGCCCTCAGCGACCGTGGCTACGACGCCTGGCCGCTGTTCGTCGACCGCGACGTCGACATGGTGCTCAGGCAGGCGCGCATCGACGTGGCGTTCATCGCGCTGCACGGCCGCTACGGCGAGGACGGCTGCATCCAGGGGCTGCTCGAGCTTCTGGGAATCCCCTACACTGGCTCCGGCGTGCTGGCCTCGGCGCTGGCAATGAACAAGGTCCGCGCCAAGGAGGTCTTCCGGCTGAACAACCTGCCGACCGCGCCCGGCTACGTCGTCCAGTCGGACGGCGGCGAGGAGCTGCTGGAGCTGCACGGGTCGTTCGGGTTTCCGGTGATCGTCAAGCCGGCGGGCGAAGGCTCGTCGCTGGGGATCCGGATCGCGCGCGACGAGCTGGAGCTGGAGGCGGCTGTCGAGCAGGCGCTGCGCTTCGACGACGACGTCCTGGTGGAGCGCTTCGTCGAGGGGAAGGAGATCTCGGTCGCCATCCTGGAGGGCAAGCCGCTCGGCGCGGTCGAGATCGTCCCCAAGCGCGGCTTCTACGACTTCCGCAACAAGTACACCAGCGGCCGCACCGAGTACCACCTGCCGGCGCGCCTCTCGCCGGAGCGTTACCGCTCGGCGCTGCGGCTGGGGACGCTGGCCCACGAGGCGCTCGGCTGCGAAGGAGCGACGCGCGTCGACCTCATCGTCAGCGAGAAGGGGAACGAGATCGTGCTGGAGGTGAACACCCTCCCCGGCATGACGCCGCAGAGCCTGCTCCCCAAGATCGCGCACAGCGCCGGGCTGTCGTTCGAGGATCTGGTCGAGGAGACGCTCAAGGGGGCGCGCCTGCGGGCGCATGGCCACCGTCGCGATCGGCGGGCCGTCCAGGTCAACTTTCCCGGACACGAGCGCCGCACCGGGTTTCTGACTGACGCGCATTAGCGCTCACCCCGCCGGTCCGGGGCGCGAAGGGTGACGGTAAGGTAAGCTCGCCGCCGTGGCCCGTCGCTCGCGGAAGCAAGTTGTCCTGAAGCCGCCGGTCGTCAACGATCCGGCCAACGCCAAGCTGTTCATCAACCGGGAGCTGTCCTGGCTCGGGTTCAATGAGCGGGTGCTGGAGGAGGCGCGCGACGCCACGGTCCCCTTGGTCGAGCGGCTCAAGTTCCTGGCCATCGTCGCCTCGAACCTGGACGAGTTCTTCATGGTCCGCGTGGCGGGGCTCAAGCAGCAGCTCTCGGGCAACGTCGCCGAGACGCCGCCCGACGGGCTGACGGCCGCCGAGCAGCTCTCCGCCATCAGCGCGCGCGCCCACGCCATGGTGGCCGAGCAGTACCGCGTCTGGCGGACCGAGGTCGCGCCGGGGCTGGCCGAGGCGGGAATCCGGCTGCTGCGCGCGCAGGATCTGACGCCCGAGCAGAAGGCGCCTCTCTCGACCTACTTCGCCAAGGAGGTCTGGCCGGTGCTGACCCCGCTGGCGGTCGATCCCAACCACCCGTTTCCGATGCTGCGAAACCGCAGCCTCAACCTGGCGATCCTGATGCACCGCGAGAAGGAGAAGGTGGCGCGCCGCGAGACGATGGTCGCGGTGGTCCAGGTGCCCTCGGTGCTCCCGCGCATCACCGAGGTCGCGGGCCCGGGAAAGTTTTCGTTCACGTTGCTGGAGGACCTGATCACCATGCACGCCGGCGAGCTCTTCCCCGGCTTCCGCGTGCTCGGCTGCAGCGCCTTTCGCGTCACCCGCAACTTCGATCTCTCCATCGACGAGGACGAGGCCGATGACCTCCTGAAGACGATCCAGAAGGAGCTGCGCCGGCGCGAGCGCGGCAGCGCCGTCCGGCTGGAGATCGCGCACGACACCCCCGCCGAGGTGGTCAACTTCTTGAGCTCGGCGCTGCGCCTCGAGCCGGACGACGTCTACCTGTTCGAGGGGCCCCTGCACCTGGCCGACTTCATGTCCATCTGTTCGCGCGAGGATCTCCGCGAGTACAAGGACGAGCCCTTCTCGCCGCAGATCGTCCCGCCGCTCCAGGAGTACGACGACATCTTCCGCGTCATCGCCCAGCGCGACGTGCTCCTCCAGCATCCCTACGAGTCGTTCGAGGACGTGGTCGAGTTCATCTCCGAGGCGGCCGACGATCCCAACGTGCTGGCCATCAAGCAGACGCTCTACCGGACCAGCGCCGACTCGGCGATCATCCGCGCGCTGATCCGCGCCGCCGAGAACGGCAAGCAGGTGACCGCGGTCGTGGAGCTGAAGGCCCGCTTCGACGAGGCGCCCAACATCCAGTGGGCGCGCACGCTGGAGGACGCCGGGGTGCACGTGGTCTACGGGCTCATTGGCCTCAAGACCCACTGCAAGGTGGCGCTGGTGGTGCGGCGCGAGGGGAACCGGATCAAGCGCTACGTCCACCTGTCGACCGGCAACTACAACCCGTCGACGGCGCGCGTGTACGGTGATCTCTCCTATTTCACGGCGCGCGACGCCTACGCGGACGACGCCGGGGCGCTGTTCAACCTGCTCACCGGCTATTCGTCGCCTCCGTCCTGGAAGAAGTTCTCGGTCGCGCCGCTCGGGCTGCAAGAGCGGCTCATCGCGCTCATCGACCGTGAGGCGGCCCTCGGCGCGCGGGGGCGAATCGTCGCCAAGATGAACGCCCTGGTCGACGGCCCGGTCATCAAGGCGCTCTACCGCGCCTCGCAGGCCGGTGCGTCGATCGATCTCATCGTCCGGGGCATCTGCTGCCTGCGGCCCGGGGTCCCCGGCGTGAGCGACAACATCCGCGTCACCAGCATCGTCGACCGGTTCCTGGAGCACGCGCGCATCTTCTCCTTCGAGAACGGCGGCAAGCGAGAGGTCTACCTGTCGTCGGCCGACTGGATGCCGCGCAACTTCCAGCGGCGGGTCGAGGTGATGTTCCCCATCGAAGACGAGGGGCTGCGCGATCGGGTGTTCGACGAGATCCTGGGCATCGCCCTGACGGACAACGTGAAGTCGCGGCGGCTCGGCCCCGACGGCAGCTATGTCCGCGTCCGGCCGGAGAGCGCGACCAACGGCGTCAATGGCCTCAACGGAGTGACGCCCGTCGCGGCGGGCACGCGTCCGCTGCGCAGTCAGTATCGATTCATGGAGCTCGCCCGCGAGAAGGCCCAGGCGGGACCGGCGCTGCCGGGCGCGGGTGGCGCATATCACGTTCGCACCACCCCCCCCACCCGCACCGGCGGGACCACGCCCCCGACGACCGCGCCTGTCCAGCCCACGCCCCCTGCGCCGACCGGCGGCTCACTCCCTTCGTAGTTGCAGCGGGCTGGCTGGTCGGCGGGGCCTCAACAAACTGCCGTTTCCGCCGTATCATTGCCCCATATGCGCCCCTCGCGTCGCCTGATCGCGATGCTTGCGCCGATCGCCGCCCTGGCGATGTCGTCGCCGGCCTCCGCCTCGCTGATCCTCGCGCTCGATCTGCCGACGCTGGTGACCCGCGCCGACCAGATCTCGGTCGTCGACGTCGTGTCGACAACCGCGGCCTGGAACGCCGAGCACGACCGGATCGTGACCACCATCGACGTCACCGTCGTCGACTGCTGGAAAGGGACGGCGGCGCCGGGCTCGCACGTTCAGATCGTGCAGGGGGGTGGCACCGTCGGTGAGCTGACGATGCGGATCGACGGCATGCCGCACTTCGAGCGCGGTGAGCGGACGCTGCTGTTCCTGCGCGGCAAGGCCGACCACGCCAGCGTGGTCGGAATGGCGCAGGGAAAGCGCCCCGTCAGCCGCGAGAGCGGACGCTGGATGGTGAGCGCCCCCAACCGCGGCGGGGCCGACTTCGTGCCCACCACGCCCGCCTCGGGATTGGTCTTCTCAGCGCGGCCGCGGCCGCTCGCGGAGCTGCGCAGCGACGTCCGGGCCTTGATCGGCGGGCGATGAGGCGCGCCAGCGCCACGACGCGCCGGCGCTCGGCGAGCGCGCTCGCCGTCGTCGCGGTGGCGGTCCTGGCCGGCCACAGCCTCCCGGCCCAGGCGTTCGTCCGCTACCTGACCGACGACGGCGAGCCGTTCTTCTGGGCACAGGCCTCCGTGCCGATCACCGGCTACTCCAACGACTTCACCCAGACCTCCATGACGATCGCCCAGGTCGCCAACGCCGTGCAGGGAGCCGCCGCCGCCTGGAGCGAGCAGACCAACGCCTGCACCTACCTCGAGCTCGTGCCGGCGCTCTCGACCGCGCCGACCCCGCTGGCCGTCAACGACGGGCACAACTCGCTCATCTTTCACAGCAGCCTCTGGTGTCACATCGCCGCCGACGGCAGTTGCGACGTCGAGTATGACGCCACGGCATTGGCCGTCACCACGGACACCGCGAACACCAAGACCGGCCAGATCTACGACGCCGACGTCGAGGTCAACCTGGTCGACTACCAGTGGGCTGACCTGGTGGAGGATCCCGAGCTGTCCAGCGACATGGATTTGCAGAACGCGCTGACCCACGAGTTCGGCCACCTCATCGGGCTCGACCACACCTGCTTCGACGCGCTGTCGTCGGCGACGGGCGTGCGTCCGGACGACAACAACGGCCAGCCGGTTCCCGACTGCACGAGCGCCTCGCCCGAGGTCAAGGCGACCACCATGTACCCTTCGGCGCAGCCGGGCGACACGCAAAAGCGGACGCTGGCCCCCGACGATCAGAACGCCGTCTGCACGATCTACTCGGTCAACCATCCCCCGCCACCGCCCGGGACCGACGGCAACGGTGGCTGCGACGGCTGCAGGGCGGCGGGCGGACCGGGCGACACCGGCGCGCCGGCGACCTTCGCGCTGCTGGCGGCGATCCTGATTGCGCGCCGCCGCGCCCGCACGGCGGGCGGACGCCGCTGAGATGAGCGGCGCGCCCCGCGCACTGGTCCTCGCCGGCCTCTCGATCGCGGCGTCTCTCTGCGCCCGAAGCGCCCAGGCGTACCTGCGCAGCGCCAGTGAGGCCGGCTATCCGCTCTACTGGGCCTCGAGCTGCGAGACCGTGACCATCTATCTGAACGGCTTCACCGCGATGACGCCGGACGAGGTCGCCAAGTCGATCGGCGGAGCGGCCGCCGCCTGGGGGCCCGACAGCGTCACCTGTCCCTCCGACGTGGGCGGTGGCCATCCCTTCTTCGAGATCCTGCCGCAGATGGCGGCTGGTGGGTCGGTCCCGGGCGTCGGCAACGACGGCAAGAACTCGATCATCTTCCAGACCACGAACTGGGAAGAAGCCTCCGAGGCGCTGGCCTTCACCACGGTGTCGAAGGAGCCCAACGGACACATCGTCGACGCCGACATCGAGATCAACGCCGCCACCGCGGACATCGTCTGGGCCAACCTGGATCCCGGCGCGCCCCCGCCCGAGCACGCGCAGCTGCGCTTCGATCTCCAGACCGTGATGACCCACGAGTTCGGACACTTCCTCGGCCTCGCGCACACCTGCACCGGCGGCGATTCGGGCGACAACAGCGACCCTCCCGCCAGCACCGACGGCGGGGAGGAGTCGATCCCGATTTGCACCCCCAACCCCGACCCCAGCATCGCGATCGAGGCCGATGCCGTCATGTGGTACCGAATCGATCAGGAATCGATCGCCAAGCGCGTCCTCACGGCCGACGACGCGCGCGGCGTCTGCGCCATCTATCCCGCCGCGAGCGATCCGCACTCCTGCACGCAGAACTTGCCCGACGACGGCTGCGGCTGCGCCACGGCCCAGGGAGCTTCGCACCGACTGGCGGCGGCCGTGCTGGTGGGGCTGGCGCTCGTCACGCGCCGCCGCCGAACCCAACGCAACTAGGTTTTCATCGGCCGGGCCGCGCCTGGGGGCGAGGCGCAGCCGGGACTGACAACGGAGCTCAAACCGGATCGAGGTCGACGCGCAGATCGCGCACCGACGGCTCGCCGAGGTTGGCGCTGGGCGGGACGTCCAGCTCCTGCTCCGTCGGGCGGTATCCGGGCGCCGAGACGCTGAGCCGCCAGCGCCCCGGGGCGAGCCGCGGGAGGCGAAACGCTCCGGCACGCTGCAGCTCCGCGCTCGCCCTGGCGCCCTCGGGCCCGGCCGCGTCGATCCGCCCGCGCGTCACCGGTGCGCCTGTCCCCCGCGCGTGCGCCTCGCCCGCGATGCCGCCGGGGAAGGGCACGGTGAGCGAAGCGAACTGTCCCGGGGTCGCGACCACCGTGACGCGCGGGTAGTCGGGGTGCTGGACCTCGAGCCGCAGCTCTCCTGCCGGGAGATCGGGCATCCGGAAGTGTCCGCCCACGTCGGCCGAGGTGCTCCCGAGCGACGTGGCAGGGTCGCCGCCGCTCCCCTGGCCGCCCTCACGCGGCCAGGCCAGAAGGCGCGCGCGCCCGAGCGGACGCCCACCGGTGTCGCGGACCAGCCCCTCGAGGATCGCCTCGGCGCGCGCCAGCCGCAGCGTGATCGCCGGGGAGGGGGCGCCCGGCCGCACGTCCACCTCGGTGCTGGCGGCGCCGTGGCCGGGCGCGCTCGCCGTCAGACGGTGGTGTCCGGCGGGAAGCGCGAGCGAAAACGAACCGGCCCCGTCGGTCACCGCGGAGAGGCCGGAATCGCCGCCGCCGCCGGCGACGCGCGCCTCTTCGATCGGAGACCCGCTGTCGTCGATGACACGCCCCTCGATCGGGAACCCGTCGCGGAGCGCCAGCGCCCCGAGCTCGCGCCGCTCGCCCGGCGCCAAGGTGAGCTCGTCGGTCAGCAGCGGCTCCGAGCCCGCGTGCGCCACCTCGACGCGGTAGCGGCCCGGGAGCAGATCGTCGACGGTGAACCGACCGCGGGCATCGGCGATCGCGCTCCGGGTGCTGCCCAGCGACCGTCCTGCGCCCGAGGGGAGCGCGGCTGCCTCGGCCGCCAGCGGCAGCGGCCCGGCCTCGACCGTCAGATCATCCATGGCGCTCGCCACGCAGCGCACGTGCGCCGACGCGGCGGGAGCGCCCCGCGCATCGGTCACCTGCCCCGCCACCCGCGCACCGCGCAGGAGCTCGAGCCGGAGGGGCGGCGTCTCGCCGCGCGCGGGGTCGACGACCACCTCACCGCCGTCGCGCGCCGCGAGCGTCACGGTGGGCGCACGGCGCAGGACGTAGCCTGCCCGCGCCGCGGTCACCCGGTAGCCGCCGGCCGCCAGCGGCCCGAGCGTGAACCCGCCCGCCTGGTCGGCTTGCGCGACCAGCGGCAGCGGATCGTCGCCGGGCGGCAGCGCGGAAGATTCGGCGCGCACCTCGAATCCGGCCAGGCCGGCGCCGGTGTCCTGGACGAGCCGCCCGCCAATCCTGGCGCCCCGCCCGAGGACCAGGGGCTGGGGAATCGTGACGCCGTCGCGACCCGCAGAGACTCCTCGAACCGTCGCCGAGGCCTCGTCACCGAGGAGCGCGCGGAGGGCGTACGTCCCGTCGCCGAGGCCGCTGAACGCAAACCGGCCGTCGGCGCGACTGACGGTCTCGCGTCCCGGGCCTCCCCCCTCAGCACCCAGCGCCACCCGCGCGCCCGCGACCGGATCGTTCGGCGAACGCGTCACCCGGCCGGAGATCGATCGTCCCGCGCCGGCGACGCGGAGGACCAGCTCCGCCGCGGGCGCGGTCACGGGTGAGGTCTCGGCCGCGGGAAAGCCGGCCGCCTCCACCAGCACGCGATAGCTCCCGGGGGCCAGGCCATCCAGGGAGAAGTGTCCCTCGAGGTCGGCGGTGGCGCTTCCCAGATTGCGGCCGGCGAATCCTCCGTCGGTGATGCGGAACGCCAGCACCCGCGCCTCGGGGACGGGGCGGGCGCGTCCGTCGACGACCTGCCCCGCCAGGCGCGCCGCCGCGGCCACCGGGACCACCGGCGCCTCCGGTGCGGGTGGCTGATACCGCCGCCGGCAGGCCCCGGCCCCCCCCAAAGCGAGCGCCGCGAGCGCGAGGCAGACCAGCTCAGGCGGGGCGCGACGCGCGCTTGCGATTCCCATCGGCCAGTGCTAAAGGTACCCGCCTTCCGGAGGGATTTGAAATGGCAGCGCAATGTGAAGTCTGCGACAAGCGGCGACGAGTGGCGAACAACGTGAGCCACTCGAACATCAAGACCAAGAGCATCCAGCGGCCCAACCTGCGTCGCGTGCACACCAAGCTCGCCAACGGCACCCGCAGCCACATCCGCGTCTGCGCGCGCTGCCTCCGCTCCGGCTTCATCACGAAGGCCTAGCCTTCTCGGGCAGCGAGGGCCCGCCCCCCGATGAGGTCCCCGGGGTGACCAGCGAGGGGCCGCCCTCGGTGAGGCCCTGGGGTAACCAGCGAGGGGCCGCCCTCGGTGAGGCTCTCGAGTGCAATGACGGCTCAGCCTTCGCCGGGACGAAAGCCGCACGGCGCCGCCTACGGCGCAGCCGTGCTCGGCGCCTGGCAGACGAACGACAGCGTCAGCGCGACGCAGCTCTGATAGTTGCTGATCGTCGTTCCGCCGCTCAGCAACGACGCGGCGCTGATCGGCTGCTGATACGAGCAGGCGATCTGTCCCGACGTCCCACACTTGGTCGGGCTGCTGCAGTCTTCATCTCCGACCCAGATCCGCCAGGCCGGCTTGCTGGCCATCAAGGCCGAAGCACTGACGGTCACGCCCGGCGGCGTGATGGTCTGGTCCCAGTTGGCGGTGAAGACGTCGGTGACCGTGTCGGTCACGCCCGCGGTGGTGGGGCTGACGTCGCCAGCCGGATTCTCGTATTCACAGAACAGATCCGGGGCCGAGCCCCCTTCGTCTCCGTGCGGCGGATCCCAGGTCCCGCCCCCCGGCGGGGTCATCGCGACCTGCCCCGAAACGGCGACGATCGCCCACTGAGAATTCGGATCGATCGCGCAGCTGGCCGCGCCGGAGCCAGAGCCCGAGCAGATCTCGCACGGCGCGCAGGCGGTGCAGGCGGCCCCTGCGCCGCCACACTGCTTGGCGGTCACGTTGCGCACGCACTGCCCATCGGCGTTGCAGCAGCCATCACAGGTCCCCGGACCGCACTTCGGTCCGCCACCACCGCCAGTTCCCGGGATGCCCCCCGTCCCCTGCACGCCACCCGTTCCCTGGAGGCCGCCCGTACCTGGTGTGCCGCCCGCGCCAGGCGCACCTCCCGTCGCAGTCACGCCGCCCGCACCTGCCGTGCCACCGGTCCCGGGCGTACCGCCCGCACCAACGGCTCCCCCTGTGCTCGTCGTGCCGCCTGTTCCGGTCACGCCGCCCGTGCCCGCGGCACCGGCCAGGCCGCCCGTCCCGGACACACCCCCGCTGGCCGCCGCTCCGCCCGTCCCCTCGCCGATGACGCCACCGCTGCCATTCGATCCGCCGGTGGCGGGCGTTCCACCCTGACCGACGTTGCTGCCACCGCTGCCGACGATCCCGCCTGTGGCGATGCTGCCGCCGGTGCCAGTGGTCGCGGAGCCACCGGTCGCTCCGCCGTCACGCTGGAGCTTCTCGTTCGTCGCCGCGAGACCGGTTTCGTCGACACTGCAGCCGAACGAAACGGCGACCGCCAGGGTCGCTCCCAGTGCCAGGCGCACGGCTGCCGCAGACACTCCATGCGAAGAGACGACACTGCGCATGGATCCATCGTAAACCTCTGCCTGATTACAGAAAAGTGCAAACGGCCAGGCCGGTTGCGCGCGCGAGCGCAGAAGCGCTCACCCGCCCCGTGACTCCTCTCACGAGCGTGGCCGCGACCTGAAGAGAGATCATCAACCCCAGCCGGCCCGTCGAGAGCCCGGTCGTGATGCCCATCGTCATCGCGAGCGCCACGATCCCGAGCGCCGCAGTCACAGCCCCGGCGGCAAGACGCGCCTTCCAGCGCCCCGGTGACGACGTCGACACCGACGGCGCAAGGTCCAGCTCCAGCGACCGCTGAACGACGCCCCGAAAAATGACCTCCTCCGCCAGGACAAACAAGGCGGCGCCGATCCAGTACGGGATCGTCATGCCCTCGAAGGCCGGCCCGGCCCTCCGCTGGAACAGGCCCACCGCCGCGCCCAGAATCCCGCCACCGATCGCCGAGACCGCCAGCCCGCGGCGCTCCGGCGGCGGCGGCGCGCGGCGGAGCAGCGCCAGCGCGAACGGGGCCACCAGCACCGCCCACCCGAGCCGCACCCCCTCCACCGCGACGTGCGCCGCCGCCGCCACCATCCCGAGGCCGCGCGAGACGAGCACATAGATGAGCACCAACGCCGCGGCGTCGGCTGCCCGCAGGCGGGGCGTGCGCACGGCCTCCGCGTCCAGACAGATCTCGGCGCGCGCCACGCCGGCTCCCCAGTAAGCGCCGGTGACGAACAGGTAGAGCGCCAGACCCGACAGCCGGGTGAGCGGATCGCCGGTCAGGACCAGGTTGTAAAGGCCTCCGGCCAACAGGAAGGCGTAGATCGTCGCCGGGCCGACCGCGGTCGTCTGCTCGTCCGACAGGTCGGCGCCACCCGCCGCCATCGCGATCGCCAGAAAGGTCATCGACACCGCACCGCCCACCACCAGAAAACCCGCGACGACGACGCTCCCGATCCCGCCGGCGCCGGCCGGCGGCATCACCAGCGCCAGCGGCACGAACACGATCGCCGCCGCTCCACCCACCACCACCGACCAGGCGCGCGCCTTGGCGGCGAACAGCTTGCCGAGGGGCACCGGGACCGTCCGCAGGATCCAGAACGCGCGTCGCTCGGCCTGCATGTGGGTGAGCGGACCGATGGTGGCCATGTAGAGCGCCAGCGAGTACGCCAGGCAGGAGATGCGCGCCAGGCTGGCGGTCGACCAGGTCCACCCCGCCGAGCCGAAGATCTGGATCCCCACGAAGATCGCCGGCATCGCGATCAACACCAGCACCTGCCCGCCGTCGCGCGTGATGAGGCGGAGGTCCTTGGTCGCCGCGGTGATGGGGCGCGCCCGACCGCTCGGAAGCGGAGCGGCTTCGGCCCAGGCGGCCCCGGCCTCCTCCCAGCCTCCCATGCCGGCGCGGCGGGCGACGGCCACGGCGAGGAGCAGCGCGGCCCCGGCAGCCAGCCAGAGCAGACCGAGCGCGGCAAAAGCGAGCGCTGTCTGGCCGCGAACGAACGCCGCCAGGGGCGCGACGATGAGGGCCCCCGGGGTGCGGTTGGCCCACCAGGCGATCGTGGCGAGCTTGGCCGCCAGCGCCGCGGGCGCGCGCAGCACCCAGGTCCCGATCATCCAGACCGCCGCCAGCGCCAGCGCCCCCACCAGGCGCAGACCCATCCAGACGCCACGCCGCCGGGCCGGCGCGACCACCCGCACCACGGCGATCTGCGCCGCATAGGCGAGCATCGAAATGGCGACCTGGACCGCCGAGGAGATCGCCGCCGCCAGCAGCCAGGCCGTGGGCGGCAGGCGCCAGACCAGCGCGGCGGCCACCAGCACCGGGAAGAGAAACAGCGCGCCCATCGGATCTGTCACCGCGTCGGCGAAGCCGCGCGCGGCGACCAGCGCCTGAAGAGAGACCGGGCGCGCCAACAGGAACTCGTTCTCCGGCGAGCCGGCGCGCACCGCCTCGCTGCTGGCCGCCTTGGCGGTCAAGCTGCCGAGTGCCAGCGTCCCGGTCACCAGCGCCAGCGCGGCCGTCTGCTCGAGGAGGCCGACCGTTCGGACGATCGTGGAAAACGCCTGCGCGAAGAGGAGCACGTAGGCGAACGCGATGACCAGGCCGCCGACCGTCACCAGCACCGGCGTGCGCCGACTCCCGCGCGCCCGAAGACCGTTGCGGAACGACCGGAGCCGCGAGCGGATGAGGAGCGCCGCCAGCGGGCCGGCGCCGATGGGTGGCGCGGCGATCAACCGCCCCCGCCGGCGCGCGACCTCTCGGCCGGCGGCGCGTCGTCCGAGGTCACGCGCAGGAAGAGATCCTCCAGCGTCGTGCCCGGCGCGGCGGCGAAGCGGGCCCGCAGCTCGTCGGGCGTTCCGATCGCCTGCAGCCTCCCCTTCTGGATGATGGCCACCCGGTGGCAGAGCCGCTCGGCGGCGTCGAGGAGGTGGGTCGACAGGAAGATGGTCCGCCCCCCGGCGGCGTACTCGGCGATGTTGGCGCGCATCTGCCGGGCGCCGGCCGGGTCGAGGCCGTTGGTCGGCTCGTCGAGGATCAGCACGCGCGGTTGGTGAATCAGCGCCAGCGCCAGCGCCAGCCGCTTCTTCATCCCCAGCGAGTAGGTCACGGTGTAGCCACGCGCGGCCGCGCCCAGCCCCAGCCGCTCGGCGATGTCGGCGGCGCGGCGGCGCGCCTCGGCGGTGGGGAGCCCGTGCAGGCCGCCGACCAGCTCCAGCGTCTCGAGCCCGGTCAGGTAAGGGTAGAGGAACGGCTCGTCGGGGAGGTAGCCGACCTCGCGCTTGAGCGCGACCGCGTCGACGTGGCAGTCGTGCCCGAGGATCGAGGCGCGCCCGGCGCTCGGGCGCAGGAGGCCCATCAGCAGCCGGATGGTCGTCGTCTTGCCCGAGCCGTTCGGGCCGAGGAAGCCGACCACCTCGCCCGCCTCGATCCGCAGGGTGAGGTCGTCGACGGCGAGCGTGTCGCCGAACCGCTTGGAGAGGCCCTCGGTCTCGATCACGGCGCCGCGGCCGCGGCGGTGAGCCGCGTGACGACGGGGCGCCGCCGAAGCTCGCTCACGCGCAACGGATCGGTCCGCTCCTCGCCCCAGAGCGCCAGCCGGGCCAGATCGGTCTTCTGGGCGATCTCGGCGCCGAAGAGGGTGGTCACCACCTCGATCGGCTTGGCGCTCCCTTCGTTGCTGACGGAGACCGCGAACGAGATCATCGGGCCGTCGCCCCAGCCGAGCCGGCGCCGCGCCTCCGCGTCCTCGAAGAGGGAGAGCGCGCGCAACGTCTTGCGCACGTCGACGGTGCGCGAGATCGCCTTGTCCGATTCGCGCAGGATCCGCAGCGGCTCCTCGCCGGCGAAGCGGGCCAGAGCGGCCGCCAGGTCGGTGCCGACCGGCAGCTGGGCGATGGTCTCCGACTCGGTGATCACCCGGCCGAGCGCGCGGTCGTTGTCGAGGACGCGGGCGACCTCCAGGATGTCGATCCCGTCCAGCGAGACGCGCGCGAGGCGGCGGGCAACCTCCTCGGGCGGAAGATCGTCGACCAGCTTCACGTCGAGAATCTCACCGAGCGAAGGGATCCCCAGCCCCAGCGCCGGCCCGAACGACAGCTCGGGCTTGGGATGAAACCCGACGGAGTAATAGATCTCCAGCCCGGCGCGCCGGAAGATGCGCGGCAGGTGCCGCACCAGATCGAGGTGCCCGAGATAGATGACGCGCCCGAGCTTGGTGTAACGAACGCGGTAGCCGTGCGGCTTCCCCTGCACCGACCGCGGCGGCGGCCGGGTCGGATCCTGCACGGGTCGCGGCCTGGCCGGCGCGACGATGGGGGCGCTCTCCCTGTCGGCCGCCTGGGATTCCGATGGGGAGCTGGCAGACGGCCTGGCGCTCACGACGTCAGCACTTCCCCAGGCGTTCATGCGGCGCAGGTAGAAGAGCCGCTCGCCCTTCATGGCGTCGAGGTCGCAGGCGATGCCGCAGTCGTAGCAGATGAGCTTGTCCTTGGCGCCCGCCTCCGCCGCCGCCACGCTGCTCGGGTGCAAGAGCTTCTTGTAGGGCTTCCCGCAGGGGGGCGAGAGACGATCCTTGAGCGCCTTCCTGTACTCCTTGGCCAGGAAGTCCGGCTCGAGCCCGATGTCGATGTGGCTCCAGGGCAGCCGCGCCGTGACCGGCAACGTCCCGAGCGGGCGCCCGGTGTCGAACCCCGTGCGCGGCGAGGTCTCCGCCACCGCCTGCTCCCACAGATCGATCCGCAGCGCGTCGTCCCAGCTGTCGAAGCGGCAGCCCAGCCGGAAGGCCGCCTCCAGGAGCTCTCCCGCGCGCCGATCGCCGCGCGAGAAGATCCCCTCGATGTGGGACTGCTGGTTCTCGTGCATCTTGAGGTTCACGCGCAGCGCCCGCGCCCGCTCGGCCAAGAGGCCCTGCTTGCGCCGGGTCTCCGCCTCGCTGTCCATGGCCGCCCACTGAAACGGCGTGTGCGGCTTCGGCACGTGTGTGGAGACCGAGGCGGTGACCTGCGCGCCGCGCTGGTGGCGCCGGCCGATCTCCTGCACGCGCGCCGCCGTCTCCACGATCCCCAGCACGTCCTCGTCGGTCTCGGTGGGCAGGCCGATCATGAAGTAGAGCTTCATGCGCGAAAAGCCGCGCCCGAACACCCGGTGGGCCGACTCGATGATGTCGGCCTCGGTGACGTTCTTGGCGATCACGTCGCGCATCCGCTGGGTGCCGGCCTCCGGCGCGAAGGTGAGCCCCCCGGCCCGCACGCTGGCGATCTCCCCCAGCAGGTCGTCGTTGAGCCCGTAGGCCCGCAGCGACGACACCGAGAGCGAGACCTTCTCGGGCGCCAGCTTGGCCATGGCCGCCTTCACCAGCGGCGTCACGCAGGAGTAGTCGGCCATCGACAGCGAGGTCAGCGCCGTCTCGTCGTAGCCGCCCTTCTTCACCCCCTCGACCAGCGCGTCGATCACCGCCACCGGATCGCGCTCGCGCACCGGGCGGTAGATCATCCCCGCCTGGCAGAAGCGGCACCCTTCGGTGCAGCCGCGCGCCACCTCGACCGCCATGCGATCGAAGATCGCCTCGGCGTAGGGCAGCGGCGAGTCGTCGGGGAAGGGAAACTTGTTGATGTCCGCCACCAGCACGCGGCGCGGCCGGGCCGGCACGCGCGGATCGAGCGGAGTGCCCACAACCAGGAGGCCGCTCTCCTCGTCGAGCTCCGTGGCGTAGAGCTCGGGGACGTAGAGCGGATACTTCTCGGCCAGCCGGCAGAGCCGCTCCCGCCGCGAGACGCCCGCGCGCCGCAGCTCGGCCGCCTCACGCACGAGCGGCGGCAGCGCCTCCTCCGCCTCACCGATGAAGAAGGCGTCGATGAACGGCGCCAGCGGCTCGGGGTGGGTGGCGGTCGGGCCGCCGGCGATGACCAGCGGCGCCCGATCGTCGCGGTCCGCTGCGCGCAGCGGGATCCCGGCCAGGTCCATGATGGTCAGGACATTCGTATAGGTGAGCTCGTACTGCAGCGAGAAGCCGACCACGTCGAACTCGCCCACCGGCGTCGCCGTCTCCAGCGTCACCAGGGGTAACCCACGCGCGCGCAGCTCGGCCTCGCAGTCGAGCCAGGGCGAGAACACCCGCTCGCAGGCGATCCCATCGGTCTTGTTGAGGACGCCGTAGAGGATCTTCGTCCCCAGGTGCGACATCCCGATCTCGTAGACGTCGGGGAAGGCCAGGCAGATGCGGGCGGTCACCGCCGCCGGATCCTTGCGCGCCTCCTGGTACTCGCCGCCCACGTAGCGCGACGGCTTTTCGACCTTACTCAGAAACGCGGCGTACGGGTGCTTGAACAAGTTGCTGGGCCTCGACTCAAGCTAGCACGCCGGGCCACGCGCCTACTCGTTCCCCTGGAAGACGTAGACGAACTCGGTGCCGTACTCGTCGCTGGCCTGCGGGAAGGCCCAGCGCCCGACGACCTCCTTGATGCAGGGCTCGAGCGAACGGAACTGCGGCGGCCCGTCGATCCCGGTGTGCTTGACCCGTCCGGAGATCCCGATCGTGACCTTCACGCTGATCTTGCCGTGGGTGAGGCTGTTGTCGCGCAGCAGCGCGCGCTGGTAGCAGTTCTTGATCCCGCCCCGGTTGTTGTTGATGACGCGCGAGATGTCGGACTGCGACGGCGCGGGACGCTGGATGCCGCTCCCCCCGCTGATGTTCAGGTTGTGGCCGTCGCGGTAGCGGGCGTTGGCCGAGTTGTCCGCCTCCGCCGGCGGCGGCGGCGTCGCCGGCGCGCCGACCGGCGGCGGGGAGGTCGGGGAGGTGGGCGCCGCGGCTTTGCCGCGCGCCAACGGACGGGCCTTCGCGTGACCGCGCGCTTCCGGCGCAGCTTCCGGCGTCGGAGCGACGGACGGCGGCGGCTGGGAGGGCGTGGGCGGCGACGGGGGCGGCGGATTGTCGACCACGCCGGCCAGCGGGTCGGTGACCGTCTTCGACGGCAACGAAGCCGCCTGTTTCGGCTTCTTCGCGACGTTGAGGAAGAGGACGACGCAGACGAGCGCGATGACGCCGAGGAGCGCCAGGAGGATGCGGGTGGTGCGCAGGCGCGCGCCCGGGGCTTCGCCGGCGCTCGGCTGCCAGCCGACGACCGCCTCCGACGAGAGCAGCCGCGGCGCCGGCCCCGCCCCGGAGGCCGAGGCGAGGTTCAACGTGTTGAGGACGTCGGACTTGTCGGCCGAGGTGGAGGTGCCGTTCGAGGCCGACGCCGGCTGCTCGGCGTGCGCGACGCCATTCGTGCCCAGCCCCTGCAGCATGTGCAGCTGCGGCGCCGGGGTCTCGAGCATGGAGGAGGGATCGATGTCGAGGCCGCCCTCGGAGCTGGAAGCGGGCACCGGTGCCGGCTCCGCCCCGAACAGACCCACCGGCCGCGCGACCGGTCCGGTCGGGCGACGGCCCCCCGGCGGCGCGACGGGCGGGGGCAGCTTCAGCCCGACGCCGGGACCGATGGCATGGCCGACGACGGGGTGGGCGCCCGTCTGGCGCGCGGGCGCCGGTGCCGAGGCCGCCGCAACCGGAACGGGAACAGGCGGCGCGGTCGGGCGCCGGGGAGCGCCCGGAAATGGCGGCGGCGGAGGCGGCATAGGCACCGGTGTCGGCGGGCGGCGCCGCGCGGCCAGATCGTGCGCCAGCGCCGGCACCTCGGTGGGCGGCTTCCAGCTCCCCAGCTTCTCGTTCCAGACGTGCAGATCGGCGTCCTTGGGGAGCGGCGCGACCCTGTCGATGAGCTGCTTGCGCGAGAACGGTCCGGTGCGGTTGCCGTCAAGCGCCATGTACCAGGCGATGCCGTCGTCAGCGGGTGGCTCCGGTCGCGGCGCGGCCCGGCGCTCGAATCGGCGCCGTGGCCGGCGGCCCGAGCGGCGTGCGCGGCGCGGCCGGCGTGGGGGGACGGGCCGGGGGCGCGGCGCCCGAAGATCCAGCCGGCGCCCCACCCGGCGACCCGACCGGCGCCACGGGCGCGGACGGCTTGCGGACGGCCGCAGCACCGGCGGCCGCACCCTCTTCCCGCACGGTGATGATGTTCGTGCAGGCTTTGCAGCGGACCTTGAGAATCTTCCCGCGGACCTTTTCGTCCGCGATTGAATACTTGGTCTGGCAGCGATCGCAGACGAATTTCATGCAGTTAGAGCTTCCCGGCTCCGCAGCCAACCGTGCTCGGAAACGTCGCGCGAAATTATCATCGAAGAGTGAGGAATACCATCGCCCCAATCCCCAAAACTATGAAGGCGGCGACGACGATCCAGCTTCCTCGGAGGCGCCTCCCGGCCGGGGCTGGGTCCGGCCGGGGGACCCCCTCGGCCGCCAGCGCGCGGCCGGAGGGAAGCGCGGCCGGTGGCGAGAGGCGCGGAGCTTGGGCCGCGGACGGTTGAGGCGGGCGCCGCTCTCGCTCGGGCTCAGCCGCCGGCTCCATGCGCATGCTGAGCGGCGCGCGGCGGTCGAAATCGAGCGCCTCCTGATCGTCGCCCGCCCCCTCCCCCCCTGCGACCGCCGCGTCGGGCGCGAAAAGCTCGCTCATGTAGATCGCGACGCGCCGATTCCCGCTGCGCAGGCCGCTCTCGCTCAGGAACTCCTCCAGATCATCGTGCATCTCCTGCGCCGTCTGGTAGCGGTCCGCAGGGCGCTTCTCCAGCGCCCGCATGACGATCAGCTCCAGCGCGGGCGGGTAGTCGCGCCGGATCGCCGTCGGCGGCTGCACCCGCTCGCTCACGATCCGCTTCATGACGGCGTCGGCCGGCCCCCGGTAGAGACGCTGGCAGAGCGTGAGCTCGTAGAGAATGATCCCCAGGGCAAAGATGTCCGACCGGTGGTCGACCGTCTCACCCCGCACCTGCTCGGGCGACATGTAGGAGGCTTTGCCGGGGAGAATCCCCGCCTCCTCGCGCAGCTCGTCCTGCGCGCGGGCGATGCCGAAGTCGACGATCTCCGTCTGCCCCTCGTAACTGACCAGTATGTTGGTCGGCGAGATGTCGCGGTGGACGATGCGCACCACCTTGCCGTCGGCCTCCTTCCGCTCGTGGGCGTAAGCCAACCCGGTGGCGGTCTGCCGGACGATGTGGATGGCGTACTCCAGCGGCAGGTAGCGATCGACCGCCAGCCCGCGCTTGACGATGTCCGCGATCGTCTCGCCGTGGATGTACTCCATGGCGATGTACTTGAGGCCCCCCTCGTCGGCGACGTCGTAGACGTGCACGATCGCCGGGTGATTCAGCTTGGCCGCCAGCCGCGCCTCATCGAGGAACATGGTCACCACGCGCGGGTTCTTGGCGTAGCGCGGCTGCAGGATCTTGAGGACCACCTGCTTCTCGAACCCCCCCACGGATTCCTGGCGCGCGATGTAGAGCTCGGCCATCCCCCCCGAGGCGAGGTGACGGACCACGGCGTAACGTCCGACCTGTCGGCCGACCAGATCGCCGGGATTCGCCATCGGGCGCGAATCCTATCCATAAAACGTCCGGCCGGCGTTTGATTTTGTGGTGATTGCTTTCCGCTTCGGGCGCGCGTTAGGAATGACCCGGCCGTGCACATCGTCCTGCCTCGCGACGCCTCGCTCGACGGGCACCTCGTCGACGGCGCGATCGGCTACCTGACGCTGACGACCGGGATCGCCTTCGCGGCCGCGCTCGGCTTCCTGTTGGTGACGCTCGTGCTCCACCGCGCCCGCGCCAGGCGGACCCGGGGGCACCACACCCACGGGACGCGGCCACGCGACCGGGCGCTCATGTTCACCGTGGCGCTCGTCATGTTCGTGGCGATCGACGTGACGCTGGCGCTGCGGACCTCCCGCGACCTCGAGTCACGTTTCTGGCGCTACCCGGACGCAGATCCGAACGCGCTGCGGGTCGAGGTGACGGCGCGGCAGTGGGCCTGGACGTTCCGGACCGCCGGCCCCGACGGCCACTTCGGGACAGCCGACGACGTGGTGACCCTGAACGAGCTGGACATCCCGGTCGGGCGCCCCATTTACCTGAAGCTCCGCTCGCGCGACGTGGTGCATGCGCTCTACCTGCCGAACTTCCGCACCAAGATCGACGCCATCCCGGGAATGACCACGCGCCTCTGGTTCCAGGCGACCGAGCCCGGACGGTTCGAGATCGCCTGCGCGCAGCACTGTGGCGTCAACCACTACAAGATGCGTGGGCTCCTGATCGCCCGCCCGCAGGCCGACTACCGGGACTGGCTGGCGCGCGCCGAGACCGACAGCCGCCTCCGCAACGAGGCAACTGCTCTCGGGAACCCCCAGGGGGCTCCCGAACCCTCCCGCGACGGACTGCGCCCGGCGGAGCCCGGCTCCGTCCAGGCGAGCGCGGTCTTCACGGATGCGTGGGACTGGGAGACCGGGAAGTGATCGCGCAGGGGAGCGCCGCCACCGCCGAGGGGCAGGCCGACGCGCAGGACGTGATCCCCCCCGCGCCCACCGGATTTCTCCGCCGCTTCGTCTTCTCCGTCGATCACAAGGTGATCGGGCGGCAGTTTCTCTTTCTGGGCCTGGCGTTCCTGGCCATCGGCGGGGTGATGGCGATGCTCATCCGCTGGCAGCTGGCTCGCCCGGGCGCGCCGGTGCCGCTGGTCGGCAAGCTGCTGTTCGGACCGTCGGGCGGCGTGATCTCCCCCGTCGCCTACACCGCGCTCTTCACGATGCACGGGACGATCATGATCTTCTTCGCGGTGACGCCGATCCTGATCGGCGGCTTCGGCAACTTCCTGCTGCCGCTCATGCTGGGGGCGCGCGACATGGCGTTCCCGCGGCTCAACCTGGCGTCGTTCTGGACCATGTTCGCCGCGACGGCCGTCCTGACCGCGTCGTTCTTCGTCCCGCTCGGTCCGCCCGAGGCCGGCTGGACCGCCTACGCCACGCTCTCCACCACCATCGGCGCGCCTGGTCCCGGCCAGACGCTGTGGGTGGTGGCGATCTACCTCAACGGCGCCTCGTCGGTGATGGGGGCGGTCAACTACATCACCACGGTGCTGCGGATGCGCGCGCCGGGGATGACCTATCTGCGGATGCCGCTCACCGTCTGGGGCTTCTTCCTGACCTCGATCCTGAACGCGCTGTTCGTGCCGGTGCTGGGGGCGGCGATGGTCCTGCTCTTCTTCGACCGCGTGCTCGGCACGCAGTTCTTCATCGCCGGGACGACGCCGGGCGCGGGGGGCGATCCGATCCTCTACCAGCACCTCTTCTGGCTGTTCGGCCACCCGGAGGTCTACATCCTGATCCTGCCGGCCTGGGGGATCGTGGGCGACCTGCTGGCATTTTTCGCGCGGAAGCCGGTCTTCGGCTACCGCGTGACCGTGGGGTCGCTCGTCGGCGTGGTGGTCCTTTCCACCGTTGTTTACGGCCACCACATGTTCACCACCGGCATGAGCCCGCTGCTCGGCGAGAGCTTCATGCTGCTGACCATGATCATCTCGGTGCCGACCTCGCTCCTCGTGCTCAGCTGGCTGGGGACGCTCTGGCGCGGCGCGATCCGGACGGCGACGCCGATGCTGTTCTGCCTGGGGATGGTCTTCACCTTCGGCGTCGGGGGGCTGACCGGGCTCTACCTGGCCGACATCACGGCGGACATGTACCTGCACGACACCTACTTCGTGGTCGGGCATTTCCATCTGATCATGGCGTCCGCACTTCTGATGTCGCTGTTCGCGGCCGTCTACTTCTGGTTCCCCAAGATGTTCGGGCGGATGATGAGCGAGGGGCTCGGCAAGCTGCACTTCTGGCTGACCTTCGTCCCGCTCAACCTGGTCTTCATGGGGCAGCTGGTGATCGGGTACCAGGGGATGCAGCGACGGCTCTACGACCCGTCGGTCTACGACTTCCTGAAGCCGCTCCTGCCGCTGAACCGAGGGATCTCGCACGCGGCCTATCTGCTGGGCGCGGCCCAGCTCATCTTCGTGCTGAACTTCTTCTGGAGCCTGGCCCGCGGCGTGCGCGCCGGGGCGAACCCCTGGGAGGTCGGCACGCTCGAGTGGACGGTCGCCTCCCCCCCGCCGCACCACAACTTCGATCGGATCCCGATCGTCGTGCGCGGCCCCCACGAGCTCAGTCACCCGGCTGCCCGCGCGCTGGGGCGCGACTGGCTGGGCCAGGCCGAGCCGATCGAGGCGGCGCCGGGGCCGACGCAACCGACCGGGGCCGCCCCGACGTCGACGGAGCCGGCGTGACGACGGCACCTGCCGCGACGTCGCGCCGGCGCGAGATCGACGCCCAGGTCGGCCTGCTGATCTTCCTCGGCGCGACGGCCATGCTGTTCGCGGCGTTGCTGCTGGCGTACGCGATCGTGCGGTCGGAGGCGCCGAGCTGGCCCCCGACCGGCGCGCCGCCGTTCCCGCGGGGCGCCGCGGCCGCCAACACCCTCGCCCTGGTCGCCGCCAGCCTGGCGTTGCGGCGGGGCCGGGCAGGCGCGGCCTTCGCGTTCGGCACCGCGTTTCTGGCCGCCCAGGCGCTGCTCTGGCGGCACCTGGTGGCGATCCACCTCGGCCCGGCGGCTGGTGCGCTGGGCGAGGTCTTCTTCGCGCTCTCGGCCCTCCACGCGCTCCACGTCCTCGGCGGCCTGCTCGCGCTGGCCCTGACGGGGGCGCGCCGGCTGCGCCTCCTGACCATCTACTGGGACTTCGTGCTGGCCGTCTGGATCGTGGTCTACGTGGCCGTGTGTCTGCTGTGAGAACCGCCGCCGTCCTCTTGCTGTTGGCCGCGCCGGCCTGCACGCGGACGGTGAGGTTGCCCGGCGCGCCCCCGCCCTTCACGGCGCCGGTGACGCTGGGGGGGCGCCTGGTGGCGCCGGCCGCGCTCGAGCACGGGCGCGAGGTCTTCACTCATTTCTGCCGCCCCTGCCACGGCGACGCCGGCGACGGCAAGGGGACGGCGGCCGCGGGCCTCTCGCCGCCGCCGCGCGATCTGCGCCTCGGCGTCTACAAGTTCGCGGCCGTGGCCGCCGGCCAGCTCCCCAACGACGCCGACTTCGTCCGCACCATCCGCCACGGCCTGCATGGCACCGCCATGCTGGCCTGGGACGTCCCCGAGGCGGAGCTCGATGATCTCATCCAATACTTGAAGTCTTTCTCTCCAAGGTGGCGCACGGAAACCTCCGGCGAACCGCTGGTTGCTTCGCCCGATCCCTGGGTCGGACGCGAGGCCGAGGCGCTCGCCCGTGGCACGCGCGTCTATCACGGCCTGGCCCAGTGCGCGGTCGCCTGCCACCCCGCCTACGCCACCAAGCCGGAGATCTACACGTTCACCAAGGAGCTGACCGGCAACGAGGTGCGCGAGTTCCGCCCCGACCTCTACTTCGCGGTCGCCAAGGACAGCGACTACGGCGTGAAGATCCTGCCGCCCGACTTCACCTTCAACGACCTGCGTGGCGGCGACGCGCTGGCCGACATCTACCGCGCCATCGCCTCGGGCATCGGCGGCACCGCCATGCCGACCTGGAAGAACGTCCTGCCCGAGGCCGACCTGTGGGCCATGGCCCACTTCGTCCGCTCGCTGGCGATGCTGCGCGACACCCCGGCGGCCGGCGCGCTGGAGCAGCACCTGCGCGATCAGCCCGCCTGGGTGCCGCCGCCCCTGCCCGCGCCCGACGCCGGGGCAGACGCCGCTCCGTAGCCAGCGCCGATCGTGACTACCTCGCGCGCGACAGCTTGCGGATGGCGATCGCCACCGCGAAGAAGATCGCCGGCGGGACCAGCAGGAAGATCCCGACCAGCCGCAGCGCCGCGCCGAGCGTCGACGACTGGCCGAGGCAGTTGGGACAGAGCGCAGCGGCGGGCCGGGCCAGCAGCGCCAGCCCCACGGCCAAAACGGCCGCGCTCGCCCTGCCCTTCCTGCTGCCGTCCCGTTTCATCGCAGGCGCGCCTGAAAAGCGGCCTCCAGCATCAGCACGGCGGCGGCGCCAGCGGCGAAGATCAGCGCGATCATGACCAGCCGCGACGCTGAGCGGCGGCGAAAATCGGCGCGCAGGCAGAGCATCAGCACCAGGCCAACCTTGAGCATGAGCAGCCCAGCGAGCGTCGTGGCCCGCCCCGGCCCCGCGCCCGCGCCGCTGGCCACCCTCAGCTCGGCGACCGTGAGCAGTGCCAGCGTCACGAACGTCAGCGCGGTGGCGACCGGTCGTTCGCTCCGCGATCGATGGGGCGCCGTTGCCGTTGTCGTCGTCGTCATCGGGCGGGCATCAGGTAGAGGAAGGTGAAGATCGGCATCCAGGCCAGATCGACGAAGTGCCAGTAGATCGCCACCACCTCGAGGCTCCGCGGCCGCGCGCCACGGAGCGCGACCGCGACCAGAGAAACAATGCCCGCCAGGACGTGTAGTCCATGGTAGCCGGTGAGCGCGTAGAAGGTGCCCGCGTAGAGGCCGCTGCCGAGCCGCACCGGATCGGCGGCCGTCCACAGCCGCCGGTACTCGGCGAGCTCGGCCCCGAGAAATGCCAGCCCCAGGCCGGCGGTCACGACCAGCCAGCCGAGGCGCGCCCGGGCCGCCGTCGCACGGGTGGCCTGGGTCATGGTGAACGCCGAGGCCAGCAGCCCAAAGGTCATTGCCGCCCCCAGCCCCAGCCCGAGGTGGGCGCGCGGGTCGGGCCAGGCGTCGGCGCGCACGCGCAGCACGCCGTAGGCGACGAAGAGGCCGGCGAACCCCATCGCGTCGGTGGCCAGGAAGGTCCACATTCCGGCCACGCCCACCCGATGCGGCCCGTGAACGGTCGGGGCGGGCAAGGCGTCTGTGGCGGTTTGACTCATCGTCGAGGATCGCTCTCGTGGGTAGCTTCGGGTCGGTCGTCGCTCGAGCTTACCTGCCGCCCACGAACGCGGCGATCACCGCGTCGACCAGCTCGAAGTAGGTCTTGATGCCTGGGGCCGCGCCGACGTCGGAGGGGGCGCTCACCAGGCGGGCGTGCCCGTTTTCGGCGACGAAGCGGGCCAGGCTGCTCGGGTAAAAGGATTCGACGATCACCAGCTTCACGTTCGACTTGCGCATGAGCTCGATGAGCTGCGCGGTGTGGTTGGCGGTGGGCGGAATCCCCGGCTTCGGCTCGATGTAGCCGACCTCCTGCATCTTGAGCCACTCGGCCACGTACGACCAGCTCTTGTGATAGGTGACGATATTGAGGCCGTGCAGCGGCGCCGCGGCCCTGTCCCACTCCTTCTCCTTGCTGTCGAGGCGCTGCTCGAACGCGGCCAGGCCGGCCTGGTAGGCCGCCGTCCCCGCGACGTCGAGCTCGCTGAATCGTTGCGCCAGGACGCGCGCGATCCCCCGGGCGTTCTTGGGCGGGATCCAGTAGTGCGGGTTGCCGAGCGGGTGGATGTCGCCGAGGGCGCGCAGCTGATCGGCGGGGATGTTCGGCACGTCCTCGACCTTGATGCCGGTCGAGGCGTCGATGTTCCCCGGCTGCCCGCGCTGGATGTGCGGGTTCCGCGACTGCTGCACCAGCGGCGGGAGCCAGCCGATCTCGAGGTCGAGCCCGACGTAGACCAGCGCGTCGGCGCGGTTGAGGGTGAGCACCAGCGAGGGCTTGGCCTCCACGAAGTGCGGATCCTGGTAACCGTGCGAGAGCGAGGTGACCTCGACCCGATCGCCGCCGACCTGGCGGCAGAGATCGGCCAGCGTCTCGATGGTGGCGACCACCCGCAGCTTGGCCGAGGCGCTCCGCGCGCCGAGCAGCATCGCGCCCGCCAGGAAGAGAGCGGTGAGCTTGGATCCGAGGCGCATGGGCAGATCTCCTATCAGAAGGGGTGAGCGCCGTGCGCGCCCATTGCGTACTCGGCCTGCAAGAACCCGACGGTGGTCGCGGCCACGCCGGGGCCGCCGAGCTCCTGGACGTAGAGGCGCAGCCGCGAGAACTCGCTCGGCGTGAAGGTGAGCGAGGCGGAGCCGCCGTAGCGCCGCGGGATGTCGGGGCCGCTCGGCAAGCCGGTCAGATCGAATCGTCCCCCCAGGAAGAAGCGCCGGTCGATCTGCACGACCGCCTCGCTGTAGCCGGCCCCCTCGGTGGGCCCCCCGTCGGCCAGGGTGCGGGCGTAGAACTCGGTGGTCCACTGAAAGCTGGCGTAGCTCTGGGCGACGTTGGCCGGCTTCCATTTGTAATAGAGGTCGGCGCCATAGAGAAAGCTGCGCGGACCGTCCAAGGTGAGGGGGACACAGGGGGCGGCCATCGTGCAGTCGACCGAGCGGCCGGTCGCAAAGTCGAGACCCACCAGCAGCGAGTGCGACTCGGCGAGCTCGAAGAACTGCTCGAGCTCCGCCGTGTAGGTCAGGTTGTTGGGGGTGAGCCGCACGCCCCCGCCAAACGTCGCGACACCCGTCAGATCGTCGGGTGGCGTGATGCTGAACGACTCCACGTAGAGCGTGGCGAACCAGGGCAGCGGCAGCAGGACCGAGGCCTGCGCGCCCGGCCCGCGCAATCCGTCCTCACCGAAGAGGAGCGCGGTCATGAGCGGGCGCCGGGTGAAGAACTGCACGTGCAGGTGCTGGCCGTTGTTGCGTCCGAACTTCGAGCGGAAGGTCCCCGCCTTGATCTGCAGGTTGAACGGGAGCGAGGTGGTGACGAGGTACGCCTCCTCGACCTCCAGACCGTCGAGGTTGGGGATGGTGAGGAAGATCGCCCCCTCGAAGTAGGGATCGATCGCCGACTGGGCGGCGAGCTCGATCTCCTGGACGCCGAACCCTTGCCGGGTCACGGACGGATCGTCGCCCGCCGCGGGCAACCCGAGCGCGGCGAAGTCACCGGTGTGCGCGCCGTAGTACCCGAAGCTGCCGTCGAAGATGAACGAGAGGGCCGGGTTGAGGAGGCTGCCGCCGGGAGCGCGAGCGCCTTGCTGGGCGGCCCAGCTTCCGCCGCCCGGCGTGACATCCACCGCGACGCCCTCGGGTGCCGGCGTCAGGCCCGGGACCGGCGGCCCGGCGGGCGTCGACGTCGACGTCGCAGCCGGCCCCGTGGCCGCCTTGGCGGCGGCGTCCGCGGCCATGGCCTTTTCGAGCGCGCTTTGATCGATCTGCTGCGCCAACAGACAGACGATCACCGCGCTAAGCATGGGGTCCGCCTTTCACCGAGACCGTCTCGGGGGCGCTCTTCGAGCCGCCCGTCGCGGCAGCCTGGGAGGCGCCCTGGCGCGCCCGCCGGCGATCGCGCTCGGCGCCGACGTAACGCCAGGCGAGCGCCGCCGCCAGCAGCGCCGCCGCCATCGCCGTCTCGGTTGCGCCCACCGGCAGCTCGGCCCGGAACGAGACGGCGTAGCCCGCCAGGCCCGAGAAAGCGCCGAACACCGTCGCCAGGACAAAGCAGAGGCCGATGCGCGAGGTCAGCGCCAGCGCGGTCATCGCGGGCAGCACGCTGAACGCGAACACCGGCAGCGCCCCCAGCGCCCGCGTGCAAAGCGCGACGGCCAGCCCGACCGACACGAAGAGAAACCCGTTGAGCGCACGCACGGGCATCCCCTGCACCTCGGCGCCGAGCGGATCGTAGCCGACGAACAGCAGCGCCCGCCAGAGCACCAGATGGCCGCCCAGCAGGAGCACGGTCGCCGCCCCGACCCAGTAGAGGTCGCTGGTCTGCACCACCACCGCGCTGCCGAAGAGGATGGTGGTCAGATCGTGGGCGTCCTGGGTGATCCGATCTCCGATGATCACCGCGCCGGCGCCGCTGGCCAGAAAGACGAATCCCAGCATGCTCTCGCGCGTCAGGTGCAGGCGCACCGGGTTGGCGATGAACACCAGGGTGGCGAGCAGGGAGGCGGCGATCGCCCACAACACGGGCTGAAAGAGGGGTGACGTGATGACGTGCCCGCCCGGGCCGGCCACGTGACCGGCGGCGTGGCCGAGCGGATCGATGACGGCCGGCACCCAGAACGAGAGCGCGACGCCGAGGGCGGCGGCCTGGGCGATGGCCGACGACGCGAACACCATCCGCCGCAACACCACGTGCACCCCGAGGAAACCGAGCAGGGCCCCGGCCAGGCCGCCCGCCAGGATGGCGTCCCTGAAGATTCCAATGTTGGCGAAGAGGTCGTGCCAGGTGGCGGCGGTGTCGCTCACGGCGTTTCCCGTTTGTTTTGCATCTCTTCTTGGGTCCGGTCCTGGGCCCGGCGTCCGACGAAGCGGGCGTAGATGTTCTCGAAGTCGGGCGCGGAGCGCATCGCCGCGGCGGTGGCCGCGAACGCCACCCGGTGATCGCGATCGAGCAGGAGCGCGTGGTCGGCCCGCTCGAGGCCGTCCTCGACGAGGTGGGTCACCATCACGACCGCGGCGCCCCGCACCTGGCGGAGACGCTGAATGAGATCGAGCACCTCCTGTTCGGAGGATGCGTCGAGCGCGGCGGTCGGCTCGTCGAGGAAGATGAGAATCGGCGTCGGTCGCCAGCGCCCGCGCCATGAGCACACGCTGTCGTTGCCCGCCCGAGAGATCGCGAAGCTGCCGCCGCGCCAGCGCCTCGACGCCCGCCTCCGCCAGCGCGGCGCGGGCGCGGCCGAAGTACGCCCGCGGGTTCGCCAGCGTCACATTGTCGGTCCCCTGCAGGCCCATGAGCACGAAGTCCAGGACCGAGATCGGGAAGATGGCGTCGAGGGCCGACTGCTGCGGAACGTAAGCCAGGCGGAGGCCCGGCCGGCGCTCGATGGTGCCGCCGACGGGATGAGAGAGCCCGAGGGCCGTGCGGACGAAGGTCGACTTGCCGGCGCCGTTCGGCCCGATGACGGCCCACAGCTCCCCCGCGCCGACCGTGAGCGTGAGCGGGGGCAAGATCGGGACGCCGTCGTACCCGACGGTGAGCGCCCGCGCGTGCAGGAGGCCCTCCCCCGCAGGGAGGCGTGGCGCGGTGGGGGACGTTGTGGGAGAGCTGCTCACCGTCGACAAATCGCGGCGACCATACCATCGCCAGTGTCGCGATGTGAGGCGTCGCTCGGCGCCGGTCGCCCGTCAATTTATGAGATGGATCACTTCACGCAATGGTGCGCGATCTCCTCGGGGTTCTGAGCGGCCCGCAGACAGACCGCGAGATCGTCGCCGACACGGACGGCGCGGCAACGGCGCAGATCGTCGTCGAAGCGGCGCGCCAGCTCCTCCTGCCAGCGCGGCACCAGCGCCGGATCATGGAACCCCTGCTCCTGCAGCTCCAGCGCGACCAGGCGGTCGAGGATGGCGCGGCAGTCGGCGGCGCTGGCGGTGTGCCGGTGGCAGCCGCCGAGCGTGGCCAGGCCGGCGAGCGCCGCCGACGCCAGGATCCGGCCAATGTTCGGCGCGCGCCTCATCGAAAGAAGTGAACCCGAATGGGCGGTGAGAGCGCGGCGATCGGATCGCCGGCCGGGTTGCGAGCCGCGCCGAACCGCGTGGCCAGCGCGCACTGCCGCGCCGCCGGCCCAAAGCCGAATCCCGGATCCTGCAAGACATCGACCCGATCGGCGCGCCCGTCCGTCCCGACCGCCACCCGGATGACCACCGTCTCCTGATCGACCTGACGCGCGTCGGCCTCGGCCGGCCAGGGGCAGTTCCAGGCGGCCTGATCCAGCGACACGGGGCGCGCCCGGCTGCGCGCCGCGCCGTCGCCGGTGCCGTTGGGCGCGACGGCGCCGGTGGCCGGCTTGCGGTTCGTCCCCGCGCTGGTGGTGGCGCCCCCGGCGTACGACGGCCCCGACCCGACCACGAACGCCGAGCCGGTGAAGTCGACGGGTGAGGTGGTGGCGGCGGCAATCTGGCCCGCCTGCGCCGGCGCGGCTGGCGCGTGGTGCGCGGCCGCCGTGTGGACGTGCTCCCGGAGCGCCGGCTCCGCCACGTGCGGCGTGGGCGGCGACTCGGCCGGCGGCGGGGGTTTGGGCGGCGGCGTGACGTCGACGGCGCGCTCGGCCGCGATCGCGTCGTGCACGCGGGCCGCCATCTCCGCGCAGATCGACGCGCCTGATCGCCCGAAGTGCCCCACCACCAGGATCGCACCGGCGTAGAGCGCGACGACGCAGGCGCCACCGATGGCGAGGCGACGCACCCGTCCGCCCGGCTCGCCCGCGAACACCAGGTCGACGATGCGGAGCTCCCCCGGTTCTCTCCCCTGTTCCTTCCCTTGCACCTGGCCCGGGGCTTCGTCGATCTCGGACGTCGGCTCGCGCTCGCTCATGCCGTCACGGCCGGGGCGACGCCGGAGCGTCGGGGAGCGCGCCGAAGGCGACGCGGGTGATGCCCACCCCCTTCAGCTCGTCGAGCAGGTGGACCACCTTGCGGTGGGGCACCTCGCCGTCGGCCTGGATGACCGCGCGCAGCTCGGGGTTCCCGGCGAAGGCCGCGCGGGCGAGCCCCTCGAATCCGGCGTCGTCGGTCACCGCCGCGCCGTTGACCAGCATGGGGCCGCGCACCGGCAGGATGATCGACAGGACCACCTGCACCTCCTCGCCGTGGGCGGCGTGCGGCAGATCGAGCGGCACCGCCGGCGTCACGATGATCTTGGCGGTCACCACGAAGATCACCAGCAGCACCAGCATCACGTCGACCAGCGGCGTGACGTTGATGCCCTGGATGAGCCCGCCGTTGTCGCCGCCGCTAGCTGCCCGCCACCTGACACCTCCCGCAGCACCGGCGCCGCGCGCGGTCCGCGCGCTGTCGTCGGCGACGTAGGCCAGCACCAGGCTCGACAGCACGTCGGTCCCGGAGAGCAGCGACGTCACCCGCCGCTGCAGATAGTTGTAGGTGGCCACCGCCGGCAGCGCGACGGCGATGCCGACCGCGGTCGCCACCAGCGCCTCGGCGATCCCCGCCATCACCGCCTGCGAGGCCACCTGCCCCGCCGAGGTCGCGCCGTGGCCCGGGGCGGCGTGCCCCAGCTCCTCGAAGGCGTGGATGACGCCGACCACCGTCCCGAACAGGCCGACGAAGGGCGCGTTGTTTCCGATGGTGGCCAGGAACGCCAGCCCCCGCTCGAGCCGCCCGCGCTCCAGCGCCGCCGCGCTGTCCATCGCCTTCTCCGCCGCCTCGGTCCCGCGCTCGGCGAGCCGCAGCCCGGCGTCCGCCACGCGCGCCGCCACCGCGGGGCTCGCCTCCAGCAACTGGCGGGCGCGCGCGAAGTCCCCGGCCCGCAGCTGCTCGTCCAGCATCCGCGCCAGCGCTTCCAGATCGCCGCCGCGCTTGCGCAGGTAGAGCCAGCGCTCCATCGCCAGCGCCAGGCTGGACATGGACAGCGCCCCCAAAAACCAGAGCACCCACCCGGCGCCCGAGGCCAGCAGGACCTCCTTGACCGATTCCATCGCGCTCATGTCGTGGTCCTACTGAACGCTCGGGGCGTAATAGGGGTCGGCGGGATTTTGTCCCTTGATGTAACAGAGCCCCTGGGCGTTCAGGTGCATCTGCGATTGCGCGCTGAAGGCCATGAACTGCACCAGGTCGTCGGGGAAGGCCGATCCGTCCGGCGCGGTGACGCCGTTGAGGTTGAAGGTGATCTGAAGCGGATTCGGTTGGACGTCGTCGGGGGTGTTCGCTCCAGCGTTGGGCGAGGGATTCGGCTGGTCGGGCGCCCGGTCCGGGAGGGGCGATCCATCGGCGAAGGTCGCCAGCAGGTGTTGGGCGTGGAAGCTGTTGAGGCTGAACGACGTGGTGCTGGTGTCCGCCGGCGCGAAGGCCGCGATCGGATCGAAGCGCAGCGCCGCCCCCTCCTGTTTCAGCTTGTCCCAGAAGAGGTGATCGACGTGCATCGTGATCTGAGCGACCGAGGCCTGGTTGGGAAAGATGACGACGCCCCTGTTCATCAGATCGTCCTCGGGGCCGAGATCCGCGTTGACGCAGTTGGTGTTGGAGGTGGCGTCGTTCCAGCCCATCGTGAAGTTGACGGTGGTCGGAAGAGCGGCGAACTTCGCCTGCACGGAGGGGTCGGGGTAGGTCCCGGTCCCGACGTAGGTGGCGGTGGCGCGGATGAATTTGTTCCAGCCGTTCGAAACCATCGTGTCGTAGTCGGCCTCCCCTTGCGACGTCAGGTTCAGGTTCCAGGCCGGATAAGCGGCCACGACCGTGTCGTAAGAGAAGGCGTAGCGCTGGTTCGAATCGAACGACGACCCGTCGTCCTCATTGTTGAAGACGAACATCGGGCTGGCCGGCTCGATGCCGTCCTTGCCGATGAACCCGGCCGCCTGGTGGGCATCAAAGACGTAGGGACCCACCTTGTGGGCCACTTGCGGACCCATGTCGTACCAGGTCTGGTCCTCGGTCGGCATGGCATTGAGCGTGATGTTGCCAACCACCACGATGTCTTCGTCGATCGTCATGTTCCAGCCATCCACGAAGTAGGGATCTCCCTGACTGACCGGCTGAAATGGCAGGCCATTGATTCCCAAGGTCTCTCCCGAGAACGTGACCTGGACCGACAGCGGGGTGTTGGGCGAGGTCATCGAGAAGTTGATGGTGGGCGCCGTCAGCATGGTTCCGGCCGGAGGGCTCTGGGGGTCGTTGCCGTTGGAGCTGCTGCTGCTTCCCCCGCAACCGGCCGCCGCCAGCGGACCCAGCACAGACCCGAGCATCATCATTTTCGTCTTGTTCTTCATCACTCTCTCCATTCGATTCACAGGTCGCCGTCTCGCCCGGTGTAAAGGGAACTGGAGTGCGCCTCCCGTCCGGGCTCTCCGGGAGCGCACGCGATCGCGGTCAGGCGCGGACGGCGGGAGGCGAGGTCTTGGGCGCGCTGGCCAGGACGAAGGTGCGATCCCGGACCAGAGGGAAGAGAGGCGGCGGACAGTCCTGCGGCGGCGGAGCGAGGCGAGCCGCGCCGCCGACAAACGGCGACGACGAACCGCCCTCGAGGGTGAACGCCGCGGCGCAGTGCTCGTGCGCGTCGGGCGCGGCGGCCTCTCCGCGCCGGAGCGCGTCCGTGGGCGGCGGGACCGGCAGCGGGGAGTCGCCCGAGGTGGCTGCGACGTGCGTCAGCTCGCCGTGCTCGGCGCAGCGGAAGTGCCGGACCGTGACCTCGTGCGAGAGCGCAAAGAACTGCGCGACCGTCGCGATCAGCGTCATCGCGACGGCGAACGACTTCGCCGAGGACGAAAACCGCTGGTTTCTGCGCCACTTCATTGACCACCGAGGCTGAAGCGATAGACCCCGGCGCTCCCCTTCATTCCCTGCAGCACCGCCGAGTTGAACGGATTGGTGTCGGTCCAGTCGTAAACCGTCCCCGCGGTGGGGGCGCAGGGAGCGCCGGCAGGGGTGCCCGCATCGACGCCGGCGTCGCCAGTTTGGCCAGTGGAGACGACGCTTGGCCCCGCGTCGCCAGCGCCTGCGTCGCCCAGGCCGCCGTCGCCGACGGCCTGCACCGGTGGCGGCCGCACCACGTTGCAAAAGTCAGCCTGGTTGAACCAGTCCGCGGGATTCACCCGCAGCTGCAGCGGACCGCTGGTGGTGGTGAATTTCAGGCCACAGGCGGGGGGCGTGATGCCGGCGCAGGCGCCGGTGAGCGTCGCCAGAAAGTCGATGGGCGTGCCCTGCGTGACGAGCGCGCCGGTGATCTGAACCCGGCCGGCAAAATGGACGACCGCCCCCTGCTTGGTCGCTTCCCCGGCCAGGTAGGCCGTCCCCTGCTGACCGTCGGCCGCCAGCGGCGCGGGCAGCGTTTTCATGGCGCCTCCGTCGGCGCCCACCAGGGCCATGTCGTTGTACTGATTGACCGTCGTATAAAATCCGACCTCCACCGAGACGGCGGTTCCCGTCTCGCCGTCGGCGCCGCCCGGAACGTTCTGGAGCGTCGGATCGAGCATGTCGACGATGAACTGCTGGGTGGCCTGGACGATCACCACGCCGCTCCGAAACGAGGCCGTCGAGGGCGCATCGATGTTGAAATAGAGTGGCCCCAACACCACCTCGGCCTGGGTGAGCGTGACGTTCCAGCCCTGCCCGGTGACGAAGGTGAAAGGCTGCGAGGCGTCCCGCGCGATCCCGCCCACCAGGAGCGGCATCTGGATCAAGTTGCCGCCGGTCGTTCCGCCGCACTCCACCGCGCCCAGCGCCAGCAGCGCCAGCCCCCAGGTGCCGAGCCTCATCGCTCGTTCCCCGCGTCGAAGAGCAGCGACACCGTCGCCAGCAGCGAGAACGGCGGCGCCGCGCTGAAGTGCTCGGTCGGAACCAGCGTCGGTTCCGCGCGGCTGTTGAAGTTCGAGGCGTAGTAGAGCTCGGTCAGTGGATAGCGCGCGTCGGTGAGGTTCTGGGCCAGGAGGCCGAGGCGCAGGAAGCTCCACCGCACGCTGGCCGAGGCGTCGAGCTCCAGCGTCGACGCCGCGGTCTGGCTGAACGGCAAGGCCCGCGGCCCCACGAAGTTGACGGCGAAGCCGGCCGTCCCGGTCAACCCATGATCAAAGAAGCGACGCCGGCCGAGCGGTCCGAACACCGCGGTGTCGGAGCGCGCGATCACCGACGGCACATAGGGGACCAGCGTGCCGTCGACGTCGTAGGTGGCATGCGCGTAGGTGGCCGAAGCGAGCTCGTCGAACCAACGACCGGTCGCGCGCAGCGAGACCAGCCCGCCGTCCCGGGTGGTGCCGGTCGAGGTCGTCAAACGGCCCAAGGTCGGGTTGAAGATCAGATCGCGGCTGACGTGGGTGTAGAACCCCACGGCGCGCGCGGTCAGATCGACCGGAATGAAGCGCTGGTGGTAGATGGCGCCCCCCTCGGCCGCACTGATGCTCGAAAATGGCGCCTGCTCGTTCTGGGTGATGTAGACGGCGTCGAGGGACTGCGCCCCCTGGCCGTAGCTGGCCGTCAGGGTCAGCGGCCGCGCCACCTGGGCCAGCACCGTGACCTTCGGCTCGGTCACCAGGGCGGTGGCGGTGTCGCGCTCGGTCGGCAGCCGGGGCCCGGTGCTGTCGTACGAGGGGCAGATCGGGTTGAGTGGGGTGTTCTGGATGAACCCGTCGGCTCCGGTCGCGCAGGCGTTGAGAACGTTGTAGTCGAAGTACTCCTGCCGGATCCCGCCGCGCACGGTCAGCCAGCGCGTCGGTCGCAGGTCGAGATCGGCATAGAGCGCCAGGTTCATGATGTCCGTGGTGAGGTCTTCGTCGACGGCGTAGGGTTTCTGGGTCCCGAAGCGCAGACGCTGGATCTCCGGGGTGGTGTGATCGTAGCGGGCGTAGTAACCGACCTCGAGGGACTGAGGCCGCCCCAAGAAAAAGCCGGTCCGCTTGTCGCTGCCGCGCGCGCCGGCGGTGAACGCGGTGTAGTCCTGCTCGATCATGTCGCCGCGCTGGGGGTGATAGCTCTGGCCGAGCTCCTGGTTGTCGAGCAGGAAGCCGGTGAAGTCCTCGTCGATGCGGAGCGAGCGCCAGGTGAGGAACACCTGCTGGGCCAGGAAGTCCTTGTCGCTCGGGCTCTGCAGATCGAAGGAGAGCGTGTAGCGCTGGGCGTCGCCCCCCTGGGCGGCGTCCTCGGTGCCGTAATAGCCGATCCGGCCGGAGGCCACGTCGTCCGCCCGCACGACGCCGGCGCTCTGGTAATGGGTGCCGTAAGCGGTGCCGAGCAGCCGCCACGAGCCGCGCGCCCCCAGATCTCCTTCGTACTCGGCCATCGCGCTCCCGTTGGTGCTGGCCCGGTTGGTGCCGAACCCGTCGCTCTGGAAGAACTGCGCCGCCGCGAAGGTCCCCTCGCGCTCGTTCTCGGGCGCCCAGAGCGCCAGGGTGCGGCGCGTGTTGAACGAGCCGTAACTGGCGCTGAGCTCGAGCCGTCGGTCCGGCACCCCCAGCTGGTAGTCGGCGCTCCCGGCCTCGGCGAAGTCCCCCTGGCGCGGGCTGAACGGCCCCTCGATGACCCGCAGGTTCTTCACCAGCTCGGGAATGATGAAGTGCGTGTCGGCGTAGCCGTGGCCGTCGGTGTTGTCGACCTCGTTGATCGGGACACCATTGACGGTGAACTCGATCGCCTGCCCCTGCTCGGCGTCGAACCCGCGCAGGAAGACCTGATCGGCGTGGCCGGAGCCTCCTTCGTTGGCGATGAAGATCCCCGGCGCCAGCTGCAGGATGTCCGAGGCCTTCTGATTGGCGATGACCGCCAGCTGCCCGACCTGGATCTCGAGAATCGGAGGCGCCGCGGTTCGGCTCCTGTTGTCGGCGGCCTCGCACGTCGACGTCAATCGCCGCGGCTTCTCCCGGTTTCGATGCCGGCACGGGAGCGATCTCGGGAAGCGCCGGCACGCCGGGGTTCGACGTGGGTAAGGTGGTCGACACCGCCCCGGGCGGCGGGGCGGCTGCCGACGCCGCCGGAGTCACTGTCGGAGCGACGACTGGTGGTGGCTCGAAGTGAAACAGCAGCTGGACGCGGCTGGCGACGGGGACTCCGTCGCGGGTGGCGGGCCGAAACCGCCACCGGGTGGCCGCGTCCAGCGCCGCACGATCGAGCGGGGGTGCCACCCCCTGGGCCAGCTCGACGCCGCTCACCTCGCCGGCGACATTGACCGTCGCCGTCACCGAGACCTCGCCGGTCGGTCGGGTGGGTAGCGCCTCGGCGGGATACGCCGGACGGTTCTCCTCAATCACCACTGGCGGCTGCAGCCGCGGCGCCGGCGCCTCCGCGCGCGTCACGGCAGGCGCACCGACGTCCAGCGCGAGCGCCAGAACGATGGGCAGAATTGTGCGGGACCGGACAGAACAAAGCACTGGGACCTCGACGCCTCCGACGGCAATGGATCTGGGAAACGCACGGCGAGCCCGAAGGCGAGCCCCGAAGGCGAGCCCCGAAGGCGAGCCCGATCTTCGCCTCTGCCGCGCGCGAGGACGATCTGTCGCTACGCCGAGGGAGGTGAGGTCTTGGGGGCGCTCGCCAGGACGAACGACCGCTCGTGCCAGGAGACGGCCGAGGGCGCCGGACGAGGCGCCGCCGCCGGAGGTGCCGCGCTGGTCACGCTCCCCATCGAGGGCGTGCAGGAGCTCCCTTCGACGGTGAAGGTGACGCCGCAGTGCTCGTGCGCGTCGGCCGCTTCGGCGTCGCCCGCGCGGAACGCGTCATTCGCGCGCGGCGCGGGCAGCTCCGCGGCCGGCGCGGTGAGCGCCGCGACGTGCGTCAGCTCGCCGTGCTCGGCGCAGCGGAAGTGGCGCACCGTCATCTCGTGCGAGATCGACAGCAGCTGGGCGGCCATCGCTGCCGCCATCACCGCGACGGTGAGCGACTTGGCGGCGGCCGAAGCCCCGTGATTTCCAGCACGCAGACGCATGAGCGACCTTCAATGAGGTAAACGAGCAGAGCTCGCCGGTCAAGGACGGACGCTTGACAGAAGCCCGAACGCGGCGGAAGACCAACGCGTGAGCACCCCCGCCTCAGCGGATCGCGCCGAACGTTCTTCCCCGGAAATCTCTGTCGGGTTTCGCCCGCGCCGGCAACCGGCCGCCGCGCGCCTGGCGGGCAATCCCCTCATCTGGGCGGCGCTCTTGGGGCTGCTGTTCGGGGTGCCGATCTTCCGCTCCGTCACCCGGCGCCTCGGGGCCTCGCCCGCGATCCTGGGCACCCTGCCCGCCTTCACGCTGACCGATCAGCGCGGGCAGCCGTTCGGCACCCGCGACCTCACGGGGAGGGTCTGGGTCGCCGACTTCATCTTCACCTCCTGCCAGGAGGCCTGCCCGCTGCTCAGCCAGAAGATGGCCGAGGTGGGCCGCCGGGCGCGCAAGCTGGGGCCCGATTTTCACCTGGTGTCGATCTCCGTCGATCCGGCGCGAGACACCCCGGCGCGACTGGCCGAGTACGGGGCCCGTTACGGCGCGAACCCGCTCGCCTGGTCGTTCCTGACCGGCCCCGCCGAGGCCATCGAGGCCGCCGTGGTGGGCGGCTTCAAGGTCGGCATGGGCAAGGAGAAGGTGAACACCGGGGGCGACGGCACGGGCGACTTCTGGCAGATCTTCCACGGCGAGAACCTGGTCTTGATCGACCGCCAGCTCCGCATCCGAGGCTACTTTTCCGCCACCCCCGAAGGGATCGACCTGCTGCTCGCCGCGGCCGGTCGGGTGGCGAACGGAGCCTGACTCGCCGGCCCAGCCATTGCGGTGCTTGACGGGTCGGCGGGCGCCTGTTAGCACGACGACCATGATCAAGCGGGGCCTGGCCATTTTTGCGCTCGCCGTGTCGACGATGGCGGGCGCCTGCCAGAAGACGGAGGCCCCGCCGGCCCCGGCCCCCGCGCCGGTCGCGCCGGGCGCCACCGCCGCGACCGTCCCGGCGGCCGCCGCGGCGCCTCCGGCTGGAAACGGCGTCATCGAGGGGACGGTGAAGCTGAGCGGCACGCCGCCCGAGATGGCGATGACCAAGCGCGACGCCGATCCGTTCTGCGCCAAGACGCCGACACGGGAAGAAGAGGTCGTCGTGGGCCCGGCCGGTGGCCTGGCCAACGTCGTCGTCCGCATCACCGACGGAGCGACCGGCCACTACGAGCCGCCGGCGACGCCCGCCGCGCTCGATCAGAGCGCCTGCATGTACCGCCCGCGCGTCCAGGCGATCGTGGCCGGACAGATGATCTCCATCCGCAACGGCGATCAGACGCTGCACAACGTGCACGGTTACAAGGGGCCCTCGACGCTGTTCAACCAGGCGGAGATCCCGGGCTTGCCGCCGATCGCGCGCAAGATCGGCGACGCCGGCGACATCCTCAAGTTCAAGTGCGACGTGCACCCCTGGATGACCGGCTACGTGGTGGTCAACGCCAATCCCTTCTTCGCCGTCACCGGTCCGGACGGCCACTTCAAGATCACCGGCGTGCCGGCCGGCAAGTACACCCTGACCGCCTGGCAGGAGCGCTACGGCGCCAAGACCGCCGAGGCGACCGTGGCCGCCGACAAACCGACCGAGGTGAGCTTCGCTTACGATGCCAAGTGAAGGTAGCGCTGCGCAGCTTTCAGGCGCAGAGCCAGCGGTACCGCCGACGCCACCGGCGCCGGCACCGCAGCAGGCTGGTCGGCCGTGGATTCACCGGTTCGCCGTGGCCACGGCCGTCGCCACCTATCTGCTGATCCTGATCGGTGGCCTGGTCCACGGCACCGGCTCCAGCCTGGCCTGCCCCGACTGGCCGACCTGCTACGGGACGTTCATGCCCAAGATGGAGGGCGGCGTGCTGGTCGAGCACAGCCACCGTCTGGCGGCGGGCACGGTGGTGATCCTGACCCTGGTCCTGGCTGGCTTGCTGACCGGGACGCGCGACGCGGGGCTGCGCCGCCTGCGTCCCTTCGGGTGGCTGGCGGTCGGGCTGGTGTTCGCGCAGGCGCTGCTCGGCGGGATCACCGTGCTCCTGCGGCTTCCCACGCCGATATCGACGGCGCACACGGCGACGTCGCTGCTGTTCTTCATGACGGTGCTCTACATCGCGGTCCGATCGCGGCCCGCGGTGGCGCGCGCGGCGGCCCCGCCGGTCGTCGGTCGGCTGGCGCTCATCACCGCCGTCGCGGTCTACGTCCAGATGGTGCTGGGCGGCCTGGTTCGCCACTCGGGCGCGGCGCTGGCCTGCACCGACGTGCCGCTCTGCCGGGGCTCGCTCTGGCCGCACGCGCACCCGACGGTCCTCATCCAGGCGCTGCACCGCCTGAACGCCGTCACGGTCGCCTGCCTGGTCCTCGCCTCGTCGATCGTGACGCTGCGGCGGGCGACGCGGCCCGCCCTCCGGCTGCTGGCGGTCCTCGCGCCGGTCCTCGTCGGCGTCCAGATCTGGCTGGGGATTCGCTCGGTGCAGTCGTTCCTCGACCTCCTCACCGTCGAGAGTCACCTGGCGGTGGCGACCGCGCTGCTCGCCGCGATGGTGCTCACCGTGCTCGCGGCGCGCCCCGACGGCCTCCCCAGCTTCCCGGGCCTGGCCTGGTTCCGCGCGGTGGTGACGCTGGCCAAGCCGCGCATCACCGGGATGGTGATCATCACCTTCGCCGGCGGCCTCTGGCTGGCGCCCGGGCAGATCGCCGGCTGGCGCGCGATCATGACCCTCATCGGCACCGCGCTCCTGGTCGCCGCCTCGAACACCTTCAACATGTACCTCGAGCGAGACGTCGATCCGCTGATGGAGCGGACGCGCGACCGCCCCCTGCCGCGCGCGACGCTCTCGCCCGAGACGGCGCTGGCGTTCGGCACCCTCTGCGCCTGCACCGCGGTGCCGCTGGTTTTTCTGGGCGGCAACCTCTTGACCGGGATCCTGGGCCTGGCCGCGCTCGGCAGCTACGTGGTCGTCTACACGCCGCTCAAGCGCCACTCCGCGATCGCGCTCTTCGTGGGCGCGGTGCCGGGCGCGCTGCCGCCGCTCATGGGCTGGACGGCGGTCACCGGTCGCCTCGACGCGCCGGGGCTGGCGCTCTTCTCGATCCTGTTCCTCTGGCAGATCCCCCACTTCCTGGCGATCGCCACCTACCGCGCGGCCGACTACGCGCGCGCCGGCTTCAAGGTGCTCCCGCTGGCGATCTCCACGCGCGCCACGCGCGCCACCATCGTGCTCTTCTCCGTCGGCCTGGTGGCGGCGACGATCGCCCTCGAGCCCCTGCGGGTGGCGGGACTTGGCTACCTGGCCTGCGCGGCGTTGCTGGGCGCGGTGTTCATCGCCTGGGCGGCGGCGGGGTTCCGTCGCGCGGCGGCCAACGCCTGGGCGCGATCGTTGTTTCTCTACTCGATCGTCTACCTGACCCTGCTGTTCGTGGCGCTGGTGATCGACAGGACGATCGCATGACCGCGGTCGCCGTTTCGGCGCCGCAGGGCGCGCCCCAGCGCTTGGCCATCGACGGGGTGCCTCGGCTTCGGGCGACCGGCCTCACCCGGCGGTTCAAGGAGCGCACCGCCCTCGACGGCCTCAGCTTCGACGTTGCCCCTGGCGAGATCTTCGGCCTCCTCGGTCCGAACGGCGCCGGCAAGACCACCGCCTTTCGTCTGCTGGCGGGCCTCATCCCGCCCCACGCCGGAACGCTGGCGCTCGACGGCCAGCCAACCGACGGCGGCGACGCCCGCTACCGCGCGCGGCTCGGCGTGGTGTTTCAAGAGCCGAGCCTCGACCTCAAGCTGACCGGCCGGGAGAACCTCCGGCTCGGCGCCGCGCTCTACGGTCTGCCGCGCACCCTGGCGGCCCAGCGGATCGAGGCCGCGCTGGCGCTCATGGAGCTCGGCGATCGCGCCGACGAGGCGGCGGCCAAGTACTCGGGCGGGATGCGGCGGCGGATCGAGATCGCGCGCGTCCTCCTGCACGATCCGTCGCTGTTGCTGCTCGACGAGCCCGGGCGCGGCGTCGATCCCGAGGCGCTGCGCCGCATCTGGGATCAGCTGGTCTCGCTGGTGGCGACGCGCGGCCTCTCGGTCATCGTCACCACGCACCAGCCCGAGGAGGCCGAGCGCTGCCACCGGATCGCCATCCTCGACGGGGGCAAGCTGACCGCCGTCGGCACGCCCGACGAGCTGCGCGCGCGCGTGGCCGGCGACGTCATTCGCGTCCGCGGCGAGCGCCCCGAGGAGCTCCGCGACACCATCGCCGCGCGCTTGAACCTCCCCGGCCGTGTTCTCGACGGAGACGTGGTGCTCGAAGCGCCGCGCGGCGCCGAGGTGGTCCCGCGCATCGCTGAGCTCTTCCCCAGCGGGCGGCTGGCCAGCCTGGCGACGTCTCGCCCCACGCTGGCCGACGTCTTCGCCAAGCTGACCGGCCGGGGGCTGGCCTCGTGATCGGCACCGTCGCCGCGCTGGCGGGGCGCGACCTTCGGCGATTCTTCCGGCAGCCGAGCCGGATCGTCGGCTCGGCCGCGCAGCCGCTGATCCTCTGGGCGGTGCTGGGCGCCGGCCTCGGCGGCAGCTTCCGCCCGGCCGGCGGCAGCGGCGTCGACTACCTCCGCTACTTCTACCCGGGCGTCGTGGTGCTCACCCTGCTCTTCAGCGCGATCTTCTCGACCATCTCGGTCATCGAGGATCGCCACCACGGCTTCTTGCAGGCGGTGCTGGCGGCGCCGGTCTCGCGCGCGGCGCTGGTGCTGGGCAAGACGCTGGGCGGCGTGGCCATCGCCTCGATGCAGGCGGCGATCCTGCTGGCCCTGGCGCCGCTGGCCGGCTTTCACGCCGCCAGCATGAACTGGCCGCTCTTGGCCCTGGCGCTCCCCCTGTCGGCGCTCGGGTTCACCGCGCTCGGCTTCGCGATGGCCTGGTGGATCGATTCGACCCAGGGCTATCACGCGGTCATGATGGGCGCGCTCATCCCCCTCTGGATGCTGTCGGGCGCGATGTTCCCGCCGTCGGGCGACAGCCACTGGATCGGGACGTTGATGGCCCTCGACCCGATGACCTACACCGTCTCGGCGATCCGGCGCGGCTTCCACGGCGACGCCCTGCCCGCGGCGCTGGTGCCCGCTGGCGGCTCCGCGACGATGGACCTCGCGCTGCTGGCGCTGGTCGCCCTGGCGGCGCTGGCCGCCGCCGTCGCGCTCTGCCGCCGCCGGGCCTGAAGCGCCGAGCCACGGCCCCGCAGGCGGGCGATCGCCTGCTATCGTTGGGCCCGTGATTCCTCTGTCGGTCCTCGACCTGGCGCCGATCGTGGAGGGGGGCGACGCCGCCCAGGCCTTTCGCAACTCGCTCGATCTGGCGCGGCACGCGGAGCGCTGGGGGTACCGCCGCTTCTGGCTGGCCGAGCACCACAACATGCCCGGCATCGCCAGCGCGGCGACCGCGATCGCCATCGCGCACGTCGCCGCCGGCACCTCGACCATCCGGGTCGGCGCCGGCGGGATCATGCTCCCCAACCACGCGCCGCTGATCATCGCCGAGCAGTTCGGCACCCTCGACGCGCTTCATCCGGGACGGATCGATCTCGGCCTCGGGCGCGCGCCGGGGACCGATCAGGCGACCGCCTACGCGCTGCGCCGAACGCTGGTCGGCGGCCCGGACAGTTTTCCCGACGACGTCGACGAGCTCCTCTCCTACCTTCGTCCGCCGGAGGCCGGACAGCGGGTACGCGCCGTGCCGGGGGGCGGCGCCGACCTCGAGGTCTGGATCCTCGGCTCCAGCCTGTTCGGCGCCGAGCTGGCCGGGATGATGGGCCTCCCCTTTGCCTTCGCCTCGCACTTCGCGCCGGCGCTGCTGACCGAAGCGGTCGAGATCTACCGCCGGTCGTTTCGCCCGTCGGAGCGGCTGGAGCGCCCCCGCCTGATGCTCGGCGTGAACGTGGTCGCCGCCGACACCGACGAGGAGGCGGCGCTGCTGCTGACCTCGCTGCAGCAGGCCTTCGTCAATCTTCGCAGCGGCAATCCGACCCGACTCCCGCCGCCGGCGCCGGGCTTCGCCGAGCGTTTGAATCCGCAGCAGGCCGCGCTGCTCGACGGCATCCTCGCCTGCGCGGCGGTCGGCTCGCCCGACACGGTCCGACGGCGGCTGGAGAGCCTGAGCGCCCGCACGCAGGCCGACGAGCTGATCTTGACGTCGCAGATCTACGACCACGCCGCGCGCCTGCGCTCGTTCGAGATCGCCGCGCGGCTCTAGCTAGCGGGCGGGCTCGAAGACGTGCGGAATGATGTAGCTGGCCGAGGACGTCGCGATGCCCGCCTCGATCACCGAGACCTCGAAGACCACGTCGGGCGGCAGCTCGCTGAAGTGACGCTGGCAGGCGATCAACACCTCGCCGGCGGCGGCGTCGAAAGGGACGGCCGGACTCTCCATCATGAGGTCGCCCGTTCCCTCCGAGAGGACCCTGACCTGCACGCGCTCGGCTCGCGACAGGTCGAGCTCCCCGAGTCGATGGATCAGCAAATCGACGTCGCGCCGGAACAGCACCGGCGCGCGCTCCCCGGGCCGCACGGGGTTCTCCTCGACGCGAAGGCCCCGCGCGCGCAGGGCGTCGAGCTCGCGCGCAGAGATAAAGGGGGAGATCACGGCGCGGATCCCTTCCGTGATGTGGGCGATCCTCTCCGACGCGCGCGCGCAGCTCGCGCACCCCATGAGGTGAGCATCGACCGCGTCGGTCTCGGTCTGCGGCAGATCGCCGGCCCAGTAGGCGACGAGCGTCTCGAACGACAATCGAGTGGGGCACGGCGCGCTCACGCTTCGGCCTCCTGGCCACGGTCGAGGCAGCTCCGGAGCTGGGCGATCGCCCGATGGCGCAGGACCCGAACGTTGCCGGCGCTGGTGCCGAGGTGCGCGCCGATCTCTTCAGCCGACGCGTCGTCGTGAAAGCACATCTGGACGACCACCTGGGAGCGCAGATCGAGCTTCAGCATGCACCGGAGCAGCCCCGGCGTGTCGAGCCGCTCGAACGTGGGCATCGCCCCGGCGACCTCCATCTCGGCGGGGTCGAAGGGGATGGCGCGGGACGCTCCGTCGCGCATGCGCGCCACGACGTTGCGACAAGCTCCGAGCACGAAGCGATCGAGGTGCTCGGGCTCCTCGATGCGCTCCGCGCGGACCGCCTCGACCAGCGCGAGCAGGACCGCTTGCACCAGATCGCGCGCGCGGTCCCCGTCCCGCAGATGGCGGAGGCCATAGAGCCGCACCCGCCGGGCGAAGCGGCGACAGAGCTCCGTCTCGACGGCGCGCCAGCCGTCGTCACGGACGGCGGCGCGCCGCACGAGGTCGGCGTCGGTCGACGCCTCGAGCATCTCGAGCGTCTCAAGATTGACTGCAGGGCTCACGAAGAGGCGAGACGATAGTAGCAGCTGTCGGCTCTGTCGTTCGCAGTCGCCGCCAGAGTCGGCCGGCCCGGAGCCCGACATCCCGGCCGCCCTCAGGCGTCGAGCGCGTCGGCCATCCCGCGCAGGAGCTTCGCGCCGTCGCCCCGAAAGGAGCTGCCGTGCATCAAGGCGAGGGTCCTCGGCTCGGTTGCCGCCAGCTTCTCGAGGATGGCGCGGCTCCCCCGCTCGATCGCCACGCTGCCGGGCGGCATCGCCTGGCGGAACGCCTCGGACGGGCCCAGCACCTCCGACTCGGTGATCGGCGGGAGGTCGGCGCCACCGTGGGTGAAGAGATCGCCGCAGAGGAGCGTCCGCGTCGTCGATTCGTTGAGGTAGCCGCACTCCCAGTTGTGCGGAAGGTGCGGCGCATTGAACCAGCGCACGCGCTTGCCCCCCAGCGACAGCTCCTCACCGTCCCCGAGCGCCCGCGCCGGCCGGATGGCGAAGTCGCTCACCGAGACCATCGCCGCGACCTGGCTGCAGACCGGCGTCGCCTGGGGCGCGGCCTCCAGCCACTCGTTGAGCGCGCCGCATTCGTCAGCCTCGACGTGCGAGAAGCCGACCCACTTCAGCTTCGTCACGTCGCCCAGGACGTGCGCGACCGCCTGCCGCACCAGCGGAAACATCTTGTGCGGACCGGTGTGAAAGAGCAGCGGCTCGTCGTCGACCAGCAGGAACTGATTGAAGGTGAATCCCCCCGGCATCGCGCTGGGCGGCACGGGGACACTGATGCGAAAGATCCCGGCGGCGATCTCGTGGACGTTCGTACCGGACTCGGCGTGGACTGTGGTCATTCTTGACCTCCTTTGGGGAAGACGTACGGCGAGTCCGCCGGGCGTTACAAACAAACATGAGGAGCAGCCGGGACGGGCCCAGGTGCCAGCCGGGCGGCCCCTCAGGCCCGCTCGGGTCGCACGTCGCGGGCCAGCAGATCGGTCAGCGCCGCCCGCGCCGGCTTGCCGGCGAAGAGGACCGCCGCCACCTCCCGGGTGATCGGCATGTCGACGCCGAGGCGCTCCGCCAGGGCCTGGGCGGTGCGCGCGGTCTCCACCCCCTCGGCGACGTGCCCAAGCTTGGCGACGATCTGGACCGTCGATTCGCCGCGCGCCAGCGCCAGGCCGACCTGGCGGTTGCGCGAGAGATCGCCGGTGCAGGTGAGCACCAGATCCCCGAGACCGGCCAGGCCAGCCAGCGTCAGCGGCTGGCCACCCTTGCGATCCGCCAACCGCCCCATCTCGGCGAGGCCGCGCGTGATGAGCGCGGCGCGCGCGCTGGCGCCGAGACCGAACCCGTCGCAGCAGCCGGCCGCGATGGCGACGACGTTCTTGAGCGCGCCGCCCACGCAGACGCCGATCGCGTCGTCGCTGGTGTAGACGCGCAGCCGCTCGCCGCCCAGCGCCGCCTGCACGGCGGCGGCGGCGGCCGCGTCGGCTGACGCCGCCACCAGCGCGGCCGGCAGCCCGGCCGCCACCTCCTGCGCGAAGCTCGGACCCGACAGCACGACCGGGCGGCGCTCCGGCAACGCGGCGCCCAGGACCTCGATCATCGTGTCGCCGCTGTCGGGCTCGAGACCCTTGGAGGCGCAGACGACGATGGTCCCACGGTCGATCTTCGGTGCCGCGCGCCGCAGCGTCGCGCGCACCCGCTCCGACGGAATGGCGACGACCAGCATCTCCCGACCGGCGACCGCCCCGTCGGCGTCCCCCGACACGGCCACCGCCGCGGGGAGGCGGAAGCCGGGGACCGAGCGCGGGCTCTGGCGCTCTCGCCCCAACGCCAGGGCCGACGTCGGATCGGCCTCCCAGAGCGCAACGTCGTGGCCGCGCGCCGAGGCCACCGCCGCCAGCACCCCGCCCCAGGCGCCGCCACCGAGGACGGCGACCTTCACCTCGCCCTGCTCCTTCGCCTACTCGGGCGCGCCGGCGACGCGGACCCGGTTGCGGCCGTGGTTCTTGGCGGAGAACAGCGCCCGGTCGGCCGCCGCCAGCACCAGCGCCGGCTCGGCGCCGTCGTCGGGAAACGCGGCGACGCCCAGCGAGATCGTCAGCTTGCCCATCGGCTGCGTGCTGCCGAACTCGAAGGGGAACTCGGCGATCTGGGCGCAGATCCGCTCCGCCACCTCCTTGGCCGCCGCCTTGCCCACGTCGAGCAGGATGATGGCGAACTCCTCGCCGCCGTAGCGCGCGACCAGATCGTTGGCGCGCCGCCCGTGCTGCAGGATCTTGGAGACGCCGCGCAGGGCATTGTCACCGGCCAGGTGGCCGTGGCGGTCGTTGTAGCCCTTGAAGTGATCGACGTCGATCATCAGGATCGACAGCGGCAGCCCGGTCCGGTTGCTGCGCTCCATCTCCAGCGACAGCCGCTCGCGGAAGTGGCGGTGGTTGTAAAGGCCGGTGAGCCCGTCGGTGATCGCCAGCTCGGCTAGCCGCGTGTTCAGGTTCTCGAGCTCCTTGGTGCGCTCGATGACCTTCTCTTCCAGCGAGGTGTTGAGCGTGGCCAGCTCGGCGTTCTTCTCGCGCAGCTCGGCCAGGAGCTCGACGCGCTCACGCTCCAGGCGAAAGCGCGACAGCAGGCTCTGGATGGTGAGGCGCAGGTCGGGCTCGTCCCAGGGTTTGGGGATGTACTGATCGAGCCCCGCCTTGTTGATGGCGTAGACGACCGCGTCGAGGCCGGCCTGGCCGGTCAGCAGGATCTTCACCGTCTTGGGGCTGCGCCGGTGGACCTCCTCGAGCAGCTCGACGCCCTTCATGCCCGGCATGATCTGATCGGCGATCACCACCGCGATCTGCTCGCCGTCCTGCTGCAGATCTTCGATGAGCTCCAGCGCCTCGCGCGCGTTCTTAGCGACGGCGATGTCGCACTCGTTGCCGAAGCGGGCGGAGAGCTGCTGGCGCAACGCCGCCAGAATCCCCTCCTCGTCGTCGACGCAGACGATGTGCTCGCGCGCCGAGACGCCGGCCGGGGTCACGCGCGCTCCTTCTTGGAATCTGACTGCTTGGAATCTGACTGCCTGGAATCATCCGACCACGACGGCCAGGCGCCGACCGCGGCCTCCTTCACCGGCACCGGCGCGGGGGCTGGCCCCTCGACCGGCAGGCGGACCTCGAACCGCGTCCGCCCAGGCTTGCTGTCGACCCGGATCGTGCCGCCGTGCTTCTCGACGATGCGCGCGCAGATGCTGAGACCGAGACCGGTCCCCTCGCCCTTCGCCTTGGTGGTGAAGAACGGCTCGAAGATCCGCTCCGCGACGTCCGCTGGAATCCCGGGACCCGTGTCCTCGATCCCGACGATCACGTCCCGGTTCTCCGCCTTGGTCTCAATGAGAATCTCGCCCCGCCCGTCCATGGCCTGTATCGCGTTGTGGATCAGGTTCGTCCACACCTGGTTTAGCTCACCTACATATGCCGATATTGCTGGCAACGACCCAAATGATCTCCTCACATTAACGCCATTTTCTCCGTACTTCAACTGATGCGAGAGGATCACCAGGGTGTCCTCGATTCCCGCATGGACATCGACGCGCTCGAGAGGTGCTTCGTCCAATCGGGAGTATCTCTTGAGCGCGCCGACGATCCGTCGGATGGAGCCGATGGCGGTCCGGATCGTGCCGGCGGTGCGCGCCAAAAAGGCAACCTCGCGCAGGTAACCGGCCAGCGGCGCCAGACTCTTGTCGCCGACCAGCGCGCGCAGCTCGGGAGCGACGCGCTCGCCGATGGTGCCCACCTCGGCCAGCATGGCGGCCGCCTCCGCGGCACCGTCGACGCCCGAGAAGACGGTGCGCAGCCGGCGCGCCTGCTGGCGCGCCTCGATCGACGTCATCAGCGGCGCCGCGATCATCTCGGGCAAGAGGCTGTCCATGAGCTCGAAGAAGCGGTTGATGGAGGGCGGCGGGAGCTCCAGCGCGCTGATGGCCTGCGCGCTGTGGCCCAGCCGGCGGACGGTCTCGGCCAGCGCGTCGACCAGCCCCTGCACGGCGGCGGCCGGAGAGTTCACCTCGTGCGCGATGCCGGCCACCAGCATCCCCAGGCCGGCCATCTTCTCTGAATGGATGAGCTGCCCTTGCGCCTCGCCGAGCTCGTGCAGCGTCCGTTCGATCTCGGTGTTGGCCTTCTCGAGCTCGGCGGTGCGGGCCCGCACCCGCGCCTCCAGCACCTCGGAGAAGGCGCGCACCTCGGTGTAGAGACGGGCGTTCTCGATGGCGGTGGCGGTCTGATCGGCGAAGGTGACCAGCAGGCGCAGGTCGGCCTCGCCGAACGGTGATTCGCCGAGCCGCCCGATCACGATCACGCCGACCAGACGTTCCTTGAGCGTCAGCGGCGCCGCGATCACCGGCCCGGTCAGCCCGGCGGAGAGCGCGGCTTCCATCAGCTGCGGATCGGCCTCCACGGCCGGCGTGCGGCGCGGACGCCCCAGCGCGGAGACCGCGGCGGCCAACCTGGCGAGCCGGCCGCCGACCTCGTCGCCCGCCACCGCGCGCACCACGAACTCCGGTGGATCGGCACCGATCGCCAGCGCGATGGCCGCGGTCTTGCCGCCGAGGACGTTGAGCACCTCGGTGGCGACGGAGCGGAGCACCTGCCCGAGATCGACGACCGTGCTGACCGCGCGCCCGACCTGGTGAACCGTGACCAGCTCGCGCACGCGCGCCGCCAGCCCCTCCTGGTTCTCCTTGAGGCTGCGGGTCATGATCCGGAACGCCTCGGCCAGATCGCCGATCTCGTCGAGAGTGTCGACCGAGATGCTGGTGTCGAGATCCCCGCGCGCGATGGCCAGCGCGCCGGCGTGCAGATCCTGCAGCGGCCGGGTCATCCGCCGCGTCAGCAGGTTCGACAGGACGATGGCCAGCAGCAGCGTGGCCAGCACGCCCGAGACCAGCGTGGCGATGGCGCGCCGGAACCCCAGCAGCAGCGGTTCGCGATCGACGGCCACCCCGAGCAGACCGACCGAAACGGCGTTGACGTCCTGAAGCTGGCCGAAGGCCACCGAGTACTCGTGCCCGTCGACCTCCATCGGCGCGACCGAGGTGGCGCTCCCCGGCCCCGAGACACGAAACCCGTGCGGCAGCGTGGGGCCGACCAGCCGCGCGCCCGTGGCCGCCATGAACGTCGACGAGTTGGGATCGCGGCCGACGTAGACCACCACCTCGCGCCCGGCGCCCAGCGCCGCCTTCAGGCGATCGACCACCGTCCAGTCGATCGGCACCGTCACCACCACCGCGCCGAGGAGGCGCAGCGCCGGGTCGGTGAGCGGCAGCGCGGCGCGCACCACCAGGCGATCGTGGGCGCTCTCGATGGAGACGGTCCGCTCGTAGTCGAGCGCGCGCAGGATGACCGGCGAGCGCGCGGCCGGCTCCAGCCCGGCGCGCCCCGCGCCGGTGAGCAGCTCGTCGCAAGCCCCGCGCGAGCAACGGGCCACGATCCGCCCGCTCGCGTCGGTGATCTCGAACAGCGACCCTGGCGTCGCCGCCGACAGCGCGCCCAGCCGGGTGCGAATCCTGCTTCGGTCGGAGGCGGCGCTGGCCGCCAGCAGCTCGGCGTCGGCCCCCAGCGCCGCCGCCCCCGCCGCCACCTCCTGCACCTGCCCCAGGAAGAGGCCGCGCGCGACCTGCAGCCCGCGCTCGGCCTCGAACCTGATCCCCTGCTCGACGCTGGAAAAGATGAGCGCCACCGCGACGACCGAGACGACGATGACCGGCGCGAGCGCCGCGACGATGAGGGCGGAGCGGAGGCGTCGGCGCAGGCCCTGGCGGTGCAGCGGCTGCGCCACCGACTGCAGCGTCCAGTTCGAGCTGCCGCGCCCCAGCCACTCGGGCGGGCGGTACATCGCCGAGGCGCGAAGGTTCCCGCTGGAGGATTTGTAGCGGCGCGAATCGCCGGCCGGTGTCGGACCGGAGGCCTTGGCCGAGCCCTTTCCGCCGCCCCAGTACGACCGTCCCGGCTTCACTGCACGTGCTCCGCGAAGCGGTAGAGACCCATCGCCGACGGCTGCACCACCAGGCCCCGGATGTTGGTCCGCTCGGCGAACACCACCTTCGAGTGCGCCAGCGGCACCCAGGGGACGTCGATGGCCAGGATCGCCTGCGCCTGCGAGTAGAGCCGCTCGCGCTCGGTGCGATCGGTCGTTCGTTGCGCCATGCCGATGACGTCGTGAAACCACCCGTTGCTGTAGAACGCGATGTTCGACGGCCGGGTGCCGGTGGTGTTGTCCGAGTCGAGCAGGGTGTAGAGAAAACTGTCCGGATCGCCGTTGTCGTTGAACCAGCCGTGCAGCGCCAGATCGTGCTCGCCGGCCCAGAGCGCCCGCTGGTGGTCGGCCGGATCGCTGAGGATGACGTCGACCTTGATCCCCACCTCGGCCAGACAGTGCTTGATGATGTCGGCCACCCGCGCCGGGGCCGGCATGAACTGGCTGGGCGCCGAGGGGGCGAACAGCTTGAGCGGCGCCTCCCGATCCCCCTGCCAGCCGGCCTCGGCCAGGAGAGCGCGCGCCTTGGCCGGATTGTACGGATAGGTCACCACGTCGGAGCGCGCCCCCCAGACGTTGGGCGGCAGCGGGCCGATCGCCGGGATGCCGAGCCCCTGGTAGATGAGCTTCACCAGCGCCTCGGTGCGGATGGCGTGGGCGATCGCCCGACGAATGCGCGGATCGTTGAGCGGCCGCCGCTGTGTGTTCATCGCCAGGTAGGAGACCAGCGCCGCCGGCGCCATCGCCAGCCGCAGATCCGGATGCAGGCGCACGAGCGGCAGATCATCGGGCGCCAGCTGCTGGATCACGTCGGCGGCGCCCGACTCCAGCGCCTGCAGCCGCTGCTTGGAATCGGGCATCGCCAGGAGGACCAGGTAGCGCGTGCGGGCCGGCTGATCCCAGTAGGTCGGGTTGCGCTCGAGCGTGATGCGGTCGCCGGGGATCCACTCGACGAAGCGGTAGGGTCCCGAGCCGACCGGGTGGCGCCCGAAGTCGTGCCCCCACTTCTTCACCGCCGTCGGCGAGACGATCGCCGCCGGGCCCATCGCCAGGTTGGCCAGGAACGGTGCGTAGGGGCGATCGATCTCGAACTGCACCCGCAGCGGGCCGTCGGCGCGCACGCGCCGGATGTTGTGATAGGCGCGGGTCCAGACGAAGTCGGGCTCGTGGTGCGGATGCTCGGGGACGATCTGCCGCTCGAACGAGAACACCACCGCCTCGGCGTCGACCGGGGTCCCGTCCTGAAAGTGCATGTCGGGGCGCAGCTCGAAGGTCCAGACGGTGCCGTCGGCGCTGACCGACCAGCTGGTGGCCAGATCGGGCTCTGGCTCGAGCCGCCCCGGTGAGAATCGGACCAGCCGTCCATAGACCTGCTCGGCCACCTCCAGCGACTCGAGATCGTTGGTCCGCGCCGGATCCAGGCTGACCGCGTCGGTCGAGCGGGCCACCACCAGCCGATCGGCGGGGCCGCCCGGCAGCGGCTGGGTGCTCTTGCAGGCGCCGAGCAGGCAGACGAGCGTGAGTCCCCCCAGTCGCGACGCCGCTCTCAATGCCCACCGGTCCCGTGACCGACGGCGCCGAGCCGGATCCGGATCTCCGCCTGCTCGGCCCCGTCGACGCGCCGCAGATCGGCGGCCACCCCAGCGTACTCGCCGGGGGCGACGCGCATGATCGGCAATGTGGATTCACGGCGGAGCACGATCACGTTGGGGCGCCCGGGCTCGACGTCGCGCGCCTCGACGAAGCGATAGCCGCCCGCGCGGGAGACCACCAGATCGCCCGGCGTCCCGGGCGCGTCGAGCCGCGCGGCGCCCGGCAGCTCCACCGTGGCGGTCATCCGGATCGGGACGTCGAAGCCGAGCATCAACGCCGTCGAGCGCTGGGGCTCGGCGGCGAACCGGCGCCCCGGCTGCGAGCGGAAGAAGGTGGGCGCGATGCGCATCTCGCGGGAGCCCGCCCCGCGATCGGGGCCACTTGCTCCGCCGCCGGAGACCGCGACCGCGAGGTGCGCGCTGACGAACGAGTAGCGCACGCGCGCGGTGCCGACCCGGCCGGAGGCGTCACGCGGCAGATCGACCTCCAGGTCGCGCAGCCGCGCGCCCGGAAACTGCACCCCCAGCCACCGCTGCTCGAAGTCCTCGCGCAGGCGAACGCGATCGGCGCCGAACCTGTCCACCAGATCGGCCCACTCGAGCGCCGGCCACCCGGCCAGCTCCTCTGTCGCCACCGCCGATCCGCCGCCCCGTTCGTCGAGGCGGATGGTCATGTCGATGGTCCGTCGATCCTCGCCGGCGGAGCTGCGGGCCACGCCGAAAGAACCGTCGCGCAGGCTGAGCGTGCGGGCGCCGTCGAGCCCGGGAGGGACGTAGCCGAACGCCGCGTGGCGCAGGCGGAGATCGCTGTAGACCGGCTTCGGCGCCAGGTCGAACGCCACCAGTGTGTCGGCGAAGTCGTCCAGCTCCTGCGGCGGCGTCGCGGCCCCTGCGTCGGCCACCAGGCGCGACCGGGCCAGCACCACCTCGGCCGGAAGGCCCAGCTCCGCGGCCAGGGCCAGCGTCAGGGTCACCCGGCTGCCGCGGCCCCGCGCCAGCGTGTAGCCGGCGGGCTCCGCCAGCTCGTCGGTCGCCTCGATGTTCTCCGTGACCCAGTCGACGATGGCGGCGGCCAGGCGCGCGCGATCGCCGCCCGCCGGGGCCCCGATTCTCCTGGCCAGCGCGGCCACCTCGGGCGAGACGCGGATCGCGTCGTGCAGCTCCTCGGTCAGGTAGCGGGCCCAGGCGTCCCAGCCCACCCCGCTCGACGCGCGGACGGAGGGGACGTATTCGATCGCCGGGACGGCCGAGCTCTCGGCGAAGAGCTGTGGAACGTTGGTGGCCACGAAGGTGGTGAGCTGCGCGCCGTCCGCCGACAGACGCTTCTCCGGCTTGGGCGCCCCCGCCCGCGCATCGAAGGCCAGGGGGAGCCCGGCCGGGGTCACCAGCTCGAGCTCGCTGCGCGCGATCGGGGCGTCGAACGACTGGAAGAAGAAGCGCTCGGCGAGAAACCCCGGCGCGAACGCCTCCGACGGCCCGTGCGTCTCCAGCAGCTCCCACTCCACGTAGTCGCCGATCGCCAGATCTGCCGCGGAGACGCTCTCCTTGCCGGCGATCTCCTCAGGCTCGCGCGTGGTCCCGTCGGACTTGTGGGTGCGCAGGGTCAAGATCTCGGCCCCCGCGGGGACCTCGATCTCGCCCCAGCGATCGATGGCGTCCTTGCTGTCGACGCGCACGATCTCGTGGGTGAGGCTCATGGTGGCGCCGCTGCCGAACACGCGGGTGACCGCGCGATCGAGCACCATCACCGCCGGCGCGGCGTACTGCCCACCCGCCGCCTCGAACCTGCGAATGGCGGCGCGCCCGTCGACCCGGAAACCGTCGAGCGGCAGCGGGAGGCCCAGCGCGCGCGCCGACCGGCGCACCTCGGGCACGTCGGGCCGCACGGCCAGCACGTCGGCGATGGTGCGGCGCGCCGCCTCGAGCTGACCGGCTGCCACCTGTGCATCCGCCAGCCGCACCCGGCGGGTGGGGTCCTGGGGATCGCGCGCCACCAGCGCGGTCAGCTCGGCGACGGCCTCCGCCGCGCGTCCGTCCTCCGAGAGAAGAAGCGCCAGCTCCCCGGTCAGATCGTCGCGCTCGGGATCGAGCCGGAGCGCGCGCCGCAGAAGCGCGATCGCCTCCGCGGTCTGGCCGCGCGCGCGATGGCGGTCGACGCGGGCATCGATGTCGCCCCCGCACTGAACCAGCGCGGCGCTCAAAGACTCCTCGCGCGACAGCTGCCGACGCTCCTCCGCTTCGCGTCGCTGCGCCTCGAGCACGGGGCAAGGGGTCGCCGCGCCGGGACTCTTGGCGGCGGCCTGCGCCAGCGCGCCGGCGGCGTCGAAGTCGAGGCCGCGCGCCCCGAGCAGTCGGGCCAGCAGGAGCTGGGGCGCCCACCAGCCGGGGGCTGCGCTGCCCGCCCGGCGCGCGTCGGCCATGGCTTCGCGCGAACGATCGTCGTCCATCTCCAGCGCGGCCAGCGTCTGCCAGGCGCGCCCGAGCTGGGGATCGACGGCCACGGCCTGGTGCAGGCAGCGGCGAGCGGCATCGCGCGCGAACGGCGCTGGGCGGGTGGGATCGTCGCGTGCGATCTCCCCGGCCAGCGCCAGCCCGACCGCGAAGCGAGGCCGCGCCGCCAGACGTTCGAGCCCCGTCGCCACGTCGTCGATCGCGCCGCGCCGGGCGGCGGCGAAGGCGTCACAGTAGTCGCGCAACGCATCTCTTCCGCGTTCGTCCCCGGGCGCGCTGGCCGGCCGCGGCGCCGCCAGCTCCGGCCGGAGCACCGCCGGCGCGGCCCTGTCCGACGGCGATCTCGCCACGCGCGGATCGACGAAGGCGACCGGGCCGGCGCCATTCCCCTCGGCCCCCCCGTCGCCAGCGAGCGGCAACACGAACAGTCCCAGCCGCGTTTCGCCCGCAGCTGTGGCGATCCGCAGGGTCAGCTCGTGTCGCCCGGCCGCCAGCGAGACGCGCGCCGCAGAGAGATGGGGGCTGTAGCGTCGCGCCGATCCAGGAGCGGACACCGCGACGCCGTCGATCTCCAGTCGCGCCTCGTCTGAAAATTCGAGGGCGATCTCATAGTCGCCTGCGGGCACCTCGATGGCCGCACGCAGGAGGCGCGCGTCCGGTCGCCCGTCCGCCGACAGGGGGATGTCGAGGTGACAGCCCGACGCGGTGAGCGCCCGCCAGGCCCCGGGCGCGCGCGCCGCGGCCACCGCCCCGCGATCGAGGTCGAGGTGCGCGAACGGGCCGAGCGATCCGACCTCGAACGCCAACCGCGCGCAGCCGTCCTTGCGCGCCGCCCGAGCGAGCGCCTCGGCGTCGTCGGCCTGGCGGGCGATCTCATCCCCGAGGCGGGCCAGCTCGACGCGCGCCAACCAGGGGAGCGCGGGTGCGCGCGCCAGCTCGACCGGGCGCAACATCGAGGCGATCCGGGTGCGGTCGGCCGGTGCGAGCTCATCCCACAGATCGCGCACCCGGCCCGCCGCCACCTCGGCCAGGGGGGCGGAGGCTGCGTCCGGCGTGGCGGCGAGCGCGGTCAACAGCGCGACATCGTCGGCGAGCGCGGCCAGGCTCTCGCCCCGCTCGTAGGCGATGGTGGCGCGGCCCAGGAGCGCCACGGGATCTCCGGGCGACCCGGCCAGGCGGGCCGCGAAGAGCCGCGCGGCGTCGGCGCGACGGCCGTCGGCCAGCGCATCCCAACCGGCGACCGACGGATTGGGCAGGGGCGCCGGCCGCCGCGGCAACGTGGCGCACCCTGAAATCGTGAGCAGGCCGGCCAAGGTCGCCAACGCCGGCAAGATCGCCAAACCCGGCAACATCGGCAACATCGGCTCGACAGCGCCGGTCGCCCTCCGCACGGGTGCGCGCGCGCCGCGCCTCACGAGCCCGCCTCGCCCGGGCCAACCACCAGCCTGGTCTGGAGAGCCTCGTCGATCTCCCCCAGGAAGGCGCGGAAGCGCGCGTACTCGTCGGGCGCGATCCGCGCGCGCGCCACGTCCAGGAACGACTTCACCCGCACCACGTCGCCGTCGGCGCTCACCTCGAGGTGGAATCGCCCGAACGCGCTCTGGACCTCGCGGCCGCCTTCGCCGCCGAGCCCGCCGTCCAGGATCCGCCAGCCCGCCGGCAGGTGATAGGTCACCTCCTCGTCGTGCTGCCAGGGATAGGCGAGCACCAGGTCCTGCCGCCGGGCCGAGAGGCGAGCGTAGGTCCGCACGAAATCGGGATCGCGCCCGCTCACCGGCAGCTCGAGCGACTTTCGGGACGACAGCTGGCCGAAGCGCGGCACGTTGATCGCCGCGCGCACCGTCACCGGGGCGTCGCGGTTGCCCATCGCCGGCATCTCGACAGAGGCGAGCCGCGCGCCGGGGAAGCGGCCGTCCCACACCCGCCCGTAGCGCTCCGCCCGCTGGCCGGGCGTCTGGTAGTGCTCGCGCCAGTTGGCCGCCGCCGCGCCGCGGATCGAGAGCGATTCGTCGATGTGCGCGTCGCCCGAGAGATCGACGGCGACCTGCCAGCGCCGCTCGACCCGGCTGGCGCCCGAAGGGAGCACCGGCGTCTCGGTCAGGAGGCCCCCGTGCGGCCCGACCCGCAGCACCATCACCCCCTGGTCCTCCGTCGGCAGCTCGGACAGGCCGGAGAACTCCGCCGTGCCATCGAGGTACCGATCGAGCTTCGGCACGTAGACGATGGCGTGATCGAACACGGCCAGCGAGGCCGGCTGCGGATCGAGCCGGCCCCCGCGGCGGGTGCGCACCAAGACCAGCTCGGCGTCGATGCCGACCTCCCGCAGGAGCGCCAGCAGCAGCGAGGCCTTGTCCTTGCAGTCACCGAAGCGGCGCGCCAGCACCTGGGTCACCTTGTAGGGCTTGTAGCCGTGGATGCCGAACTCCAGCCCGACGTAGCGGGTGTTCTCGACGACGAAGTTGTAGACCGCGCGCACCCGCGCCTCGTCGCTCATCGACGGTGTCACCAGGCCGCGCGCCGTCTGGCGGACGTCGTCGTCGGCGGTGAGCTGATCTTCGACCAGGTGCCAGTACCAGGCCCCGACCTCGGCCCAGGTCGCGTAGGTGCTGACGTGCAGGTAAGGCGCCGTCTCCGCCGTCCCCGGCATGGCCGGCTCGGCGTCGACCTTGGGGATGTCGGTGGCGGCAAAGTGATAGACCCGATCGTCGCCGTCGACCGTGGTCTTCTGTTCGAGCCGGGCGACGCGCGGGACATTGGCGTGGATCGGCCGGCTTTGCGGCGCGATGAGCGTGTAGTCCCAGCGCCGCTTGGGGATCGTCTCGGCGACGTACTGCAGATCGCCGAAGTAGTCGGACATCTGGTTCTCGTTGCTGACGTCGTCGACCAGATACTGGATCTCCACCACGTCACCGGGGCGCAGCCCCTCGAAGCGGACGACCTCGGCGCGGTTGTCGTAGTAGAGGCCGTACCAGGGCTCGGAGAGATCTTCGTCGCTGCGGTCGGTCGCCTCCAGCACCTCCAGCCCGCCGCGCGCGTCACGCCGGTAGATGCGGGCCTGGCGGATGTCGACCTCCTCGCTGCCCGGCGTGTAGTGGACCTCGAACTCCTTGTTGTCCTCGGCGCCGCGCTCGGTGAGCACCTCGACCACCCTCTGCGCGAAGGTCCGGGAGAGGCCGTTCTTGTGCACGCGCACGACCCGCCGGTCGAGCAGCACCACCGCGGTGTCACCGGTCGCCGCCAGCGTGGGCGGGTGGAGCGGCACCAGGCTGCTCGCCTCTTCCGCGAAGCGACGCGCCAGCTCGTCGGCCGCCGCCGGATCGCCGTGGTCGCCGGCGACCAGCCCATCGACGTACCGTTTGAGCTCGGGATCCTGGGGACGCAGCGCCAGCGCGCCCCGCAGCCGGAGCAACGCCTCGTCGGTCCGCCCGAGCCGGTGAAGCAGCTTGCCCAGCGCGATCAGCGCCGAGGGATCGTCGGGCAGCCGCCCCGCGAGCGCGGTGAGCCCCGCCAGCGCCCGCGCCCCCTCCCCCGCCCCCTCGTCCAGCCGCGCCAGCTCGATCTGCAGCGACGGCAGATCGGGCCGCAGCGCTGCGGCGGCGGCCAGACGCAGGCGGGCCTCCGCGCCGTCGCCCCGGGCCCGCGCCCGCGTGGCGAGCTGGTGCAGCAGATCGACCTCGATCCGCCGCTCGTCCGACAGGGACGCCAGCAGCCGATCGCTCGCGTTTCGACGCCCGGCGGCTTCATAGAGCCGAGCCGCCGCCCGGCGGACGCGCGGCAGCGCCTGCACCGCGGGCGGCAACGCTTCGACCCGCGCCAGCGCCGCCAGCGGCAGCGCCGCCTCCGACTCCTGGTCGGCCAGCGCCAGCGCCGCCGGCCAGCAGCCGGCGTCGAGGACCAGCGCGCTGCGGAAGGACTCGGTCGCGCGCGCCTCGCGCCGCTCGGTCCGCGCCAGCTCCCCCAGGCGTGCCAGCAGCAGCGCGCGCCAGGGCGACGAGATCGGCAGCTCACCGGCCCGCTCGAGATCGCGGCGGCGCTCGTCGTCGGTGTCGGCGACCTCGGCCGCCACCAGATAGGCGCCCAGCGTGGGGCCCGCGGTCAGCGAGCGTTGGACGGCGTCCGCGGCGGCGTGCGCGTCGCGATCGCGCGGGGCGATCCAGGCGAGGGCGCGCGCCAGGTCGAGCCACGCCCCGGCGGCCGCCTCGCCCGTCGCCCCCCTGGCCCGCTGCTCGAGCAGCGCGTCGAGCGAAGCGACCGCCGCCTTCCCGGCAGAACGCACCTGCGCGGCTGTCGTCGCGGTCACCGTCGCCGTCACCCACCTGGCGTCCGGCGGCGGGACCTCCGCCGGACCGCCGAGGTGCAGCGGCGCTCCCGACGGAGCGGTCAGCCGCGCGTAGAGCCGCCAGGCGCCGTCCACCACCACCGTCTTGATCAGAATTCGGTTCCAACCGCGTCCGAGCTGCACGGGGGCGGCGTCCTGATCGAGCCCGGCCGGCCGGACCACGTCCTCGGCGAACACCAGGGCGCCGTTGACCCAGATCTTGACCGGACCCGGGGAGCCGATCCGGAGCGCCGCCGCGCGCTGGCGATCGCTGTGAACGAACGCCGCCACGTAAGCGACCGCTTGATCGTCCGGGCGGAGCAGGCCGTCGAGATACAGCGCCCCCTCGCGCACGGCGGCGTCCCCCGCGCGCCAGGCGACGTCGTGGGTCTTTCCAGGATAGGTGCGGGCGAGCTCGGGCGGCGCGTGTTCGGCCTCCGGCGGGAACACCGTCCGGAAGCTGGCGCGCCCCTCGCCGAACGGGCCGATCACGTACGGGTGCGCGAGAAAGCCGAGGCCGCTGCGCAGCGAGGTCGCTTCCTCGCTGGCGCCGCGCTCGTCGCAGAGGTGCGCCAGGAGAAAGGCCGCCTGCGCGGCGACCAGCGGATGCGCCCCGGCGACCAGCCCCCCGCGGACCGCGGCCTCCAGCGCCGCCGGCGAGACCGCCTCATCGAGCGCCGCCAGCTCCGCCAGCGCGGAGATCGCCTGCGGCTTGCTGGCCTCCGCGGCCAGCCGCGCGCCCGCCCGCGCCAGCACCTCGTCGTAGGCGGTCGCCGTCGCCGATTGGGCCCCGGCGCGAGCTGCGCTGGCCACGACGACGCAAACCACCAGCGCCGCCGCTGCCCGAATCTTCACCATGGGCCGGCGCGATTATAGCCGGAAAATCGAGACTTTTACTTCTGATCGAAGTAGCGCGTGATCGCGTCACGCAGGGCCAGACGCGCCCGGTGCAGCCGGGTCTTCACGGTCGGGATGGAGATCTCGAGCACCTCGGCCGTCTCCTCGGTCGAGAGCCCCTCGACGTCGCGGATGAGGAACACCGTCCGGTAAATCTCGGGCAGCTCGTCGACCGCCTTTTGAATTCGGCGCCGCAGCTCATCCGACTGCAGCTCGTCATCGGGGCGCTTGGCCCAGTTCTCCCCGGCGGAGGGGATCTGACCATAGTTGTCGAGGTAGTCGACCGGAAGCTCTTCGGTCGAGATCTCGGGGTGCCGCCGCTGCGCCCGCAGCCGCATGAGCGCCGTGTTGGTGGCGACCCGGTAGAGCCAACTGCCGAACTGGGAATCCCCCTTGAACGTGTCGAGCTTCCGCCACACCAAGAGGAAGGTGTCCTGCACGATCTCCTTGGCCTCCGTCTCGTTGCGGACGAAACGGAAGGCCAGGCGAAAGATCTTGTCCTCGTAACGATCGACCAGTTCCTCGAAGGCCGCGAAGTCCTTGGTTCGCGCGCGCGCGACGAGGTCCTCGTCGGTCACGACGGCGGGGGCATTCGGTTCGGGCGGAGTGTGGGGGGGGGTCGACATCAGAAGCGGATTCGAATTCTCCCAGATAATTCCCTCCGCCGATAGCGTGGTAAGACTTCGCGCATGCACGCACGAGCCGCGGCGGCTTTGGCGGTCCTGGCCGGCACGACGGCTCCGCCGTCACCGTCGGCGGATTTGCCACGAGATCTCCTTCGAAAAGTACACCCTTCCGAATGGCCTGGAGGTGATCCTTCACGAGGACCACCGGATGCCGGAGGTGGCGGTCGACGTCTGGTACAAGGTCGGCTCGCGCGACGAGGCGCCCGGCCACACCGGCTTCGCGCACCTGTTCGAGCACATCATGTTCCAGGGGACCAAGCACATCCCCGAGGACAAGTACTTCGAGTTTCTCCAGAAGGCCGGGGCCTCCAACGTGAACGGGTCGACCGCCGCCGACCGCACCAACTACTTCGAGGTCGTCCCGGCCAATCAGCTCGAGCTGGCGCTCTGGCTGGAGAGCGACCGGATGGGCTTCCTGCTCGAGCGGCCATCGTTCAAGGAGACGCTCGACAACCAGCGCGACGTGGTCAAGAACGAGAAGCGCCAGCGCTACGAGAACCGGCCGGCCGGCCTCATCTCGCACGTCCTGGCCGAGGCGCTCTACCCCCCCGACCACCCCTACCACCACGAGGTGATCGGCTCGATGGAGGATCTCTCCGCCGCCTCGGTCGGCGACGTTCAGGGCTTCTTCCGCTCCTACTACGCGCCCGGGAACGCCACCTTGACCATCGCGGGCGACTTCGATCGCGCCAGGGCCAAGGAGCTGGTCGAGCGCTACTTCGGGGCAATCCCGGCCGGCCCGCCGGTCGTGCGCCGGGCGGGGGGCGAGGTCCGCCTGTCGGCGCCCCAGCGGATCGCCATGGAGGCCAAGATCCAGCAGCCGCAGCTCTACGTCGACTACCCCTCGCCCGCCAACTTCGCCCCCGGCGACCGGGAGCTCGACGTTCTGGCCAACATCCTCGGCAACGGCAAGTCGTCGCGCCTCTACAAGCGCCTCGTCTATGACCTCAAGATCGCCCAGTCGGTGACCGCGTCCCAGCAGAGCCAGCTCCTGTCCAGCACCTTCGAGATCACCGCCTCGCCGATGCCGGGGCACACGCTGGACGAGATCCTGGCTGTCATCGACCAGGAGATCGCCGCGCTCAAGGCCAAGCCGGTCGACGACGCCGAGCTCAACCGGGCCAAGAACCAGATCGAATCGGAGGCGGTGCGCAGCCTCGAGCCGCTGCTGGCCCGCGCCGAGCGGCTGCAGTCCTACAACTATCTCCTCAACGACCCGGGGTATCTGACCGAGGACCTCCGCCGCTACCGGGCGGTCGACGCCGCCGCGGTCCAGCGGGCTGCCCAGGAGGTCCTCAACAAAGACGGACGGGTGGTGGTGACGATCGATCCCAATCCCGACGCGCCGATCATGGGGCGGGTGAAGAAATGACCACCTCTCGCACGCGATTGCTGACGGCGGCGATGCTGGCCGGGTTGGGCGCCGCCTGTGCCACGCCGGCCTCGCCAAAGCCCGCGGTCTCCGGTGTTCCCCCCGTTTCCCCGACCGTCGTGGTCTCGGCCGCGCCCGCGCCGCTCCCCCCCGTTCCCGCGCGGCAGACCCCCGACGCCCCCTTCCGCCAGCAGGCGCCCGGGGCCGGGACCGAGCCGACCTTCACCCCGCCGCACTGGAAGCGGTTCAAGTTGAAGAACGGCCTCGACGTTTTCCTCGTCGAATTTCACGACCTTCCGCTCATCGACTTCAACCTGATGGTGAAGACCGGGAGCGCGGCCAACCCGGCCGACAAGGCCGGCCTGGCCGACCTGACGGCGCGCATGCTGGACGAGGGGACCAAGACCCGCGGCGCGATTGAGATCGCCGACCAGATCGCCGCGCTCGGCGCCACGCTGTCGACCGGCGGCACCTGGGACGCCTCCAGCGTCAGCCTCTCGACGCTGAGCCGCAACCTGGACCCGGCGCTGGATATTTTCTCCGACGTCGTCCAGCACCCGGCTTTCGACGAAAAGGAGTTCACGCGCGTCCGCGACAACCTCCTCACCGCCATCACCCGCCGCAAGGACAGCCCGCCGACGGTCGCCGGGCTGGCGCTCAGTCATCTCCTCTACGGCGCCAAGCACCCCTACGGGTGGCCGATGAGCGGCACGGAGGCATCCATCAAGAAGCTGACCCCCGCCGACCTGCGCGCCTTCTACGACGCCTACTATCACCCCAACAACGCGGCGTTGATCGTCGCCGGCGACACCACCGAGGCGGCGCTGCGGGGGAAGCTGGAGGCGGCGTTCAAGGGCTGGCGCAGCAAGCACGTGGCGGCGCGTCGGCTGCCGGCGCCGGGGGGCGCCGCGCCCGAGACCAAGATCTTCCTCATCGACAAGGCCGGGGCGCCGCAGTCCTCGATCCGGGTGGGGCTGGTCGGCATCGACCGCCAGAGCCCGGACTACTTTCCGGTCACCGTGATGAATCTGATCCTGGGCGGCGGCTTTTACCGCCTGGATCTCAACCTCCGCGAGGGGAAAGGCTGGACCTACGGCGCCCGTTCCAGCTTCGACAGCCGCAAGACGCCTGGACCGTTCTCGGCCGGCGGCGAGTTCGTCGCCCCCCACAGCGCCGACTCGGTCGCCGAGATCTTGAAGGAGCTGAACGCCATCCGCGACGGCGACGTCACCGACGCCGAGCTCGCACGCGCCAAGGACCAGATCATCAAGTCGTTCCCCTCCCGCTTCGCCACCCGGGCCGCCGTCGCCGCCCAGCTCGCCGAGCTGTCGGTTTACGGTTTTCCGGACAGCTACCTCGCCGAATACACCCGCAAGATCGCCGCCGTCACCAAGGACGACGTCCGGCGCGTCGCGCGCAAGTACCTCGACCCGTCGCATCTGGCCATCATCGTGGTCGGCGACCGCAAGTCGATCGAGGGGCCGCTGGCCAAGCTGGCGCCGGTGGAGCTCCGCGATCTCGACGGCGAGCCGGTCACGGCCGGCGCGGCGGACAGTCACCCCGCGAATGGCCAGGCCCACCCCGGGCCGTGACCATCGACGGCGCTCCCCCACGGCACGAGAAGCGGCCGGTGGACCGACTCCGAATCGCCAGTGCCTCCGAGCTGAGCGTTGTCGGGGCGCATGAATGGCTCCGTGTCGATCCACGAATCGCTCAAGGAATCGCTCCAGGAATCGTTCAAAGACCATTCAAAGAAAAGAGAGCGTGACGTGAGGGGTAAAGTTTCCTGAAGTTTCCGACGTAATCATCCACGTTGCAGCCGCGGTCACGAGCTTGACACCCCAGGACATACCGATAAGATAGCGACCGCGTTACTTTACGCTCCCAGCAGCAAAGCCCCTCACAGGGCCTCATTCTTCACAAAACCGCTTCCCCCAACCAGACCCGAGAGTCGAATGCCGCGCATCCAATGCGCGCGCGCGAGGAGACACGAGATGCAAGGACTCGCCCAGTTCTTAGAGCAAGGTGGCACGCTGATGTACGTCAACCTGGTGGTGTCTATCATCACCTTGGCGTTCATCGTTGATCGAACCATCTTCTTCCTCGGCAAGGGGTCCGTGAACGCCAAGGCGTTCCTCGAGCAGATTCGGAAGCTGGTTCTGGCCAACAACATCGACCGCGCGGTCAAGCTCTGCTCGGCGACCGAGGCCCCGGTGGCCCAGGTGGCCCGCGCCGGTCTCCAGCGCGTTCACCGCGGCGAGATCGCCATCGCCCAGGCGATCGAAGAGACGCTGGTCGACGTGACGCCGCTGCTGAAGAAGCGCGTCCAGATCCTCTGGTCGATCGCCAACATCGCGACCCTCGTCGGCCTCCTCGGGACGGTTATCGGCCTCATCCGGGCGTTCGGCGCCGTCGCGGCCGCCAAGCCGGAAGAGCGGTCGGCCCTGCTCGCCAAGGGTATCTCCGAGGCGCTCAACAACACCGCCATGGGTCTCAGCATCGCGGTCACTTGCATCATCGCCCACGCCATCCTCTCGTCGGCCTCGAAGAAGCAGGTCGGCGATCTGGAAGGCTTCGCGCTGAAGCTGGAGAACCTGCTGGCCGAGTCAGCCCAGGGCGGAGCGAAGGCCTAATCCGAATCGAGGGGGCAAGGGGGATCGACAAAGTCTCACCTGACTCACGGATGAAAGGGCCAAGCGTTCCATGACCAGAAGCCAGGTCCGGGCGGCATGCCGCCGGATGCGTGACCATGTCGAGGAGATCGAGGAAGAGGCAGGAGAGCTCAACCTCGTCCCTTACATGGACATCGTCACCAACATCATCATCTTCTTGCTCGCTTCGGTCGTGAATCAGGTCGCGCTCGGGAACATCAACGTCACCGTTCCGACCATCTCCTCCGGCAGCGGCTCGTCTGCCGACCAGCCGCCTCCCGAGAAGCCGCCGCTCAATCTGACGGTCTCCGTCGGCGCCACCGGCTTCACCGTGGCGGCTTCGGGCGGTGTGTTGCCCATCATCCCGAAGCTGCCCAACGGCCAGTACGATTACGCCGGGCTGACGACCAAACTGAAAGAGATCAAGTCGAATCCGGACAACGCGGACGAGACCAAGGCCAACTTCAATGCCGACGCCAGCACGCCGTACGACGTCGTCATCGCCACGCTCGATGCCATGAGAACGGACGAAACCGGCCTCAAGATCCTGTTCCCTGACGTCTCCTTTGCCGCGGGGATCCTCTAATGCCGATGCCCAACGAGATCTCCCGGCTGGAGGGGAAGAAGGCCATCCGGTCCTACGCCCGCAAGCTCTCCGAGCCGGAGGTCATCAAAGACCTCAACATCACTCCGATGATGGACATGATGACCATCATCCTGGTGTTCTTGTTGAAGTCGTTCTCCTCGTCGACGTCGACCATCAACTTCGACCAGAACCTGCAGATCCCCAAGTCGATCACCCAGCTCAAGCCCAAGCTGGCGGTCACGGTGACGGTCACCAAGAAGGTGCTCCTGGTCGAAGGCGACGGTGTCGCCCCGATCAACCAGGGGCGCATCGATCCGGCGATGAAGCGCGACGGCGAGAACGGCTACTACATCACGCCGCTCGTCGATCTGCTCGAGAAGCACGCCAAGCGCGAGAAGCGGGTCGCCGAGCTGACCGGCCAGAAGTTCGAGGCGCAGCTCATGATCGTCGCCGACCAGACCACGCCGTACCGGCTGCTCACGGAGATCATCTATTCGTGCGGCCAGGCCGGCTACGCCAACTACCGGCTGCTGGTCCTCAAAGCCAAGGGCGACTGACGCTCGCTTCGCTCGCTCGCGGAAGGGGCTTCGCCCCTCCCGCGGGCCCTCCCCGTCGGATCGCGACGAGAGTCGTACCCGGATCTTGCTCGGCCTGTAAGTCTCCGGCGGGCAAAGCCCGCCTTCGATCCACTCAGGTCTCCGGCGGGCGAAGCCGGCCTTCGATCCACTCAGGTGTCCGGCGGGCGAAGCCGGCCTTCGATCCTGGGGCGGTCGAGACGCGCGCCCATCTTCGGTTCTGCGTGCGCGGATCTGAGCGGACCTGTGAGGACGGGCACCCGGCCGACCGGGGACGTCCCGGCGGCGCGCGGCCCACTCCGTAGGTGACGTCGAGGACCTCCGGAAACCATCCTTTGGCGCTCTGGACTTCGCGGGGGGGATGGTTTAAACAGCCCGCGCGATGATGAGATTTCGTCTGTCCGTCCTGGTGGGTGTTCTGGCGTCTGTGGTGCTCTCGCTCGCCGCGCTCCCTGCTTTCGCGCAGGGGCACGAAGGGGGTGAGGCGACTCTCGTCCTGCCCGACCTCGGAAGCGTCAACTTCCTCGGGTCGACTCCGGGGAGCACGCTGCTCTCGGGCGGGATCATCGTCTGCATCCTCGGGCTGGTGTTCGGGTTGGTGATCTACCGCCAGCTCAAGAACATGCCGGTCCACAAGTCGATGCTGGAGATCTCGGAGCTGATCTACGAGACCTGCAAGACCTACCTCGTCACGCAGGGGAAGTTCATCCTGCTCCTGGAGGTCTTCATCGGCATCATCATGGTCTTCTACTTCGGTGTGCTCCGGCACTTCGAGCCGGTGAAGGTCGCCGTCATCCTGCTGTTCTCGCTGATCGGCATCGGCGGCAGCTACGGGGTGGCCTGGTTCGGCATCCGCATCAACACCTTCGCCAACTCGCGCACCGCCTACGCCAGCCTGAAGGGGAAGCCCTACCCCATCTACGCCATCCCGCTCAAGGCCGGCATGAGCATCGGCATGCTGCTCATCAGCGTCGAGCTGGTGATGATGCTGTGCATCCTCCTCTTCCTGCCGCGCGACTACGCCGGCGCCTGCTTCATCGGGTTCGCCATCGGCGAGTCGCTGGGCGCCTCGGCGCTGCGCATCGCGGGCGGCATCTTCACCAAGATCGCCGACATCGGCTCCGACCTGATGAAGATCGTCTTCAACATCAAGGAAGACGACGCGCGCAACCCGGGCGTCATCGCCGATTGCACCGGTGACAACGCCGGCGACTCGGTCGGCCCCAGCGCCGACGGCTTCGAGACCTACGGCGTCACCGGCGTCGCGCTCATCACCTTCATCCTGCTGGCGGTCTCCGAGGCCGAGGTGCAGGTGCAGCTCCTGGTCTGGATCTTCGCGATGCGGATCATGATGATCGTCTCGAGCGGGCTGTCGTACCTGTTCAACGAGGCGGTGGTGAAGGGCCGCTACGGCAACGCCGACAAGATGAACTTCGAAAAGCCGCTCACCCAGCTGGTGTGGGTCACCTCGCTGGTCTCGGTCGGCATGACCTACATCGTGTCGTACCTCCTGGTGCCGCGCCTCGGTCCGGTCGGCGACGACTCGCTCTGGTGGAAGCTGTCGACCATCATCACCTGCGGCACGCTGGCCGGCGCGATCATCCCGGAGGTGATCAAGGTCTTCACCTCGACCGAATCCAAACACGTCAAGGAGGTCGTCACCGCCTCGCGCGAGGGCGGCCCGTCGCTGAACATCCTGGCCGGCCTCACCGCCGGGAACTTCAGCGCCTACTGGATGGGCCTGGTCATCGTGGCCTTGATGGGGATCGGCTACGGCGTCAGCACGCTGGGCCTCGGCGAGATCATGAAGGCGCCGGCGGTGTTCGCCTTCGGCCTGGTGGCCTTCGGCTTCCTCGGCATGGGGCCGGTGACCATCGCCGTCGACTCCTACGGCCCGGTCACCGACAACGCCCAGTCGGTCTACGAGCTGTCGGTGATCGAGACGATCCCCGGCGTCAAAGAGGAGATCAAGAAGACCGAAGGCTGGGACGTCAACTTCGAGCGCGCCAAGCACCTGCTCGAGGAGAACGACGGCGCCGGCAACACCTTCAAGGCCACCGCCAAGCCGGTGCTGATCGGCACCGCCGTCGTCGGCGCCACCACCATGATCTTCTCGATCATCATGGGCCTCACCCAGGGGCTCACCGCCGACCTCGACAAGCTGTCGCTGCTCCACCCGCCGTTCCTGCTCGGCCTCATCATGGGCGGCGCGGTGATCTACTGGTTCACCGGCGCCTCGACCCAGGCGGTCAGCACCGGCGCCTACCGGGCGGTCGAGTTCATCAAGCGGAACATCAAGCTCGATTCGAGCGTGGCCAAGGCGTCGATCGCCGACAGCAAGAAGGTGGTCGAGATCTGCACCCAGTACGCGCAGAAGGGGATGTTCAACATCTTCCTGACCGTCTTCTTCAGCACGCTGGCCTTCGCCTGCCTGGAGCCGTTCTTCTTCATCGGCTACCTGATCTCGATCGCGCTCTTCGGCCTCTACCAGGCCATCTTCATGGCCAACGCCGGCGGCGCCTGGGACAACGCCAAGAAGATCGTCGAGGTCGAGCTGAAGGAGAAGGGGACCGAGCTGCACGCCGCGACCGTCGTCGGCGACACCGTCGGCGATCCCTTCAAGGACACCTCCTCGGTGGCCATGAACCCGGTCATCAAGTTCACCACGCTGTTCGGCCTGCTGGCCGTCGAGCTGGCCGTGGGGATGCAGCGCACCACCAGCCTGGTCCTCTCCGGCATCTTTCTGGCCATCTCCGTCGTCTTCGTCTGGCGGTCGTTCTACGGAATGCGCATCGGGAACGTCGGCGCCGAGCCGACCGCCGCCGCCAAGGCCCCTGCCGCCTGATCACACGAAGGCGAAGGCGTCGGCGAAGGCCCCTGCCGCCTGATCACACGAGGGCGAAGGCGTCGGCGAAGGCGTCCGACACCGACGGGCGCCGCTCCAACGACATGAGGGCGCCGACCGATTGAACCATGGGCCGGGCCGTCGAGCGGGGCCCGGGCGAACTGCCCCGGCTGTCAGGCCCGGGCTCGCACGAACCGGAGCGCGGGCAGTACGAACGGGACCGCGGCGGCCACCAGGAAGCAGATCGCCAGGTCCGGCCCCGCGAAATCGGGAAACGCCAAAGAATGGAAGGTGGCGGATGCCAGCAGACCGCCGCCGAACAGCGCGACCACGGCGGACATGCCGACCGCCAGCCATCCCCAGGTCCGCAGCCGCACGAGGCCGCCGAGGCCCGTGACCACCAGCGCCAGCGCCACCAGCGACAGCAGCGTCCCCTGCCCCGGCTCCTTGGGAGCCAGCGCCCAGAGGATCACGCTCGGCAGCGACGCGGCCGAGCGGGTGATCGTCTTGCGCAGCCGGGCGACGCCGAAGTCGTCCATCTTGTACCGCTGGCGCCAACCCTCCTGAAGGTCATAGCGCGCGGCCATCGACTTCCCGGCCAGCGGCACGACGACGGCCGCGTGCAAGAGGCCGTAGATCGCGAGACCGGGGTCCCACCCGAGGTTCGAGATCGCGATGATGGCCACCATGATCCCGGACCAACCGAGGCCGGTGGCGAACCAGCGCCCCCAGAACCACTCGGCCACCACGGCGAAGAAGGCGACCAGGTAGCAGGCGGCCAGCGCCACGAACGGCGCCTGCCATCCCGGAGCCGGCACGCTGAAGGCGATGAAAAGGAAGACGATCGCGAAGAAGCTGAGCGACAGGGCCGCGACGGCCCGCCTGACGCGCTCGTACCCCAGCGCCCCCAACTTCTCGGAAAGTGCCCCGACCCCGGACGACAGATTCAAAGGCATGGCCTTATTATAACGACGAGATGAGAGTTTCGCATCAGGCGGCCCGGCAGGGGGTTCCCCCGGCCCCCCCACCGGCCCCCCCTCCGGCCCCGTCCACCGGTGACCACCGACGGGTTCCCGGGACCCTGTGGAGGACCCCATTGCAGTCTGCCTCCGGGCGTGAGAAATAGACCGACCGTGGACGACACCCCCACCCTGGAGCAACTCAAGGTCGAGCTCACCGACGTCTCGTTGCAGGTCCACCTGGCGGAGGAGCGCAAAGACGAGCGCGATCTGGTGGCCGCAGCGCACGCCGGCGTGGAGCGACTGTCGCAGCGCTATCGCGCGCTCATCGCCTCTCTCTCGCCGGGAGAGCAGCTGAGCGTGGAGCGCGCGCTCGGACGACGCGTCGTCGATCTCAAGCGGCTGGCGTCCCTGCTCCCCAAGGTCCCCGGGGCCTCTACCGGGAGCACGCCAGATCGGGCGGCCGGCGGCGGCGCTCCGGAGGGCCGCCGGATCACCGGCGTCTCCTGGACGCACGAGCGGGGCGCGCCCAAGGCGGCGCTGGGGGTCGGCGCCGACGTCGAATCTTGGTGCGGCCGGTGCGGCGAGCTCACCACCCACAGCATCGTGGCGATGGTGGGCAACGAGCCCAAGCAGGTTCTCTGCCAGGTCTGCGGCTCGCGCCATACCCATCGAACCGTCGCTGCCCGCCGCACGGCGACCGGCGCGAGCGCGACCGGCGCCGGTGGCGACACGGACGATCGCGGGGGACGCCCCGTCGATCCCGAGGCCAAGCGCAAGGCGGCCGAGCTGCGGGCGCTCGGCGAAGAGGTCGCCGCCTCGACCGAGGTGCGCCTCTTCGACCCGAGAGAGCGTTACAAGGCCGGGGAGATCATCTCCCACCCCGAGTACGGCCGCGGCAAGATCCAGAACGTCCTGCGCTCGAGCCTGCTGGTCCGGTTTTCAGTCGGCGGCCTCAAGTCGCTGATGCTCAGATAAGAGCAGATCGCGTCGATCAACTTCCGCCGAGGGCGTCGAGCTCTTCCAGGAAGCGCTTGAGCAGGCCGTCGACCATGAGGTTGCGGCTGGCCCCGTCGTAGCGGCCGGCGCGGTAGCCGCCCTGGGTCTCCTCGAACTTGGTGCGCGTCTCCGCGATGAGCGTCTTGCAGAGCCCGACCTTGTCGGTGATCTCCTTGCGGTTCTTCAGGAGATAGCCGCCGAGCGACATGGCCGCCGCGCCGGTCAGAATCACGCCCAGCGGACCGGAGAGCGCGTAGCGCAAGCCGAGCCGCAGCGCGACCACGCCGGCGGCCCCCAGCGCGGCCTTCTTGAGACCGCTGCCGTCGCGGATCGAATCGGCCGCCATCGACGTCGCCTGTCCGGAGGCGATCACCAGCGCGATGAAGGTCCCCCGGCGGCTCTTCCAGCCGCGGTCGTAGTAGTCCTTGATGACCTGCTTGAGAAACGCGTCGTAGTCGTCGAAGACCTCGGGGCCGAGGTCCACCTGCTTGGTCTTGCCTTCAGCCTCGGTCGCCATTGGCGCCTCCGTCGGTGGGTGTCTGTGGATCGTACCATGCTCGTGGGGGAGACTACGCCAGATGAAGGCGGCGGCATGCGCGCTCGCGCTGGGGCTCGCGTTCGGGCCGGCCCCCGCGGCCGGGGCGCGACGCCCCGCGATCCCGGAACTGGCCGGCACCGAAGCTGCCCTGCGCGCCGGCCGCTACCAGGACGCGCTCCGCCTCTGTCAGCTGCACCTGGCGCGCGCGCCCGGCGATCTCGTCGAGACGGTGCGGTGTGCGCGCGCCGAATCGGCGACCGGACTCTATCCCCAGGCACGCCGGCGGCTGGAGACCGCCGCCGCCGCCCACCCGGGCGATCTTCCACTGCGCGACGCGCTCATGCGCCTCTACGAAGCGACCGGCGATCGCGCCGGCTGGAAGCCGCTCGTCGACGCCAGCTACCTCGACTGGAATGGCGGGCAGGTCGATCGGACCAGGCCGGCCGATCTGAGGGCGATCGCCACCGCCGTCCGCCTCGACGAAAATTGGAAGGACGCCAACGACGTCCTGCGCGACGCCGTCCGCGTCGACCGCAAGGAGGTGGGTGCCAACCTCGACTGGGGGACGCTGCTGCTCGAGAAGCACAACGCCGCCGACGCAGAGACCTCGTTCCGCGAGGTGCTCAAGGTCGATCCCGACAATCCCGACGCGCATGTCGGGCTGGCGCGGGCCGCGCTCGACGATCGCTACGACGCGCCGGCGGCGCGCGACCAGCTCGCGCGGGCGCTGGCGGTGAACCCGGCGCATGCCGGCGGGCTGGCGCTGCGCGCCGAGCTGGCGCTCGACGCCGAGGACTTCGCGGCGGCGCGCGCCGACGTCGAGGCCATCCGTCGCAGCAACCCGCGCGATCCCGGGGCCGCCCGGATCGAGGCGGCCGCGGCCCTCCTGCTCGACGATCGGGAGGCCTTCGCGCGCGCCCGCGAGATCGATCTGGCGGTGCATCCGCACGACGGCGGATTCTTCGCCTTCGTGGCGGACGCGCTGTCGCGCCAGCGGCGTTACGAGGAGGCGCGCCTGGTGGCCGCAGAGGGGGTCAGCGCCGATCCCGACGACGCCGGCTGCCTCTCGGTCCTGGCCACGACCTTGCTGCGGCTCGGGGACGAGAGCGCCGGGCTCGAAACCCTCCAGCGGGCCTGGAAGCGCGATCCCTACAACCTGCGGACCTACAACCTGCTCGACCTCTACGAGAAGGTGATCCCCGCCCGTTACGTGACGGTGCAGAGCGCGCACCTCCACTTCCGGGTCGAGCCGGCGGCGCGCACCGCCATCACCGAGGTGGTGGCGCCCTTCCTCGAGGAGCGCTACCGCGCCGACGTGGCCCGCTACGGCTTCGAGCCGAAGGGGCCGATCACCTTCGAGCTCTACGGCGATCCGCGCCACTTTGCCGTGCGCACGGTGGGCCTGCCGGCCATCGGCGTCTCCGGCGTCTGCTTCGGGCGGATCATCACCTCGCAGGCGCCGACCAACCATGCCTTCAACTGGGGAATGGTGTTGACCCACGAGCTGGCGCACGTGTTCGCCATCGAGCTGTCGCACCAGCGGGTGCCGCGCTGGTTCACCGAAGGGCTCTCGGAGGTCGAGACGGCGCGCCTGCGGCCCGAGTGGACCCGGCACGACGACGTCCCGCTCTACGGCGCGCTGAAGCGGGGCGATCTGCCGCCGCTGGCCGATCTGTCGAACGCCTTCGTCAACGCCCGCAACGGCGACGAAGCCACGCGCGCCTACGCGCAGGCGGCCCTGGCGGTCGATTTTCTCGAGCGGCGGTTCGGCTTCGCGGCCATCCGGAAGGCGCTCGTCGCCTACGGGCGCGGCGAGCGCGGGGCGGTGGTGCTGGAGGAGGTGACCGGGATGCCGGCCTCGGCCCTCGACGCCGCCTTCCGCGCCGACCTGGCGCAGAAGCTGGCGCGCTACGACGCGCAGTACCTTCCGACCGAGTCGCTGCGCGGGACGCCGGCCACCGCGGCGCAGGGCGGCGCCCACGACGAGGCCGTGCGCGGGATGGCCGCGCTGGCGGCGGGCGATCTCGATGCGGCCCGCCGGGCGCTGGGGCGCGCCCGCGCCCTCCCCCGCCCGTCGGTCGACGGTCAGGCCGACACGCTGTTTCTGGCCGCCGAGGTCGCGCTGGCCCGCCGCGACGCCGACGCGGCCATCGCCGCGCTCCAGGGGCTCCTCAGCCTCGGACCCACACCGCGGGACGGCTACGACGTCCAGGTCCGGTTGGGTCTGGCCGAGATCCACCGCAAGGATCTGCTCGCCGCGGAGGCGCACCTGCGGCACGCGGTCGACTTCGTCCCGACCCGGGTCGAACCTCGCGCCCTCCTGGCCGAGCTCTACGGCGACCAGCAGCGCAAGCCCGATCGGCTGGCCGCGCTGGCAGGGGCGCTCGAGCTCGATCCCATGAACGACGCGGTCGCCAAGGAGGTCGTCCTCGGTGAGGCCAGGGCCGGGCATCCGGACCGGGTCGTCGCGTATGGGCCCATCGCCATCTTCATCGACCCGGCCGACGCCGATCTGCACGCGGCGCTAGGCCGCGCCCTGGCCGCGACCGGCAAGAGCGCCGCCGCCGCCGTGGCCTTCGAGCACGCGCTCGTCTTCCAGCCGGCCGATCCGGCCGCCCTGCACCTGACGCTGGCCTCCCTCTACGACACCCTCGGGGAGCGGAGCCGCGCCGCCGCCCACCGCGACGCCGCCCGCCGCTGACGACGCCCCCGGAACCGGGAACGCCAGCGTGAAGGTGGTCCCCCGTCCCGGCACGCTGTCGACGTCGATCCGACCGCCATGGTCGACGACGATCTGCTGCACCAGCGCCAGCCCCAGCCCCGTCCCCTGCGCCTTGGTCGAGAAGAACGGATCGAAGATCTTGCCCAGGTCATGCTGATCGATCCCGGCGCCCGAATCGGAGATCCGGACCAGGAGGCACCCCGACGGACGGTCGTTGGCCACGAAGATCCCGAGCCGTTTGGTCGGCGCCGAGGTCAGCGCCTCGCGCGCGTTGCGCACCAGGTTGATGAGCGCCTGCCGCAGCTGCGCCTCGTCGGCGGGCAGCTCCGGCAGCTCCGGCGCGATGTCGACGTCGAGCGTGATCCCCTCCTGCACGATCTCCCCCCGCCCCATCGCCACGACCGAGGCGACCAGGGCCCCCAGATCCTCGCGCTCCAACTTCGGGCGCGGCAGGCGGGTGAACCGCAGATAGGTCTCGGTGATCTCCGTCAGCCGATCCACCTCGCCGATGATCGAGGCGACCATCCGGCGCGCCTCCTGGGCGTCCGCCGACAGCTCGTCGCCGAGGAGCTCCGCGTTGAGGCCGATCGACGACAGCGGGTTGCGCACCTCGTGCGCGATCTGCGCCGCCATCCGCCCCACCGTCGCCAGCCGCTCCGAGCGGATCAACCGATGCTCGCGCTCTTGAATGGCGTCGGCCATGGCGTCGAACTCGCGCGCCAGATCCCCGATCTCGTCGTGCGAGGTCACGCCGGTCCGCTGGGTGTACTCCCCCTCCGCCACCTGCCGGGCCCGCCGCCGCAACACGCCGAGCGGGCGCAGCGTCCGGAGCGTGAAGAGGAAGACCGCCAGCGCCACCGCCAGCCCGGCCGCCCCCAGCATGATCGCCACCGAGAGCGCCGTCTCCTCGTCGTCGGAGAGCCGCTGGGCGATCTGCCCGCTGGCACCGCGCAGCGGCTGGCGCATCCGGTTGAGGCCGTGAACCAGCGTCGCGAAGTGGCTCTCGAAGTCCGAGCGGGCGCGCGGCTCGACCGACGCCTCGGCCCCGCCCAGCTCGACGGCCAGGGCATCGAGCTGCCGCCCGAGAGCCGCGATCTGGCGCCGGCGCAGATCGAAGTCCGCGCGAAGGGTGGAGCTGGGGGCCTTCTCCAGGTAGCGATCGATCGCCCCCACGGCATCGTCGATGTGCTTGCGGGCGGTCCGGAGCGCCAGCGGGAGGTTGGGGTCGAGCCGGTCGCCCGCCCGCCCGAGCGAGGGGGCGAAGTCGTTGACCGACTTCCAGGCGGCGTCGACCGCCCCTTGCAGCTCCAGGTAGGCCTCGTTGGCCACGACCCCCTGACGCGCCCGGTGCACCGAGAGCAGCGTGAAGGTGGCGTAGCCGGCGAACGCCAGCAGCAGGACGCCGAAGGCGAGACCGATCTTGCCGAAAACGCCCAGCCGCATGCCAATTCACGCTAGCACGCCCCAGCCCCGGCTGAAATTCGGCGAGGGCGATCACCGCCGGGTCGCGCCGAAATGTGGCGGTCGGCAATTGACAGCGCGTAAGCATGCGGAAAAAATGGCGCCCGCATGAGCTCACGGGGCCTGGGCACTGTCTTTGTTCTGCTGGCCTCATCGTGGGCTTGGCCAGCCTCCCGCGCGGCCGCGGCCGAAGGTGCCTCCCCCACGGCAGTCCTGGGGTTCGAGCCCCTCGAAGGCGTGCCTGACACGCTGGCGGCCGACATCACCGATGCACTGCGCCAGCGGGTGGCCGCCACCAAGGAATATCAGCTGCTCCAGGGCAAGGACCTGGTCGAGGTGAAGCTGATCTTCGCCTGCTCGGACGAGGCCCCCGCCTGCCTCTCCCAGGCCGGCAAGAGCCTGGGGGCGGCCAAGCTGATATTCGGCAACGTCAAGAAGACCGGCAGCGACTTCATGGTCACGCTCAAGTTGCTGGACGTCAGCCGCGCGGTCGTCGAGAGCTTCACGACCGACACCGTCCCCGGCGGGCGCGCCAACGCGACCGCGCTGCGGCAGCTGGCGCCGATCTGGCTGGCCAAGCTGAGCGGGAAAGGGAACGGGACGATCACGGTGCGCGCCAACTTCGTGGGCGCCGCGGTCAGCCTGGATGGCACCCGCGTCGGCATCACCGGGACGGCCCCGGTCGTCGTCTCCGACGTCTCGCCGGGAAGACACGAGGTCTCCGTCGAGAAGAGTGGCTACACGACCACCAAGCAGGAGTTCACGCTGGCGGCTGGCCAGAGCTTGCCCCTGACGCTGGATCTGAGCCCGGTCTCGGTCGAGGTCCCCAAGCCGCAAGGCCAAGCCGAGGTGCCGGGAGCACAGCTGGAGGGCGGACCGTCCAGCGAAGGCGACGGGGGCGCTGGCAACGGCCATCAGGCGGCCCGCGCCGGGTTCTGGGTGGCGGTGGTCGGAACGGCGGCCTCGGCGGGGCTGGCGGTGAAGTACGGCCTGAACGTGCGGGACGTCAACAACCAGCTCGACCAGTACCGCCGCTTCACCTGCAGCACGGGTGTCTGCGACAACCAGGGGAACCCCTCGCAACCGCTCACCGCAGCCCAGAAGAGCTCCGTCAGCAACCTGACCGATCAAGGGAACAAGGACGAGGCCCTGCAGTGGGTCTTCGTGGGGGTCGGAGGGTTCTTCGCGGCGGCCGGTGGATACCTCCTTTACAAGGGCTACCTGGCGGCTGATGGAAGCCAGGGCGGCAGCCAGAGTGCGTCAAATCACGGGCTTCGAATCTTCCCCACCGCGACCGCGACCGCCCAGGGGATCGCCGCCGAGTTCGATTTTTAGCCCCGTTCGTTTTACAATTGGGGCCGCCTTGGTGCGTCTAGCTTGTTGAGGGGAACCAGAGTGTGAGCGCGACAGGGAGCCTGATTAACCAGACCATCGGTAACTACCGGGTCAGCCGATTGCTCGGCGAGGGCGGCATGGGCGTCGTCTACCTGGCCCAGCACCCGGTCATCGGGCGCAAGGTGGCCATCAAGCTGCTGCACGTGGCGCTGGCGCGCGATCAGGACATCGTGTCGCGGTTCTTCAACGAGGCGCGCGCCATCCACATGATCGCGCACGCGAACATCGTGGAGATCCTCGATTTCGGCCAGACCACCGACGGCCAGCCCTACTTCATCATGGAATTCCTGGAGGGCGAGGCGCTGAGCGACGCCGTCGCCCGGGGACCGATGACGCCCGAAGAGGTCGAGGCGATCGGCACGCAGATGTGCAAGGCGCTCTGGGCGGCGCACGCCAAGGGGATCGTCCACCGCGATCTCAAGCCCCACAACGTCCAGATGGTCCCCCGGCCCGATGGCGCGGGGCCGCTGGTGAAGATCCTCGACTTCGGCGTGGCCAAGATCCTGGCCTCGCCGGATGGCGCGCAGTCGGTGAAGACGCGCACCGGGTCTCTCATGGGGACGCCGCTCTACATGTCACCCGAGCAGTGCAAGGGGGCCGGCACGCTCGATCACCGCACGGACATCTACTCGCTCGGCGTGATGCTGTTCGAGATGCTGGCCGGCCGGCCGCCGTTCGTGGCTGAAGGCGTCGGCGAGCTGTTCGCCAAGCACATGCTGGAAGAGGCGCCTCAGCTCACCGATTTCGCGCCCAACACCCCGCCCCACATGGCCGCGGCGGTCATGAAGTCGCTGCAGAAGGAGCCGCGCGATCGGTTCCAGAGCATGGACGAATTCCGCAAGGCGCTGGTCGGCGAGATCAAACTGACCGCCGCGCCCATGCGCGCGACGGCCGTCCGCGCCTCTGCGATCTCGCCCACACAGACGCTTTCGCCCAAGACCTCGACCACGTTGTCGTCGGCCTCCTCGGAGATCGACGACCCCCTCACGCCGGCGAGCGGCCGCAACTGGAAGTTGATGGCCGCGCTCGGCGTGGTCGCCGCCATCGGGGGGGTCGCGCTGCTGGCGGTGCCGAGGAGCCACGACAAGCCGGCCAGCCTCCCGCAGGCTGCGCTCCCGGCGCCGGCGCCTCTGCCGGTGGCGCCGCCGCCTCCGCCGGTCGCGCCTCCCGTGGCCAAGACGGTCACGCTGCGCTTCGAGGCCGAGCCTTCTGGTGCCCACGTCTTCGACAAGAAGGAAGGGAAAGACCTGGGGGAGAGCCCCGTCGAGCTGCAGGTCCCCAAAGGAGCCGAGCCTTCCGCCTACCTCTTCCGGCTGGCGGGCTACCGGGAGGTCGCGCTCAGCGCGAAGCCGAACGCCGACCGGACCCTGCACGTCTCCCTCGAAAAACTCGCCGCGCCGGCGCCCACGGCCAGCGAAGCCAGCAAGCACCACGCGTCGGCCCACCACGGCGGCAGCGGCGGCAAGCACAAGAGCCCCGTCGACGAAGACGGTCTCGCGACACCGTCGTTTTAGCGGGGCCTCGGGCCGCGCGTCGTTCGCCGTCGTTCAGGGCGGACGCCGTCCTACTCGTCGTCGTCGGAAGAGGTCGCGAAGCCAGGGGAGGACGAGGAGTCCGAACGCTGCGACGGCTCCGGGGACGACGGTGAGGTGGACGGCAGGGCCACGCGGCGGTGGCGCTGGGTGAGGAAATCCAGGAAGCGCTCGGGCGCCAGCGATACGCGGCTGCGGCTCTCCAGGTAGCGGCGGCGCTCGAGCGCGAAGATGCCGCCGGCCGCCACGCCGCCGCCCGCCAGCGCGACGATGTCGTAAACCGCCGAGCCGGGCGCCATCAGGGCGCCGCCCACGCCGAACAGCAGGAAGGCCATCGCCGCGCGCATCCCCATCTGTCCGAACCGCTCGCGGCGCATGTCGGAGAGATCGATGTTGAACGTGACCGCGGTCTCGCGGCCGTCGTCCCCCTCCTGCGTGAGAATTGTCTCCACCCGCGTGACCAGCGCAAAGGCGTAGCGCCTGGAGAAGTCGAGGGAGCGAACCAGCCCGGGCCAGAGCCCCTGCGCGCGCTCCCACTCGACGCGATCGCCATGGTGGCGGCGCACGGTCATCAGCTGCTCGCGCAAGAATCGGTCGACGGCCCGCCGCACCGTCTCGATCGGCGCCTCCACGACCCGGCTGACGATCACCCGGCTCGCGCCGAGCGCGCGGGTGAGCGCCCCCTGCTCCTCCGGTTCGATCGGAGTCCCTCGCCGCATCTCCGCCAGCGCCTGCTCGACCGCCGGGCGCCGCAGACCTGCCTCTTCGCCGAGGCGCACCAGCTCGCCGACGCTCAGCGACTCGGCGCTGGTCCGATCGGGCGACGTCGGAGACTGGGTTTCAATCTCGGCCGCCCGGCGCAGAACGAAGTCGACCTCCGCGCGCGAGAGCTTGTCCGACACGACGTTCGATTATAGCCGCAAGGAGGGGTCTGTGCGGCTACGGATCGGCGCCGATCTCGGCGTTTCCGTCATCGATTCTGGCGCTGGCCGGAAGGACACGTGGCCGAAACGCGAGCCGCATGATCCATTCGTAGAGCCGATCCGGTACGAAGGGGCGCAGCCGGGCCGAAAACGAGGTGGGGCCGACCGGCCAGCGCAGCCGTGGGTCGGCCGCGGTCGCCGCCCGCTCGATGGCGTCGATGACCGGCGTCAGATCCTGGGCACGCGCCAGCCCCGCCGACTGGCGGCGGTAGGCCTCGACCAGGCCGGCATAGGGGCCGTCGGCGGTGCTGGCGGCGGCGAACTGCTCGTTGCTGTGCAGCGCGGTGGCGAACGGGCCAGGCTCGACCAGCGCCACCCGCACGCCGAACGGCGCCAGCTCGAGCCGCCAGGCCTCGATCATCCCCTCGAGCGCCCACTTCGAGGCGTGGTACGGGCCGGCGATGGGGACCACGACGCGGCCCGAGATCGACCCCACGGTGACGACCGTGCCGGCGCGGCGGGCGCGCATCGCCGGCAGGACCGCGCGCGTGACGCGGTGGACGCCAATCACGTTGGTCTCGAGCTGGGCCCGCAGCTCGTCGGGCGACGTCTCCTCGAGCGGGCCCCAGGCGTAGTAGCCGGCGTTGTTGACGAGCGCGTCGAGCCGGCCCTCCGTCTCGCCCAGGATCGCGCCCACCGCCGCGGCCACCGAGTCGTCCCGGGTGACGTCGAGCGCCGGCGTGGTCAGCTTCCACCCCTTCTCGACGGCCAGCGCCAGCAAGGGGACCCCGGCCACCTGGCGTCGCATGCTGGCGAAGACGCGCCAGCCCCGCGCCGCGAACCGCTCGGCGGCGGCACGGCCGATGCCCGACGAGCTGCCGGTGATCAGCACCGTCCGCGTCTCCGCCGCCGAGGCCATGGGTCAGCTTCGCACGAGGAAGGCCAGGAGCGCGGTCGCCAGGCCGCCCCAGGCGGCGCTGCCCAGGATCCACCAGACGGACGAGCGCCGGGCCAGCCGGGCCAGCATCCGCAAGCCGAAGGCCACGTCCGCCGTCGAAAACACCACCAGCGCGGCCATCCAGGTGATGTTGACCTGAGCGTGGTGGTCGGGGGCGCGCGCGTAGGCCAACGCGCCGATGAGAAACACCGACCCCAGCAACACCTGGGTGATGGCCCGCTTGCGGGCCCGCCCGCGAAGCCGCGCCGCCCGCACCTGCCGGAGGGTCAGCCGATCCTCGAGGGCCATCGCGCTAGTATGGCATCGAGTAACCGGTCTGGAGCACGTGCGCATCGCCGAAGCTGTCGTTCTGAAAGTAGCGACCGTAGGAGATCTCGAACGTCCCGGCGGCGAACCAGCGAAGGAACGGGATCGAGTCCCAGGCGGCGGCCTCCCAGAGCAGCTTGACCTCCGGGTACTCCGTTCGGACCGGGCCGATCGCCGGGTCGGATGAGACGTACATGGGCGACACGGGGGTCGACATCGGGGAACAGCCTGCGTTGGCCGGGACGTCGCACCAGAACGCCGGGGGTTGCTGGAAGTACTGGCGATAGAGGAACCGCACCTCCAGGTCGCGGCTCAGCTGGTGATAGATCCGCCCCTCCACCATGTTGGCCGACAGGCCCCAGGGATCCCTGGTCACGCCCGTCGGGTACCCGCCCGGATAGAAGTCGCGGTAGTAGCGGTACTGAATCTGCAGACCGGTCTCGACCTCCGGAAAATAGTACGCCGCCCGCACGGAGACCGCGCTCCGCAGGCGCTGGTCGGGAAAGACCTCGTACCCGATGCCCGCCACCTGGCGGTAGGGGTTGGACAGGAAGCCGTTGAGGTAGGCGCCGTCGAGATTGATCTGCGCGAGGGCCACCGGAGACAGGACCTGCGTGTACCCGACGCCGCCGAACCCGGAGTCGAGCGGGCAGGAAAATCCGTCCGCCGCCAGACAGGTCGGCGTTCGGGTGCGGAATCCGACCGAGTCCAGGCTGAACCCTCCGAAAGCGCCCACGGTCGCGGTGTTGCCCCAAAAGGTGTGGCTCAGCGAGGCCCAAAAAGCGTGCGACCAGTAGTCGGACTCGGCGCTGTACTTGTAGCTCAAGGTGGCCCGGGTCCGGTCCCAGGTCTTGCCGACCCCGATCCCGACCTCGCTCCGGAGCTCGGTGAAGATGCTGTCGACCGAGGTTCCGGCGGCGGCGGAGGCAGAGGTGATGGCGTCGACCAGATAGTGCACGTTGAGGTCGAAGCCTTGCGGCAGATCCTTGGTGATCTCCACGACCGGCTGGATGACGCGCGTCGAGGGCTCGCGGTAGTAGGCGCCGCGGATGGTGACCCGATCCTCCGCGCGCACGGTCGAGCGCGAGAGCAGTGCGCCCGCGAGGGCGAGCAGGCAGGGCGCGGCGCGCTTCAATTGCAGCCGCAGCCGCCGCCGGGTTGACCGAAGCCGAGGTCCGCCCCTTCGCGCGCGCCGTACCAGTGTTGCCGGAAGTGATCCTCGAGCGGATCGGCGTCGAAACGGAGCGCCCGCCGGGCCAGGTACTCACGCTGCCACGGCTGAACGGGCGGCGGAGGCGGATGGGCACAACCAGCGACCCCAGCGGCGGCCAGCGCGGCCACCACCAGCAAGCGAAGGCGACCTAGGGAAGCCATGGCCCAGGCTTTTATCACGACCGCCCACATCCACGAATGCCCGCGCGCACGCCGGGCCGCCTGTCGGGCGGCACGTGGTCGGGCCAATGTCGGTGGCTCGCTTCGCTCACCGTCGCCTTTTCGGCGACGCCCTCCTAGACTGCGGCGCGTGACGACCGACATCAGCTATCTCGTGCTCGACATCGAGACCATCCCCGACCGTGAGCTGTGGGACCCGCCCGAGCCGGCCGGCGTCCCCGGCGCCGTCGACCGACCGTTCCCGCCGCTCTACGCCTGCCGGCCGGTCGTCCTCGGCGTGATGTGGCTGGACGCCACGCTGGCGGTCAAGCGAATCGGCACCATCGGCGAGTCGAAGGACGAGGCCGGCATGATGGCCGACTTCGCCGAGTTCATGACCAAGTACCGCCCGCAGGTGATCACCTGGAACGGGCGCGGCTTCGACCTGCCGGTGCTGGCCCTGCGCGCGCTGCGCTTCGGCCTCGACTTTCGCTGGTACTACCGCGGCGAGGGCTACCGCTATCGCTTCAGCGAGGAGGGGCACCTCGATCTGTGCGACGTGATCTCCGACCACGGCGCGGCGAGGATGACCTCGCTCGACGGCGCGGCGCGCATCATCGGGCTGCCGGGCAAGGACGGCGTCGACGGCAGCCAGGTCGAGGGGCTGTTCCACGCCGGGCAGATCGAGGCGCTGCGGCGCTACTGTCTGTCGGACGTGGCGCAGACGGCCTTCCTGTTCCTGCGCTTCCGGCTGGTGGCGGGGGATCTCGATCGCGACGGCTACCGGCACGCGGCGGCCGGGTTGCTGGCCGCCTGCGAGTCCGACGGGCGGTTCGGCAAGCTGCTCGACGGCGTGAACCGGCAACGGCTGCTGCTCGGTGACTGAGGCGCACCGGTTGTCGCCCCTGGCCTCGCTGCCGCCGCTGCCGCGGGCGTTCTACGCGCGGCCGACGATCGAGGTCGCGCACGCGCTGCTGGGCAAGCTGCTGGTGCGGCATCCGCCCGACAAGACCGGCGCGTTGCGGGTGGCGCGCATCGTCGAGGTGGAGGCCTATCTGGGCGTGCGAGACGCCGCCTCGCACGCCCGCCGCGGCCCCACCCCGCGCGCCGCGATCATGTTCGGCCCGCCCGGGTTCCTGTACGTCTACCTGATCTACGGCATGCACAACTGCATGAACGTCGTCACCGAGACCGACGGTGTCGCCGGTGCGGTCCTGCTGCGCGCCGCGGCGCCGGTGGCCGGCGTTCCGGATCTCAAGCGACCGCTCACCGGGCCGGGCAAGTTATGCGCGGGCCTGGAGATCACCCGCCGGGACAACGGGCTCGATCTCACCGCGGGCGCTGACTTCTACCTCGCCGACGACGGCGCGCCCCCCCCGCGCCGGGCGACCTCGGCGCGCATCGGCGTCGCCTATGCCGGCGCCTGGGCGGCGCGCAAGCTGCGCTTTTACGTGCGCGGCGATCCCTACGTGTCCAGGGGGTGAGAGGTCTGGCGCTTGCGGACCTCGCGCTCGATGGCCGAGAACATGCTGGGGATCGAGGCCGCCACCAGCCCGTCGGTCACCTTGCGCAGCACGAACCCCGGCACCGGCGCCTTCACGTCGAGCGCGACCCGGTAGTCGATCGCCGTCGCCTCCCCCTCGGGGGAAAAGCGCCAGCTGCCGAGCGAGTTGGTGATGATCTCCCCCTCGACGAAGGTCCAGTCGACCGTGTGCGCCACCGGATCGCAGGTCAGATCCAGGACGTAACGCACCGGCAGCACCACCTGGGCGCGAAACTCGACCCGGGTCACCGACTTGCCTTCGGCCGGCGGCGGCCCGGCGCCCAGCACCCTGGTCCCCTTGATCTCGGGGAAGAGGCTCGGATAGGCGGCGAAGTCGGTGACCACGTTGTAGGCCTCCGCTGGCTTCGCGCGGGTCAGGAGGTACCGCTTGTGAACCGGCTCGCGTCCGCTCATGGGGCGACGATTTCACCACGCCGCCCCCATGACGCCAAGCAGTTCCAGTTGAGCGCGGGAGGTCGCAGGAACCCTCCCAGGGTTCCTGTGCTGTTGGCGGTCGAGCGCCGCTCGACCGACCTCGTCGCGGCAGGTCGCAGGAACCCTCCCAGGGTTCCTGTGTCGTTGGCGGGCGAGCGCCGCTCGACCGACCTCGTCGCGGCAGGTCGCAGGAACCCTCCCAGGGTTCCCGTGTCGTTGACGTCCCTGCGCTGTTGACCTTGGGCGACCGCGCCGCTTAAGTTTGCGCGCCCATGCCCCCTCGCCCCTTTGCACCGCCGGGGACGCGCACGAACTTCGTCGGCGATTGGCCGGTCCGCCTCGAGCACGTCCGCCTGGAGTGGGAGATCGATCTGGCGGCCAAGCGCCTCTCCGGAACGGCCACCCTGACCGTCGCCGCCCGCCGTGAGGGGCTGACGTCGGTCAGCTTCGACGCCGTCGAGCTCGACGTCGAGCGGGTGACGGTCGGGAAGCACGCGGCCGCCTTCATCAACGACGGCCAGTCGCTGCAGGTGACGCTGGCGGAGCCGCCGGCCGAGAACGAGACGTTCGAGGTCGCCGTCCGCTACGCCTGCCGGCCGCGCCGGGGGCTCTACTTCGTGGGCCCCGACGCCAGCCACCCCGAGCGCGCGCCGCAGTGCTGGACGCAGGGGCAGGACGACGACGCCCGCTACTTCTGGCCCTGCCTCGATCAGCCGATCGAGAAGTTCACCACCGAGGTGATCTGCACGGCGCCCGCCGGAGCGTTCGTGCTGTCGAACGGGGACCTGCGCGAGCGGACCGACCTGCCGGGGCCTCCAGACCGGGCCGCCACCCGCTGGCACTACGCGCTCACGCTCCCGCAGCCGGCCTACCTGCTCACGCTGGTGGTCGGCCCTTTCGCCGAGCTCCGCGACCGTGCCGAGAAGACCGGCGTCGACGTCTACGCCTTCTGTGCGCCGGGGCGCGAGGCCGACGCCCGCCGCAGCTTCGCCCGCACCGGCGCCATGATCGACCACTTCTCCGAGAAGATTGGCCTGCCCTACCCGCACGCGCGCTACAGCCAGATCACCGTCCCGGAGTTCATCTTCGGTGGGATGGAGAACACCAGCGCCACCACGCTCACCGATCTGACGTTGCTCGACGAGCGGGCCGCGCTCGATCACGACGTCGACGGCCTGGTCTCGCACGAGCTGGCGCACCAGTGGTGGGGCGATCTGCTCACCTGCCGCGAGTGGTCCGAGGCCTGGCTGAACGAAGGCTTCGCCACCTACTTCGAGTACGTCTGGCGTGAGCACGCCAAGGGGCGCGACGAGGCGGACCACGAGTTGCTCGTCGACACCGACGGTTACCTGGCCGAGGCCGGGCGCTACCAGCGGCCGGTGGTCTGCCGGCAATACGACGAGCCGATTCATCTCTTCGATGCCCACCTCTACGAAAAGGGGGGGCGCGTGCTGCACATGCTCCGGCACGAGCTGGGCGACGGGCCGTTCTGGCGCGCCATCGGCCACTACGCCCGCAAGCACGCCCGGGGGTCGGTCGAGACGCGCGATCTGGCGCGGGCGATCGAGGAGGTCACCGGGCGCGGGGTCGAGCAGATGCTCGACCGCTGGATCGCGCGCCCCGGTCATCCGGTGCTGGAAGGCCGCTGGAGCTGGGATGAGGAGCGCAAGGTCGGCACGCTGGCCCTGGCCCAGAAGCAGGAGGTCACGCCAGAGACACCGCTGTTCGGGTTTTCCGCGACCGTCCGCTTCGAGCTCGACGGCGGCCTGCGCGACGAGCAGGTGAGCGTCCGCGAAGCGACGCACAACTTCGAGTTCAGGCTGCCCGCCCGACCGACGCAGGTGATCTTCGACCCGGGCGACGTGCTGCTCAAGACCATCAAGCTCGACAAGAACGCCGCGCTCTGGCGCCGGCAGCTCACCGCCGCCGAGCTGGGCATCGATCGGGTTCTGGCGGCACGGGCGCTCGCCGATCTGCCCGACCCGGCCAACATCACCGCGCTCATCGCCGCGCTGGGCGACGATCCCTTCTGGGGCGTTCGGGCCGCCGCGGCCCGCGCGCTCGGCCGCACCCGGCGCGACGAGGCGCGCGACGCCTTGATCGCCGCGATGGAGGCGCCGGAGCCGCGGGTGCGGAGGGCGGTGGCCGCCGGCCTCGGCGAGCTCACCGGCGACGAGACCGCCGGGCGCGCGCTCGCGGCGAAGTTGCAGGCCGGCGATCGCAGCGTCTTCGTCGAGGCCGAGGTGGCCCTCTCCCTGGGGCGCACGCGCTCGCCGCTGGCCGTCGAGCTGCTCCCGCCGCTGGTCGATCGCCCTTCGTTCCAGGCTGTGATCGCCAGCCGGGCCATCGAGGGGCTCGGCAAGACCGGCGACGAGCGGGCCTTCCCGCTGATTCGCAGCGCCTGGCGCGCCGGCGCGCCCTTCCCGGCCCGGCGGGCGGTGGTGGCCGCGCTGGCCGAGCTGGCGCGCGGCACCGGCCTCGGCCGCGCGGCGCGCGAGGCCATCGAAGAGCGGCTGCGCGACGGCGACTTCCGCGTCCGCACCGAGGCGGCCATGGCGCTGGGGCGGCTCGGCCTGGTCGACGCCATCCCCGCCATCCGCAGCGCGCTCGGCGGCGAGCTCGACGGCCGCACCAAGCGGCGGATGAACGAAGCGATCCGCGATCTGGAAGACGGCGCCCGCCCCGCCGAGGAGGCGCGCCGGCTGCACGACGAGGTCCAGCGCCTGCGCGGCGAGACCGCCAAGCTGCGCGAGCGGATGGACCGCCTCGAGGCCCGGCTCGGTCCCCCATCCGCGCAGAGCCCACCGCCAACCAAGACCAAGCGCCCCCGGCCCATCGCCCGCCGCCGCTCACGCGGCGCGCGCCCAGTGAGGAGATAGACCTAGTTCTGCAGCTCGGCGACCACGTCGTGGAAGATCTGGCGGGCGCGCGCCACTTCGCCGCGGGGGATGGAGATGGCGCCGACGACGGGGTGACCGCCGCCGCCGTAGCGCTCGCAGATCTTGTTGATCTCGTGCGTGCGCGGCGTGGGGGCCCAGGGATTCGATCCGACGGAGATCTTGGCCCGCGAGGACGATGAGGTCAGGGCGACCGAGTACCGCGCCTCGGGGAAAAGGTAGTAGGCGATGAACTTGTTGAAGGGGCCGGTCTCGCGGTCAGCCAGGTCGTAGAAGACCACGCCCTTTTCCAGCCTGGCGGCGCCGCGAACGGCCTCGATGTTGCGCTGGTGCTGTTCGAGCAGGATCCCGAGCGGACCGGTCACGTAGGGATCGGCGGCGATCTCCCCCAGCGGCCGGCTGATGAGATCGCCGATGAACCTCTCCGCCAGCGCTGGATCCCGGTTGTTCTCGATGAAGGTCATCAGACGCAGCGCCGGCTCCTTCAGCTCGACCGCCATCTTGGCGTCGGGGAAGAGCGCGCCGTCGATGATCTCGGCCCAGTGAATCAGCTCGGCGAGCGGCGCCGCGTCGAAGCCGAACTTGGCGGCCACGGTGTCGGCCAGGAACTTGGTGCAGCTCTTGGCCTTGGGATCGTAGAACTTGCGGCCGGTGGCGTCGGCGCGGAAGTGGTCCTCGTCGCCGGGCAGCTGGAACGCCGAGGCGTGGTGGTCGAACCACCAGGTGAGGCGCGGGTCCTGGGAGTAGCGAAAGTCGACGCAGGCGTTCTCGTCGCCGTCGAAGTAGTCGGCCGCGAACGGCTGCGCCTCCCCCTTGTGCTCCAGCGGCCGGTAGAGAACCTCCAGGGGGCCCTTGGCGATCCGCTCGCGATAAAACCGGGTGAACACCCCCGCGGAGCTGCATCCATCGAAGCAGTTGCCGTGGTACAGCACGCGCAGGCGCATCGATAAGAAGCTAACACGAACTCGCGCGCGGAGAAGGGAGCGGCTAGAGTTACCCCCCATGGCCGAGTTCCTCGTCGACCTCAAACGCACTCACGACTGTGGCGCACTTCGCGCCAGCGATGCCGGCACGCGCGCCGTCCTCTTTGGCTGGGTGGCCGCCCGGCGCGATCACGGCGGCTGCGTCTTCATCGATCTGCGCGATCGGGGTGGCCTCACCCAGATCGTCTTCGAGCCCGAGACCAGCGCCGCGGCGCACGCGCAAGCGTCCGAGCTGCGCCGCGAGTTCTGCATCGGCGTGGCGGGGACCATCCGCGAGCGCGGCGGGCACAAGAACCCCAAGCTGCCGACCGGCGACGTCGAGCTGGCCGCCGACACGCTGACGATCTTCTCGGTCGCCGAGACGCCTCCCTTCGAGCTGGCCGACGACACCCGCTCCGGACGAGACGATCCGGCTCAAGCACCGCTACCTCGATCTGCGGCGGCCCGGCGCTGCAGAAGAACTTCATCGCCCGCTCGCAGATCTATCAGACGACGCGGCGCTACCTGGCCGACAACCGCTTCCTGGAGATCGAGACGCCCTTCATGGTGAAGTACACGCCGGGCGGCGCGCGCAACTTCCTGGTCCCCTCGCGGCTCAACCCCGGGCAGTTCTACGCGCTGGCCGAGTCGCCGCAGATCTTCAAGCAGCTGTTCATGGTGGCGGGGATGGACCGCTACTTCCAGATCGTCCGCTGCTTCCGCGACGAGGACCTCCGCCTCGATCGCCAGCCGGAGTTCACCCAGATCGATCTGGAGATGAGCTTCGTCACCGAGGACGACGTGCAGAACGTCGTCGAGGGGCTGATGGTCAACCTCTGGAAGGACGTGCTGGGGATCGAGATCCCGCGCCCGTTCCAGCGCCTCACCTACGCCGACGCGACCGGGCAAGTACGGCTCGGACAAGCCCGACCTGCGCTTCGAGCTGCCGCTCGTCGATCTCACCGAGGCGGTCAAGAAGCACGACGGCGGCGGCGTCGGCCTCCTGCAGTCGGCGGTGAACGCGCCGGGCGGCGTGGTCAAGGGGTGGCGGCTGCCGGCGGCGCAGGCCAAGACGCTCTCGCGCGCCGATCTCGACAAGCTGGAAGAGTTCGCCAAGGGGTTCGGCGCGCGCGGCCTGGCGCGGGCGCGCATCGGCGACGGCGGCGCCTGGGCGCAGAGCCCGATGAAGACGATGACCGACGACCTGCGCAAGACGATCAACGAGGCCGCGGGCCTCGGCGACGGCGATCTGCTCTTCCTGCAGTTCGGCGCCAAGAAGCTGGTCAACGCCGTCCTCGGCGGCCTGCGCCTGCACCTGGCCGTCAAGCTGGACCTCATCCCCAAGAACCTCTGGCGCTTCTGCTGGATCACCGACTTCCCTCTCTTCGAGCAGAACGACGAGGGGAAGCTCGTCGCCGCCCACCACCCCTTCACCTCGCCCCACCCCGCCGACCTCGAGCGGCTGGAGAGCGATCCGGGCTCGGTGCGCGCGCGGGCCTACGACCTGGTGCTCAACGGCAACGAGATCGCCGGCGGTTCGATCCGGATTCACCAGTCCGACGTGCAGGCGCGGGTCTTCCGCGCGCTCGGCCTCACCGATCAAGAGGCGCAGGCCAAGTTCGGCTTCCTCCTGGAGGCGTTCAAATTTGGACCGCCGCCGCACGGCGGGATCGCCGCCGGCGTCGACCGGCTGGCGATGCTCCTCTGCGGCGCCGAGTCGCTGCGCGACGTGATCGCCTTCCCCAAGACGCAGAAGGGGACCGATCTCATGACCGACGCGCCCGGGCCGGTGCTGCGGCGTCAGCTCGACGAGCTGCACATCGCGCTCAAGGAATGAGCCAGGGATGACCAAAGGATGACGCAAGAATGACCGTGGGCCCGGACGCGACGCGCGCGGCAACCCTGGCGCGGCTCGCCTCCGAGCCCTTCGACCTCCTCGTCGTTGGCGGCGGCGCCACCGGCGCGGCGATCGCCCGCGACGCCGCCCTGCGCGGCCTCTCGGTCGCGCTGGTCGACGCCGGCGACTTCGCCGGCCAGACCTCCAGCCACTCCTCGAAGCTGATCCACGGCGGCCTGCGCTACCTGCAGTACGGCGATCTGCCGCTGGTGTTCGAGGGGCTGCGCGAGCGGCGGCGCCTCATGTCGACCGCGCCGCATCTTTGCCGGCCGATCGAGTTCGTCTTCCCCGGTTACCGTGGCGAGAGCCCCGGACTCGTCACGCTGGGCGCCGGCATCGCGCTCTACAACGCGCTCGCGCTCTGGCGCCCCCCCGCGGCCAGCCGGCGCCTCGACGCGCACGCGCTCTACGCCCTGTCGCCCCACCTGCGCAGCGCCGGCCTGGAAGGCGCGCAGCTCTACGTCGACTGCCAGACCGACGACGCCCGACTGGTGCTGGAGAACGTGCTCGACGCCGAGGCCGCGGGCGCCGCGGCCGCCAACCACCTGGCCGTCGAACGGATCGCCCGCGATCGCCGCGGCCGCGCACGGGGCGCCCTGGTCGTCGACGGCGAGACCGGCGCCCGCGCCGAGATCCAGGCCCGCCTCGTCGTCAGCGCCACCGGCCCCTTCACCGACGGCTTCCTCACCGGCGGGCGTCGCCTGCGCCCCACGCTGGGGGTGCACCTGGTCTTCGACGCCGCGCGTGTCCCGCATGGCGGGCGCGCGCTGGTGCTCCGCACGCCCCAGGACAACCGCCTTTACTTCGTCCTGCCCGCCGGGCCGCGCACCATCGTCGGAACCACCGACACCGACTTCACCCCCGCCGCGTCGTCGTCCGGACGGGGCCCGCGGGTCGGCGACGAGATCCGCGCCCGCGGCGCCGACGTCAGCTATCTCCTCGAGGCCGCGCGCCACGCCTTTCCGGCCCTCGGCCTCGGCCCCGACGACGTCGTGTCGACCTATGCCGGCCTGCGCCCCCTCTTGGCCGGCAACGCGCACACCCCCTCCGAGACCTCGCGCGAGCACGAGATCTCGCGCACCACCGACGGGATCGTCGTCGTCGCCGGCGGCAAGCTGACCACGCTGCGCCGGATGGCCGAGGAGACCGTCGACCTGGCCGTCGAGACCCTGCGCGCCGCCGGCGTCGAACGGCCCTTCGCGCCTTGCACGACCGCCACCCGGCCTCTCCCCGGCTCGGGGCCGCTGCCCGACGCGCTCACCGCGCCGGCGCTCCCTTCCGACGTGACCACCCGCCTCGGCGATGCCTACGGCAGGCACGCCGATCGGGTGCTGGCGATCGCCGCCGAGTCGCCCCAGCTCGATGCGCGGATCGATCCCGCCCTCCCCTATCTCTGGGCCGAGCTCGTGCACGCGGCCCGTCACGAGCACGCCCGCGCGCTCACCGACCTTCTCGTCCGCCGCGTCCCCCTCTTTCGCGACGCCGCCGATCAGGGGCTCGGCGTGGCCGCGCAGGCGGCGACGCTGGCCGCCGCGGAGCTCGGTTGGGACGACGCGCGCCAGGAGCGAGAGCTCGCCAGCTACCGCGACGCCGTGGCGGTCTCCCGCCGCTGGCGCCAGGAGCTCGGTTAGACGGGCGGTGCGGCGGGCACGAGGCCGTGGCGAAGCATCGCCTCGGCCACCAACGCGGGCGCTGGCGGCCCGGCAGCGGCGAGGCCAGCGACCTCCCGGAAAAACTTGGGCCCGATCTTTGCCGGTGTCAGGATGCTGAGGAACCGTGCCGGCGAGCCGTGGAGGTTGGCAAAGTGGTGCTCGACGCCCTTGGGCGCAAACACGCGATCGCCGGCGTTCACCTCGTACGGCGTCTCGCCGACTCGGTAAGTGAGGATCCCCTCGAGGACGTAGACCACCTCGTCGACCTCGACGTGGTGATGAGCGATCGGGACCCGGGCGCCCGGAGGCACCAGAACTTCGAACACGTCGGCGTGCCCCTCCGTCTCTTCGCCCGAAGCAAAAAACGTCACCAGGATCTGCCCCAGCCGGATCTCTTCGCCTTTGATCGGTCCCATCGAGGCTCCTCTCATTGTCATTGTCGTCGGCAACTGCGACTCCTGCCGTTTAGTCAGGTTTGCCTGTCTAGTTAATAAGGTATACCTTACCATCATGCAAGCGCGATCTGAGCCCCCCCGCCTCGCCGACCAGGGACCTCTCTTGGGAGCTCTGCTGCGCGTCTGCCACCAGGCGGTGATGACGCGCATCGAGGAGGGCTTTCGCGCCGCGAAGCTCCCACCGCTGCAGACCCCGGCCACCCAGCCGCTCTGGGACGAGCCCGGCGGCATCCGCGTGACTGAGCTGGCCAGACGCGCGCGGATCACCAAGCAGTCGATGGGCGAGATGGTCGACGCGATGGAGGCGGCGGGCTATGTCGAGCGCGTCCCCGACCCTTCCGACGCGCGCGCCCGCCTGGTCTGCCTGTCGGCGAAGGGGCGCGCGGCGGGCCGGCTGGCGCGGAGGCTGGTGCGGGAGGTCGAGCACGAATGGGAAGACGCTGTCGGTGCCGCACGCCTGGCCTCTCTGCGTGAAACCCTGCGCATCATCGCCTCCCGCGCGAAATGATCTGCCGCTAGAGGACCGTCTTCACGCCGTCGATGGCACGGAGCCGCGCGCGGAGCGCGTGCGCCTCGATGGCGCTGCCGACGCGCACCTCCAGGCGGTGGCTGACGTACTTCCCGCCGGACGACTCCTGCCGCTGATGCGATCGCAGCGTGCGCCCCTCTGCGGCGGCGGCCGCGAGCACGGCGTCCACGACCGATTGCTCGTTGCGGGCGATCACCGAGAGCGAGAAGTCGCCGGGGAACTCATAGACGGCTTCGATGAGCTCGAGCTCCTGCCGCTCCTCTTCGGCCGGACCCGGGTGGTGGGGTCCGTTGGGCGCAGGACCGTCGCTCAATTGACGCTGCTCGCGACCTTCTGACGGGCGGTGGTCCGCTGGAGATCGGCGGCGGCCCGCGCCTGTCCGTACGGCAGCGGCTTGTCGGTGCGCAGGACCTGTACCGGCAGGATCACGCGCATCGAAGCCGGCAGCGGCTCGAAGAACCAGGTCGACACCACATCCGACATGCACTGCTCGACCGGGCAGTCGGCGCTGTAGGTCGAACGCGCGATCCAGTGATCGCGCATCTCCCCCTCACGCGACAGCGACACCCCCACCCCCACGTACCCCGAGTGCTGGCAGGAGATCGGCAGGACGTCGAAGCACTGGTGGAGCGAGCGCGCCTGCGTCTGCGCCTCGGCGCGCAGGGCCTTTTCGATCTCCCAGGGGGTGGCGCGCGAGGAGATGGCCGACTTCATGTCGGCGTCGGCGATCTGCGCGCCCACCGGCACCGCGCAGAAGATGCTGGCGAGCGCCGCCAGCTCCAGCGGCAGGAACGCACGGCGGGCGAACCGGCGGACAAAGCCCACGGGCGGTGCGGGGGCCGGACCGACGTCGGCGAACGCGCGAACCACGAAGGTCGCCTGACCGAAGACCACCTCGGCGCGCATGCCGATCTCGAGCGGCAGATCGGTCCCGCGTTCTCCGCGGGCCAACCCCTCGACCGCCATCGGCGCCCGGTCGCCGTCGATGCGGCCGGTGAAGCCGGGAACGATCGCCAGCCGGTAGCCGGCGGGCGTTCGGCGCACGAGCGGCAGCGCCAGCGCCGAGAACGCGTCGTCGTCGATGGCCGCCCCGATGTTGTACGAGCGGGCCCGGTGCGCGGCGCGCGTCGCCGCCAGCGCAGCGGCGCCGAAGCAGACCGCCGCCCAAAGACCGAAGTACGTCGGGATGAACAGCACCCGGTGCGCCGCCAGCATCGCCACGGCCACGATCGCCGCGGCGGCCGCCGACATCAGCGCGACCAGCCCGAACGCCGCGAGCGCGCTGCGCCACTCGCTGCGCTTGGACAGGCGCCGCACCGAAACCACCTCACCGTTGATGAGATACGCGATCTCGATCGACTGGGACTGCTTCACGGCTGACCTCGGAGCCGTAGCATAGCAGCCCGTTTGAAAACGAGGAGATTGATAGCGTGAGAACGCGTCGATGGGATGCGCATGCAAAATATCTTTCGCACCCCTGGCGGGAGCCTGCCCGATTGTGCGCGGCCCCTCCTGTGACGCCCCGGTCACGTCTGTTCGTCGGGAAAACCACGGTTCTCGCGATTTCGAATGCCTCAAAGCCCTGAACCATGGTGCGTAGCCGGCTTCGCGCCAGAGTCTTGTTTCGAGGATAAGTAGCTAATAGTTTCAGCATGTTATCTAGCAATTGAATCTGGCATGTCCCGTGCTAGAAATCCGCGCGACCTTCTGGGAGGAGGGTTCCAAATGGCACAGGCCGTAACCCAATCGACATCTGTCACCGACATCAAAACGCAGGCGGCCACTCTTATTCCGGCTGCCCCAGCTCCGAACCGGGAGAAAGCGCTGCAAATTCTCTCGAAGTCCATCTACAAGGAGCTCCGCGAGAACGGCTACGAGCCGAAACAGATTGTGGCGCTGGCGAGCGAGATCATCAGCCTCGTCACCACGGACCTCGATCTGGACTAATTTTCTAGCTTTTCCAGGCCTGTTCTAGCATTCTTCGCGCGCCCCGACCGGGCGCGCTTTTTTTTGTCCAAAGCGCTCCAGTGGTTGGAAAAACGAGAGCTTTCGAGATGGGCATCAAGACGATTTCGGAGTTGGATATCGCCGGTCGGCGACTCTTCATCCGCGTCGACTTCAATGTCCCGCTCACCCCCGAAGGGAAGGTGTCGGACGACACCCGCATTCGGGAGAGCCTGCCGACCATCAAGCTGGCGATCGAGAAGGGGGCGCGGGTCGTCCTGGCGTCGCACCTCGGGCGGCCGAAGGGGAAGCCCGACAAGAAGTACTCCCTCGAGCCGGTGGCCGCGCGGCTGGCGGAGCTGCTCGACGCCGACGTCTCGCTGACCGACGAGCCGGTGGGCGACGGCGCCCGGAAGGTGGTCAACGATCTGCACGCCGGCGCCGTGGCCCTGCTGGAGAACCTGCGCTTCTCCCCTGCCGAGGAGGCCAACGACGAAGCCTTCTCGCGGGAGCTGGCCAGCTACGCCGACGTCTACGTCAACGACGCCTTCGGCACGGCGCACCGCGCGCACGCCTCCACGGCCGGGATCGCCAAGTTCGTCGGCGACAAGGGAATGGGCCTCTTGATGGAGCGCGAGGTGAAGTTTCTCGGCAAGCTGCTGGGCGACGTCGAGCGGCCGTTCGTGGCGATCATCGGCGGCGCCAAGGTCTCCGACAAGATCGGCGTGCTCGACAACCTGCTCGACCGGGTCGATCAGATGATGATCGGCGGCGCGATGGCCAACACCTTCCTCAAGGCCAAGGGCGGTCAGCTCGGGCGCTCGCTGGTGGAGATGGACAAGCTGGCGCTGGCGCGGGCCTTCCTCAAGAAGGCCGAAGAGGCGAACGTCGACGTGCTGCTGCCGCGCGACGCGGTGGCCGCGGCCGGCATCAAGTCGGACACCGGGCGCGTGGTGCAGGCGATGATGGTGCCGGAGGATCTGGCGGCGCTGGACATCGGCCCCGAGACGGCGCGCGGCTTCGCCGACGCGATCGCCCGGGCCAAGACCATCTTCTGGAACGGCCCCATGGGCGTGTTCGAGTCCGCGCCCTTCGCGGGCGGCACCACGGCGGTGGCCAAGGCGGTGGCCGCGGCGCCCGGCGCTCTGTCGGTGGTCGGCGGCGGCGATTCGGTCGCGGCAATCCACCAGAGCGGCCTGGCCGACAAGATCACCCACATCTCAACCGGTGGCGGTGCTTCGCTGGAGTTCCTGGAGGGGAAGAAGCTCCCCGGCCTGGCGGCGCTCGAACAAGGCTAGAAGAGGATCCCATGGCGAGGACGCGGCGGGCATTTTTTTGCGGCAACTGGAAGCTGAACGGCTCGATCGCCGAGTCGTTGACGCTGGCCACTGAGGTGCGCGACGGCGTGGCGTCGGTGCGCGACGTCGACGTCGCCGTGGCGCCCAGCTTCACGGCGCTCCACGCGGTGGCCACGCGGCTGAAGGACGGCCCGGTGATGGTGGCTGCGCAGGACTGTTTCTGGGAAGAGAAAGGCGCGTTCACCGGCGAGGTGGCGCCCTCGCAGCTCGCCGACGCCGGCTGCAAGCTGGTGATCGTCGGCCACTCGGAGCGCCGGCAGCTCTTCGGCGAGCTGGACGCGGCCGTCAACCTCAAGTCGCGCGCGGCGCTGCGCGCAGGTCTCACGCCCGTCGTCTGCATCGGCGAGACGCTGGCCGAGCGCGACGCGGGCGAGACCCTGGGCCGCATCCAGGCCCAGCTCGAGGGCGCCCTCGTCGACATGACCGACGCGGAGCTGGAGCGGATCGTGATCGCCTACGAGCCCGTCTGGGCGATCGGCACCGGGCGCAACGCGACGCCGGCGCAGGCGCAAGAGGTGCACCACTTCATTCGAACCCGCCTCGCCTTGCGCGCAGCGGCGTTGGCGCCCAAGCTGCGCATTCTCTATGGCGGCAGCGTCAAGCCCGACAACATCCGCGCGCTCATGGCCGAGGAGGACGTCGACGGCGGCCTGGTCGGCGGCGCCTCCCTGTCGGCCGAATCGTTCGTTCGTCTTGTGAAAGAGGGCTCCGCTTCATGATCACGTTTCTGACTGTCCTTCACGTCATCGTCTGCCTGTTCCTGATCCTGGTCGTGCTGCTGCAAGCCGGAAAGGGCGGCGGCATGGGGATCGCGTTCGGCGGCGGCGGTGGCAGCCAAACTGTCTTCGGCTCGTCGGGGGCGGGGAACTTCCTGACCCGGCTCACGTCGATCACGGCATTCCTGTTCCTGCTGACGTCGCTCGGGCTGGCGCACTTCTCCAGCCAGCAGGATTCGCGGCGGCTGCAGAGGCTGGCGGAGCGCAAGTCGGCCGAGAAGAAGGCCGACGACGCGCGGGCCGAGAAGCTGAAGATCGACCTCGAGAAGGCCCGCGAGAGCGTCGAGAAGACGGCCGGCGGCGCAGCGGCCGGAGCGGCCGTGCCGGCTGCGCCCGCAACGAGTGAGCCGACGGCCCCGGAGGCGCCCGCGGCGCCCGCCAAGGACGAGGCCAAGCCGACCGCCAAGGCCAAGGGGACGGAGAAGCCGACCGCGACGACGCGCAAGCGCAAGCACGCCCCGCCCGCCGACGGCCAGCCCGCCGCGGACGCCCCCGCCAAGGCCGAGAAGCCGGCCGAGCCGGCACCGGCGCCCTCGACCCCGTAGACTACCGAGCGGGCACCATGCCGCTTCCGTTCGTCAAAGCCGAGGGGACCGGGAACGACTTCGTCGTCGTCGATCTGCGCCCCGGTCAGCCCGCCTCCGGCGGTGCTGCCGCCGTTCAGGATCCGAACGTCGTGCGCGAGATCTGCGACCGCCACTTCGGCGTCGGCGCCGACGGTGTGCTGGCGATCTTGCCGAGCACCAGCGGCGACGCGCGCATGCGCGTGCTCAACGCGGACGGCAGCGAGGCCGAGATGTGCGGCAATGGCCTGCGCTGCGTGGCCAAGGTGCTCTACGAATCCGACCCGGCCCTGCGGCGCCCGACGCTGCGGATCGAGACCGGCGCCGGCGTGCTCACCTGTACGCTGGAGGTGGTGAACGGCGTCGTCACCAACGTGACCGAGGAGATGGGGCGCCCGCGCCTCACCCGCAGCGAGATCCCGCTTCTGCCCGCGGGCGAAACGCGCGCGCTGCGCGAGTCAATCCGCGCGCGCGAGCGCGACTTCCGCTTCACCGCCGTCTCGATGGGCAACCCCCACGCAGTGATCTTCGTCGACGGCGACGAGGAGCTGCGCGCGCTGGCCGAGACCTACGGCCCGACCCTCGAGGTGGCCGACCGCTTCCCCCGCCGCACCAACGTCGAGTTCGCCCGCGTGCGCGGCAGCGCGATCGATCTGGTGGTCTGGGAGCGCGGCAGCGGCCTCACCCTGGCCTGCGGCACCGGCGCCTGCGCCACCGTCGTGGCCGCCTGCCTCGAAGAGCGGCTCGCGCCCGGCGCGGAGACGCCGGTGCATCTCCCGGGCGGAACGCTGTCGATCACCGTGGCCCCCGACTACACCGGCGTGCGGCTGCGCGGTCCGGCGCGGATCGCGTTCACCGGAACGCTCGACCTGCCGCGCGACTGACCGCTCTGCCGTCAGGACGCCGCCCGCACGGTTCACCAGGCGCCACGACTCCTGGGCATGAGCTGGGTCACGATCTTACCAAGCGACCTCACGCCGTGTCCGTCGTGACCGATGGCCCAGTTGCGCGCCGAGCTCCGGGGACTGTGCGCCTGCGCGATGGCACTGTCGGTCGCGCTGGCGGCTTGTGATGGGACGATTCAGACCCCGACCGCGGGAGCGCCGCGTTCCAAGCCGACGTTCTCGGCGGCGATCTCCAACCTGCACCCTGCGTCCGAAGTGGCCGGACACTGGTATCTGAATCGCGACGGCGAGCGCATCACGCTGCTCATCACCGAGGATCAGGCCAGCGGGCGGATCGCGGGCAGCACGCTCGCCGAGACGACCGGCGCCGCCGCGAGCCCAATCGCCGGGGCCCAGTTCAGACACGGCGGGCTCCTTCGTTTCCAGGTGACGGAACCGACCCAGACGGTCAGCTACCAGGTGCTGGTGACCGACGGCGTCCTCGCGGGGCGGTATGCCGTCTCACAGGGCGGGCCGGCACCGACGACGCTGGGCGACTACACCGGACGGCTCACGGGTTGGCGCGATGAGACGTTCCGGGACGCGGCGCGCGTCTGGGACATCTCGCTCGACGGACACACGCAGGCCGTGCTGCGCGTCGATGGGCCCGCCTCAGGATCGACGACGCTTGTCGGGACCTTGAAGCCCTACGCGACCGACGGCGCGCTGGACGAGCAGCCCTCCGAGGACGTTCAGGTCCAGCAGTGGGACGGTTACGATTCTGACGTTCGCTCGCCCCGCCGCGCCGGGGCAGCCCGTGTACACCGGCGTCGAGACGGGACGGACGCTGGCCGGAACGGTGACGGCCGCGAGCGGGGCGCCCGCGGCTTGGAGCAGCACGCGCATCGAGGTCCTGACCCACGGGTTGGGGACGCGCTCGGCGCAGGAGATTGGCGACTGGCAAGCCCGCACGCGCGCACGGCTGGGGCTGCTCGAGCTCGGCGGCAACCCCCGCCCGACCGAGACACAGGTCTCGCAGCTCAGCGCCAGCACACCCATTTCTCTTGTTGCTGGCGACGACGGCGACCGCGACGACGACGACGCGAGCTGGCCACAGAGCTACCTGCTCGAGGAGCTGGCCTTCGACAGCACGCTGCCCGGTCCCTGGGACGGCGAATCGCTGACCCGCCACGCGCACGGCTACCTGGCCGTTCCGGCGTCCCCGCCCCCCGCGGGCGGATATCCCGTGGTGCTGGCCATGAACGGGCACGGCGGCAGCGGCTACGACACGTTCGATCCCCAGGGGCTCTACTGGTACGGCGACTCGTTCGCGCGGCGCGGGTTCCTGGTGCTGGCCATCGACATCGGTCACCGACCCCTGGCCGATCGCGCGTCGGTGTACGGCGACTACCTGGATGGCGACGATCCCGGTACGGGGAACGGAACGCATCCCGCCATCGAACCGCCGGGCATGAGCTCCGACTGGGAAGAGGACGGCGAGCGCGCCTGGGATGTGATGCGGGGGCTCGACTACCTGCTGGGGCGGACCGACGTGAACCCCAGCGGCGTCGTCGCTGTCGGGCTGTCGATGGGCGGCGAGATCACCGATTGGGTCGCCGCGATGGACCCGCGCGTCGCCGTGACCTTCGCCGCGGGCAACCCCTCGGACCTGGCGATCATGAGTCTGCACGGGAACCACCCTTGCTGGATGTGGCAGCGGGGCGACGCGCGCGAGTACTACGATCCCGGCGACCTGAACGCGCTGGTCGGCTCTCGGGTGCTGGTGCGCGAGACCGGGCTCCAGGACTACGTCTACTCGAGCGCGCCGGCGCCGTTCGCGATCGCCAAGGAGGTCGTTCGGCGCGCCCAGCCGGCGTTCGCCGCCGCCGGCGGGGAGCTGATTCATTATTTGCACTTCGACGGCCACGCCTTCCATGTCGGGCTGTTCTGCCCGGACGAGGGCGCGGCCGCCGGCGTCACCGTGCCGACGCTGCAGGCGCCCGATCCCGCCGATCCCTGGTCGACCGACTGGGCGGCGGACGCCAGCACGACGATGCTCGTGCCCTCGATCTTCTCGTTGCTCCCAGGCGGCGGCTGAGCTCGCACGCCCGCCAACACGCGATCCGAGCCCGCGGACCGGATCGCTCGGTCATGCCAAAGCCGGCGTTGGCGTCGGTACGGGCGCAAACAGCGCCATGGGTTCCACTTTGCCGCGGACGCTCATTGGCGCGAGCGCTCGGAACGCGTGTCGGCTCGCCGCGTGGTCGCGCGTGGTCTGCGAGGCGAGGATCGCGCTCCCTGCCGCCTTCGTGAGCCCCTCGATGCGAGCCGCCACGTTCACGGTGTCGCCGATCGCGGTGTAGTCGAGGCGGTGCCGGGGGGACCCGATGTCGCCCACCACGGCCACCCCCGTGTGAAGACCGACGCCGATCCTCAGCGGCGGCGCGCCGCGGGCGGCACGGACGGCGTTGAGCGCGTCGAGCTCGTCGATCATCGCCAGCGCGCAGTCGACGGCGTTGGCGGCGTGGTCCGCGTCGGGAATGGGAGCGCCGAAGTAGGCCATGATCCCGTCGCCCATGAACTTGTCCAGCGTGCCGCCGTGCTGGAACACCTTGTCGACCATCCGCCCGTAGTACTCGTTGAGCATCCGGACCACCTCTCCGGGCGGCAGCGCGGCGGAGGTGGCGGTGAAGTCGCGGATGTCCGAGAAGAGCACGGTCAGCTCCTGCGCCTCGGGCTTGGCCTCGCCGTCACGCTGGGTCTGCAGGCGCTCGGCGACCGACGGCGAGAAGTAGCGTCCGAGGCGCTCGCGCTTGCGCTGCTCCTCGGCGACGTTTCCCACCAGCGCCCGCACGCGCGCCACGAGGTGCGCCGCCACTGCCGCCGCGCACCCCAGCACCACGATCGACGCCGCCCAGGCGCCGGGGCGAATTCCGGCCTCGCGCTGCAAGAGCACCTCGGCGAGGGCGGAGACGGCGGCGACCAGCGTCGTCTGCCGCCGGCTGAGCGACAGGGTGCTCAGCAAGACCAGCAGCACGAAGATCCCCAGCGCAAAACCCGCTACGCCGCCGGGTGACGGCGACACCGGCACCGACAGCCACTGGGCGACGAAGACCAACGGGACGTCGAGCACGGCCACCGCGAATCCCGCCCCGATCGCCGCCCGATCCGAGCGGCGGACGGCGACCGCCAGCAGCGCCGCGCCGACGGCGTACGTCGCGAACACCGGGACCGTCACCCGCCAGTCGGCCTGCGCGCCACCGTAAGCGACGGCGAGGACCAGCGCCAAGACCGTTCCCACGCCGACGAGCCGCACGCGGGCCAGCATCCGTCCCGCCCGCGCCCGCTGCTGTTCGAGCGCGCGGACCAGCGGCGCTGTCGTCGGTGAGCCCGCGGCGACGGTCGGTGCGCTCACGAAGCGATTATCCTCCGGTCGCTCCCTCCGTCCAATGCGCGCGGTCGTCGCTGCGGCCGAGGACGCAATGGCCTCAGAAGAGCGTCCCCTGCGGGCGGCTCGGCGGCGGTAGCCCCAGGTGATCGTAGGCGCGGCGGGTGATCTGGCGGCCGCGCGGCGTGCGGATGAGGAAGCCCTCTTGAATCAGGTAGGGCTCGTAGACGAACTCGAGCGTGTCGCGATCCTCCGCCAGAGACGCGGCGAGCGAGTCGATGCCGACCGGGCCGCCGTCGAACCTTTTCACGATCGTCGAGAGGATCCGGCGATCGCCGGCGTCGAGGCCGGCGGCGTCGACCTCCAGCCGGCCGAGCGCGTACTCGGCGACGTCGCGGGTGATGCGGCCGTCGCCGCGCACGTCGGCGAAGTCGCGGATGCGGCGCAGGAGGCGGTTGGCGATGCGGGGCGTTCCGCGGGCGCGGCGGCCGATCTCCTCGGCGCCGGCGTCGTCGATGGGGATGTCGAGCAGCCGCGCCGAGCGGCGCACGATGGTGGTCAGCTCCTCGGCCGAGTAGAAGGCGAAGGTCTCGACGATTCCGAAGCGCGACAGCAGCGGGGAGCCGAGCTGACCGGTGCGGGTGGTGGCGCCCACCAGCGTGAAGCGCTCGATCGGCAGCGGGATGGCGCGCGCGCCGGCGCCGGTGCCGGTCACGAGCTCGATCCGGAAGTCCTCCATCGCCGGGTAGAGCGACTCCTCGATCACCGGCTGGAGGCGATGGATCTCGTCGATGAAGAGCACGTCGCCGCGGCCGAGCGAGGTGAGGATCCCGGCCAGATCGCCCTTGCGCTCCAGCGCCGGGCCGGAGGTCACGCGCACCTCGGAGCCCATCTCGCGCGCCAGCAGATAGGCGAGCGTGGTCTTCCCCAGCCCGGGCGGTCCGGAGAGGAGAACGTGATCGAGCGCGTCCCCACGCTTGCGCGCCGCCTGAACGTAGACCGCCAGGTTGTCGGCGACCTTTTTCTGCCCGATGAACTCCGCGAAGCTGCGCGGGCGCAGCGCCGCGTCGTCGTCGAGCTCGCGCGCATTCTCTCCGGCGCCGCCCGCGATCACGCGCGGCGCCGCCATTGGCGCGCCAGGATCGCCCGGCTGGCCCGTCTCGTCCTGGTGTCGTTTGCGCGCCACGCTCTATTGCCTCCGCAGGGCGCCCAGCGCTTCACGCACCAGATCGGTGACGGGGCGCGCCGGGTCGAGGCGCTCGAGCAGCGGCTCGATCTCCCCGGCTTGTAGCCGAGTTGCACCAGCGCGCCGTACACGTCGCCGAGCGGCCCGCTCGGCGGCTCACCGCGCGCGGGCGGGGGCGCGAGGACCACGCCCTTCCCCACCGGCAGCGTCAGGATCTTCTCGCGCAGCTCCAGCGCCAGCCGCTCGGCGGTCTTGCGCCCCACCCCTTTGACCTGCGTCAGCCGCCCGACGTCACCGGTGGCGATGGCGCGCACCAGCTCGCCCGCCTCGATGCCGGCCAGGATCGCCAGCGCCACGCGCGGCCCCACCCCCTGCACGCTGATGAGGGTCTGGAAGAGCCCGCGCTCACCCAGGTCGGCGAAGCCGTAGAGACGGAGCGGCTCGTCTTTGACGAAGTGGGTATGCACGTAAAGGCGCGTCTCGCCGCGCGGTGGCGCCACCGCCAGCGCCGCCGCCGTCGAGGCGCTCACCAGCACTTGATAGCCGACGCCGGCCACGTCGACGACGGCAGCCTCGCCGTCGATCTCCAGCAGCTCCCCGCGCAAAAACGCGATCATCGCCCGCCCCGCAACACGCGGGGCCGCCGCTCGGGCGGCATGCTTCGGGCGTGGCAGATGGCGATCGCCAGCGCGTCGGCCGCGTCGGGCTCGGGCGTGCGACGCAACGACAGCAGCGCGCGCACCAGAAAGCCGATCTGCTCCTTGGTGGCGCGCCCGTGCCCGACGACCGACTTCTTGACGGTCGCCGGCGGGTAGCCGGTCACCGTCAGCCCGTGCTCGGCGGCGATGAACAGCGCCACGCCGCGCGCCTCGCCCAGCGCCAGCGTCGACTGCACGTTGACGCCGAAGAACGCCTCCTCCATCGCCACCACGTCGGGGCGCACCTCCTCGATGAGCTCGCGCAGCCCGCGCCCGATCTCCCCGAGGCGCATGGCGCGCGGATCGCGCGGCGGGGCCGAGATCACGCCGCACTCGATGTAGGCGACCGTGGCGCCGCCCCGGGCGCACTCCACGACCCCATATCCGAGCCGCAACGACCCGGGGTCGATGCCGAGGATGCGGAGCGCCGCGCGCTCCGACGCCCGCGGCGCGCCCCGTCCCGGCATGGCATCTGTACGCGGGACCCCTGGGAGGGTTCCCGCACCCTCCCGCGATGGACTCCGCCGGGCCAAGCCCGGCTCCGTCCGGACAGCTGTACGCGGGACCCCTGGGAGGGTTCCCGCACCCTCCCGCGATGGACTCCGCCGGGCCAAGCCCGGCTCCGTCCGCGCATCTGTACGCGGGACCCCTGGGAGGGTTCCCGCACCCTCCCGCGATGGACTCCGCCGGGCCAAGCCCGGCTCCGTCCGCGCATCTGTACGCGGGACCCCTGGGAGGGTTCCCGCACCCTCCCGCGATGGACTCCGCCGGGCCAAGCCCGACTCCGTCCGCGCGGTGCTCAGCCGACGCTCTCCAGGACGGAGTCGTCGACGTCCATGTTCGAATAGACGTTCTGCACGTCGTCGTTGTCTTCCAGCACGGCGACCAGCTTCACGGCGACCTCGGCGTCCCGGCCGGTCAGCTTCACGACCGTCTGCGGGACCATGGTGACCTCGGCCTGGTGCGGCTCCGGAAGCCCCCCCTTCTTCAGGCCCTCGCGGATCGCCTCGAAGCTCTTGGGGTCGGTCACCACGATCAGCGACTCCCCCTCGGTCTTGATGTCCTCGGCCCCCAGCTCGATCGCCAGCTCGGTCACCTTGTCCTCGTTCACGGCGGCCGCCTCGAACACGATCATGCCCTGCTTCTTGAACATGTAGGCCACCGAGCCCGAGGCGCCCAGGTTGCCGCCGTGCCGGGCGATGAGGCTGCGAACTTCGCCGGCCGTCCGGTTGCGGTTGTCGGTCATGATCTCGGCCAGCACCGCCGTGCCGCCAGGGCCGAAGATCTCGTAGTTGAACTCCTCGTAGCTGACCCCCTCGAGATCGCCGGTCCCCTTCTTGATGGCGCGATCGATGGTGTCGTTCGGCATGTTCTCGGCGCGGGCCTTGTCGACCGCCGTCCGCAAGCGCGGGTTGCCGTTGATGTCACCGCCGCCGGAGCGCGCCGAGACCGTCAGCTCCTTGATGAGCTTCGTCCAGACCTTCGACTTCTTGGAGTCGGAAGCCTCTTTCTTGTGCTTGATCTTGCTCCAGCGATTGTGACCAGACATGCCGGCTATCATAGTCACGGCGGCCGCGCCGGCCGCCAACTTTTTCGCTCACGAGGGCCAGGGGGAACCGGGTGGTCCGAACCGGGTTTCCGCGGGAAATCTCAAGCCAAATTCGGCCTGCAGCAGGGTCAGCAGCGCCTCCGCCGAGGCGACCGGGCGCGCCTCCGCCCGCCCGTCCCGGCCGCGAACCTTGAGCTCGCCGTTGACCAGCGTCAGACGGCGGCCGTCCGGCGCGGCGCGGGCCACGATGAGGCGATTCTTGAAGTGCGACCCCGGGTGCGCGCTGGTGAACCAGTTGGCCACCTCGCGATCGATGGGCGGCATGTCCTCGTAGGTGAACTCGTAGACGTCGGTCCACGCCCCGCCGAGGAGGGCCTGGTGGAACCATCGCCCGTCTTCCCGGATGATCCGGCGCGGCTCGTGCGGCGTCGCCTGCTCTCCCGGGGAATCCAGGCGAAGCGCCGCGGTGAGGGAGAGCCCGCCCACCCCCACATCGGTCAGCCAGCGCGCGCCGTCGATCTCCACCTGCAGGAACATGTGCGTCCGCGGCGGCGTTTCGGCGCGCGTGCGATCGATGCGGACGCGGGCGCCGCGGGGCTGGACGCGGAACCCCATCGCCTCCAGCACCTGAAGAAAAAGCCCGTTCTGCTCGAAGCAGTAGCCGCCCCGTCCCCGCCGGACCAGCTTGTCGAAGACGGCGTCCGCGCCGAGCTCGATCGGGCGCCCGAGCAGCACGTCCAGGTTCTCGAACGGGATCGCCTGCGTGTGGGCCGCCGTGAGCGCGTGCAGCGTCGCCAACGTCGGCGCGCGCGCTCCCGCGTAACCAATGCGGGCGAAGTAGGCGTCGAGGTCGAGCATCTCGGGGGCGCGCGCTACGCTATCAGCCAGCGCAAACGTCACAAGTGACACAAGCGACAGCGCGGCAACCGATTCACGGCGGTCCTGCCCCGGGCGTGGGTGGCAGCGGGGTGTGGTTCCAGGCACTGGCACTGTCGCAGGCGGTCTGGACCAGCCGGTGAACGGCCTTGCCGTTCCAGCTGCCGGCCGCGACGGAGACCCAACCGCCGTAGCTGGAGACGATCGCATCCCCGAGGACGAGCTGCACGACCTCACCCGAGTTGGACAGCCCATCGGCGCCGAGCCGCGTGTCGACCCGCAGGAGCAGCGTGCCAGCCCGGGGCGCGGGATCGCTCCCCTCCTCGGGATCGTAGGTCGCGGTGACGACCAGCGCGTAGCCGCCCGCCGCCAGCGTCTCGGCCGGCAAATCGTCGCCCCCCTTGCTGTCCTGCAGCCGCAGCCCGCCGAGCGGCAGGTCGGCGCCGCCGAGATTGCGCAGCTCGACGTACTCCTGCTGCGGCTCCGGGCCGGCCGGATTGGCCAGCACCTCGGTGATGGCGATGGGTGGCAGCGCGACCGGCGTGGTGAAGGCGACTGGCGCCGAGACCGCCGCGTTGCCGGCCAGATCGGTCGCCTGAACGGTGACAGTGGCGGCGGTCGAGGGTGGCAGCGCTCCCAGGGGAATGCCGACGTCGAAGCTGGTGGTCCCCGCGCCGGCCGGCGTGTCGATCTCCACGCCGCCGGCCTGGATGACGATGGTCCCGGTCGCCGGCTCGTCGGTCGCGAAGGTGACGTCCAGGCACGGACCGGCCGAGGCAGCCGCGACGCCCGACAGAACGGGCGGCGTCACGTCGGGCGCGTCGGCGTCCTCGAACACGCCGATGGTCCCGGCGCCCACCGGCGCGCCGCTGGCGTCGACCGCCCCCGCCGCGATCGAGACGGCGCACGAGGTGCTGGGCGGCAGGCTCCCCGCCAGCTCGACGCGGTAACAGGCGCCGCCCCCTCCGTCGGCGCAGGGGGTCTGGGCGGGCGCAGAGACCGGCACGGGCGTGCCCTCGCCGTTGCACACCACCAGACCGCCCGTCCCCCAGCTGAGCGCAGCCGGAAAATGGACCACGACGCCCGCCAGGTTGACCGGCACCTCGGTCGCTCCGGCTGCGGGATCGACCAGGGTGGCGCCCGCCGGCCCGGTGGGTGTCGGTGGCGTCGCCCCGGTCGCCGTGACGTTGGTGAGATCGGTCTCGGGTCTGCAGCCAAGATCGAACGAGGCGAGAAGGACGAGAACGAGAAGCGTGACCGGGGCGGACATGCCCCGCGTTCTCGGACGGCGCTCGCCAAGGTTGTCTGCGTGGTAAAAGCCCGCCGATGTCTTCGACACCAGAGCTGCCCGATCTCCTGTTGGCCTCGGCATCTCCGCGCCGGCGCGAGCTCCTCGAGCGGATGGGCCTTTTGCTGGAGGTCGTCCCGGCGGACGTCGACGAGACGCCCCAGGCGGGCGAGAAGCCGGCGGACTACGCGCGCCGGGTCGCCGCCGCCAAGTGCGACGCGGTGGCCGACCGCCTGGCGCCCGAGCGCCAGCAGGCGGTCCTGGGCGCCGACACCACGGTGGTCATCGAGAGCGCGATCCTGGGCAAGCCGGCAGACGCCGACGGCGCGCGCGCGATGCTGGGGCGGCTGGCGGGGCGGCGGCACGAGGTCGTCACCGCCTACACGCTGCGGTTCGGCGCGCGCCGGCTCGACCGCGCGGTGACGACGATGGTCGCGATGCGGGCGCTGCAGCCCGCGGAGCTGGAGGCCTACGTGGCGTCCGGCGAGTGGCGCGACAAGGCAGGCGGCTACGCCGTGCAGGGGATCGCCGCCGCCTTCATCACCGAGCTGCGCGGCTCATTGACCAACGTGATCGGCCTGCCGCTGGCCGAGGTGCTGGCGGATCTGCTCGCGCTCGGCGCGCTGCCGCGCTATCCGGCGGCCGGCTTCCGCGCCTCGCCCTCCGCGTGATGAAACCGATGTCGCGCGCCCAGGCGATCGCGGACGGGCTGGCCCAGGTTCGGGAGCGGATCGCCGCCGCCGAGCGGGCCGCCGGCCGCGCCCCCGACTCCGTGCGCCTGCTGGCAGTCAGCAAGAAGATGACCGCCGACGACGTGCGCGCCGCGCTCGCCGCCGGCCAGCGCGCCTTCGGCGAGAACTACGCGCAGGAGCTGCGCGACAAGCGGGCGGCGCTGGCCCAAGATCGGACGCTGCCGCACCCGCCCGAGTGGCACTACATCGGCCCGCTGCAGAGCAACAAGGTCAAGTACGTCGCCGGGCAGGTCGCGCTGGTGCACACCGTCGATTCGGGGGCGCTGCTGGAGGCGATCGAGGCGCGGGGGGTTCCGCAGGCCTGCCTGGTGCAGGTCAACGTCGCCGGCGAGGCCCAGAAGCGCGGCCTCGCGCCCGGCGAGCTCCCTGAGCTGCTCGACCGGTTCGCCGCGCTGTCGCACGTCACCTGCGCCGGCCTGATGGTGATCCCGCCGTTCACCGACGACCCCGAGGACGCGCGCCCGCACTTCGCGGCGCTGCGCGCGCTCCGCGATTGGGAGGCCGCCCGCGCGCGACCGAACGTGGCGCTGCGCGAGCTGTCGATGGGGATGAGCGGCGACCTGGAGGTCGCCATCGCCGAGGGAGCGACCATCGTCCGCGTCGGGACCGCCATCTTCGGCGCGCGCCCGTCGATGGTCTGACGGCGCGCCTCCGACCGCCGTCCGTCTGCGGGCCGTCTAAGGGAACCGGCCCGCGGAGACCAGCAGGTCGAGGCGGGCCTGGCGCGACAGGTCCTCGGCCTGGGCGGTGGCGGTGTCGGCGTCGCGGGCCTGGCGGGCGGCGTCGAGCACCTCGATGTTGGTGCTGGCGCCGGCGCGGTAGGCGAGCGTCGCCAGGTCGTAGGCCTTGTGCGCCAGGCGGGCGGCGTCGCGCGCCGAGCCGAGCCCCTGGTCGGCGCGCAGCATCTCCTCGAAGCTGACCCGCACGTCCGACTGCGCCTGGCGCAACCCCGCGTCGAGGTTGGCGCGCGACTCGGCGAGCAGAGCGTTCCGCTCGTGCGAGACGCCCGACCGCTGGCCGCCGTCGTAGATCGGCAGCGACAGGACCACCTGCGCCTGCCAGCCGGTCCCCGGCTGCAGCACGGTGGGCGGACGCTGAATGAACGGCTCACCGACCAGGCTCAAGAAGGGGGCGTAGAAGGCCCAGACGTCGTCGGCGGCCTGCTTCGCGGTGACCACCTTCTCGGACAGGACCCGGATGTCCGGGCGGCGCGAGGGCGCCTCCTGCAGCGCGCTCACCAGCGACGGCATCGCGCCGAGGTCGACGTCATCGACCGAATCGATCGGCGCCGAGGCGGCCAGCAGCACGCCCAGCGCCTCCCGCGCGTGCGCCAGGCCGAAGTAGGTCTGTTGCACCTGTACGTCGACGCTGGCCAGATCCTGCTGGGCCCGCACCTCATCGATGCTGCGCCCGATCCCCCCGGCGAACCGGGTGTGCGCGTAGTCGAAGTGGTCCTTGGCGTTGGCGCGCGCCGTCTCGGCGGCGGCGATGAGGCGGTGCTGGGTGACCACCGTCAGATAGGCGCGCGCCGTCGCCTGCGCCACCTGCCGGCGCACGTCGGCTGCGCTCGCCTCGGTGATGCGGCGGTTGTCCCTGGCCAGCCGGGTGTTGATCCAGGCCGGCGCCGACACCAGCGGGACGGTCAGCGTCAGGTTGGCGGCCACCTCGTTGGCCGACAGCTCGCGGACGCCGTTGAAGACGCGATCGTGATCGAGTCGGGTGTAGGAGGCGTAACCGCTCAACGTCGGATACCAGCCGGAGCGGGCCTGCTTGATCAGCGCGTCGGCCCGATCGATCTCCGAGAGCGCCACGGCGACCGACGGGTTGCGGGCGAGCGCGCGGGAGACGGCATCGCCCAAGGTGATCTTCTCCGGTGCCGGCTCCGGCGGCTGGGGCGCCTCGGGCGGGGGCGCCGCCAGCTCGGCTGCCGCCGCCGTGACCGCAACCGCGACCGCGAAGACTCCGAGCGCCGCGCCGACGGTGCGACGGTGACGGACAGATCCCGGATCCAGCAACCTCATCTGGCCTCTATAGCAGACCACGCGGGCGGGGAGACAGGCTCCCGCCCGCCGAACGATCCGCGGTAGACATCCCCCGTGAGGGCGCTGATTTCGACCGTGCTGCTGGCGGGCGTTCTGCTCGTCTGGCTGCGCTTCGCCTGGATCTGGGCTCGCGTCGGACGGCTCCCCAACCTGGCGCGCGGCGCGAAGGCGCTCCCCGACGGGATCGCCTGGCCGCGGATCTCGGTGGTGGTCGCCTGCCGAAACGAAGAGGCGGGTGTCCGCCAGGCGCTCACCTCGCTGCTGGCCCAGGACTACCCCTCCTACGAGGTGGTCGTGGTCGATGACCGGTCGGACGACGCCACCGGCGAGATCCTGCGTGAGGTCGCCGCCCACCACCCTGCCCTGCGCGTCGTGCGCGTCGACGAGCTGCCGGCCGGCTGGCTCGGAAAGACCAACGCCCTCCAGCAGGGCGCGGCGGGGGCGAGCGGCGACTGGCTGCTCTTCACCGACGCCGACGTGGTGTTCGCGCCGGAGACCCTGCGGCGCGCGATCGTCTGGGCGCTCCGCGACGGGCTGGGGCACGCGGTGGCGCTCCCGCACTTCGTGGCCCCCGGGTTTTTCGAGCGGAGCTTCGTGTCGCTGTTCGCGATGTTCCTGCTGCTCGATCTGCGGATCGACAACCTCGACCGCGCCGGCAGCCGCGCGCACATCGGCATCGGCGCCTTCAACCTGGTCCGCCGCGACGCCTATCTGTCGATCGGCGGGCACCAGCGCCTGCGGCTGGAGGTCGCCGACGACGTGAAGCTGGGCCTCGTGTTGCGGCGCAGCGGCGTGCGCCAGGGGTGCGCCGACTCCGGCGGCCTGGTGCGCGTGCGCTGGCAACGGGGATTCGTGGCGTCGATGCGCGGCCTGGTGAAGAACTTCTTCGCCGGCCTGGAGTTTCGCTGGCTGGGGACGCTCCGGACGCTGCTGCTGATCCCGCTGGCCACGACGTTCCCCGCGCTCTGCCTGGCGCTCGGCCCGGGCGCCGGCGTCCGGCTGCTGGGCGCCGCCGCGTTCGCGGTTCCCCTGGTGCTGCAAGGCGCGAACGCCCGCCGCCTGGCGGGTGGGCGGGGGACCGAAGGTCTGCTGCTGCCCTTCGCGGGCCTCTGCCTGGCGCTCGTCGCGCTGACGAGCGCGCTCTCCGCCACGCTGCGCGGCGCGGTGATCTGGCGCGGCACACGCTATCCCCTGCGCGACCTGCAGACCGGTGGCGTCCGCGACGCCGACTGGCCCCCGGACCGCGCTCCGGGCGCGGCGACGTAGCCCCACTCACTCAGGGCATTTGGCCGCGAGCGGGGGCAGCGCGCGCCACCAGCGCGCCGTGGTCGACGGGGGCGACGGGGCCCCGCTCGCCGTGACCGGTTCGATTGGCTCGCCCAGCCGGGGCGTCAGCACGGAGACGCCGCGCTTCTGCGCCTCGTCGACCAGGGTCTCCGCCGGCTCGGACCAGGCGTGGTACGCCAGCACGAACGTCCCCCAGTGAATCGGGATCAGCGTCTTGGCGTTCAGGCGCGCAAACGCCTCCAGCGCGCCCGCCGGACCGAGGTGAATCGTCCCCCAGCTCTCGTGGTACTGGCCGATCTCCAGCATCGCGACGTCGAAGGGACCCTCGCGCCGCGCCACCTCGGAGAATCCGTCGGTGAGGCCGGTGTCGCCGCTGAAGAACAGCCGGTGGTGCGGCCCCACGATCGACCAGGAGGTCCACAGCGCCCCCACCCGCCAGGGGATCCCCCGTCCGTTGAAGTGGCGCGCCGGCGTCGACACGATGCGCACGCCGCCGGCAATCGTGGCGTCCTGCCACCAGTCGTGCTCGACGATCTGCGCGGCCGGGATTCCCCAGGCCGCCAGGTGCGCGCCGACGCCCAGCGGGACGTGGAAGGTGACGCCGCGGGCGCCGAGCGCCTCGATCGTCCCCATGTCGAGGTGGTCATAGTGCTCGTGCGAGACGAGGACGGCGTCGATGGGCGGCAGATCGGCCAGCGCCAGCGGCGGCCGGTGCATGCGGCTCGGGCCGACCCAGCGCGACGGCGACGCGCGCTCGCCCCACATCGGATCGGTCAGGATGCGGGCGCCGTCGATCTCGATGAGGGTGGTCGAGTGGCCGAGCCAGGTGACGCGCAGGCCCGAGGCCGACGGCGCCGCCAGGCGCGCCGCCGTGTCGGTCACCAGCGGCAGCGGGCAGGTCGGGACGCGCATCTCCTTGCCGAACAGCCACCGCTTGAAGGCGCCCCAGTAAGAGCTGGGCGCCATCAGGCTGGTCGGCTCGGCGTTCTGGAACTTTCCGTCCACGAACTGCCGAGAGGCGCGCATCCGCTCGAGCCGCTCGCCGGCAGGCGCGCCGCCGAACGAACGGAAGTGGTCGGTCGAGATCCAGGTCAGGACCACCAACGTGACGAGCAGCGCGACGACGAGACCGACGAACATTCGCAGTCGGCGGCCCCAACGTCCCGGCCGTTTCTCCGACATGCCGCCAATCGTGCCTGGCGCGGCAGCGGCCTGCAACAGTTGCCGGCGTCAGCGAATCGTCGTTTGACCGCACGTGGTGGTGAACGATCTGGCCGCCATCCCCCTGGCCGCCGTCGCCGGGCTGCTGTTGGCGTCGACTTATGAGCGGTCGCGCTCCACCCTGCTCGTCTCGATCGAGCACGCGCTCTACGGGGACGTCGTCTTCACCGTCGGGCTCGGATCGCTCTTCTACTCATCCGCCCGCTGGATCGCCCGCTGACCAGGCTCGCTGAACGGCGGCCCGACGCGGGAACGGTCAGGCCGGCCTGGCGACAGAGCGCATCCGCGTCGTGCCCGCGCGCGCGGCAGAATTCGACCACCCGCAGGACCTTGCGCGCCGAGATGGTTCGCGCCCGCACGCCCCCACCCTATCACCACGCGAACGAGCGAGCAGCGGGCGCGAGCTCAGTTGCCGCCACCGCTGGCGGTGACGCACTTCCCTTTGTTGTTGCAGGACTTGGGGGCGATGCACTCCGGATCGTCGGGGCCGTTCTTGACCTCGGTGCACCTCCCCGTCGCGCAGCTGTTGCAGCTTTCGGTGCAAGCGCTGTCGCAACAGACGCCGTCCTTGCAGAAGCCGCTGGCGCACTCGCGGGCGGCGCCGCACGCCGTTCCCTGGGCTTTGGGCGGCACGGTGCGGCCCGCGTCCGCGCGCCCCGCGTCCGGATGAACGGCCGGTCCATCCGGGCGGGCGTCGGCCGCCGCGTCTCGGTGCCCGCTCGCCGCATCGGGGACGCCGCCGTCGGCCGCGCAGCCGGCCTGTTTCGGATCGGGCACCGACGGGCAGTCGTCGATCGGATCGGGGACGCCGTCGCCATCGCTGTCGGCCGGCAGCGCCGAAGCCAGCGTCACCTCGAAGGTCCCGCCCGTCGCCGAAGCCGCCGGAATCTTCAAGGTCCCCTCGTCGACCAGCGCGCCGGAGGAGAGCCCCCGCAGGTCGAACCGCAGCTCGCCGACGGTCACGCCGGGTTGAATCAGGATCGTTCCCAGCGCCGTCGCGCTCTGCGGGACCAGCGGTCCTTGCGCGGGAACGCGCTGGTCGCTCCACAGGACCCCCGTGTCGTCGTAGCCGAAGACCCGAACCTCGTCGGGCGTCCGGGCGCCCGCCGCGAGGCTGACCTCCAGAAGGAGTGCCCCCGCCTCGGGAACCTCCTGCGAGCTTCGACAGCCCGCCGCAGCGACGAGCACCCCTGCGAGAGCGAGCGCCCGGCGGTCGATGGTGACTCGCATCGTCGGCTGCCCTAGCGGCTGAGCGTCCCCAGCGAACCCGCGTGAATCGTCGTCGTCCCCGGCGACGACAGCGCGATTCCTGTCACCACGCCGCCGACGACGGCCGCCAGGGCGATGCCGCCCCAGAGCCACCAGCGGGCCTGCGAGCGGGGCCGCGCCGTCTCCGGGGCGACCGGCACCGGGCTGGCGACGAGCGCCGTCGCCTCTGTCGGCGCCACGGGAGCGAGAGAAAGCGGCGGCGCCGAGGGATCCGTGGCGTGCACGTCGGCGCCGCCAGCTCCGACTTCCACCACCGGCTGGCCCGATCCACCCGAGGCCAGATTGGCGATCAGCGTGTCGAGCTGCTTGATGAGGGTCTCGACCTCGGGCACCAGGTGCGAATCGGGCGCCACCAGCACGAACTCGCGGTAGGTGGCGCGCGCGGTCTTCAGATCGCCGAGGCGCCGCTGGCACTGCGCGATGTTCACCAGAAACCCCGGCAGCGGCACGGCTGCGTAGCCGGCCTGGTACTTGGCCAAGGCCTCGGCGTAGCGGCCGGCGCGATAGGAGAGCTCGGCGTCGTCGAAGTGGCGGCGCGCCTCCCGCTCGGCGGCACTGGGCGCGGCCAGCGCGGCCGGTCCAACGACCGCGCTCACGACGAGTGCGAGCGCGACGACGGCCGACCACGCCGCGCGCCGCGCGCCCGTCATCGCCCCACCCGCGCGGCCGCCTCGGCGAACGGATTGACCGAGAGGCCGCGGGCGATGCGCCCCTTGCCCGACCCGTGCGCGCGATGCGCGGGCCTGCTGGGGGATGTTTCCTCGGTCGGAGCCTCCCCTGCCCGGAGTTGTGGCTGTCTCCGGGCCTGGCCTGGCGCCTCCGCGGCGCCGGAGACCGGCGGCTCGTTCTTGCCGGCCGCCGGGAGCGCGAGCGCGGGGGACGTCACCCCGAGCGAAACGACCGGAGGCGGCGGCAGCGTTGCCCCCTGAGAACGGGCGCCCCCGCCGCGGGCCACCAGCAACAGCAGCAGCGTGGCGGTCCCGACGCTCGCGGCGACCCACGACAGCCATCGTGACGGTGTCCGGACCGGTGCCCCCGGCCCGATCGAGATGCTGTACTCGTCTCGCTCGGGCGCAGGCGCGGCTCCGAGCGGCGTCGGGGCCATCATGCGGGCGCCGGCGCTGGCACCGGCGCTGCCGCCGGCGCTCGAGGAATCGGCCCTGCAGGCGGCCAGCATCTCGGCGGTCAGCGTCGTCGTCGGAATCTGCCGGGAGGAGAGCTCGGCGCCGAACAGCTCGTGCAAGAGCTCGGGCAGCGCCCGCGGCTGGTGGCGCAGCTCCTCCAGCACCCGGTCGAGATCGTCGGCCAGCGCCTGCGCCGTCTGGTAGCGCTCCGCCGGCTCGCGGGCCAGCGCGCGGGCGACGACACGATCCAGCTCGGGCGGGGCGTCGGGGCGGATCGACGACGGTGGCGGCACCTCCAGCTCCGCCACGTTCTTCAACGTCTCGAAGTCGCTCTTCCCCCGAAACAGCTTCCGCCCCGCCAGCATCTCCCAGAGCACGGCGCCGAGGGCGAACAGGTCCGCGCGGGCATCGACGGGCAGGTCCTTGATCCGCTCGGGCGCGATGTACGAGAGCTTCCCCTTGAAGAGGCCGTGGCCCGTCTTCTCGCCCTCCGGGTCGCTCAGCGCCTTGGCGATCCCGAAGTCGAGCAGCTTCACCCCGCCCGTCCGCGGGCAGATGATGTTGGACGGGCTGATGTCGCGGTGAACGATGTTCAACGCGGCGCCGTCGGGGGCGGCCAGCGTGTGGGCGTAGGCCAGCGCCCCCGCCACCTCGCGCGCGATGAAGGCCGCCACCCCCGGCGGGCAGGGACGTTCACGATGGCGCAGGCGCCTCAGGAGCTCCGAGACGTCGCGCCCACTCACGTACTCCATGGCCAGGAAGTAGGTGCCGCCGACGTTTCCGAAGTCGAACACCTGCACGATGTTCGGGTGGTGCAGGAGCGCGTTGATGCGCGCCTCCTGAACGAACATCTCGACGAAGTACGGCGACTGCGCCCGCTCGGCCAGGATTCGCTTGACCACGAAGGTCCGCTGGAACCCCTCCACGCCGGGCATCACCGCGCGGAACACCTCGGCCATCCCGCCCGCGCCGATCCGATCGAGAAGGACGTAGCGACCGAATCTCTCCGGCTTGATCTGCAAAGATTCCACCTTCCCCCCGCGAGCAAACATCATCGACGCCGGAACGTCGCCGATTGAGCGCGGATTCACCCCGGGGCACTTTTCCGCCCCAGAGGTCGTCCCGCTTACGATTCGCGGCGCAAACTTGCACGCACGCGTGGGTCACAGACTGACCTCGGCCTACCCGGCGCGCGTCGCGACGGTGTCGGCGTCCTGACGCGCGCGCCGGCTGTCTGGCGCGCTCAGGGCGTCCTGACGCGCGCCCCGGCTGTCTGGCGCGCGCTCAGGGCTTCCTGACGCGCGCGCCGGCGTCTGGCGCGCGCTCAGTGGCCGTAGCAAGCCTTGAGCGCCTGATACTCGTAAAAGTGCGTTCCCGGCAGGTAGCGCGCGCCGGCGCAGGACGGCTTGAAGTCGATCTCCTTCTCGTCGTAGAGGAGGCGCACCAGCAGGGTACCGGCCGCGTTCCGGAAGACCTCCCACTGCTGATTGGTGGCCATCGAAGCCACCACCTGGCCGCGCCAGGGATTGTTGGCGTAGGTGTACGTGCCCGCCAGCGGCACCGCGGTGGCGGCGCCGTCGAGGCCGAGGAGGTTGGCGATCGGGCAGATGATCTCGGCGTGGGTGAAGCGCAGCTTGGCGGCGTGAGAGAGATCGCCGTTGGCGATGGCGTCGATCTCGGTGAAGAGATCGTCCTCCAACGCCTGGGCCATCTTGTAGGTCACCGGGTTGTCCTCCAGGATGCTCGGCCCCATCTGGTAGAAGTCCTGCGCGTCCTGCAGTAGGCCAGCGTCTGCGCCTGCGCGACCGGAATGTACTTGGTGAAGTCGAACCCGGCCGGCAGCTCGTTCACCATCGCCGGCGCGACCACGTAGAGGTTGTAGAGCATCGACGCCGCGTCGGAGAGGCTCTTCACCTTGGTCTTGCCGTCGCCGGTCACCGTCGTCGTGAAGAGACCGTCGTCGCTGGTGAAGGTGAACGAGCCAGCGTTCGAGAAGCTGTAGGTGCCGTTGGCGATCTTGTCGACGAAGGAGGGCGCGAACAGGGATTCCAGCACCGCCCGGGCGGCGGTGGTCACCGTCGGATCGGCCAGGACCGCGGCCACCTTCGCCGTCAGGTCGGCGTTCGCGGCGAACGCCTGGAACGCCAGGCTGTCCTGGTAGGTCTGAAAGAACGGATCGGCCGGGCTGGTCACCAGATCGGCGGCCGCGGTCAACTTGTGGAAGTAGAGAAGGAAGTGATTCACGCCCGGCAGCTGGGCCACCGGCTTGTTCGCCGGGTAGGCGGTGAGCGGCGCGGTCGGAACGATGAGCGGCGCCAACGCAGGATTGGTGGCCGCCAGCGATCCGGAGAACAGCGCGTCGCTGTCGACCGCGCGGTCCATCCCCGAGCTGACGGTCACGATCTGCCGCGGGCTCGCGCTCCCCGCGCTGGCCGCCACGTCCGCGAAGTAGTCGGGCAGCCGCTGCAGGAGGCGCACCGCGAGCTGCTTCTGCTCGTTGATCCCGATCTGCGTGAGGTTCCCGTAGCCGGGGTTGGTGATCCCCGGGACCTTGTACCCAAGGAGCGCGTTGGCCCGCATGATCGCCTGCACGTCGGGGCCGAGCGAGGCACCGAGCGGCGTCAGCGCGCCGTCCGCCGACGCCTGGTTCCACATCGCCAGCGTCGCCGCGTCGTACTTGACGCTGGAGAGGCCGCGCGAGCCGTGACGGGTGACCGATTCCACGAACACCGGCTGAAAGCCGGGCGGCGGCGCGCTGATCGTCGACGGGTCCTGCATGGGCTGGTACGGCGTCTTGGTCGTGTAGTAGGACGCCGGGCAGTGGACGGTGATGGACGCCGCCGCGCTGCCGGCGACCGCAAGCAGCGGATCGGCGATCGCCACCGTCACGGACAGGACGTGGTCGCCGCCGCCGAGCGCGTTGCAACCCGCCGGCGTGTAGCTCACCGCCCCCGACGAGGTGATCGGGCTCGGGGACCAGACACCCGTCTGGAAGGTGTCGAGCCCGTCGCCCCAGGTGTAAGTCGCACCCGCATGGGCCGCGCCGTCGGTGGCGATCAGCTGCAACGCCGACGACTGACCGGGCGAGAGCTCCGCCGGCGAGGCCCGCAGCGCGAAGGCGGCGTCGCAGTTGACGGTGATCGTCTGCGAGGCCGCGCAGCCCGGATCGCCGTCGCTGACCGCCAGAGTGATCGTCGCCGGCCCCGCCGCGGTGCAAGTGAAGACCGGGTTCTGCGCGCCCGCATCGCTGAGTGCGCCGGCGGTCGTGCTCCACCCATAGCTGAGCGCCGCCGGCCCGCCGTCGGCGTCGTGGGCGGTCGCGCTGAGCGCCAGGGTGCTCCCCACGGTCACCTCCGCTGGGTTGGCACCGAGAGCGTCGATGACCGGACAGACGTTCAAGGTCCCCGAGACCGACAGGGTGCCGGTGACGACGATCTGATGGCACTCCAGCGCCACCGTCACGGCCACCGTGGTCCCGGCCGTCACGTCGAACGGCGCGCTCCCCAGGCAGTTGATCGAGCCGTCCTCGCTCTTGCCGGTGAGGGTGATGATGAACCCCTTGCCGGCGGGGAGGCCGCCGATGACCGCGCTCACCGTGGCGCTCGACGAGACGTCGATGGTGCCCGACGTGGCAAACCCATTCGGCCCGGTGATCTGGTAGTTGAACGACGCGAAGGTCTCGCTGCCCGCCTCGATGGCCAGCGCCAGGGTCCCCGTCTGCGGCATGGCGACCGGTTGGCTCTCCGAGCAGCCGGCGCCCGACAGGAGCGCCAGAGCGAGGCCGATTCCAAGCGCGGACCTGAGCGCCAACCTACCGAGATTCGATCGCGAGGTCATGAGTCTCCTTCGACGAGAGGCGAGCGGACAAAAACTGCGCCGCCACACTACGAGGTCCTCCGTTCGCGCCGCGCATCGACCTGGTAACAATTCTGTGACGCACTCTAGAATCACCCGCATGAGCACCTGCTTCGTCACGACAGATCCGGCAAAGCTCGACAAGGAGCTCGTGTACGGATTTCTTTCGCAGTCGTACTGGGCGAAGGGAATCCCGCGCGCGGTGTTCGAGCGGGCGGTGGCGAACTCCCTCAGCTTCAGCCTGTTCGACGGCGAGGCGCAGGTCGGGTTCGCGCGGGTGGCCACCGACCACGCCACCTTCGCCTATCTGGCCGACGTCTTCGTCCTTCCTTCGCATCGGGGCCGCGGGCTCAGCAAGCTGCTGATGGAAACGATCGTCGCCCACCCGGAGTTGCAGGGGCTGCGCCGCTGGGTCCTGGTCACGCGTGACGCGCACGGGCTCTACGCGCGCTACGGCTTCACTCCGCTCGCGAAGGTCGACGGCTACATGGAGCGCTGGGATCCCGAGGTGTACCAGCGTTAGGGCGAGGCGCCCTCAGCTCGGAACCAGGTCGACGCGCTCGAACGACGTCGACTGGGCCTGCACCGCGGCCTCGGTCGCGCGCAGCAGGCGCTTCATCGCCCGGCCGTCGAGCGCGTCGTCGATCTGGATGCGCGCCACCACCCAGAGGCGCCGCGGTCCGACGAAGGTCACCCACAGCTCGTCGACGGCCGTGACGCCCGGCTGCCGCGAGATCAGCTGACAGAGCCCGTCCCGCAGCGCCTTCGAGGCCTGCCGCCCGACGAGAAAGTCGCGGTTCCGCCGGGTCAGATCCAGCGCGACGACGGCCAGACAGACGCCGATGGTCAGCGCGCCCGCCGCATCCGGGATCGCCGACCCGGTGAGCCGATCGAGCACGATCCCCACGAAGGCGACGACGTTCCCGACCATCGCCACCGCGTCCTCGGCGAAGACGGCGCGACCCACCGGATCGGAGCTGCGGTCGAAGTGCTCGAGGAACTCGAGGTCGAGACGGGTGGCCTCCCGCTTGAGCTGCCGGTAGGCGCGCATCAGCGACATGCCGTCGAGGCAGAAGGCGATGCCCAGCACCACGTAGGCCGCCAGCGGCGACGACACCCGCACCGGGTGAAACAGCTCCATGATCCCCTGCCGCACCGCCAAGAGCGCGCCGGTCATGAACATCCCCAGCGCGGCGACCAGCGCCCAGAAGTAGGCCTCGCGCCCGTGCCCGAGCGGATGCGACTCGTCGGCCGGCCGCCGCGCCAGCCGATCGGCGAGCAGGAGCAGGACCTGATTGCCGGTGTCGGCGGTGGCGTGAATCGCCTCCGCCAGCATGGCGCTCGATCGGGTGAGCAGCGCGGCGACGAACTTCGCGGCGGCGATGCCGGCGTTGGCCAGGAGCGCGATGACGACCGTGCGGAGGGATTCCGCTCCGCCGGGGGGAGGCTGCCGCGCGGTTCCCATGGGTGGCTCGACCCAAGGTGGGGCCGGCCGCCGCGGGGGCAACGGGCTCTACGAGGATCCTGGCCGCCCGATCAAAAACCATCGCTCCGGTCGCCGGCTCTGCGAAAATCCGCGGTCGATGCCCTCCCCCTTCGACCGGCAGCTCCTCGTCGGACGCTGGCAGTTCCAGCTCACCGACCGGGTTCGCCAGCACCACCGCGCGCGGCTGACCCAGCAGCTCCGCGATCCGGCGGCGCTGGAGTCTGCGATGGCGGAGGTCGAGCGCGAGGCGAGCGGCTCCGCGTTCGAGATCTCGGCTGCTGGCGAGATGACCTCTTACGTCGACGGCGTCCCCTACTTTCGGACGACGCTCGACCTCACGGCGGGATCGGTCGACGCGCTCCGGATCGACAAGCCCACCGGGCCGGTGACGTTGCGCCTCACCGGGCACGATACGCTGGTGATGATCGATCCCGAGCGGGGCGAGCTCGCCTACCGCCGCGCGCCCTGACCGATTTGCGCCTCGGCGCACCGACCGAGGTCGCTGCCCCAGGCCGTGCGCGCGCCGCGGCGCATGTCGTCGGGCGATCCGGTCGTCACGAAGAGATCGCCGCGCCCACGCGGCAGCCGCCAGCGGGCGATGAGCGTCTCGACGACGGCCTCGGCCGGATCGAGCAGTGACGCCCGCGGCGCCAACCGCCGAAACGCCTCCGCCGCCGAGGGGTAGTGTGTGCAGGCCAGCAGGATGGCGTCGGCGCCGGCGAGCGGCGCCAGGATGCGCCCCAGATCGCGTTCGAACGCCGGCGTGCCGACGCGGCCGGCTTCGATGTGCGCCGACAGCGGCTGCGCGATCCGCTGGACCACCCGCCGCCGCGGCGTCGCCAGCGCGCGTCGGTAGAGGCCGGAGCGGATGGTCCGCGCGCCGCCCACCACGCCCAGCACGCCCTCGAGCGCGGGCGACACCATGGCGATCGCCGGCTCGATCACCCCCATCACCGGAATCCCGACCTCGCCCAGTCCCGGCAGGATGGTCGAGGCGGCGTTGCAGGCGACGACGGCGTGGGTGACGCCCTGCCCGGCCATCGCCCGCAACACGCGCCGCACGCGCGCGGCCAGCGCGGCGGCCGGGAGCCGTCCGTAGGGGGTCGCGCCGGTGTCGGACCAGTAGAGGACGGGGACCTCCGGCCGGCGCCGCCGGAAGGCGCGGAAGATCCCGATGCCGCCGATCCCCCAGTCGAGAAAGCCCAGGCGCTCCATCACCCGTTCACGGATAGGACAGCGGCGCGACGGCGCCCGGCGCGAGCGGCCCGGTGTCGAAGGCCACCAGCCGCTGCCGGCGGCCGACGTTCAGGATCTCCAGCTTGCGGCCGGGGAAACGGCTCTCCAGGTACCACTGGTACTCGTGCTGCGCGCGGATGGGGTTGTACTTGAGCATCGTCTTCCAGTCGGGGTGGCCGGTCAGCGCGGCGACGTCGCGCACGAACTGGCGATCGCGCACCGGCCGCAGCAGGTGCTTCGCGGCCGACCTGGCCAGCGTGCCCGCGTCGCGCCAGGCCAGCGCGCGCTCGACCATGTCCACGATCATCAGGTGTCCGCCCGGCGCCAGCACCCGCCGGATCTCTTGCATGATCGGATCCCAGTCGAGGTAGCGAAACGACAGAAACGACGTCACCAGGTCGAACGAGCCGGTGGCGAACGGCAGCGCCGGACCGTCGATCCTCTGGAAGCGCAGCTGCTCGGATCCCGCCGAGCGCGCCGCCGCCTGCGCGATCATCTTCGCGGAGGTGTCGACACCGACGCCGGTCGTCAGCCGTCCCGCCAGCGCGCGCAGGAGCGCCCCGGTTCCGCAACCGATGTCGAGCACACGCGGGCGTCCAGCGGGGAAGGCGGCGCGATCGAGCCGCGCGTTGAGCCAGCGCCACTCGTCGCGCCGGACCCGGATGTCGGCGAACGCCCGGTCGTAGAGCGCCGCCACCGCGTCGTACGAAGCGTCGCCGCCGGTCTCCTCCGGTGCGTACACCTCCATCGGGACCGCAGGCGCGCCCAGGTACTTGGTGAGCGCGCCCGACAGCCCGTGCGACTTCTTCCCGGGACAGGCGATGAGATAGAGCGGCCCTCCGCCTCCGAGGCGCAGCGGCTCCCAGGTGAACCGCTCGGGCGACGTCGAGACGGTGGTGTAGCCGTGATGCCCGTGGGCGTGCACGCCGAAGGTGCGCGCGAAGAACGGCGCGAACCACCGCCCGGTGCGGCAGGCGTGAAAATAGGCGTGGGCGCCAGGCGCGAAGGGGATGCGCAGCTGCCGCCACTCGTGCGGGCTGAGCTGCTCCGGCCAGTCGACCGAGCCGAACATGATCCCGTACATCCCCGAGTGGCCCAGGAAGTGAAGCTGGGCGAGCTGCTTCCCCTCGCCGGCGATCCGCGCGAGCGCGGCGACGAAGTCCCCCTTGCGGACCAGCGGCTCGAGACGGACCTCGACGCCGGGGTGCTTCGCCGCCAGCTCCTCCCGCATTGTCTCGGCGGCGCGCGCGAACTTGTCGCTGCCGGTGCGGTAGCGCGTCGTGTAGCTGATCCAGATCATGGCGCTCCCTGTCGCGCTGTCTGCCAGTCGACGCGCGCCACGACCAGCGCCTCGTCGCGCGGCACCCAGGCGCCGCAGTCGTCGCGCACCGACAGCGTCTGGCGGCGCGCCGGATCGAACACCCGCATTCCGGCGATCGCTGGGCGGTAGAAGTGCAGCGTGGTCCCCGCGCCGTGCGCGGCCATCGAGTGGATCCCGCCCGCGACGACGGGAATCGACTGTCCCGCGCGCCAGCGACGGGTCGCCCCGCGCGTCAGGATCCCGTCGCGCCACACCCAGTCGGTCTCGGTGAACGCGCCCTCGAGCACGCGCACCACGCCCACGCCGCCGGCGTGATCGTGCGGCGCACACTCCGCGTCGGTCCCCCAGCCGGCGAGCATCACCTCGCCCGCCCCGTCACGATGAAGGGCGCGGCGCCCGTAGGGCTCGCCCGGCTCCGGCCCGGCGCGCAACGCCAGCAGCTCTTCGCGCAGCTCCGCCGAGAGCGGCGCCGCGCCCCGGAGATCGCCGAGCATGACCGTCCAGGAAGAAAACCCCACGCGGGTGGGGCGATTATACAACGCACCACAATCGCGCCGCGCGGCCCTTCACAGGTTGATGCGTCTCTCGTCGGCCGTCCCCTGCGCCCGCGGGGTGGTGATGTGCGCGCTGGCTGCGCTCGGCTGCTCGAGCGGGACCCCGTCCGGCGGCAGCGGCGGCGCGACCGGCTCAGGCGGTGCGAAGCGCCCCGTCTGAAGCAGCGCCGCGCCGGCGTTACGCCAGCCGCAGGTCGACCACGATGTTGCCGCGGGTGGCGTTCGAGTACGGGCAGACCTCGTGGGCCGCGCGCAACAGCGCCTCCCCTTGGGCACGCGCCAGCTCGGGCGCCTCGGCGACCAGCTCGACGGCGATTCCGTAGGCCCCTCCCACCGTCGGACCGAGTGTGACGTGCGCGGTGATCGTCACCGGCCCGGTCGCGACCTTCTGCAGGCGCGCGACGTGCGCGAACGCGCTGCCGAAGCAGGCCGCGTAGCCGGCGGCGAAGAGCTGCTCGGGGTTCGTCCCTGCGGCCCCGCTGCCGCCCATCGCCTTGGGCGGGACCACGGCCAGATCGAGAATCCCGTCGTCGCTCTTGATCCGCCCATCGCGCCCGTTGGTCGCCCAGGCGGTCGCCGTGTAGAGGCGCTTCTCCAGAATGCGTGGACCGTCGCTCATGCTCAGGTCTCTAATTCGCGATCCGCACGCGCGCAAGCTCGCTCTGCAGCGGTGACCGTCGTTCAACCGGGACCCCTCGGCCCGAGCCCCCCTCGCCGCTTCGACGCCCGGTGATCGCTTCCCCTGGGACGACGCGCCCATCAGAGGGTGACGACGACCGTGACCGTCCCGGTCTCGGCGCCGCCGGGCTGCGCGGGCATCGTCACCGTCAAGGTCCCTTGCGGCGCCGACCAGAGCGTCCCGCCGCCGGCCGTCTGCACCGGGCCAGGACTCGTCACCGTCAAGGAGAACGTCCCTTGAGCCGGCACAGGATCTCCCTGAGCGTCGCTGCAGTTGTCGCTCGTCGAACAGAGCATGTAGGCGCCGGTGAGACCGACCAGATACTCGGCGCCAAAGCCCGGTGCCGCGTCGCCGTCGGTGTACGGCCCCTGCGTCAGCGCGGTCTGGCCCGAGAGCGTCGCGCCGAACTCGAAGTCCTGCCCGCCGGAAACGACGAAGCCCACACCGTTGCTGTCGCTGGTCAGGGCCGCCGTCGCCGTGCAGGTTCCGCTGCCGGTCTGCGCGCCCGAGACGGTGTACGTGCACGCCGTGGCGCCGCCACCGCCGGTGCCGGTGCCACCCGTTCCCGTATTGCCGGTCCCTCCCGTCCCGGCGCCCCCCGTGCCGCCAACACCGCCGGTGCCACCTCCGCCCTCACCGCAGTAGGCGAGCACTTCATTCACACACGTCTGGACCTCCGACGAGCTCGCCGAAGGCGCGCTGCAGCTCATGCCGCCGAACTTCCACATCTCCGACTCGTTGGCGTTGACGCAAAGCTGATAGGTCTGGTTCCCGGTATTGCAGGAGGCAGTCATGCAGGTCAAAGCCGGCGAGCCGCCACAGGCGGCGGTCATCCCCAACGCGGCGAGCAGAACGACCTTCGTCATCGAGCCTCCAGCGCAATGTGCGCGTGCTCCAGCATCGGCAAGATCCAGGCCGCAGTAAAGACCTCTGCCGAGGACCGCCGGCAGCCACCGTGAGGGGCGTCAGCGCCGCCCGGCCGACGCCCGGTACTCGTTGATGAAGTCGACCCGCTCCCCGATCGGCGGGTGGCTGGCGCGGAACAGCTTGTAGAGCCGCCCCGGGCGCGGGACGGCCAGGTTCTGCTCCTGCAGCGCCACGAAGGCGGTCGCCGCGGCCTGTTTGTCGCGCAGCAGGTCCAGCCCGAACTTGTCGGCCGCGCGCTCGTGGTGGCGGGAGAGCGCCAGCATGGCGGGCGTGATCACCATGGCGAAGAGCGCCAGCAGCAGCATGAGCAGCGGCATCGAAGCGACGTCCGAGATGCGATCGAACCCGAAGCGATCCCCGAAGGCCGCGATGAGGCCGTCCGCCGTGCGGTGCACGCCGTAGAGCCCCGCCACCACCAGCGCCGAGGAGATCACGATGTTGATCCAGACGTGGCCGAGCACATAGTGGCCGAGCTCGTGGCCGACGACGAAGCGGGCCTGGCGCGGCGTGAGGCGGGCGAGCAGCGTGTCCCACAGGACGATGCGCTTGGTCTTGCCGACCCCCGTCACGTAGGCGTTGACCTTCTTGGTGTCGACGCTCTTCTCCACCTCGAAGACGCGCGCGCCGTCGACGCCGGCCTGCGCGGCGACGGCCAGCAGCTCGGCCTCCAGCGCCTTGTCCTTCATCGGGCCGAACTTGTTGAAGAGCGGCGCGATGAAGACCGGCGTCACCAGCAGCACCAGCCCGAAGAACGGCAGCGCCAGCGCGCCCGTCCAGAGCCACCAGCGCTCGGGGCTCGACCGCAGCAGCAGGTAGGGGACCCACAACACCGCCGCGCCGATGAGCACCCCCAGGAGGAGCCCCTTCACCTCGTCGCTCAGCCACTTGCCGAACCGCTGCGACGAGAGGCCATAGGCGTGCTCGCGCGCGTAGCCCGTGTAGTACGAGAGCGGCAGCTGCACCACGAACAGGAGCGTCGACAGCAGCGCCAGGTAGATGACCAGCGTCGGGTAGAAGGTTCCGTGCGCCATCCCCGCGGCGATGGTCCGCAGCCGGGCCGACAGTCCGGTGAACAGCAACAGCGCCGGGAGCACCAGCCCCAGCAACTGCTCGACCGCCCAGATCACGTTTCCGCTGCGGTGGTAGCGCACCGCCTGTTCGGACGGGGCCGGGACGACGACCGGACCTCCGGAGTCGGAGGCTTCAGGTGCGGGGGGTGGTTGTTCCATTTCAGGCAATCTTGATAACCGGGATCGCGAAACGTAACAGCTGAAGATGCAAAATCCTTCTCGCCACCCAGCTCTGGCACCTCCGCGGAACGGGGGCGTCTCCCTCTCTCTTTCGTTCTGAGCCGCCGAGCTACTTCTTCAGCCGGTAGCCGGTCTTGAACATCCAGCCGACCACGAGCAGCAGGAGCAGCAAGAAGCCGGAGGTCATCGCCAGGCTGATGCCAACCGCCACGTCGGCGGTGTCGTAGAAGGCCCAGCGGAAGCCGCTCACCAGGTAGACGACCGGGTTGAAGAGCGCCAGCGTCCGCCAGCGCGCCGGCAGCATGTCGATCGAGTAGAAGGCGCCGCCCAGGAAGGTCAGCGGCGTGACGATCAGCATCGGGATCAGCTGCAGCTGCTCGAAGCCGCCGGCCCAGATGCCGATCACGAAGCCGAACACGCTGAAGGTCACCGCCGTCAGCAACAGGAAGGCGATCATCCAGAGCGGGTGGTGCACCTCGACGGGGACGAAGGCGGTGGCGGTGGCCAGGATGATGAGGCCGAGGCTGATCGCCTTGGTCGCGGCGGCGCCCACGTAGCCGACGATCATCTCGACGAACGAGATCGGCGCCGAGAGGATCTCGTAGATGGTGCCGGTGAACTTGGGGAAGTAGATCCCGAACGAGGCGTTCGAGATGCTGGCGGTCAGGACCGACAGCATGATGAGGCCCGGCACGATGAAGGCGCCGTAGGAGACCCCGCCCACGCGCGCCATGCGCGAGCCGATCGCGGAGCCGAACACCACGAAGTAGAGAGAGGTCGAGATCACCGGGGTGACCACGCTCTGCAGCAGCGTGCGGACGAAGCGGGCCATCTCGAAGCGGTAGATCGCCCAGACGCCGGTGCGGTTGAAGCCGACGTCGCTCATGACTGACCGCCGCGTTCCGTTCCGGCGTGGCCGGCGTGCGTGCCGTCGGTGACCAGGTTCACGAAGATCTCCTCCAGGGAGCTCTGGCTGGTGGAGAGGTCCTTGAACCCGATCCCGATCTCGCCGAGGCGCCGGAGCAGCGAGGGAATGTCCTGCGGCTTGTCGCCGGCGGCGCCGCCAGCCGTCCCCTGCCCCGCGTCGCGCGCGTCGAAGGTGTACTCCAGCTGGTTGCCCTGGGCCTTGAGCGCCAGCGGCCATCCGGCCAGCGCAGCCGGGAGCTCCGCCATCGGCTCCTGAAGATTCAACGTCAGCTGCCGCTTGCCGAGCTTCTGCATCAACTTCGTCTTCTCCTCGACCACGATCAGCTGGCCCTTGTTGATGATGCCGATCCGGTCGGCCATCTCCTCCGCCTCGTCGATGTAGTGCGTGGTCAGGATGATGGTGACGCCGCCGGCGCGCAGCCGCCGCACCAGCGCCCACATGTCGCGCCGGAGCTCGACGTCCACCCCGGCGGTCGGCTCGTCGAGGAACAGGATCTCCGGCTCGTGCGCCAGCGCCTTGGCGATCATCACCCGGCGCTTCATCCCCCCGGAGAGCGTCATGATCTTGCTTCCCCGCTTGTCCCAGAGGGTCAGGTCGCGCAGCACCTTCTCGACGTAGGCCGGGCTGGCGGGACGCCGAAACAGCCCGCGGCTGAAGCTGACCGTCGCCCACACCGTCTCGAACGCGTCGGTGGTCAGCTCCTGCGGGACCAGGCCGATCCGAAAGCGCGCCGCCCGATAGTCGCGCACGATGTCGTGGCCGTCCGCCGTCACCGTGCCGCTCGACGGCGTGACGATCCCGCAGATGATGTTGATGAGCGTGGTCTTCCCGGCGCCGTTCGGCCCCAAGAGCGCGAAGATCTCCCCCTTGCCGATCTCGAGGTCGATCTTCTTGAGGGCCACGAAGCCCGAAGCGTAGGTCTTGGTCAGCCCCGAGATGGAGACGATCGGTTTCACGTGCGCCGAGAGATACCGCGGGCCGCCCGCTTCGTCGAGACGATCAGTCGAGTGGCCCCGAGGCGCGGCGGGGTCATCCTTCGCCTGCCATGTCGTTCTTCGGTCGAGCTGCTGCTGTTCGCGGCGATCGCGCGAAGGAGTCGATTGGTCGTTCCAGATCTCCTCGCACGAATCAGCCGCGCCTGGCTGTTACATTAGGCAGGTGTCCCCCGATCTGCGAGACCTCTCTCCTGGTGCCGCCCGCGGCCTCTCCATCACCATCGACTTCGAAGGGACGCCGGTCCCCGCCTTCGCGGGCGAGCCCGTCGCCGTGGCGCTGCACGCCGCCGGGATCGAGACGCTGGCGCGCTCGTCGAAGTACCACCGCCCGCGCGGGTTCTTCTGCCTCGACGGGCACTGCGCCGCCTGTCTCCTGCGGATCGACGGCCGCCCCAACCAGCGCGCCTGCCTGACGCCGGCGCGCGCCGATCTGGCCTGCGCCCGCCAGAACGCCTTCCCCAGCGCCGACCTCGATCTGCTGGGCGCCGCCGACTGGCTGTTCCCCGAAGGGATGGACCACCACACCATGATGACCGGCAGCCCGACCGGCAATGCCCTCTTCCTGAAGCTGGTGCGCGAGATGGGCGGCGCCGGGACGCTGCCCGACGCGCCCCCGGCGGCCCGCCTGGCGCCACGCGACGAGACGCTCGACGTCTGCGTGATCGGCGGCGGACCGGCAGGGCTGGCCGCGGCGCGCGCGGTCGCCGAGGCGGCGCCCGGCGCGCGCGTCGCACTTTACGACGAGCAGGCGGCGCCCGGCGGCTCGCTGCTCGCCGAGGCGGGCGGGACGGCGCGGGCGGCGGCGATGGCCGAGGCGGCCCGCGGCGCCGGCGTCCGGCTGGTCGCGCGCGCGACGGCCATCGGCTACTACCCCGAGGACGAAGCGTCCCACGAAGTATCGGGCGAAGTGTCAGACGAAGCGGCGGGCGGCGGGCGGGGGCTCCTGGCGGTGGTGGCCGGGGATCGGCTGGTCCGCGTGCGGGCGCGGCGCACGCTCTACGCCACCGGCGGCTATGATCAGAACCTGCCGTTCGCCGACAACGATCGACCGGGGGTCATCTCCGCCCGCGCCTGCGGCCGGCTGGCGTTGCACTGGGGCGTCCGACCGGTGCCGCCCAAGGGCACGGTGATCGTCCTCGACGGCGCGCCGACGGCGGCGCCGCTCGAGCGCGCGCTCCGCGAGGCCGGGGTCCGCACGGAGCGCGTGGATCTGACGCGCGAGACGGTCGTCGGCGCGCGCGGGACGAAGCGGGTGCGCGGCCTGTTGCTCCGGGCGGCGGACGGGACCACCCGGAAGCTCGAAGGCGCGCTGGTGGCGGTGGCCACGCTCCCCTCGCCCGCCTCGGAGCTGCCGCGGCAACACGGCGCCGCCGTCGCCTTCGACGCGGCGCGCGGCGGGTTCGCCGCGGTCGTCGACGCAGAGGGCGCCACCACGGTCCCGGAGATCTTCGCCTGCGGCGACGTCACCGGCTACGCCGGCCCCGAGGCGGCCGCCCGCGACGGCGCCAAGGTCGGGCGCGCGCTGGCCGCGACGCTGGCGCTGCTCGTCGCGCTGGCGGTGCTCCCCGGCGGCTGCGCGGCGCCCACGACACCTGCGCCCGCCACCGCCGCGGCGCCGGCCGCGACGCCCACATTGCCGCCCGGGATCATCGAGCCGCCCCCCTTCGCCGCCCCGCCTCCGGCCACGCCGGACAGCACCGCCGACGCGCGCACCAAGCTGCGGCGCGCGATTCTGGACGCCGCCTGGACGACCGTGCGCGACAAGCACTACGACAAGACGCTGGGCGGCCTCGACTGGAACGCGGTCCGCGCCAAGTACGAGCCGCTGGCGCTCGGCGCGCCGTCCGAGGCGGCCTTCTACCGCGTCCTCAACCAGATGATCGGCGAGCTGGGGCAGTCGCACATGATGATCACCGGCCCCGGCGCCGAGGACGAGGTGGCCGCCGACGAGACGGCGAAGCCGGGCGACGTCCCCGCCAACGGACCGGCCGAAGAGGCCACCGGCTCCCTCGGCGGAGCGATCGGCGATCCGGGTCTCACCGTGCGCGTCATCGAAGGGCGGCCCACGATCACCCGCGTCCGCGCCGGCTCGTCCGCCGACAAGGTCGGCCTGGCGCCCGGGTACGTCGTCACCCAGATCGGCGGCCGCCCGCTGAGCGCGCCGCACAACTCGACGCGCGCGCTCCGCCCGGTGGAGGAGCGCTTCGAGCTGCGGCGCGCCGCCGCCCTCCGGCTGGCCGGACCGGTCGGGACGCGCGTGACCGTCAACTACCTCGACGATCGCGACCGCCCCGGCAAGGCGGTGCTGGTTCGCGATCCGCCGCGCGGCCAGGCGGTGCAGCTCGGCTTCCTGCCCCCGATCTACCCCGAGGTCCGCGCCTACGAGGTCGGCGACGTCGGCGTCATCGCCTTCAGCATCTTCTTCCTCGACCCGGTGCTGGGCGACATCAAGAAGGCGCTGGCCCGCTTTCAGCAGCACCACGTGCGGGCCATCGTGCTCGACGTGCGCGGCAACCCGGGCGGCCAGGGGGCGATGTCCATCCCGGTCGCCTCGCTGTTCGTGGACCAGCCGGTGGGCCTGGGGACGCTCACCTTCCGCGACATGGGGCAGAAGTTCGACGCACGGCCCCAGATGGGGGTGACGCCCTTTCTGGGTCCGCTGGCGATCCTGACCGACGAGGGGACCGCCTCAACATCCGAGATGTTCGCCGCGGGGCTGCAGGAGGCCAAGCGCGCGATCGTCGTGGGTGACACCACGCTGGGCGCCGTGCTGCCGTCGGTGGTGCAGCAGCTGCCGGGCGGCGCCGTCATGCAGTACGTGGTCGCCGACTTCAAGACGCCGAAGGGGGTGATGCTGGAGGGGCGCGGCGTGCAGCCGGACAGGCGGGTGGTCGAGACGCGCGCAGGCCTGCGCAACGGCCGAGATCCGGTCCTTGACGCTGCCCTCGCCGCCGTCCGAGCATCGCGCGGCCCACAAAAATGACTATGAAGATGACGATGATGACGACGACGACGCGCGCTTTGGTCCTCCTCCTGTTCCCCGCTCTGGCAGCCGGGTGCGCGGCCAAGCAGCCGCCGGCGCCTGTGACCGCGCAGGCGGCGCCCGCCACCGCACCGGCGACGCCCGCCGCTGCCGGCCTGCGCACACCCGACGCGATCCTGGCCGACGCCGTCGCCGCAACCGGCGGCGTGGCGGGATGGGCCGCGCACAAGACGGCGCACGTCAAGCTGACGATCACTCTGCAAGGGATGGGGATGGCGGGTCCGGAGGAACACTTCCAGACCAACGCCAACCGGTCGCTGACCCTCACCTCCCTCCCTGGCGTCGGCTCGGTCCGAGAGGGGTCGAACGGCACCGTCATGTGGGCGCAGGACCCGATCAACGGCATCCGACTTCTCGATGGGTCCGAGGCCGAGCAGGCGCGTATCGAGGCCGCCTGGAATCCCGACCTGCAAGCGCATGAGCTGTTCCCGAAGATCGAGACCGCCATCGATTCACCAGCGGGGCTCGAGTGCCTGACGATGACGCCGAAGATCGGGCCTGCGATCCGCACCTGCTACGACGGACGCACGCACCTTCAAGTGTCACAGGAAGGAATGCGCACAACCTTGCAAGGAGACGTCCCTTTTCATTCCGTTGTAAAAAACTGGCGACCGGTGGGCGGGGTGAAAATCCCGTTCGAATCAGAGATGCAGGCCGGGCCGATCACGGTGGTCACCACCATCGACCAGATCGTCTTCGACGAGCCGATGGACGACAAGATGTTCGAGCCGCCGGCGCCGGGCGCGCCGTAACGGGACGGGGCGCCACCGTGTCGCGCAAGGTGATCCTCTGCCGCTGCGAGGACGTGACGTTGGCCGACGTGCAGCATGCGGTGAAGCTCGGTCGCGGCGATCTCGAGGAGGTCAAGCGCTACACCGGCTTCGGCACGGGCCCCTGCCAGGGGAAGGAGTGCCTGCGCGAGGTGGCGCGCGCCGTCGCCGAGGCCACCGGGAGCGACCCCGCCGCGCTCGCCCCCTTCACCGCGCGCCCGCCGCTGGTGCCCGTCGAGCTGGGCGTCCTGGCCGCGGCCGGACGCAGCCCGACGCGAAGATGAGCGCCCGCAGGTCGAGCAGCCACGCGGACGTCGTCATCGTCGGCGCCGGGGTGATGGGGCTGGCGATCGCCTACAACCTGGCGGCGCGCGGCGGCCGGCGGATCGTGGTGCTCGACGAGCACTACCTGGCCTGGGGCGCCTCGGGGCGGAACGGCGGCGGCGTGCGCCAGCAGTGGTCGACGGAGATGAACGTCCGCCTGATGCAGGAGTCCACCGAGCTCTGCGCGCATTTCGCCGAGGAGATGGGGATCAATGTCTGGATGCGCCGGGGTGGCTACCTGTTCCTGGCCCGCACCAAGGCCGCCGGCTCCCACCTCGAACGCAACGTGGCGCTGCAGAACCGCTGCGACCTGCCGACGCGGATGATCTCGCTCGAGGAGGCGCGCGATCTGGTGCCGGAGCTCGAGACCAGGACCGGCGTCGGGGGCGGCGCCCACGGCGATGCGTCCGGCGGCACGACCGGCTTCGTGGCCGCCTGCTACAACCCCACCGACGCCATCGTCTTCCCCTGGCCGTTCCTCTGGGGGTACGCGCGGGCGGCCGAGCGGCGCGGCGTGAAGCTCCAGACGGGCGTGCCGGTGACGGCGATCGAACGACGGGGCGACGACTTCGTGCTCACGACGCCGGCGGGGGTGCTCACCGCCGGGCGCCTGGTCTGCGCGGCCGGCGCCTGGTCGCCGCGCGTCGCGGCCATGGCGGGCGGGGTGTTGCCCGACCGTCCCGTCCGGCACGAGATCCTCTCGACCGAGCCGCTGAAGCCCTTCTTGAAGCCGATGGTCTCGGTGATCGAGAGCGGGCTCTACGTCTCACAGTCGCTGCGCGGCGAGCTGGTGGGCGGCGTGTCGATGCCCGAGGAGCCGAACCCCGAGGGCGAGGTCCGCCTGGGCTCGCGGCTCGCCTTCCTGACCACGATGGCGCAGGGCCTGGTCGCGCTCATGCCGCGGCTCGGGCACGTCAAGGTGGTCCGCCAGTGGGCGGGACCCTACGACGTCAGCCCCGACGGCAACCCGATCGTCGGCGAGCTCCCGGGCGTCCCCGGCTTCTACGTGGTCTGCGGCTTCGGCGGCCACGGCTTCATGATGGCCCCCGTCGTGGCGCGCCACTACGCCGCCTATCTCGACGGCCAGCGCCCCCACCCCTTCTTCACCGCCTGGCGCGCGGATCGCTTCGGCCCCGGCGCACCACCGGCGGCGGGCGACCGCGAAGAGATGATCATCGGGTAGCCTAGGTCTTGGCGAAGCGCCGCTCGGGGGGGATCGCTTCCAGGCGATCGCGCGACTGCACGGTGACCATCCAGCCGGGGTACTCGGGCGGCAGCGCGCTGGCCCGATCGAGCCGCTCGAGCTGGGCGGGCGAGAGCTTCACCTCCGAGGCGGCCAGGTTGTCGCGGAGCTGGTCGTCATTGCGGGCGCCGACGATCACGCTGGTGGTGACGCTCTGATGAAGCAGCCAGGCCAGGGCCAGGCGCGGGACCGAGATCTCCAGCTCCCGCGCCACCTCGCCGAGCGCGTCGAGCACGGCGTAGCCACGCGTCTCGTCGACCGGCGGGAAGCTGAAGCCGGCGCGGCGGGTGCCGGTGGGGCTCTTCTGGTCGCGCCCGAACTTGCCGCCCAGAAAGCCACCCGCCAGCGGGCTCCAGATGAGGAGGCCCACCTGCTCGGACTTCATCAGCGGGACCAGCTCCCGCTCCAGATCGCGCCCGACGATCGAATAGTAGGACTGGATGGTCTCGAAGCGCTCGAGGCCGTTCCGCTCGCTGACGCCCAGCGCCTTCATGAGGTGCCAGGCGGCGAGGTTCGAGGCGCCGAGGTAGCGGACCTTCCCCGTGCGCACCAGATCGTCGAGCGCGCGCAGCGTCTCCTCCCAGGGCGTGAGCGCGTCGTAGCCGTGGATCTGATAGAGGTCGAGGTAGTCGGTGCCGAGCCGCCGCAGGCTCCCCTCGACCGAGTCCATGATGTGGCCGCGCGAGAGGCCCACCTCGTTGGGGCCTGCACCGACGCGGCCGCGCACCTTGGTCGCGACCACCACCTCCTTGCGCCGCGCGCCCAGCGCTCGGCCCAGGATCTCCTCGGCGCGCCCCATCGAGTAGGTGTCCGCCGTGTCGAAGAAATTGATGCCGGCGTCGCGACAGGCGCCCACCAGACGATCGGCCTCCGCCTGCGCGGTGGTGCCGATGGCCTGGTAGATCCCCTCGCCGCCGAAGGTCATCGTCCCGAAGCAGATCTCCGAGACGCGCAAACCCGTTCTGCCGAGCTGACGCATGTTCATGGCCCCAAAGATGACGCCGTCCGCGTCAATCGGCCAGCGTCGCTCAGGTTTTGGGCGTCTTCTTCACGAGGCGCGAGTAGATGAGCGGGCCAAGGCTGTCGATCATCATCTTCTCGACCAGCTCCTCCAGCGCCTGGCGCTCTTCGTTCCCCTCGTAGACGAAGCGGATCCCCATCCCCGGCTCGTGGTCGGCCGGCATGTCGGCCGGTGGGGGTGAGCCTTCCTTGATCACCCAGCGAACCTCACCGCGCAGAGCGAGCGGCGCCTCGCGCAAAGGGACCTGCAGCTTGAACAAGAAGATCGTCCCGATGTCGAGCGGCTTCTCGGTCTTGATGAACGTCCCCCCCTTGGAGATGTTCTTCGTGTAGTCGTAAAAGAAGGTGTTGAGTCGCTTGTACTCCACCTTCAACTCGATCGGGGCGCGTGCCTCGCGGCGTCGTTCTTCTTCGGTCATGATCCGCTGTTCTGGACGCAACCCTAGGTCGTTGCGAGCGTGTCGCCCATGTTAGGCCCCGCCGGGAAAACCGTCAATTCGACCAGGACGCTCCGCGGCCGCCTCGTTGCCCGGTTCGCCGCCTGGCGCACGTTCTTCGACACCGCGCCAAAGCGTTGGGGGGGCCTGCGCCCCTTCGTCTGGGCCGGCGTTCTGGCGCTGCTGGCGCTGGCGCTCGACTTCGTCCCCCTCTACGACCTCCTCGGTTACGACTTCGCCTTCGCGATCGGGTTCGCCGTCTCGCTGGCGGGGGTCGACATCGGCCAGGGGGCGGTGGCGCGCGCGCGCGCGGCGCTCGGGCGAACGCCGGCGGGCGGGGAGCTCGGCCGCGTCTTCGGCCAGGCGGCGGCGCTCACCGCGGCGACCCTGCTGCTGCCGCTGCTCCTCGGACTCGCCAACGCCCTGCGCGTCCGCAACTGCAGCCTGTCGGTGGGCCTGGCCTTCTTCGCGCTCCTGCCGCTCGCGAGCGCCCTCTTCGCCGCGACGGCCGGCGTCCTGGCGGGCCTCGCGCCGGTCCGGCCGCGCCGCGCGCGCCTGCTCGCCTTCGCGCTCCCCGTGGCCTCCATCCTCTGGACGCTGCTCCGGCTCTACCGCGATCCGCCGGTGTTCGCCTTCGATCCGTTCGGCGGATACTTCCCGGGGCCGATCTACGACGAGGCGCTGCGCCCGCCGACGTCGCTGGTGCTGTTCCGGATCGCCAACCTGGTCTGGGCCGCCACGGCGATCGTGCTGGCGCTGGCCGCGGTGGGGCGCGGCTGCGATCCGCGGCGCTGGCGCCCGGGGGCGACCGCCGCGGCCATCCCGCTCCTGGCAACCTCGATCGCGCTCTACGCGCTCGGGGGCAGGATGGGCTTCCACATCACGCGCGGCGATCTGGCCCGCGAGCTGAGTCAGACCGACACCACGTCACACTTCGTCGTCCACACCGTGCCCGGGACCAAGAGCCGCGCCGAGCGGGCGTTGCAGATCGAGGACCTGGAGTTCCGCTACCAGCAGCTGCGGGAGACGTTCGCCGTCGAGCCCAAGCTGCCGATCACGGTGTGGGACTTCCCCAACGCCGCGGTGAAGAAGGCCCTGGTCGGCGCGGGGGAGACGCTCTACGCCAAGCCCTGGACGCGCGAGATGTTCGTGCAGGAGCATTTCCCCTCGTCGCGCCTCCGGCACGAGATGGCGCACGTGTTCGCCGGGAGCTTCGGCGATCCCTTCTTCGGGGTGGCGCTGGCCTGGCGCTGGGGCCCGCTGCCGCATCCCGCGCTGGCGATGGGCCTCGTCGAGGGGGTGGCCGAGGCGGCCACCGTCAGCGATCCCTACGGCGACGCCACCATTCACCAGGAGGCCGCGGCGATGATCGCGGCCGGGCTGGCGCCGCCGCTCGCCGACGTGGTGGGGGCCGGGTTCAGCACGCTGGCGGGGGCGCGCGCCTACACGCTGGCGGGCTCGTTCTCGGCGTTCCTGCTGGCCACGCGCGGCGCCGACAAGCTGCGGGCGCTCTACCGCTCGGCCGGCAACTTCAGCGACGTCTACCGGGTGCCGCTCGGCGATCTCGAGCGCGAGTGGCGCCAGTTCCTGACCAAGCAGCCGCTCACCACGCGGCAGCGCGCCCACGCCACAGAGGAGTTCCGCCGCCCGGCGATCTTCAGCCGGGTCTGCGCGCGGGAGCTGGCCGCGCGCGTCGCCGAGGCCCGCGGGGTGATGGGCGTCGATCCGGCGCGCGCCGTCGAGCTCCTGCAGTCGACCTGCCACGACGATCCGAACGAGCCGCTCTATCGCCTGGCGCTGGCGCGCGCCGAGCTGGCGGCCGGCGCCGAGGGGGCGGCCCGGACGGAGCTGGGACACCTGGCGCTCGATGGGACGCTGACCGTCCCGCTGCGCGCCGAGGCGGAGTCGCTCTCGGCGGCGATTGATTTTTCCGCGCGCGACTACGCCGGCGCCGAGACACATCAGCGGCGCGCGCTCGAGCTGTCGGCGACCGAGGCGGATCGCCGGCAGGCTCTGGCCAAGCTCGAGGCGCTCGACAGCCCGCCCGCCCGCGCCACGCTCGGCCGCGCGCTCTACGCCGACGTGCTCGAGCCGGACATCGATCCCGTGCTCACCTTCTACCTGCTGGCCGAGTACGCGCGCCTCTTCCCCACCGACCGGCTGGGACCCTATCTGCTCGGACGCCAGCTCCTCGGCCGGGACGCCGCCCGCGCGCTGCCCCAGCTAACCCGCGCCTGCGGCGAAGAGCATCTGGCCGATTCGCCCGAGCGGGCAAAGCTGGCCCCCGAGTTCGAGCGCGAGTGCCGCCGCATGATCGCCGACGCCGCCTACCGGGTGGGCGACTTCGTGCGCGCGCGCGCGGCGCTGGCCCAGCTCGCCACCGACGCCACCGAGGCCGATCGCCTGCGCGCGCTCGACATGCGGGCGCGTGTCGACTGGGCCGCCGGCCAGCGCACCGGCGCGGCAGGCGCCCCCCGCTAGCAGCGGCGTTGCGTTGCCGTAAGGCAACGGTGAGCGAAGCGAAACCATGCCCGAAGACGTGCCGCCGAAGGCGGCCTATCGTCGACGACCGCTTGCCCGCCGTGGTTACTGGACGCCAGCACCGCCCCGGCGCGACAATGCGGCGGATGCGACACGCGCGTCCCAGGTTGCCCGGGTTGCTGTTTCTGGTGGCGGTCGTTGTCTGGTCGAACCTCGCGCGCGCCGAGAGCGCGCCACCGCCGCCCACCACGCCGGCCGCAACACCCCCCTCGGCGGCGACCCCGCCGGCGCCTCCACCCGAGCCAGCGCCGCCGCCACCGCCGGCGGACGCGCCCACCGCCACGCCGCCGCCCGGCCAGCCGCCCACCCTGGCGCCGCCACCCTCACCCACCTCGGCGCCGCCGCTGACGCTGGTCCCCGAGCCGGCCCCGCCGCCACTGGAGCTGGATCGGCGCACGGCGCAACCGCCCTCTGAACGTCCGGTCCCCTTCTATCGAAAGAGCTGGTTCTGGGGGACGGTCGGGCTGGTGGTGCTCACCACGGCGATCATCGTGGTCTCCTCCACCTCCTCGTCGAGCACCTCGCCTCCCACCACCACGCTGGGGAACATGCATGCGTTTTAGGCGGCTTCCCTGGCCGGTGAGCTTGCTGGTGGCCGCCGGCCTCCTGGCCGCCACAGGGCTCGGCTGTTCGAGCCCGCAGTCGTACATCGTGCTGCAGCTCGACTCGTCGTCGACGCCGATCGTGAACGTCGCGCAGATCACGGTCGTGGTCTCGCAGGGGACGACCGAGATGGAGACGCTGACCTACCAAGCGGGAAGTCTCGCCGTCGTCATCAGTGATGCGAACGCCAACATGGGGACGCTGTCGGTCAGCTTCTCGGGCAATCAAGCGGGCGACATCAAGTTCCTGGTCACCGCCCTCGACGCGCGCGGCTGCGCGATCGGCGTCGGCGCCGCGCTCATCAGCATCATCAAAGGCGCGACCAACGAGGGGACCGTTTTCCTCATGCCCGAGCAGCTCTGCACGGGCGACGCCGGCGCGCCGGACCTGCCGCCAGGAACCCCGTTCCCCGGCTGCGATCCCACCGGCCTCTCCTGTCCCGCGGCGCAGTCCTGCCAGGTCGACTGCCAGACGCTCTCGAACGTCTGCGCCACCGCCGGGAGCAACCCCGCCGGCGCCAGTTGCTCCAGCACGGCGGGCTGCCTGGCCGGCTCGCAGTGTTTCGACTACAGCTCGCTCGGATGCGGAGCGCAGCTCTGCCTGCAATTTTGCGCCAGCGACGCGGACTGCGCGGCCTTTGGCACCGGGGGCCTCGGACCGGGGAGCTTCTGCCGCGATCCCATCGCCTGCGGCGGCGCCTTCCGCACCTGTACGTTCAGCTGCGATCCCACCGCGGCGGCGGCCGGTGCGGGCGGGTCGCCGGCCCACACCGGCTGCCCGGCTGGCCTCGCCTGCGTGATCCCCTCCAGCATGGACCACGTCGACTGCAGCTGCCCTGCGGCCACGCGCACCGGAAAAGAGAACGCCCCCTGCACCAGCACCGCCGGGTGCGCGCCGGGGTTTCTGTGCGAGCAGACCTGCCGCGCCGTCTGCCGCTGCGACGCCAGCAACGGCGTCTGCACCGCTCCCAACGACTGCCCCACCTCCGGCACGACCTGCACCGTCGTCCCGAACCAGACGATCTACGGGGTCTGTTTGTGATTGCCCGTCGTTCTATCGCGAACGCCAGCCGCCGCCGGTCTGGATGACGCCCCGCCGGCCGTTGATGCGCCAGTCACGATCGGCGGCGTCGAGCCGGCTCGTCTGGGCGGCGGATAAGCCGACGATGGCGTCGCTCTTCAGCGTCCGCAAAGCCACCACCGGCGCAGGGAGGTAACCGGTGGCCTCGGCGAAGGTGGTGTCCGCGGGCCAGAGCGCGTCACCGACGGCGCGCCGATAGTTGGCGTCACCCTTGAGCACGATGGCCGTCGCGGCGTCGAGCTCGCGCGCCAGGCGCAGCGGCCGCTCCCAAAGGAAGCGCGGACCGTTCCAGAAGGGATCGGGCAGCACGCGCAGGCGCTGGTCGCGCCAGGCGCGCTGCAGGCGCTCGGCCAGGGCTGTCTCGTCGCCGCCGCGCGCCGAGAAGGCCGCGAGCATCGACCAGACGTCGGCCGCGACGGCGTCACTGACGAAGGTCGGATGCATCTTGACGTGCAGGCTGACACGCGCGCCGGCCCGGGCGATCAAGGCGTCGACCAAAGCCAGATCCATCGACAGCTCGCTGCCCATGTTGTCGGTCACCAGGTGGACGTCGCCGCCGGGGATCAGCAGTTGCTCGGCGGCGCGCACGCTGTCGTCGCACAAGAGGTCCGCGCCCTCGCCCGCGGCGCCGAACGCCACGCCGACCGCATAGCTGAGGTCGACCCGATTTCCCCAGAGCGCGCCGACCAAGAGCGCCGCGATCCGTTCCGAGTCGGTGGCGGCGGCCTGGCCCAGCGCGCGCTGGAGACCGCGCCACAGAGCCGCGCCAGCCAGCTCCTCCTGCTTGGCAGGGGCGAACGGATCCCGACCGTTTTCCCAGTGACGGACGGCCGTCATCAGGCAGTGGTACACGTAGTTCTCGGCGAAGAACCAGTCGGTCGCCAGCCAGGTCTCGCCTGCGCGCTCGTCGAGCGCCGCCTGCCACTCCCCGGCGTCGGGCGCCGGAAACCCGAGCGGCGGCAAGGGACCGTCGGCGCGGATGTCGTCTCGCAAGCGAGCGATGGAGTCCTGCACCGAGTGTGGATAGTCGGGGTTGCGCGCGCTGACCTCCTCCAGGATCTTCGGGACCCGCACGCTCATGCTGTGGTGAGCGAAGGCGTTGCCCGAAGGCGTGCTGGGGGGCTCGGTGCGGATCGGGGGAGGACGCATGGGCTCTGGCGCGATTCCTTGGAAGCTCACCCGCCGAGCTCGACCGCCTTGCCGACGAAGGCCGGTGACTTGCACGACTCCACCAAGAAATCGGCGACGTCGGCGCGGGAGATGCTCGAGGGGACGGACACCGGCACGGCCGAGCGCGTATACCTTCCATGCGCCCGACCATTGGTGAGTCGCGTGGGGCGGGCGATCACGAACTCGAGGCCGCTCTCGCGGGTCAGCCGCTCCTGCACCTCGTGATCTCGGTAGGGGTACTTCAGCAGCCGAGCGATCAAGAAGGTGCGCTGGAACCAGCTCGCCGTGGCGTAGCTGTCGCCGACCCCATTCGCGCTCAGCACCACCAGGCGCCTCACGCCGTTCTCTTTCATCGCGTCGATGCAGAACTTCGTGCCGCGCGAGAAGTAATCGGGAGTCTCCTGGAAGCCTTTGAGCGAGGTCGACGAGACGCAGATGATGACGGCGTCGTGACCCTTCACCGCGGCGCGCACCGAGGCCGCGTCGTGAAAGTCTCCCTTCACCTTCGTGAGCTGCGCGTGGGTGAGCGCGAGCTTCGCGGGCGTGCGGGCAAAGGCGGTGACGGCGTGCCCCGCCGCCAGGGCGGCCTTGACGCAAAGGGCACCGGTTCCCTGCGAAGCCCCGAGAACGAGGATCTTCACGCCGGGCTCCCATGGAGCGAGACCGTATTGAAAGAGTGCCCCATCTCAGTGGCCTGCGTCGGCGTTTGGATCGCAGCTCAGTGCGGACAGATCGGAGGCGTCGATGGAGCTCAGCGGAATCTTGTAGGCGAACCGCTCTCGGTAGCCCTCGCAGGCGATGATGACCTTTCCGTCGCACCCGCAGGCCGGCAGGCCCCCGCACGCGCCGCCACTCCCGTTGTCGCAGGTGGGCGAGGCGTTGCACCCGGGGGAGTAGTAGTGCATGGCCTGGCAGCCTGCGCCGCCGTCTCCGCCGGTGCCGCCAGAGCCGCCGTTGCCCGAGCCGCCCCGGCCCGAGCCGCCGAAGCCACCCGTTCCCCCATCCGCAGTCAACGACGACCCATCGCAGGACATCGCGAGAGCCAACCCGAGAATGCCGGCGACGAACACTGTCGAGATCTTCATGACGACAACCTTAGCAAGAGCTGAACCGGCCGGAGAAGCGCAGCCTTTGGTGCGCCTCCGCTTCCTGACCGCGACAGCCTCGTCGTGATTGGCGCGAGAGCGCCGTCTACCCGTCGCTCTCCAGATTCGCGTTGCCGTCGATGAACTTGAGGTCGAAGCGGAACGTCGAGATGCGCCAGCCGAGCGGGCCGCCGCGGTCCAGGATGAAGGCGTAGCTGCCCACGAAGACGCGGGTGTTCCGGCCCGAGGCGGTCTTCCGGTGGTGGTAGGCGATGCCGTAGCAGCTGGCGGTGGCGCGGGACTCGTGGATGGTGACGCGGTGGTTGCCGGCCTGGTGGTGGATGGCCGCGAGCGGGCGCAGCCCCTCTTCCCAGCCGGCTGCGATCTCGGCGGGCGTGCGGCGCACGGGCGGTCCGGCGCCGAGCGACGACATGTCGAACAGCACCTGGTCGGCGAAGCAGCGCTTCACCGCCCCCCAGTCACGCTGATCGGTGGCCACGAAGAGCTCGGTGATGACGTCGACGATCTCTTGTCGGGCGACGAGGGTCTCGATGGCGGCGGTCTCCATCCCCAAAGGCTACTTCACTCTCTTTCGTCTCACTTTTTCTCAGTTGACTGAACTTATGTTCAGGTTCACCTTGAGAGGGTGTCGGTTCGCGCTCTCGAGCTGGTTCGCGATCCGGAGATCGCCGCGGAGATCTCCGCGCATCTGGTCTCGCTCGAGCGGCTCAGCGAAGAGCACGGGCGCCGCGCGACCGGGCTGGCGGCGCTCGACGCCTTGCTCGGCGGCGGCTGGCCGCGCGCGGCGCTGAGCGAGATCTCCGGGCCGCGCTCTTCCGGGCGGACGGCCGTGGTGCGGGCGGCGCTGGCGGCGGCGATCTCCGCCGGTGAGTCGACGGCGCTCGTCGACGTGGGGGGGACGCTCGACGCGCGCGCGGCGGTCCTGTCGGCGAGGGCGACGACCTCAGGGCCGCCGCTGCTCTGGATCCGCTGCCTGGCCGCGCAGGCGCTCAAGGCCGCCGATCTGGTGGTGGCGGCCGGCGGCTTCGGGACGGTGGCGCTCGATCTGTGCGACGCGCGGCTGCGGATCCCCGACGCCGCCTGGATGCGGCTGCGCCACGCGGCGCGCGCGCAGGGGACGACGGTGCTGGTGGCCAGCGGCGCGCGGCGGTTGGGGGCCTTCGCGGCGGCGGCCGTCGATCTCGGCGGCGCGCCGGCGTTCGACACCGAGGGCCCTCCCCTCTTCGTCCGCCTCGAGGTCCGCGCGCAGCGCTTGCGCAATGGCCGCGCACAGTCGTCGTCATCGCCGTCGGACGGGAACCAGCAGCCATGCGTCTCGCTTGCGTTCATGTCCCGCAGCTAGCGTTGCAGGCGGCGCTGCGGCGATCTCCCGGAAGCCCGGGAGTCGCCGTCCGCGTTGCTGGCGAGCGTTGGAAAAAACAGACCGCGGGTCACCGAGCTCGACAGCCAGGCGCGCAGCGCCGGCGTGCGTCCCGGCATGACCGCCGCGCAGGCGTCGGCGACCTGCCCCGGCCTGCGGCTCTTCACCGCGACGGCGGCCGACGCCGAGGCGGGCGCGGCGGCGCTCTGCGACGTCGGCTACGCCTTCGCGCCGCGCGTGGAACGCGACGGAGAGCGGATCTATTTTGCCGCCGACGATCTCACCCGGCTCTACCCGGAGGGGGACCAGGCCATCGCGCAGGCGGTGCAGGCGCACGCCGCGCGGCTGGGGTTCGGCGCGCGCGTGGCGCTCGCCTCGACGAAGGGGAGCGCGCGGGTGGCGACGCGCGCGCACGAGCTGGCGGTGGTGCCGGCGGAGCGGGCCGGCGCGCGGGCCTTCCTGGCGCCGCTGCCCGTCCACTTCTTCACCGACGACGCGGAGCTCTGCGCGGCGTTCCGGCGCTGGGGGACGCGCACCGCCGGCGCGGTGGCGGCGCTGCCGACCCACGCGGTCGCGCTGCGCCTCGGCCCGGCCGGCGCCACGGTGGCGCGGCTCGCCCGCGGCGAGGACGACGAGCCGTTCCTGCCGCAGCTGCCGCCCGACGCGCTGGAAGAGGCGGTCGAGCTCGACTACCCCGTCTACGAGCTGGAGCCGCTCGCCTTCGTGCTGCGCGGGCTTTGCGATCGCGCGCTCGAGCGCCTGGCCGGACGGAGCCTGGCCTGCGCCGGGCTGACGCTGCGCCTCACCCTCGATCCGCGCGGCCTCGACGTCCGCGAGGTCCCGGTCGCGGCGCCGACGCGCGAGGCGAAGATCCTGATCGAGCTGGCGCGGCTGGATCTGGCGCGCCGGCCGCCCGAGGCCGCGGTGGTCGGCGTGCACCTCATCGCGCTCCCCGCGCGGGTGCGCGCGACCCAGCTCGACATCCTCCGTCCGAGCGGGCCGGCCCCCAACCGGCTGGCCGCCACGCTGGCGCGGCTGGCGGCGCTGGTCGGTCCGGAGAACGTCGGCACGCCGGCGGCGATCGACAGCTGGCGCGCGGAGGCGATCG
>CAWKBC010000016.1:0-42139 GCA_963847705.1 uncultured Pseudomonadota bacterium | reverse complement strand
GCTTGACTAAAGGGTTCTTTGGATTATAGTGCTCCCCGGTTTCACTCGGCGGAGGACTTCTGGACTCATGCAGGAGACGGGGATGGACGCGAAGTTTTTTGAAATGGACACGAAGATGGAAGCGCTCCGCGCCAAGACGGCGAGCTTCCCGGCGAAGATCCTGAAGGACTACCAGGACCGCCTGGACGTATCGTGGATTTTTCACGACAACGCGCTCGAAGGGGTGGTGCTGTCGTATTCCGAGCTGAAGGCGGCGATCGATCAGCGGATCATCAGCGATGTCACGCTGATCCCGATGTACGAGGAGGTCCGTAATCAGAAGACCGCCGTCGACTTCGTTCGCGAGGCCAGCGTCGCCAAGAAGCCGCCGGTCGTGGACCTCGAGCTGATCCGCAGGCTCTACGCCATCTTGACGCCCGAAGAAGCCGCCAAGGGGTACCCCTATCGGAAGGAGAACCCGCTTCACCGGCTCTACTATCACGAGATCGCTCCGCCCGAGAAGATCACCTACAAGATGAGGAAGCTCGGCGAGTGGATGGAATCGGACGAGTTCACGGAGCTCCATCCGATCACCCGCTCGGCGAAGGTCCACTTCCGCCTGCTGTCGGCCTACCCGTGGACCAAGAACTCGGGCAAGGTCGCGCGGCTGTTGATGAACTTCATCCTCATCAAGCACGGCTACCTGCCGGCGGTCATTCACTCCATCGAGCGGCAGCGCTACTACGAGGCCCTGCGGACCGAGAACGACGCGCTCCTGAACCTGGTGATCGAGTCGCTGGAGAACAGCATCGAGACCACCGCGAAGTTCCTGGACGAGCTCAACGGCCTCCGCGTCAAGCGCGCCAGCTAGACCGCTTTCTTCGCCTCGCGCTCCGGGCAGATCGCTCCGCTCCGCTCGGCCTCACGGCGAGGGCGGAGGCGGCAGGGGTGCCCTCCGCCGCTCGCGAGAAGGAATCCTCGGCCGCGAACGATCAGAGCGGCCTGCGGGCGAGCGGCGGAGAGGCACCCCTGCCGCCTCCGCGCTTGCCTAGCAGCCTCGGCTCCGCTTCCGGCTCCAGGCGGGTTCCACCCAGACGAACTCAGATGGATCCCAACCCAGCGGGAATAGATCGCGTCGAGGGCGAGCGAGCTTTGCTCGATCGACCTCATCGCGGGGGGCGCGGGACCCTCTCAGGGTCCCGGAGAAAATAGAAAACGCGCCGACCGGCGGTCCGGTCGGCGCGTTTGGGTTCCGCTAGTTGACTGGTCGGGGGGCTGACGCCGCGGGGCGTAGCCCAGTTCGTGGGTTTTTTCGGCGTGAGCCTCGCCGAAAATTTCCAGGTTGTGCGTCCTCTATGGGCTCAGGACGTCGTGCGTGAGAGGGAAAACTGAGGAGGGCTTAGCTTCGGTCGGTCTCCTTGTGTCCGAACCGGTGAAGATGGCGTAGAGAAGGCGTACCGTTCCAGTGGGTGCGTTTACTCATGCGTTCTTCTCCTCCTTTGTGGGCCAGTCGTTCGCGGACCCTTCCCAGATGTTAGCTTGCGCGGATCGATTTGGCCAGATAGTGAGCGTGATATGAGAGCGAGAAATGTCTGGCGGTAAACCGAGCGGCGGTCGCGGCGCGCGATTCGCAGGGGCGATGGACCCGGCGGCGGCGGCGCTCAATGCGTCGGTCCACTTCGATCGGCGGTTGCTGAAGGACGACGTGCGCGGCAGTCAGGCCCACGCCCGCATGCTGGCCGCGGCGAAGCTGATCTCGGAGGCCGACGCGGCGGCGATCGTCGCCGGCCTCGACCAGGTGGCCGAAGAGATCACCTCGGGAAAGCGCGCTCTGGATCCGGCGCTGGAAGACATCCACATGAACGTGGAGAGCCGCCTCATCGAGATCATCGGCGAGCCGGCGCGCCGCCTGCACACCGCGCGCAGCCGCAACGATCAGGTGGCCACCGACCTGCGCCTCTACGCGCGGCGGGCGGCGCTGGAGATCGTGGCCGCCATCGATCGCGCGCGGCTGGCGCTCTGCCGACAGGCGCGCGCGCACGCGGCGACGCTGCTGCCCGGATACACGCACTTGCAGCGCGCGCAGGTGGTCACGCTCGGTCACCACTTGATGGCCTACGCCGAGATGCTGGGCCGCGATCGCGGGCGCTTCGTCGACGCCGAACGGCGGGCCGGCGAATCGCCGCTCGGCTCGGGCGCCCTGGCGGGGACCGGGCTGCCGATCGATCGGGCGCACACGGCCAGTGCGCTCGGCTTCACCGGCGGGCCGACGCACAACAGCCTGGACGCCGTCTCCGACCGTGACTTCGCCGCGGAGCTCGCATTCTCGGCGGCGCTGCTGGCGGTGCACCTGTCGCGCCTCGGCGAAGAGCTGGTGTTGTGGTCGACGACCGAGTTCGGGTTCGTGCGCCTCGGCGAGGGTTACTGCTCGGGCAGCTCGCTGATGCCCCAGAAGCGCAATCCTGACATCGCCGAGCTGCTGCGCGGGAAGTCGGGGCGCGCGATCGGCGATCTGGTCGCGCTGTTGACGATCAGCAAAGGGCTGACGTTGGCCTACAACAAAGACCTGCAGGAGACGCAGGAGCCGCTCTACGACGCCGTCGAGACGGCGCAGCAATCGCTGGCGGTGCTGCCGGGGTTGATCGCCGGGCTGGAGTTCGACGTCGAGCGGATGCGCGCGGCGGCGGCCGATCCGGCGCTGGGCGCGACCGATCTGGCGGAGGAGCTGGTCCGTCGGGGGATGCCGTTCCGCAGTGCGCACGAGGTGATCGGCGGTCTGGTGCGGACCGCGGAGCAAAAGCGCGTTCCGCTGCATCAGCTCGACGCGGCTGATCTGCGCGCGGTCGACAGCGCGCTCACGCCCGAGGTGATGCAGGCGCTCGACGCGGCGCGGGCCGTGGCGGCGCGGGCGCTGCCGGGTGGCCCGGCGCCGGCCATGGTCGAGCGTGAGGTGGCGCGGCTCGAATCCGAGCTGCGCGCGCTCGGCCTCGAGCTCTAGCGCTGTTCTTGCCGATCGCCAGGCGCGCCTCGAGCCGCGCCTGGGCATCGCGCTTGTCGCCTCGGAGGCGGTGATTATTCAAGTCACCGCAAGGAGGAACGATCACGATGGCAAATCTCAGCAGAAGAAACCAAGGATACGAGCTTGTTCAGTCTGGTGCGGCGTGGGATCCCGTTCGCGTCATGCGCGACATCCTGCGCTGGGATCCCTTCCGTGAGGTCGAAGCGGTGTTGAGCCCCGCTGACGTGCGCGGCTTCGCCCCGACCTTCGAGGTGACGGAGACCAAGGACGCTTACCTGTTTCGCGCCGACCTACCGGGCGTCAAGGAGCAGGATCTGGAGATCTCGTTGACCGGCACGCGCCTGTCGATCTCCGGCCGCCGCGAACAAGAGCACCACGAGCAGGGCGACACCTTCTACGCCAGCGAGCGTTCCTACGGCAGCTTCTCGCGGTCGTTCACGCTCCCCGAGGGCGTCGACGGCGAAAACGTCGCCGCCGATCTGAAGAGCGGTGTCCTGACGCTGACGGTCCCGAAGAAGCCCGAAGTGCAGCCGAAGAAGATCGTGATCGGCACCGGCGCCAAAGCGCCGAGCAGCGAGCCGGCCAAGGCGTAGCTTCCCGACGCGACTTCTGGATCGCTCGCAGCTCCGGTCGCCTCGCGCGGCCGGGGCCGCGGCCATGTCGAGCCCGAGAAGAGCCAACAGAGAAGAGCTGGTAGAGAAGAGCTAGAAACGGCCCTTCAACACAATCGAGCTCGGCGTGAGGCCGAGAGCGAAGCTCGATTCGGTCGAGTGGCCGGTGAAGAAAATTACCGCGCCCCCGGTCAGCGCCGCCACGCCAGCGCCGGCCAGAATCAACCCGGGCGTTTGGGTGTCGTACTGCTGGTTGCCGCCTGCGCTGTGCCTGTCGATGGCGATCCAGTAGATTCCCCAGCCCAGCGCCGCGGCTCCGGCCACCGCGACAGAGACACCAGCCCAGGTGTGCCAGCTGGTCGGGCTCGATTCGCTGTGGGGGGGAGCTACGGCCGCGGTCGGTGGGGCGGGCTTCGGGGCGGCGGGTGCCACCGGAGCGGCGGGGGAAACGGCGCGCGGTGCGGCTGCCGGGACGAGCGCGATCGCCAGCGGCGAACGCGCTTCGGCTCGAATGGTGACGGTCCGTTCGAACGGCTTGAAGCCGGGAGCGCTCGCCGATACCGAGATCGTCCCCTCTGCGAGCCGAAGCGCGGGAACGGCGGGCAGCGTCCCGACGGATTGGCCTGCCACGAAGACCTCGGCTCCGGCAGGTCCAGTCACGACCAGGTCGCCGACGTGGCTCCTGCACAACCCCAGTGCCTCGTCGAGGAACGCGCGGTTCTTGGCCACCCAACGATCGTCGGGATTCGCCAGCGAGACCGACAGGTGCTTTTCCCCATCGACCCACCGCTTGAGTGAGGTCTCGACCAACCCCATCTGTCCGAACGTTCGCGGCGAAGGCGCAAGGGCGTGTGCCTGGCGAAACAGTTCCAGGGCCTGCTCTGGCTTGGCTTCCCGACGGAGGCTGAGCCCCTGTTCAATCAAAGCGTCGGCGCTCGGTTCGGCAGCCAGGGCAGCGACCGACAGCGAGGCCGCCCCAAGAAGAGCAACGATGGTCAGGGAGCGCGTCATGGTGTTCTCAATTTGAGGGGATGCCGATACCGTTTTTGTCGAGCCCGGTCAGCTTCGGCGGCCTTTCGACTCGAGATCCCGGAGTCATCTGTCGAACGGAGCGCGTCTTGGTCGGCGTCTTGGTCGGCGTCTTGGTCGGTGTCTTGGTCGGCGTCTTGGTCGGTGTCTTGGTCGGCGTCTTGGTGGGCGTCTTCGTCGTCACCTTTGGGAGTGCGGTCGCGACCGGCGCTTGAATCGCTGTCTCGGTATGGCTCGAGCGTGGAAGCTCTACCGGGTCGGGTGCTCGATAGGCCGCCGCTGATGGTGGCGGCGGCAAGAGCTTCGACACCGTTCCACTGGCCGCATTCGCGACCGGCGCGCTGGATGGCGTGGCCGCCGCCGTCCCGAGATGCCGGTACCCGATCCAGATTCCCGCCCCGACGATTCCCGCGGCGACGCCGAACGTTGCCCATCGTCTCCAGCTGCGCTCCCCTGCAGGCTCCGCGGCGGGCGTGGGTGCTTCGGGACCCGTTGCAGGCGTCGGTTTGGCCAGCTTCGTCGACAGGAAAAGCTGCGGGCTCGCCGGTGCAGAGACCTGCGGAGCAATGTTCACCGAGTCGGCCAGAACCGCCGTCGGCTCGACGGTGGACCGCGCCACCGGCACGCCGTCCGCCAGAGACGCTCCTGAGACGCCCGGGACGGGAGCGTGTGGAATGCCCCGAAGCGTCGCCTCGTCGAACGCGGAAGCGGGCGGCGTGTGGAAGTAGTAGTTCTTCCACTCCACCTGCCCGCGGGCGCTGGCGAAGGTCCACAGCGCCTGACCGAGGGCATGAACCGACTCGAAGCGTTCGGTCGGGTTGACGTGCATGGCGCGCAGCATGATCGCCTCCAGCGGCTGGGGGATCTCGGGTCGATGCGCGCGCGGGCCCTGGAATCGCCCGGCTTCGATGGCGCGGAGAAGAGTGAGGTTCTGGTGCTCCTCGAAGGGGAGCTTCTTGGTGAGACAGACATAAAGGAGCACGCCGAGCGCGTACTGATCGCTCTCCGGCCCCACCTTGCCGTTCACCTGCTCGGGTGAGAGATACTGCGGTGTCCCCAGGATCTGCCCTTCCTGCGTGAGATCGATGGCCGCCGGCGCCTTGGAGACGCCGAAGTCGAGCACCTTGATCTCGGGGCCCGTGTCGGTGTCGGCCAGGAAGATGTTGCTCGGTTTGAGGTCGCGATGAACGATGCCGAGCTGGTGGCAGGCGCGGAGCGCGGCACAAACGCCCAGCATCACGTCGGCGACGTACTCCACGGCCAGCGGCGCTTTTGCCTTCTTGAGCAGCACCCCGAGGTCACGCCCCCGCAGATACTCCATCACCAGGTAGGGGATGCCGTCGTTGGTCACGCCGAAATCGATGACGTGAACGACGTTGCGGTGGTCCACCTGGGAGGCGGCCAGCGCTTCCCGCATGAACCGCTGCCTCAGCTCATCCGTGAGGCCTTCGCCCGAACGATGCGAAACCACGGTTTTGAGCGCGACGGTGCGTCCGAGACGGCTGTCGATGGCACGATAAACCGCCCCCATGCCCCCCTCGCCGATGAGCTCGTGAATCTCGTAACGATCGATCCGGCGTCGTTTCAAAGACCCTGTTTCGAATGCACCCATTGCGGTCGGGCCAATATTCCGTATTTTGCGGCCGGCCGCCAACCCTGATTCGCACGCGCTCGTCCCGGTCCGATGCCGGAACGATTCAGAACCGCGCTTCGAATCGCAACGAGTGCGTCGTCATCCCCAACGTTACGTTCAAAGGTCCCGGACGAAGGCCCGAATAGAGCAGGGCGCCGCCCGCCAGGGCCAATGCTCCCCCGCCCACGGCGAGCAGCGTCCCTGCCGTTCTGGTGTCGTAGGTCGTCGGGCAGGCGCCGGGTTGGCCTGCACCGCAGTCGCGGCGCCCGTCCAGCACGAGCCAGGCGATTCCCCAGGTGAGCGCCCCGGCTCCTGCGACTGCCAGGGTCGTCCCCGCCCAGAGTCTTCGGTGTGTGGCCGGTGGAGAGGGCGACACGAGGTCCTGAACCTCTGAACCGCGGGCAGCCAGATCGATTCGTTCGAGCACGATCGAGACGGCCGCGCGGGCGCCGCCCTTGATCGAGAGGTCGAGGGAGAACGGCTTGTAACCGGCGGAGGTGGCGTTGATCGCGATCTCTCCTTCAACCAGGCGCACCGGGGTTGCCAGTGGGAGCGCGCCGATCGGTTTTTCGCCCAGGCTGACCTTGGTTCCCGGCGGGCCGGTGATCACCAACTCGCCCATGTGCTCCTTGGTGCGCTCCCGCGCCTGATCGAGAAACTGGCGGTTTCGATGAACCCAGGCGTCGTCTGGCGTCGCCAGCGCCGCGACCAGGTGCGCCTCGGCGTCGGCCCAATGTTGCAGCGACGATTCGACCAGCCCCATCTGCCCGAGCGTGCGCGGTGAGGGGGCCACCTCGTAGGCGCGCCGGAAGAGCGCCAGCGCGTCGGCCGACCTGCCGGCACGGCGCAAGTCGAGGCCACGCATGATGAGGACGTCGGGGTCGGTGTCGTCGGCGCGAGCGAAGGCCGGCTTGAAGTGGGCGACAACGATCAAGGCGACGGCGGCAGCACGGAGAGTGTTCATCGATTCACCTTCATTCAGTGGGGATGCCGATGCCGGCCTGGTCGATGTTCGGGAGAGGGCGTTTGATCGGTGCGCGGTCTCGGCGACGTGCCCGGGGAGGTTGGGCCGGCGGCAGGCCCCGCGACGGCGCGGGAGCGCTCTTCGATTCTTCCAAGACGGCCGGCGCCGCGATGGGTTCAGGCCGCCGCGGCGGCAGGGGCGTGACCGGAGAGAGAGCCCTGACAGCGGGCGGTGCGGTCCGTGCCACCACCGGCGCGCTCTGCGCGAAGGGTGCTCTTCGGTGCGAGGCGCGTAACCGCGCCGCGAACACCCCACCGAGAGCCAGCAGCGCGATGGCCGCCGCAATCATCTGGCGGCGCGATCCCGGCGAGAGCAGAGCCTCCAACGACCGCCCCTCCAACGGGCGCTCCTCCTGCGCCGATCGTTCTTCGAGGGGCGACAGATCGACGTCGACGGGCGCGCTCGGTGGAGCGGCCTTGGTGGGCAGACCGAACAGCGCCTCGCCGTCCTGCTCGGGGTCGGTGGCGGCGGAGTCCTCGAGGATTTGCGTTCTGGCGACCACCATCGCCCCTGTTCCCCGCCCGCCTCGCGATCGTGGAAGGTAGTAGCTCCGCCATTCTTCTTGGCTCCGTGGGCTGGCGAGCTCCCAGAGGCGCTGCCCCAGCGCATAAACCGATTCAAAGCGCTCCGAGGGCGAGACGTGCATCGCCCGAAGGACGATCGCTTCCAGGGCGTCCGGCAGGTCGGACCTGAAAGTGCGCGGTGACTCGAACGTCCCGGTTTCGATCGCCCGCAGGAGCTGGCGATTCTGGTGGTCCTCGTACGGGAGCCTCAGCGTGAGACAGACATAGAGCACCACGCCGAGGGCATACTGATCGCTCGCCGGTCCAACCTTGCCGTCGATCTGCTCCGGCGCGAGATACTGCGGCGTCCCCAGGATCTGTCCCTCGCGCGTGAGATCGTCGGCCGTCGGCGCCTTCGAAACGCCGAAGTCGAGGACCTTCACCTCCCGGCCGGTCTCGGTCTCCGCGAGGAAGATGTTCCCCGGTTTGAGGTCTCGATGAATGATTCCGGCCCGGTGGCAGGCCCGGAGCGCGGCGCAGACGGCCAGCATGATGTCGACGACGTCGGTGACGGGAAGCGGTGTTTCGGACCCGGCGAGCAGCGCGCCGAGGTCCCGTCCACGCAGGTGCTCCATGACCAAGAACGGCGTCCCGTCGTCGGCGAACCCGAAGTCGAGGACCTGGACGACGTTGCGGTGCTCGACCTTCGACAGCGCCATCGCCTCGCGCAGAAAGCGCTGGCGCACCCGGTCGGTCAGCCGCGCGCCGTTGCGCTTCGCCGCGGTCGTCTTGAGCGCGACCGTGCGCCCGAGCTTGGTGTCGATCGCGCGATAGACCGCGCCCATCCCGCCGCACCCGATCATCTCGCACAGCTCGTACCGGTCGATCTTTCGTGGGGACCCTGGGAGGGTCCCCACACCCTCCCGCGAGGGGCTCCGCTCGGCGGAGCCGAGCTCCGCCCGCGCAATCTTTCGTGGGGACCCTGGGAGGGTTCCCACACCCTCCCGCGAGGGGCTCCGCTCGGCGGAGCCGAGCTCCGCCAGCGCGATCTTTCGTGGGGACCCTGGGAGGGTTCCCACACCCTCCCGCGAGGGGCTCCGCTCGGCGGAGCCGAGCTCCGCCCGCGCGATCTTTCGTGGGGACCCTGGGAGGGTCCCCACACCCTCCCGCGATGGGCTCCCGCGCGATTCGGGGCCGGCCGACGGGCCCATCGTTTCGGTGTCGGGTTCCTGGTCGGCGTTCTCGCGCATGACTCGGGTCACGTCTTCGGTCGCCGTCCGTTCGGGTTGCGTGCCGGGCGTGATCTGGACGATGGCGCCGCGGATGCTTACCTCTTGTGGACCAGGAGGTTCCGTGCGGATGGGGGAATTCGGGCCGAGAGGGTGGGGCGCGGCGCTGTTGTGCCTGGTGTTCGCCGCCTGCAACGTGAACGGGGGCGAGGGATCGCACAGCGACGGGGGGGGCAGTGGCGGGAGCCCGGGCGCGACAGGGGGTACCGGCGGCCCGACCGACGGACCGGCGATCGTCCTCGACGCGGGCGTCGTTTCGCCCGGGACGGTGCGCATCGTGGTCCCCGCTTACTGGGATCCCGACGAGCAGTGGCAGCGGATCATCGCGGACGCTCCCACGGTCGGGATGATCATCTTCAATCCGGACAACGGCCCGGGGACGGCGACCAAGCCGGGATACGCGGCGGCGATCGCCCAGGCACAGGCCGCCGGCATCAAGGTGCTCGGCTACGTGTCGACCCAGTATGGCGCGCGGGCGGAGGGGGACATCGACGCCGACGTCAACGGGTACTACTCGCTCTATTCACCGTCGGGGATCTATTTCGCAGAGGGGCCGACGGCCGACACCTGCGACACGCTGCAGGCGGAGTACGAGCGGCTCACCGCGCTGGCGCAGTCGCACGACCCGAAGGCCTACCTGGCGATCGGCACTCGCTTTTGCCCGACGTTCATCACCTTCTCCGATCTGATGGTCGAATTCGCCGAGACCTATTCGATGTACCAGAGCTACTCATCGCCGTCGTGGATGCCGGCCAACTCGCCCGAGCGGTTCTGTCACTTCGTCAGCGAGGTCCCCGACGCCGACGCCAGCCAGGTGCTGTCGAGGGCCATCAGCCTCGGCGCGGGTTGGGTGTTCACCACCGACGGGACGGCGCCCAACCCGTGGGGCGCGCTGCCGAGCTACTTCGATCAAGAGGTGACGGCGCTGCGCCAGCTGCAGTGAGGCGCCGGCCGGGCGTCGCGACCGCGACGCCTGGGCCCTGGTGGCCAGCAAATGGCTCGGGAGTTTTCGGTTGCCTCAGCGGCGCTTCTTGGCGGCTGGGGCCCTGGTGGGCAGGAAATGGCTCGGGAGTTTTCGGTTGTCTCAGCGGCGTTTCTTGGCGGCTGGGGCCCTGGTGGCCAGCAAATGGCTCGGGAGTTTTCGGTTGCCTCAGCGGCGCTTCTTGGCGACTGGCTTCTTCTTGGCCTTCGGTTTCGCTTTGGCCTTCGGGGCAGCTTTGGCCTTCGGGGCGGCCTTGGCCTTCGGTTTCGGCTTGGCCTTCGAGCTCGCCTTGACCACCTTGCGCGCGCTCTTGCGAGCCGCCGTCTTGACCGGAGCCGGCTTGGCGTCGGGATCGGCGTGGCAGACGACCTCGACGTTGTTCCCCTCGGGGTCGCGCACGAAGGCGGCATAGTAATGAGGGTGGTAGTCGGCGCGCAGGCCGGGCGGGCCGTTGTCGGTGCCGCCGGCGGCCAGCGCCGCCGTGTGGAAGGCGTCGACCGTGGCGCGGTCGGCGGAGAAGGCGAGGTGCGTCGGGTTGAGCGGCTGCTCCGTGGCCATGAGCCAGAAGTCCGGCATGCCGGCGCCGAGGCCGGCGGCACCCTGGAACTCCATCAGGACGCGGTAGCCGAGGGGCGCGAGCGCAGCCCGATAGAAGGCCACGGCTCGCGAGTGATCCTGTACGCGGAGGCTGATGTGGTCGAGCATGGGCGCGACCATAACATGTCCGAACGGACGCGCAGCGCCGGATTGTGAGCGCAAAGAATCGTTACAATCCTCCGGTGTCGAGGCTCCCCAATCAGTTGACCGCCGTCTCTGTGTGGTTCGGGCGCAACGACGCGAGCCCAAACGGGAATTGGCTGGGGCGGTTCGTGATTCTGCGGCTCCTGGGGTTGGTCTATCTGATGGCGTTCTTGACCCTGGCCTGGCAGGGCCCGGCGCTGCTGGGGCCACGGGGGCTCCTGCCGATCGACCGCTATCTCGCCGACGTCGCGGCGGAGGCCGGGTCGCGCGCGTCGGGATTCTGGGAGTTGCCGTCGCTGTTCTGGCTCGGGGCGAGCGACGGCGCGTTGCGTGCCGCCGGTTGGATCGGCGCTGCGCTCTCGTTGGCGATGCTGGCCGGATACACCAACGCCATCGTTCTCACGTTCCTCTGTGCGCTGCAGATCTCGATCTGCAACGTCGGGCAGGCGTTCTACGGCTTCGGCTGGGAGCTGCAGCTGGTCGAGACCGGGTTCCTCTGCATCTTTCTCTGTCCGCTGCTGGAGCTTCGGCCCTTTCCGCGCCGGCCGCCGCCGCGCGCGGTGATCTGGCTTCTGCGCTGGCTGGCCATGCGGATCATGTGGGGCGCCGGGCTCATCAAGCTGCGCGGCGACGCCTGCTGGCGCGATCTCAGCTGCCTCGACTTTCATTTCGAGACCCAGCCGGTGCCGGGGCCGCTGACGCCGTACTTTCACGCGCTGCCGCACTGGGCGCACGCCGTCGGCGTCGTCTTCAACCACGTCGTCGAGCTGGGCGCGCCGTTTCTGATCCTGGGTCGCCGTCGCCTGCGTCAGGCCGGCGGCGCGCTGATGCTGGCGCTGCAGATCATCCTCATCGCCAGCGGCAATCTGGCGTTTCTCAACTGGCTGACGCTGGTTTGCATCCTGGCCTGCTTCGACGACGGGCTCTGGCGGCGGCTCCTTCCGTCAGGGCTGACGGCGCGCGCGGAGGCGGCATCATCGGTTGCCGTCACGTCGCGCGCTCAGGGGCTGAGCGTCGCGGTCGTCACCGTCGGGATCGCGGCGCTCAGCGTGGCGCCAGTTCTCAACATGCTGTCCGGTTCGCAGTTGATGAACAGCGCATTCACGCGGCTGCCGATCGTCAACAGCTACGGCGCGTTTGGCAGCGTCGGCCGCCAGCGCGGGCAGCTGGTGTTCGAAGGCACCAGCGCTGCGACGCTCACGCCCGAGACCACGTGGCTTCCTTATGCGTTCAAGTGCCAGCCGGGCGATCCGGCCCGCCGCCCCTGCTGGATGAGCCCTTACCACTACAGGCTCGACTGGCTCCTCTGGTTCGCGGCCATGGGGAGCCCGCGCGACTACCCCTGGGCGTTGCACCTCGTCTGGGAGCTGCTGGTGGCCGACCCGGCCGCGCTCGGCCTCCTGGCCGACGATCCCTTTCACGGCGCTCCGCCCCGTTACGTCCGCGTCGATCTCTACCGCTATAGCTTTGCGCCGCTCGGCGGCAGAGCCTGGTGGCAGCGCACGCGCCTCGGCCCCTGGCTTCCGCCGCTGTCTCGGGACGACGTCGATCTCCGGCGTTACCTGCAGAACGAAGGCTGGTTGAAGGACGATCAGATGCGCCCGTAGAGCTCGCGTTCGCGGCGGATCCCCTCGGGACCGTTGTCGACCAGCGCGGCGACCAGGATCGCGATCGCGCAGATGGCGTTGTTCCAGGTGGTGGCCCGGCTCAACGCGGGGAGCGTGAGCGCCGACAAGAACAGAAACACCGCCACGACCGCATTCAGGTGGCGCGCGCCGCGTATCGACATCGACATGATGGACAGCGCGAAGGTCAGGACCGCCGCCACGATGGTCACCTCCTTGGCGAGGTGCGCGTGAGGCCACATGAAAGCCGTGGCGAACAGCCAGACGCCGATGAGCGCGTTGAAGATGCGTGTGGTCATAGGGAACCCTCCCCGGGGTCGGAGGGCTCGACCACCCGCGGACGAACCTCAGCGATCCCTACCCGATCAAATGTAGTGACCGGGGACAGCCGTGGAGGGGCCGCCTCAGCTCAGCAGGACCGGCTCAGCCGGCGTCGGTCGGCTGGTCGACCGCACCCAGTCGACCTCATCGTCCGCGGGAACGTCGTGCTCGAGCTGGGCGCTCCCGGGACGTTCCCTCCCACCGTCAAATTCGAGATGATGAAGAACGGCTGGTTGAGCTCCAGGCGCGTCCGGTGGTGGTGGCGGGCGTCATCGTCTGCGTCTCATGGACGTCGTCGTCGAGAGTCGGAAACCCGATTGGTGGAATCGACCGCCGACTCGTCGGGGCCGTTGAGCTCCGTGAACGCCATCACGCGAACGCAGCGTGTTCCCGTGATCTGGATTGCGCGTGAGCGTCACAGCATCCGGCGTGAATGGCCGGCACGCATCGGCGTTTTTGTCGTGGCGTCGATCACCGGGCGCTTTGAGTTGTTCCCGCATTGCCGTCCGCGATCGCGGCACTACTTAGATCGTTTTGAGATCGGCGGGCGGCGGAACCATGTGGCCCGTCGCTTGCGATGTGCCGCTCGGCAAAAGGAGCACCTCATGACACGCCTTCACTTTCTCGTCGGTCTCTCCGTGATTTCGATCAGCGCTCTCGGAAGCGCGGGCTGCATCCCGATGACGGATCCCAGTGACAACAGCGGGGGTGGCTCTTCGTACACCTACTGTTATTGCGACGCCGACTGTCCCAAGGGCGCGATCTGCGATGAGGAGTACGGCAAGTGCGTTCTCCCGCCGACGACCACCGGCGGCCACAGCGGCAGCACGGGCGGAGCCGGCGGGCATGCCGGCCACGGCTACGCGGGCGCGGGCGGCGCGCCAAGCTCAGGCACAGGCGGTGAGGTCCAGGCGACTGGGGGCGCTCCCGGAACCGGCGGCGTGATCGGGACTGGCGGCGGCAGCGGTGGCGGAACCGGCAACACCGGCGGATCCCTCAACCTGGGCGGCGCCAGCGGTCGCGCGGGCAGCAGCGGCAGCGGCAGCGGCAGTGGCGGAACGGCGGGCACGGGCGGCACCACGAGCGTGTGCGAAGCCACGAGCGATTGCGGCTCGGGCCTCTGCTGCGTGTCGGGGAGCTGCCAGCCATTGCCGACCGCGGCGCCGCTCTGCCACTTCAGCAGCGAGTGCGGCGTGGGCGGGCGCTGCGCCAACGGTCTCTGCCAGCCAGCCTGCAGCTCGGCCGCAGATTGCGGAACGGGCGATGTCTGCACCGCGGGCGTCTGTCAGCCGAGCACGACCGGGGGCAGCCAGTGCGTCTTCAACGTCTCTTGTCCGGCGGCAGGTGACACCTGCGTGAACGGCTTCTGTCACGGCGCCTGTGTCTACGACTCCGACTGCGGCCCGCACGACATGTGCTCGGCAGGGGTCTGCTCGCCGGATGTCCGCCCGCACCCGAGCTGTCTGTCGAACGCCAACTGCAGCTCCGGTCAGACTTGCGTGGACGGGTTCTGCCGGGCGAGCTGCACCACGAGCGCCGACTGCTGCACCTGCACGACCGCGATCGTCTGCGGCCCGGGCGGATACTGCGAGACGCCGGGCGAAGCGGCGCCGAAGTGCCAGCTCGACGCGCAGTGCGGCAGCGGGATGTCCTGCGTCGACGCCGTCTGCTCGTAAGCCCGGGACCGTCGCCTGAGCGTCGCCGGGCTTGCCCGGCGATGCTCGCCCGCGCCGGATCTCGAGGACCCCCTGCCAGATCTTCGAGGGTCCTCCGTCTCCTTCCACGCCCGGCCCGCGGGTTCACCGCCGGCCGGGCGTCGGCTTGCCGGGCGGCTTTGCCGCAATGCGCCTTCCTTTCTCATGGGCGCGACACGAGGGCCCGCCACCGACATGACGCCGCTTTGCGCTGAGCCGTCGGGCCGCTTCCGTGGAACTTCCCCTGGGATCCCCCGCCGGTGCCGTCGTCGGCGCACGGGGGGGGTTCGCCGGAGTGTACAATCCATGAGTCGGGACCAGTTGAAGGCGCCGCGTATCGACCGCACCGCGCAGATCTGTTATCTGCCGAGCGCCACGCTGGCGGACGCCGACGACAGCACGCTCGTGCGCGGGCTGCTCGACGGCGATCCGCGCGCCACGCGCGAGGCCTGGCGCCGGTTCGGACCGATGGTGCGCCGGATCCTCCTGCGCACGCTCGGTCCAGAGAGCGAGCTCGAGGACCTCTCGCAGGAGGTCTTCATCACCTTCTTCGATCGCGTGAAGACGCTGCGCGATCCGCGCACGCTGACCGCGTTCATCATGTCGATCACCGCGTTCAAGATCCGCCACCACCTGCGCTGGCGCTGGTTGCGGCGCTGGCTGGTCCTGCCGGGGCAGGTCGAGAAGCTGGACCTGCGGACGTTCCAGCCCAACGCCGAGGCCCGCGAGGCGCTGGCGCGCTTCTTCAAGATTCTGGACAGGGTCAACGCGGTCGATCGTACGGCCTTCACGCTGCGCTTCGTCGAGGAGATGGAGCTGCGCGAGGTGGCGGTGGCGCTGGACCTGTCGCTGGCCACCACCAAGCGGCGGCTGGCACGGACCTGGAAGCGACTGGCGGTCTTGGTGCGCAACGATTCGGCACTGGGTGAGCTGCTGCCGATGTTCGAGCGTGGTATCGAGGGCGAGGCGTAGAGATGCCGGGGACGCGAGACGATCTGGTGATCCGGGCGGGCAGTCCGGAGGACGAAGGGTTGCGCAAGCTGGTCGAGCTGACGCGCGGGACGCTGAGCGACGAGGCCACCCGAGAGAACTGGCCGGCCGACGAGAGCGGGCTGCGGCGATTGGAGCGGCCCAATCGGGGTCGGGGCCGTCTGCGCTGGCAGGCGGTGTCGGCGCTGGGGTTCGTGGCGCTGCTGCTGGTGGCCGCGCCTGCGGCCTGGTTCGCGGTGCGCAGACCCGGGCCGCTCACCTTCGAGGTGATCAACGGGACGGTCGGCGAAAAGGGTGAGATTCGTCCGGCCATCGCCGAAAGAACCGGGACGCGGATCCGCTTCTCCGACGGGTCGGAGATCGCGCTCGATCGGGAGGCGCGGGCGCAGGTCAGTGACGTGACGCCGATCGGGGCGCGGATCGTGCTCTCGAACGGCCGCGCGCACACCTTCTTCGTGCCGAAGCTGCACGCGCGCTGGCAGGTGGCGGCCGGACCTTACGTGGTGCAGGTCACCGGCACCATCTTCGACGTGCAGTGGTCGGGGGACAGCGAGGCTTTCGACGTATGGCTGGAGAAGGGCTCCGTGCGCGTCAGCGGTCCGCTGATCGGCGACGGCATCGCCATGACCCACGGCCAGCACCTGCTGACGCGGGTGAAGGACAACAAGATCCTGCTCGACAGCCAGCGCGCCGACGCGGCCGAGACGCCCGCGACGCCGGAGCCGCCGCCCGCTCCCGCGGCCGCGCCGGCGGTGGCGGCGCATGGCGAAGGGACCGGAATCGCGGACCAGCAAGAGGACGAGGTGACGCCGCCATCGCACATTCCCGGCCGCGTCACCCACCCGGTGATCAAGTCCTGGAGTCGCCGGATGGCGCGCGGTGACTTCGAGGCCGTCGTCGCGGCGGCCGAGCGGCGGGGGATCGAGTCGGTGCTGGCGCACGGCTCGCACGCGGAGCTGGCCGCGCTGGCGGACGCGGCCCGCTACACGCGCCGCAGCCGGCTGGCCGGGCGTGCCTTGAACGCAGAGCGCGAGCGTTTTCCGGAGACCGCCGAGGGGCGGGAGGCGTCATTCTTCCTGGGCACTCTGGCCGAGGATGGCGGCGATCGTTCGGGCGCCCTCTCCTGGTACGGGCGCTACCTGCGCGAGGACGCCGCCGGCACCTACGCGGCGCAGGCGCTGGGGCGCAAGATGTTGATCGAGAGCCGGCGGGCCTCCTCGTCGGCAGGGATCGATGCCGAAGAGTATCTGCATCGGTTCCCTTCGGGCTCGTACGCGGACGCGGCCAGGCTCATACTGAAGCAATGATGGTGGCGCGCGCCGCGCTTCGCGCGCGAGGCCGTCGCGTGGCGGGTGCTGGGGGTCTGCTGGCGGCGTTGATGTTCACCCTGACCGCGCGGGCCGAATCGGCTCGTCGGGTGGTGCTGGTGGTCCCCGAAGCTCCCGGCGCGGTCGCCGACGAGGCGCTGGCGCGGGTGCGCGGCGAGCTCGGGGCGGCGCGGTTCGAGGTGGAGACGGACGTCGTCGCCAACAACGTCGACCGGCGGGCGACGGTCGAGCGCGCGCTGCGGAAGGCCGACGCGCGCGCCGCGTTCGGGATCTTCTTTGGCGCGGGCGTCGCCGAGATCTGGGTGACTGACAGCGTCTCGGGCCGAACGGTCGTGCAGACGTTGCCGCTGTCGGTGGCCGCGCCGGAGCGGCGGGCGACGGTGCTGGCGGTCAAGGCGGTCGATCTCCTCAAGGCGACGCTGGCGGAGGTCTGGGTGACGGCGCCGCCCGTCGCAGCGCCGCCGTCGCCGCCTCCCGCCCCGCCGCCTGCTCCGCGCGACGCAGAACCAGCCATAGCCCAGCAGGCACCCCAACCGGCCGCGCCTCCGCCCACGCCCGGTCCCCCGGAACCAGCGCCGCCTCCGCCGCCACGCGTGGAGGTGACCGACGGCGGGGGATCTGTGCCGGCCAAGATCGTGGCGGCGCCGTCGTCCGGCAGCCAGGAGGGTCAAGCGCGGGCGCTCGGAAGTCGGCTCGATCTGGGCGTCGGGGCCGGCTGGATCGGGGCCGGCAGCATCAGCACCTGGGCGCCGCTGCTCGCCCTCGCCGCCTATTCTGGACACGTGGGGGCACGCCTCATTGCGACCGGGTTCGGCTCGTCTGCCGAGCTGACCCAACAGTCGAAGGGATCGGTCCGCCTGGCGTACGGGCTCGCGCTCGGCGAGCTGGCGGCGCGGCAGCCGTTCGGACGTCACTTCGAGACGACAGCCGGCGTGAGCGCAGGCGCGGCACGCCTCGCCATCGATGGAACAGGCGACACCGGCTATGAGGGGAGCTCGACACGGGTCTGGTCGGCGGTCGGTGGCGGCGGGGTCGGCGCGGCCGTGCTCTTCTCACGGCTGACGGTCACCGTCGACGCTCGGGTCCTGATGTCGGCGACGTCGACGGACGTCCACATCGCGGAGGTCGGCGTCGTGCAGGCCGGACGGCCCATCATCTGGATCGGCGGCGCGCTGGGGGTGCAGCTGTGAGGGGGTCGCGGGCCGTCGTCTTGGCCGCGATCCTGGTCGAGACGCTCGCGGGGCTCGGGTGCACGCGCGTCGTCGACGCCGTCACGCCCATCGGTGGGGCCACGGACTGTACGCTGCAGTCGACCGATCCCGACTGCGCGCCGACCCCCTGGCCGACGACGGGTCTCACCCCGAATCACACCGCGAACTCCGATCCCTGGTTGGTCACGCACAACCAGGTGATCACCTCGATGAAGCCTCAGGTGCTGGTCCTCAACTTCGACAATGGCCAGTCCACGGCGCAGACGAAGCAGTACGCCGAGGACGTCGCGGCGCAGCTGTCCGTGGGCTCGATGTACCACGGCTACTCCGATTCGGCGGCGCCGGCGTTTCTCAACTATCAGATCGCCAAGGTCGTCGATCTGACCGACTCGTCGACGCCGATGACGGTCAGCGCGAAGCTCCCGCTCACCTCGACGGGCGATTTCGACACGACGGCGCTGTTCAGCAGCGCGACCTTCCCGCCGCTCTACGACTACCCCGACCCGGCCCAGAGCGGCAGCTACCTGTCGCTGTGCCAGCTCTTCGAGAAGGGGATCATCAACGAGGTCTGGATTCAGGATGGTGGCGATCCGGCGCAAAACCTTCCCCGCGCGCCGCTCTACGAGGAGCAGAAGCAGGGGTACGACGCCAGCGGCCAGGCGATCTCCAATGACTTCAGCACCTGCGTCGGCGAGAGCTCCAGCTCGCAGGGGTGCAACTTCCCCTGCAGCGTCACCGTCCGGCTGGCGCACCTCGATCCGGGCGCGGGGGTCGGTTGCGACGTCCAGGTGCGCGGGTGGGGGATCGAGGGGATGTGGGCGGCGCTGCCGGAGAGCCTGGCCGTCGACGCCAACGCATTTCTCAATCAGGACTTCCGGACGCGCTTCGACGTCAGCTTCGACAAATGGAGCGAGCTGTGCGGCAGCACGCCCTGCGTGAGCTACCCGAATCCGATGGAGGCGACCAGCACGTCGGGAGACGCACCGACGTTCGACTTCAATCCCTTCGACCAGGGCTGCGGGACCTCGCTCTACCCCTCCAACGCCACCCAAGCCGACGACTTCATGAACAGCACGCCCGTCAATTCGCGCTGTGAGACCTTCGGTCTCGGCGGCGGTCCGAACGGCGGTGACGTCTACCGCCCCTATTCGGCGAGCGTCGTGGCCGGTTACGATGAGATGTACACCGGGAGCTCGCGCTGCCCCGCCGGCTGGCAGATCTACTGGCGTCAGAGCATGCCGGGCTTCCAGAACCAGGCCAAGGCCACCGACGGAACCCCGATGAAGAACTGGTGGCCGATCTTGTTTTACTGATTCGAGACCCGGCGAGGGTCCCGCACGCGAGGCCCACCGGCGGCGGGCACGGCCGCCGCCCGGCACGCCGCTCCGCGGGAAGTCCACCGTCCGATCACCACCATGAAACGAGCCTGCCGAGAGGGTCCGGTCGGCCCGAAAGCGCGTCAGCCGCATGCGGGTCCGGCGCGCGTGCGTTCACTGCGCTGAGCTTACTCCCCTTCGATCACGTGCCTTCTACGTACCTTCTACCTGCTTCCAGGTACCCTCAGGTACTTTCGGGTGGCTCGCTGCCAGGCTCGCCTTCCGGAGGAGGCTGAGGCCCCGGGACGATGCCGGCGATATCGGGATCTTCGTCCGGACCGAGCGCGGGTCGGTCGGCTTTCCCCCGCTCTCGCTCGTCGCGGCGTTCGGCTTTCTTCTTCTGGCGCTCCTTGCGAGCGATTTCTTTCTTACGCTTTTCGAAGGGATTCGGTCGCGGTCGCATTGTCGCCGCCTATTCTGCCTCAGCGCCGCAAAAAAACGAGGGATTCGATCTGCGCACGGCTGGACTTGCCAGGACCCACCAGGACCGTCACCAGGACCGTTACCAAGATAGGTGAGCCACAGCTCTCTCAGGCCGTCACTTCCAGCAGCCGAGGTGAATCGCATGAACGCTCACAGAAACCCTGCGCCGCTCGCCTGGACGGTCGCTGTCTGCCTGTTGTCGTTCGGCTGCGGGTCGTCCTCGAGCCAGGGCGGTGGCAGCGGTGGCAGCTCCACCACCGGCGGCAGCAGCGGCACCGGCGGCAGCTCCACCACGGGCGGCGGCAGCGGCAGCGGCGGCAGCTCCACCACCGGCGGCGGCAGCGGCGGCAGCTCCACCACGGGCGGTGGCACCGGCGGCAGCTCCACCACGGGCGGCAGCACCGGCGGCGGACCGGGCGTCCCGATCCCCGACGGTGGCTACGGTTCGAGCGGTGACGGCGGCGTCTGCTCGTCAGCCCTGTCGGACCGGGTGCGCATCACCGAGATCGACGTCGGCGCGAGCTACGCCTACAACGAGGTCGACAACAACGGCGCCGCGCTGGGGTTGACGGTGCTGGCGATCTCGCCGATCCCGGGAGGCGGCTCGCGGCTGGCGTTCCTCGAGAAGGGCGCCAGCCTGATCCACATCGTGACGCTCGACGCGAACGATCAGGTGGTCGCCGGCTCGGCGTTCACGCTTCCCGGTTACGACTTCCAGGACATTTACGCCGACGCGAGCGGCGGCACGCTGCTCGTCAGCCGCAACGCGATGGGCTCCACCGCCGGGAACAACTGCGGCAACATCAACAACCTCTGCGGGCTCGTCGCCAACTATCCGACGGCCGCCTCCTGCTACGACATGTACATGGTTCGCTTCGACGGCGTGTCGGAGACCTGGGCGACCAAGTTGACCGACACCAGTGCGACGCAGCCGGCGTACATGACCAGCACCACGCAGACGGGCGACATCACCTTCGTCTGGTCGGAGTACGCGCACAACGGCCGGATCGCCTTCGACGGCGCGAACTACGCGGGCTACTACGGCATCGCCATCTCGGTCAGCCAGGCGTGCGTCGGCTCGAGCACGCTCACCACCGGCATCAACATTCACCAGGGCGATCAGATGAAGGTGGTGAACAGCGCCGGCGCGCTGCAGAAGACGCCGGGCTTCGGCATCGGCTGCAGCCACAGCGGCTACGAGCGCGTCGTCTACGACACGGCGTCCAAGAAGTTCATCCCGGTGTGCAAGAACGACGCGATGACCGGCACCAAGTCGGGGCGGATCGCACTGGCGCCGAACACGTCGACCATCTATCCGGTCGATCTGAGCTACTCGGACCTGGGCAACGTCCTGTCGGCGGGCGGCGGCGGGGACTGGATCATCACCAGCGACATCCGCACCGGGCAGACGGCCAACGCGAACGGCCTGGCCGACGTGCACCTCCTGCACATCGCCAGCACCAGCGCGCTCACGCCCGACAAGGATCTCGATGCTGGTGAGCGACACCAAGAACGACCGGGCGCCGCACCTGGCGGCATACGGGACGGGGCAGATGCTCGCCGCCTGGGAAGAGTCGACAACCACGGGCGACCTTCCACAGAACGACAAGAATCGCCAGATGTACCTCCAGGTGCTCGACAGCACGACGGGCGCCGCGCCGGCCGGATCATCGGCCACGTCGGCCGGGCCGTTGATGCTGTCGCCCAACGTGCTCGGCAGCCGCTACCAGGACTTCCGCACGTACCCCGACGGCTCCGTCGCCTATCCCGCGCCCGGGAGCAGCGCCACCAAGATCAAGATCCTCCGCGTGCTCGGCTGCAGCGGCGGCAGTTAAGATGGGAGGGGAGAGGGCGGGGCCCCCACCCGCCCCTCCCAAACCCTCCCCCGACGGGCTCCGCGAGGCGAAGCCTCGCTTCGCCCAGGCGACACGCGGCCCCCTCTGTGACGCCCCGGGCTTGACCCGGCGGCGCAATTGGCAGGAGATCTAACAGGCGCGGGGGGATTCCTCGCGGCAGGCAGGCTCGTGCCCTCCATCGGCGAAACCATCGGCAGCTACACGGTTCTCAAGCAGCTCGGGACGGGCGCGATGGGGGAGGTCTACCTGGCCGAGCACCGCCACCTCAAGCGCAAGGCGGCCGTGAAGCTGTTGGCGCCCGAGCTGGTCGGCCGGCCGGATCTGCTGGAGCGGTTCTTTCTGGAGGCGCGCGCGACCTCGGCGATCGCCCACCCAGGAATCGTGCAGGTGTTCGACTGCGAGGTCGACGCCACCGGCCGTCCTTACATCGTGATGGAGTTTCTCGACGGGGAGACGCTGGCCGCCGTCCTGGCGCGGCGGGGCGCGCTCCCCGGGCTGACGGCGGCGCGCCTGGCGCGCGGCATGGCCGAGGCGTTGGAGGCGGCGCACGCCAAGGGGATCGTTCACCGCGATCTCAAGCCCGAGAACATCTTCGTCCAGTCGCAGCCGCCCGATTCGGTCAAGCTGGTCGACTTCGGGATCGCCAAGCTGGCCGGTGACTTCCGGGCTGGGCAGGTCCACCAGACGCGCAGCGGCGCCATGATGGGGACGCCGCTCTACATGTCGCCCGAGCAGTGTCGCGATTCGGCGAACCTCGACAGCCGCACCGATCTGTATTCGCTGGGGTGCGTCCTCTACGAGATGTTGACCGGCCATCCGCCGTTCACGCACGCGACGCTCGGCGATCTGGTGGTGGCGCACATGACCGAGGCGCCCCAGGACGCGCGCGCGGTCAACCCGTCGGTGCCGCCGGCGCTGGCGGCGCTGACGGCCGAGCTGCTGAGAAAGAATCCCGCCGAGCGACCACCGGGAATGCACGCGGTGGCCGAGCGCCTCGCCAGCTTCGTCGGCGGCCTGACCACCGTGCCGGACGCGCCGGCGCGCGCCCCGCTGCCGGTCCAGCCTCCCACCAGGTCCAAGACCACCTTCGGCGATTCCGCCGCCGAGCTCGTCGACGACGGCGGAGCTCCGCGGCCGAGCCGGGTGTCGATGACACTGGTGGTGGCGGCGCTGCTCGGGCTCGGCGCCGGGGGCCTGGTGGTCAGTCGGCTGCGTGGACATCCGACGGCGGGTGCGCCCGCGGTCGCGGCAGCTAGATCGTCGCCGTCGCCGTCGCCGTCGCCGTCGTTGTTGGCCCCATCCCCGCCACCGACGGCGGCAGCGCCTGCTGCGGCAGCGCCTGTTGCGGCCGCGGTTTCGCCGCCGTCACCGCCGAGCGCTGCGCCAGCTCCCGCCGTGGGACCGCCGCCTTCGGCGACGGCGCCCGTCGCCCCGACCGCGGGACCGCCTGCCGTCAAGGAGGCCGCGTCGTCGAAGAAGAAGGGCCACCATCATGGCGTCGAGGTCGCGTCGGCGGCGGGGGCCTCGTCAACCGCGGCAGCGGCGGCGTCGCCGTCCCCCTCCGAGGCACCGCCTGAAGCGCCCCCGGCGGCCGACCTCTCCGGGACCTGGGAAGGGCCCTGGATTCGATAACGATCGACACCAGAACGGTCGGCTCTATCTACAAGTCACGAGCGGCGGAATGGCCAGCGGCTGGCTGTCGAACGCGACTGCCGGCCGCAGCTATCGCGTGACCGGGCGCGCCCAGCGGCCGGGCGAGTACGCGCTGGGGTGCGAGTGCCCGCTCAACCAGGGGTTCAACGTTCTCGTCACGCTCCACCAGACCGAAGGGAGTGAGCTGAAAGGGCGACTGTCGCTCTCCGCCGCGGCCGGCGTGTTCGGCCAGAGTCACGTCGTGCTCCATCGCTCCACCGCCCGCTGAGACGCCTGTCGCTTTACGCGCGCCGCGACTGCGCATAAAGTTTCACGCATGAGCTTGATGCGTTTTCGTCTTGGCCCGCTCTTCGCGGGCGCCTGGCTGATTGCGGCCGTGGCCGCCTCCGGTTGCGCGAGCTCGACGGTCCTGCAGAGCCAGCCTCCCGGCGCGCGGGTCTTCCTCAATGGCGTGCCGATGGGAAATACGCCCTACACCATGACGGACACGAACATCATCGGTACGTCGACCCAGATCCGGTTGGAGTATCCGGGATACCAGCCGTTCAATGCCATCATCGCCCGCAACGAACAGCTCGACCCCGTGGCCCTCGTCGTCGGTATCTTCATTTGGCCGGTGCTTCTCTGGGTCATGGGGTACCAACCGGTGCACGTCTTCGCGATGCAGCCAGCGGGACCCCCGCCTGCCGACAACAACGGTTGGACACCGCCGCCGCCGGGGCAGCAAGGCGGAGGCTACCCGCCCCCGCCGCCAGGCGGCTATCCCCCGCCGCCTGCCGGCTACCCGCCCCCGCCGCCCGCCGGTTATCCCCCGCCCGCCGGTTACCCGCCTCCCCAGTAGGTTCGTCGATCGCGTCTAATTGTCGTCGGCCGCCGTGAGCGGCGTGCCGGCGTTGATGCGCATCGGCTCGCGACCCGCTTTGCGTGGCTTGGCGGCGTCGGCGCAGGCTTGACCGAGCGCGGGGCCGAGCCGCTCCCACAGCTCCTTGCCGAGGCTTGCCGCCAGCTGGTGCCGCTCGGCGGCGACGGTCGCCGAGGCGGTGCGCATGCCGGTCGCGCCGTTGCGCACGTAGATGGTGGCGCTGCCGTCATTGCCGTCGATGGTCACCTCGCCATCGACGTATGCGACCAGGTTGAGCGCCACGGACATCTCGCGGTACTGCTCGGCGCTGTCGACCGGCCGCAGCGAGGTCATGACCTTCATTCCCTTCGACTTGAGCAGATGGGTCACCTGCCGGCGGATCGCCTCGGCGTCGTCGCCGGTGAAGGTGAACATCGCCACCTTCCCGCCCGCCACCAGGATGGGCGCCTCTTCCTTGGGCGCCGGACACTCCTTGGCCACGGGCTTCGCCCTGGCCCGCGACTTGGCGTGCGGCGCGGCGGCATGTTTGCTGGCGGCATCGGCGCGCGGCCCGCTTGCCATCGCGAACAACAGCGCCGCGGTCGCGATCTGCCGGGGGGCGAGCCTGCAGCCAAGCGGCATCCGCCTTCAGGGTAACCCGGAATTCCGGTCAGCTGCGCAGTTTGTAGCCGGTGGCGAGCATCCAGGTTGTCAAAGTTGTGGCGACCGCAACGACCGCGCCGGTGATGGCCAGGCCCAGATAGGGCGAGCTCGACGAGGTGCCGAGGAAGCCGAAGCGCAGCCCCTCCACCATATAGAGGATGGGGTTGAGCCGGGTGATCGCGTCCCAGGGCTTCGGCAGCATCCGCGCGCTGTAAAACACGCCGCCCAGGAAGGTGAGCGGGGTGAGCACGAACGTCGGCACGACGTTGAGCTGCTCGAACTTGTCGCTCCAGATCGCCACCGCCAGCCCGATCGCCGCGAACGCGGTGGCGATGAGCAGCATGTAGAGCAGGACCCAGAACGGGTGCGCCACGCCGAACCCGGTGAAGAGGCCGGAGATCAGCCAGACCAGGCCGCCGGTCAGGAAGCCCCGCAGCACGGCGGCCGAGAGGAACGCGGCCAGCAGGTCGGCGACGCCCAGGGGCGCGATCAGCAGGTCGACGATCGTCCCCTGCATCTTGGCGATGAACATCGACGACGAGGTGTTGAGAAAGGCGTTCTGGGTCAGCGTCAGCAGGACCAGGCCCGGGATGATGAAACGAATGTACGAGACGCCGTCGACCTCGCGCACCCGACCGCCCAGCGCGAAGCCGAACACCAGGAAGTAGAGGGTGGTGGTCACCACCGGCTGCGCCAGCGTCTGCCCCGGCACCTTGAGAAAGCGGCGCGTCTCCTTGGCCAGCAAGGTGCGAAATCCGATGCCGTTCATGACGACCGCCGGGTGAAGCTGGCGGCGTCGGGCCGCTTGGTGAGCTGCAGGAACACGTCCTCCAGCGACGGCTGAACGATCTCCACGTCGATGACCGCCGGGGAGAGCGCTCCGGCCAGCAACAGCAGCTCGCCGATCGGCGTGTTGTCGACCGGACAGATCACCAGCGCGCCGCTCGCGTCGAGGGTGGCGCCACGCCGGCGCAACGGCTCGGGCAGCGCCGCGGCGCCGAGGGTCCAGGGGGTGGCCAGCCGGAAGCGGATCTGCTTGCGCCCCAGCTGCCGCACCAGCGCCGCCGGCGTGTCGAGCCCCACCAGCGCACCCTTGTCGATGACGGCCACGCGATCGGCCAGCGCCTCCGCCTCCTCGAGGTAGTGCGTGGTGAGCACGATCGTCGTCCCTTGCGCGCGCAGAACCCGCACGTAGGACCAGAGATCGTGCCGCAGCGCCACGTCGACGCCGGCCGTCGGCTCGTCGAGGAACGCCACCCGCGGGCGCGGGACCAGCGCCTTGGCGATCAGCAGCCGCCGCTTCATCCCACCCGACAGCGCCCGCGTGTTGGTGTCCGCCTTGGCCGACAGATCGAGCGCCGCCAGCACCTCGTCGATGCGGGCGTCGTCGGGCGGCACGCCGTAGTAGCCCATCTGAAAGCGCAGCACCTCGCGCGGGGTGAAGAAGGGATCGAAGTTCACCTCCTGCGGCACCAGGCCCACCAGACGCCGCGCCGCCAGCGCGTCGCGCACCACGTCGTGTCCTAGGATGCTGGCGGTTCCGCCGGTCGGGCGCACCAGGCCGCAGACGATCGAGATCCAGGTGGTCTTGCCGGCGCCGTTCGGCCCGAGCAGCGCGAAGATCTCCCCCGGCTCGATCCGCAGCGACAGACCGCGCAGCGCTTCGACCTTGGGATAGGTCTTGGCGAGGTCGACGGTCTCGACGGCAGCGGCCGGCATCAGCGGCGCGAAGGATGGCGCCGACGGTTTTCCGGCGCAAGTGCTAGAACCGGCTGACTCAAACAAACGGAGGTCGTTCATCGTGAAGTTGCAGATCGTCTTTACGAGCACCCGGGAGGGGCGCGAGGGGTCCCCCATCGCCAGCTGGGTCATGGAGCGCGCGCAGGCGCACGGCAAGTTCGAGCCGGAGCTGGTCGATCTGAAGGCGGTCAACCTGCCGCTCTTCGACGAGCCGCAGCACCCGCGCCTTCGTCAATACAAGAACGCCCACACCAAGGCCTGGAGCGCGATCGTCGCGGCGGCGGATGCCTTCGTCTTCGTGACGCCCGAATACAACTATGGGATGCCCCCGGCGCTCCTGAATGCCATCGACTACCTCTCCGTCGAATGGGCCTACAAACCGGCGGCGGTCGTCAGCTACGGCGGCATCTCGGGGGGCACGCGCTCGGCGCAGATGACGAAGCAGATGCTGCCCTCGGTGAAGATCATGCCGATCCCCGAGGGGGTCTCCATCCCCTTCTTTCGGAACATGATGAACGCGGAGGGGCAGTTCGTCGCCGGCGAGATGCAGGACAAGGCGATAACCCCGATGTTGGACGAGCTCTCGCGCTGGACCGGGGCGCTCGCCACCCTGCGGAAATGATCCCGCGGCGCGATTTTCGCCACTCTCCTCGCCCCCCCTCGGTTGCTATATTGGGCCGCCGTGAGTGAATTGACGCTGGCCCCGGCGGCTGCCATGCCGTTCTCCGCGCCCGCGCGCCCCGCCGAGCGTCCCTGGATGATCGCGCCCGGGGTCGATGCGCTGCTGTTCGTGGGGGTGACGCTGCTGACGATCATCCCCTGGATCGTCTCCGACGTCCTGCACTACCCCGGCTGGTACGTGATCCTGGGCGTGGGGGTCGTCAACGGCCCGCACCTGATCTCGACCTGGACCCGCGTCTATCTGCTGCCGGGCGAGCGCTTCAAGCGCCCCGTGCGCTACTGGGTCATCCCAGGTCTGGCCATGGCGTTCGCCATCACGGCCGACGCGACCGGCGGGCTCTGCTTGCGCCTGGTTCGCTCGACCATCTTCTACTGGGCGACCTGGCACTTCGTGGCGCAGAGCTGGGGTGTGATGCGCATCTACCAGCGCAAGCACGGCGCCGCCGAGCGGACCGAAGCGCGGCTCGAAAAGGCGCTCATCTTTCTGCCCGCATTCTTCTGCGCGCTTCATCGCCTCTACACCGGCCCCTGGACGCTGTTCGGCATCGAGGTGATTCACCTCCGTCCGACCGCCTGGTTGGTGAACGGGTTCGGTGCGCTGATCGTCGCGCTGGCGGCGGTCTACCTGCTGGTCTGGTTCGCGGGCAGCAAGCAACGCCCGGCCCACGAGTGGATCCGCCCGGCTTACCTGGCCTTCAATTTTCTCGGCTTCGCCATGCCCTTCCTGGTGATCCGCGACGGCAACAGCGCGTTCGGGGCCGCGGCGCTCTGGCACGCCGTCCAGTACATCGCCGTCGTCTGGCTCTACAACGATCGCCGCTACCGGGGCGGGGTCGATCCGCAGGCGCGATTGGTCTCGTGGGTGGCCCAGCGCGGCCGCGCCTTGGCCTACATGGGGCTCATCGCCGCCTGCGCCGCGGTCGTCTACACATTCGCCTTCGGCGTTTCGTTCTTCGTCCACCGGCCGTTCATGGACATCGCGCTCACCTTCTGGACCGGGTTCACGCTGGGCCACTACTACCTCGATGGCACCATCTGGAAGTCGCGCCGCTACGACCTGCGGACCTTGACGGCGAACGCACCGGCTCCCGCGGTCTGACGCCGCGCCCGGACGAGCTCGCCGGGGGCTGGCGCGCCAGCCATTGCAGCGCCCGGGGCTCTCTGCGAAAATGCGCGCTTTCTTCCCCCAGGAGAATCGCTTTGAATTACTGGAAAGTCTTGCTCGTCGGCCTCGCGAGCGCTGGTCTGGCGGTCGCTTCCTGCAGTCATCCGAGCGGCACCGGCACGACCGGCACCGGTGGCAGCAATGGGAGCGGAGGCTCCGGCGATTGCCCCGTCGGGTCGGTCGGCTGCCCCTGTGCGGGGACCACTTGCAATCAAGGGCTGGCCTGCGCCGACCTCGGCGGGGGCAACATGGAGTGCGTGACGACGGCGGGCACCGGCGGCACGCCGGGAACGGGCGGCTCCGTGGCAACCGGTGGCACGCCGGGAACGGGCGGAACCGGCGGCAGCTCTGCGACGGGCGGCGGCCCCGGGACCGGCGGCTCGCCTGGTACAGGCGGCAACGGCGCTGGAACCGGTGGTGCGTCCGCGACGGGCGGCAGCTCGGGGACGGGCGGCAACCCGGCCAACAACCTGATCGCCAACGGCGACTTCTCGCAGGCGGACACCAACTGGCACTTCGAGAACGGCACCGCGAGCGTCAACAATGGCCAGTACTGCACGAGCAGCATCAACGCGAGCGCCCTCTTCGGATGGCAGAACATGACGAGCCCGCTCTTGCTGACGAACGGTCAGAGCTACACGCTCTCCTATCGCGCGTCGGGCTCGAACAGCGCCGTCCTCCACATCAAGGTGGCCCACGCCGTCAGCCCCTACACGCCCGATGACTACGAGACGAACCCCGACGACCAGCTCACCGGGAGTCTCCAGACGTTCACCCACACCTTCACCCTGACGATGGGGAACGACGACAACACCGGCGTCGCCTTCTTCGTGATGGCCGGTCAGAACATCTGCATCGCCAGCGTGAGCCTCGTCGCCAACTGAGCTTTGCCGGAGCGCGAGCTCCGGCAGCGTTCAGGCGGGGGAGTCGGCGCGCCGCAGGCCGTCGCTTCAGGCGGGGGAGTCGGCGCGCAGCAGGCCGTCGCTGGCCCAGCGTCCGACCAGCTCGAACGCGCGCGCGGCGGCCGCTTCATCGGTGCGCCCCCGCCCCAGCCCCGCGCACAGCTCCTCGAAGGTGACCTGGCCAGCTTCCAGCCGGCGCAGCCAGTCGGCCTCCTCGCCCTCGACCGCGCGGTGGAGCACGTCGAGCGCGCGCCGCCAGACGAGCAGAGCCATCGGCGCCGGCGCCGGGACCGCGGCCCCCGGATCTTCTGACCGCCAGAGCGGGACGACGTCGAACCGGGTCGCGAAGAGCAGGTGGCTGGGGACGAGCCGCAGGCGAAGCCCGGCGAACCGCTCGGGCGGGAACGTCCTGAGGACCTCCAGCGTGAGCGTCTCGGCATCGGCGCCGTCGACCATCTCCATCCGCGCCCGCTCGAGGCGCGCCAGCTCGGCCAGCCAGGGCCGGTGCGCGGTCGCCGGGTGGGCGGCGAGAAACGCCGGCAGGCGCGCCCCCACCTCACGCATCGACGGGTGGTCTGGCCGGCAGGCGTCGAGGTAGTCGAGGACGAGCCCATGAAAGGCCGCCGCGCCCAGCGCCGCCGCCGTCTTCGCGTATTCGTCGCCGAGGACGTCATGGATACGGGCGAAGTACATGTCGGCGTAGATCTCGAGACGCGCGAGCGCCGGCAGCCGCGCGTCGCCGGCCACCATCTCCTCGACGGCGCGCCGCATCGCCGGCCCGCGCGCGGCCACCGTCGCCGCCACGCTGTCGCGCGCCGTGACGAGCGCGTAGAACCGCGCCTCGACCTCGGCGAGCTTCACGCGCCGGTCTCCCCGCGTGCCGCGCGCGCGATCTCCCGGGCGCGCCGGACCTCCGCGCAGAGCTCGTCGAGGGGCGGAATGTTGTCGTCGCGCTCGAGCAGGGTGGCGACGGGTCCGAACCGCGCGACCGCCTGCCGATACAGCTCCCACACGCCGTCGCACACCGGGTGATCGTGCGTGTCGCGCAGGTGCGTCGGCAACGTCTCGTGGCCGGCGAGGTGAAACTGCCCGACGCGCCCGCGCGGGATGGCGTCGAGAAAGGCGGTCGCGTCGAACTCGTGGTTGTGCGCGCTGACGAACACGTTGTTGATGTCCAGCAGCAGGCCGCAGTCGGCGCGCTCGGCGAGCGCCGTCAGAAACTCCGGTTCGCTCATCGTCGAGTGCCGGTAGGTGAGGTAGCTGGAGACGTTCTCGACCAGGATGCGTCGCCCGAGCCGCTCCTGCACCTGGGTGATGCGCGCCACGACGTGGGCCAGCGCCTCCTCGGTGAATGGCAGCGGCCACAGATCGTGCCCGCGGTGACCGCCGAAGCTCGACCAGCAGAGGTGGTCAGAGATCCAGGCGGGCTCGATCTCCGCCGCCAGCGCCGCCAACCGATCGAGATAGCGGTCGTCGAGCGGATCGGTCGACCCGAGCGACATCGACACGCCGTGGAGCACGATCGGGCGATGGGCGCGCGCCGCCCGCAACACCCGGCGCGGGTTACCCCCCTCGCCCATGAAGTTCTCGCTGATCACTTCCCACCAGTCCACGGCTGCCACCGCTGCGCCGGACGCGCCGCCGTCGGCGGCGGCTTCGTAGAAGGGGGGGCGCAGGCCGAGCCCCTGACCGAGAGCGGCAAATCCCTCCATCCACCCAATCATTGCACAGCGCGCCAGGGCGGGGTGGATGGGCGGGAGCGGGGCGCAATGGTCTGGGGCGCACACAGGCGCGCGGCGTTTTTTCGCACGCCGGGCCACCACCTCGGCCGTAACTGCGCGGCCGGTGCCGGATCTCGCCAGTAACCCGCCGTCGCTGGCGTCGGCGCGAAAGATGCACAAGCACTAGGCCACAAACAGACCAGCGCAGCTGCGGACGGAACGAATGGCACCGGCGTCCGGATGCGCTAGAAATGAGTGGAGACCATGAAGTCCCTGATTGTCGTCTCGTTGGTCGGCGCATCGGTTCTTCTCGGCCTTCCTGCCGGCGCGCAGCAGCAGATGCCAGCGCCCTACGCGCCGCCCGTCCCACCCCAGCTTCAACAGCCGCAGGTCCAGCAGGTTCCCGCCCCGCAGGGCGACGGGGTGCCGCTGCCGGCCGACGACGTTTACGTGCAGCCGGGCGTCGATCCCCAGCAAGGGGACGATCCGAATTCGCCGAATTCGCCGAATTCGCCGAACTCGCCGACCGCGCAGGGCTACCCGACTGCGCAGGGGTACCCGGAAGCGCAGGGCTACCCGACCGCGCAGGGCTACCCGGAAGCGCAGGGCTACCCGAATGCGCAGAACGCCGCCGACTATCCGCCCGTTGACCTCGGTCCGGACAACGAGATCGCGCAGAGTTACGACGACGGCTACGACGCCCAGGCGTACACCCAGTTCGAGTCAGCGCTCGCCCCGTTCGGCGGGTGGGACTACGACAGCTCGTATGGCTACGTCTGGTCGCCGAGCGCGTCGATCGTCGGTGCCGCCTTCTCTCCCTACGCCACGGGCGGCAACTGGGCCCTGACGGAGTACGGTTGGACCTGGGTCTCGGACTGGAGCTGGGGTTGGGCGCCCTTCCACTACGGCCGCTGGATCACCCGCGCCGGCCGCTGGAGCTGGGTTCCCGGATCCATGTGGGGTCCGGCCTGGGTCTCCTGGCGCTCCGGCGGCGGCTACGTCGGATGGTCGCCACTCCCGCCCCGCGGCGTACGCCTCGCCGCCGGGTACGGCGCCGGATCGCCGTGGCGGTTCGCCCCGGCGGCCAGCCTCGGCGCCGCGCGCCCGACCTTCGTCTCGGCCCGCTATCTGCCGGGGATGTTCGCGCGGACGACCGTCGTGTCGAACGACCGGTTGCTCACGCGCGGGAGCTGGTCGGTCCACACCAACGCGGGCCCGACCCGCGGCATCATCGCCCGCCCGGTTTCGCTGTCGAGGGTCGCGCCGAGCGCCTTGCCGCGCGTCGCCGTCTACCCGCACCCCGGCCTGTCTCTCAGCGCGCGCCCCTGGACGCGGACGCCAGAGGCGCGCGGGGACGCAATGACCCAGGGCTGGCGCGGAGGCACTCCGGCGGCACAGCCGCGCACCCTCGGTCGCGCCCCCGCCTACGCCGCGAGCCCGGCCGCGCGTGCGGAGGTCCGCGCGCCGACGGCCGTCTGGTCGCAGCGGCCAGCCCCGGCCTACGGGAGCGGCGGCGGCTACGGCCACCCCTACAACAGCGGATGGTCTGCGCCGGCGACGCGCCCCTCCTACGGTGCACCGAACGCATACGGTGCACCGAGCGCTTACGGCGCACAGAACGGGTACCGCGCGCCGGTGAACGCGTACCGCGCCCCCGCGCCGATGCCGGCATACCGCGCGCCGGCGCCCGCCTACCGTGCGCCGGCGCCGTCTTACAGCCAAGCTCCCCGGTCGTTTGCGCCCCCCTCCGCGCCTCCTTCCGGCGGCGGTTTCAGCCACTTCGGCTCGTCGTCGGGCGGTGGCGGCCACTTCAGCCCATCGGGCGGCGGCCACTTCGGCGGCGGCGGTGGTGGGCGTCGCCGCTGACGGCGGTTGACGCTGTTTCGCCGCCGCGCTATCAAAGATCGCTCGGGCGTTTAACTCAGCGGAAGAGTGCCACCTTCACACGGTGGAAGCCGTAGGTTCAATCCCTACAACGCCCACCCAAAATTTCAACGACTTAGACGAGACCCCCCCTTCGGTAAAACCGCTCAGGGACGAGTTCCGGGACGAGTTTTCTGTACGATCGATGGTTGTCCGGGGCGCCACCCTCGGTTATTCCGACTCCTCAGTATCCGCGTACTACTGACTGTCAGAGCGACGGATGTCCACAGTCAGACCAGCGACGTTCACGTGCGCCTACGATGGCGAGGTATTCGGGGCGGCGCCGGCTGCTCATGTGATTCCGCAGGCGCTCGGAGGAATCGCACAGTCCCGCCGCACGGTATGTGCCCGCTGCAACCATGCCACCAACTCCGAAGTGGAAAACCCGGCACTCCCATTCTTCGCCTTCTGCCGGAGTGTCTGGGGCATCGCCGAGAAAGGGAGAGTTCCGCCTGTTCCGGGACAGGTGCAGTTCGCGGACGGTCGAGTCGAGTCGGTCGCGATCGGCGAGGACGGTGAACTCCGATCGGCGATCATCAAGACAGACGTGGGAGCGGACGGGAAGCGAGTTTATAGGGTCATGGGTCCCGATGCGGCAGTGACGAGAGCGCAGAATCGGATCGGCAAGGGGCAACAGATCCGCTGGGAGGAACGTTCCCCCGATCCGGTGGCGGGTCCGTTCGTTGTTCTCGACGACGAGCTCGACAAGCTGGTTCTTCGTCGCCTTGCCGCGAAAATTGCCTTCGAGCGGGCTGCGATGCTTCGTTCTGGTGAGGCGATGCGTGGTGCGCAGTTCGAGAGCGTTCGGCGATTCATTCTGGGAGGCAGCGAATCCGTCCCGGTGTGCGGGGTGATCGCATCGCCTGGAGCGCACGAAGAGCAAGGTCTGTTTAGATTCGGGCCGGGCCCCCACGCGGTGATTACCACGACCCAACAAGACTTGTTCGGTGCCGTCGTCGTCCTTTTCGGTTTGTTCTACTACTGGGTGGTCCTAGCGCGTCCTCAGCGGGTCGCTGATCCCCGGGCCAACCTCCTCTTGGAGCATCCGCAGAGTGGTGCAAGCAGCTCACGAGCCGGTCCTGTCGGCCATGTCTTTCCATGGGACGGTTGGCTCACCGCTAGCGTCGAAACCCCACGCGAGACCCGCGATCTCGCCTTCCGGTTCGCGTTCGATCGGCTCAAGCGGGCGGTCGATGATTCATATGGCTAGGCGACCCGATCAGCTTCGCTAGCCAGATGGCGCGGGGACTTCTACGTCTTCATCTAGCTCCCGGTTTTTCTTGACGCGCTGATCCGCGAGCACTACCGTGACGTTGTCCTCAAGCTCATGCGCGACTTCTGCCGATCCGAGTGGAGATTCGATCGGACCCAATTCCGCACCGGGTTAGGCCCTCGGGTGGCGTCCCGTTCGCGATGCACGGACAAGATCGCGGCGTTGACTTTTGGGAAGTACCTACGTCCGTGAGGGGTTAAATCAACAAGGTGCCAGACCCCAAGAAGCGGTACCGGAAGCCGCCCATCCTCGAGGCGATCGTGGAGGTTCTATACGACGAGGACACTCCGGACCCATCGGTGGCAGGACGGTTCTACGAAGGATGGAAAGAACGCTGCATCCGTCGGGACCAGTTTCAGACCCAGCATGTTCTCATTCAGTTTGGCCCGAGCACAGGCGCGGTCCCCTCGACACCTCCGCTTCCTACGGAAAGGCTCTGGCTTTCCGCCAGGCCCGGCCTGGCCGTCCAGGTGGGCCCGGGCGTCCTTTCGATTCATTTTGTCAGGAATCCACCTCTCCCCGAAGCGGGGGACGGACAACCTTATCCGGGCTTTGAGTGGTTTGTCCCGCACGTGCTGGCGGCTGTTGAGCACTACCAACAACTCGGGTCAGCTCGAGGTCTGAAGCAGACCTCGATGCGGTACATTAATAGGATCGAGGTGCCTATCGGTGAAGACGGAATCGCTGAGGATTGGCTGACCATCGGTCTATCGCTTCCGCCATCCTTTAGCTCCATTCAGGAATATGCTGCTGACATCGGGATGGACCTCGATTCCGTCGGCGCTGACCTCCGGTATTCAGTGAAGGCGGGACCGGCGGTCGAAAAGATCCTCGGAGTATGGTTGGATCTTCGAGTTACATCGAAGCCCGATCGGCGGCCGACATTTGAGACTCTCGCGGCCTGGCTTCGAACTGCCCACGACGAAGGAATCATCAAACCGTTTGAGGGTTCTGTAACTGACAACGCGCGAAATACATTTGAGGTCATCGATGCAGCTACAGAAAGATAGTCCGACCAACAATGCGCGTCCTCGGTGGCGACTCACGACGTCGAGTTCGGTCGCTCATTTTGACCCGGTCGATCCCGTAACGACTCAGACCACTACGGAAAAGTGGTCCGTCGTTAACGCGGCATCGGGGATTATTCATATTGGCCGGTCTATCAGCGACCTGTTTTCCATTTCACAACAGGCCGCCGGTATGCTGGTTTCGGTTTACGGTCGATTGCGACAGACTCGGCTGGTTCACGTGTCTCCTGCTGCGTGGCACGCCAAACTCGCTGTGAAGCGACCGGTTCTCTCAAATCCCGTGGAAGAAGCTAAAGCACGATGGCGAACCCGGGCTCTGATGGAGTCGAAATTCATAGGGCATCTTCTCGCGTCCTCCACCGACATCGAAGGTCGTCCAGCGCCACCAGCTGGCGAAGACGATGACGTCTGAAGAGTGGTACCGAGTTCCGGACGAGAAGATTCGGCCCGGTGACATATTCTCGCTGTCTCCGTCCTTTCGCGGTCTCAAACCGCCTCTGCGGGCTGCCGGTAATACTCAGAAAAAGAATGACCGCGAGTCCGTGGAGATCCTCGGAGCACTGGCACCGCTACCCACCAAGATTTCGGAAGGCAAGCAAGACGCAACCTTTCTGGTCCCCGGCCGCTTCACGCTAGGAGTTCTCCTCAGCCGCGGTTGTGAAGTCGAGAACGGCAAGATTCGGCAACTGGCAATAGTCCGACCCCTTTCAGAGATCCAAGGCGATCAGGAGCGGAGTGCCGACGAGAATCGGGCGGATGTCATCGACGGCAAGGCCTTCGCGAACCATTACTTGCCCGCCGTTCCGAATCTGCTCGGATCAGTATTCGCCGATTCCTACGTCGATTTCCGGTACATCTGCACAGTGACGGCAGTATTCATGGAAGGCCTTAAGCGGGTAATTTCCCTCACGCAGGTCGCCGTGCAGCAGCTCTATTTCGGTTGGATGCGGCATACGACTGGCCTTGTCCCCACGCCTGGGCAGTGTCCCGAGTGCCATCAGAATATTCCCCTGCTCGTCGAGAGTCCGGGCATGTTGTCGCCACCGAATGACTGGTGAGCCAAACAGGAGATCCGGCTCGCGTGTAAGACCACGCACCATCTGCGGGCCATGGGCCTACTCGCAGGGGTACCAAAGATTCGGCAGCTCGTCCTCTGCGCCCGCCTGCTTGAGAAGCTCACGCTCCGCTCCGGTGATTTCGATCCACTTCTCCTCCGGGTCGACGCCCCATTCTTCCGATCCGGAGTCCCAAGGATCGATGTGACGGCCGGTTGTGGCGCGCGCCACCGCGCCCGGCCTAGCTCCTTCTTCGAAGAGGTCGCAGATGGTGATCTCGTTCGCTGCTCGACATCCAAGCGACCGCAGCATCGTCAGAAGCGGAGTCACGGGAGTGGTCGCGGATGGACCGACGGTCGCCGTCAGGTTGACCGGATTGTCGACGTCAAGCGACGGACCGACGGCCGCCCGAATCCTTTCGTCGGCCGCAATGATCCCGCAAAGAAGCACCTTCGATCCCAACTCCGTCTTGATGGCTTCGCGGAGGACTCTCTCGCCAGTCCAGAAAAGAGAGCCCGCGTAACGTGACTTGGGACGTTCGGCGGGCGCCACGTACACGTCGGAGGACAACACGCCGTCGTGGATGACCTCGTTTCGAGCGTTCGCAAACGCCAAGAACCAGTGTTCAAGCTCGCTGCATCGCTTGAGGACTCTGATCTTCTCGTTCTTTTCCCTCTCCCACCACCAGTAGGAGATCGTCCGTTCCGTTGGAGACCAGAGCACACCCTCCCACGGCAGAAGCTTTTGATGATCTCGTGTGGCGTCCTCGAACAGGCGCCGCAGCAACCCAGCCGCGGCAACCGAAGAGCTCTCATTCAGCAGCGCTTCGAATCCCGTCTTGAGAGCGACGATCCGCTGCTGTAGCGTGACGGCGGCGGGATTCGCCATCGCGACCCGATGCCACTCCATTGCGGTGGCAACTCGCGCAAGGTTAGCGGAGCCTCCGCACAAGAAGTCGTAGACCGCCTTCGCCAACGTCTTTGACGCCGGTACGGCGAGCTGGAGAGGGAACACGGCGTCGGCAAGAGGGGGCGCCCCCTCTCCGATCGGCCACCCGCCGATCCATTCGCCCCGGAGGCCACCCGGACGAACGTGAGTAATCCGATCGTGGATAGGCTGCAGAAAGAGGTCCGCGTTGTCCGTCGTTGCGAGCTGCGTTTGGCGATCGGCCACTGGGACGTGGTCGTTCACGTCGAAGACCGCGAACGCCACCGCTGCTTGAATGGCTCGGTACGCTTCGGCTGTTGGCCACGATCCGTCGAACCCGCGCGTACGGTGCCAGAGTTTTGCTCCCCGGGTGAACCGCGGCGCAAAGGAGTCGTAGAGCGTCTCGGCGAGCTGTCGAAATTCGGATGACGCCCACTCAACCTCCGGCGCCGGCGAACCGACCACCCACTCCCCAAGCTCGAGATTGTCCCTCAATGGCAGCGCCGGGAAGAAACCGAAGTGCAGATCCTCCGATCGCATCAGACCAGTGTAGCCGGCGCGGGCCGCGGCTGTCTTCCGCTCCGCCAGGCCGGTGTGTTGGTCGCAGCTGCGCTGGTCGCCCCTGGATTAGAATCGTGGCGTTGAAACGACCTGGCGACTTCAAGGCGCTCCGGCGCGAGCTGTCGAGCATGACTCGACTCGGCGTCGAAGAACATGAGCGGTGGATCGAGCGGCCGTCGTAGACGTCCTCGATGACGCGCCCTACGCTTCAGGGCATGCTCAGACGGTTCGCCCGAGGCATGGATCGCGGGCCCGGTTGGTTAGGTAAGTCCGGCCAACTGGACGACCGCCGCAAGCGACTTCCGCATCTCCTCGCCGCGGATGGTGCTGTAAAGCTCCTGCATGGCGATGTCGCTGTGGCCGCTGACGGCGCGGGTGACAAGGTCGTTGACGCCGGCGAGCCGTGAGAGATCCTGCGCCGTCCGGCGCATCGCCCGAGGTGTGATGAGCTTCTTGATCTTCGCGGTCGCCACAATCTGGCGGAACGGTTTGTCGAGGCACGATGCCGTGACGAAGCCGCCCGTCTCGGCTGGGAAGAGCAGGTCGCCGGAAGCGGCGTAGCCACTCATGCCGTCGCGGAGTTCCTGGAGAATCGTTAAGACTTGGGCCGACAGTCTCAAGTTGCCGTCGGACGCCGTGGTGACGACGCCGGCCGATAGATCGATGTCTGCGTCCCAGCGAAGCGCCCGCGCCTTCCGGGGCGGCAGACCGATCAGCTTGGCGAAGTGCTGCAGCTTCTTGGAGCCAACTGCGACGCCCGGCGCGCCGGCCGCCGGGAACGCGAGCTGACGGAATCCTTTTGATCCCTTTATCGCCTCCCGGTGAGCACGAAGAAGCTCGACGAGCGTCGTCGGGAGGGAGATCACCCGGATACGTTTCGTCTTCGTGGGCCCGACGTAGGTCCGACGCTGCGATCGCCGAATGGTCAGCGTTCCGGCGTCGAGGTCGACGTCCTCGTCCCACCTGAGCGGGCGGAGCTCGCCGGGACGCATCCCGAGTGTGAAGCCGAGGACGATGAACGTGTACCACTGCGGGTAGAGCCGCTTGGCGACGTCGAGGAACGCGCGCAGCTCTTCGGGGGTCAGAGAGTTCTCGTGCTCACGTTGCGGGAGGGGCAGGGGCTTCACGCCGGCTGTAGGGTCCGGAAGACGGTGCTGCCGCGCAGCGGCCTGGAGGACCATCTTCAAGACCCGCCACCAGCCGTTCACCGTATGCGGCGAGTAGGCGCGCCCCCGGCGATCTTTCCGTGGCTTCGTCAGCCACACTTCGAGGTCGCGATCGAAGATCTGATCGATGAAGAACGCGCCGAGCTCAGGCAGCACGTGGAGGTCGAGCGCCTCCGCGTACCGCGCCTTGGCCAGATCCGACGTCATGCGCGGAAGATGTGTTTCGAGCCAAGATCGCGCGAAGGCCGTAAGGGTCGGCTGCTTGGGATCGCGCACCGTGCCGCCGGCCTTGGCGATCTGGCGAAGCCGGGCGACCTCTTGGAGCGCCTCCGCCAGTGTCGCCGTCGGCAGGTTCCGCTTGCGGGGCAGGAGCCGGCCGGTCCGCGGATCGATCGCTGAGGTTCGGACGTGGTATCCGCCCGATGGGAGTCGCCACACGCCGGGGTATTTCGTTTTTTGCATCAGCTCCCTCCTCGGAAACGGCCGGCACTACGGCCGGTGACCGCAACATCCGGTCTAGCATCTCGACTGTCCAGAGTGCGGTACGACCTCGCTGCAGGGGGCGCACACCGCCTCGACGCGCCAAGTTCCAGACACCGGATGGTGACCGGAACCGGAGATAGGCGGCCGCCTCCTCGGTCGTAAGATATCGCGTGCCGAAGTGGCCGGACGCGAAATCGGAGTCTGTGCTCACGCACACTCCGATCCGCCGCCCCGAGCGCAGCGCCCACGGGGCCGTATATCAGTGCCAGAGATCAAGGGGCCAGCCCTCCGGCCGTCGATTCGGGCCGGCCTTTTCGGCCCTTGCCGATCGCGTGATGAAGGCGGCACAGAGCCCGTTTGCGGAGCCGCGACGCCAGCGGCAATAGGATCTTCATCTCCTGTGCAGCGTGCGTGAGCTTCTTACCCTCGTAGAAGCAGAGTTGGACCACGCGACGTTCGCGATCGGGCAGGTGGAGTATCTCGTCGGCAAGAAGCGACCGAATATCGAGTTCGTCGTCGTTGGGCGGTTGGAAAAAGGGATGCCCGTTCCAGAGCGCGGGGACGTTTCCCTCGCCGTCGTGAGCTTGTCCGAGCCAACCCTCGCAGCCGTCGGGCGCCAGATCCTCGAGATGGACCACCACTACGCTCCCGGCAGCGCGGCGGCCAAACCAGTAGCTGCCCCGGCCAACGCCATCGCGGATGGCGCCCTCAATTACGATCTCTGCGTACGTCTTGAAGCTGACGCCCTTTGTCGGATCGAACCGGTCGGCCGCTTGAACCAGGCCAACGGTGCCACTGCCGACGAGGTCGTCAATCTCCAGCCCGTTCGCGCGCCACGATGCGCGAAGACGCTCCGAGACCCGGTGGACGAGAGGAAGGTGGCTTCTGATCAGTTGGTCGCGAGCTGCGTCGTGCATCCCTGGCCTCTCTTCCGCGGGCGAAACGCCCAGAACGGAGGAGGCCAATCGCAAGCTCGGTGCCGACGAAATCAGCGGTACCGGATTAGGAAAAACGCGCACTTAGGGCGCTCGACCCTTTCATTTCCGTTTCACTGAAACGCCGTGAAATGAAATGAAACGCGACCGGCTGGACTATCGAGGGCGGCGGAGGCGTCGCGCGAGCAGGGCGGGAGAGACGCCGAGCCTCTTCGCCGCGATCTCCACGTCGCCGTTCGCCTCACGTTCTTCGCGAATCAGATCTGCGATGCGAAGCTTGGCGACCGTACGGAGCTCAGGATGCTCGCCCAGGCGCCGCGAGAAAGTGGGTGGGGAGAGACCGATGAGCTTGGCGGCCCGCGCGCTGCTCCAACCGCTGCGCTCGAGGGCGGCGAGGAGCAGGTCGCGGTTGCTGGCGGCGGACTTCGTCTCACGGGACGAGCTCGCGTCCGGTGGGGGCTGTCGTTCTGCTTCGGCCAAGAAGTTCTTGATCCAGTCGTGCGTGCCGCAGCGAGCACCGGGGCCCGCCTCGATCGCTAGGTTCCTGGCCACCCCTTCGAGTCCTCGGACGTTATCGGGCCAGGAATGCATGGCCAGGGCGGCGACATCACGGGCGGCGAGCCAGGGAGGGTCCGCGGTCTGCAGGGACTGGAGGTCGGCGTCGAGATAGATGCGGAGGAAATGAACGAGCAGCAAGCCGACGTCTTCCCGACGCGCGCGGAGCGGCGGGAGAGCGATGTTGACGCTGGTCTTGAGGCGGTAGAACAGCGACTCGTTGAAGCGCCCTGCTGAGAGCGCGGCCTCGAGATCTGCGTTGGTAGCGGCGACGACGAAAACGTCCACCTTTCGGGACCTGGTGCTGCTGAGAGGCTGGACGATGCGGTCTTCAATCACCCGCAGGAGCATCGGCTGAGCCTCCAAAGGCAGATCGCCGATCTCGTCGATGAAGAGGGTGCCGCCGTGGGCGGCGCGGAAAAGTCCAGGCTGACTGTCGGTAGCGCCCGTGAACGCTCCTCGTTCGTGGCCGAAGAGCACGTCGTCTGCGCGTTCCCGCTGAAAGCGGCTGGCGTTCTCGGGGACGAAAGGACCTTTCGCGCGAGGACCGCTCTCGTGCAAAGCGCGGGCGACCAGCTCTTTACCCGTGCCGCTTTCGCCCCGTATGAGGACTGTGTCGGCTCTCCCTGCGGCCCGCATGATTGCGTGGCGAACGTCGTCTATCGCGTCACTCGACCCGACGAGACCAAGGTTCGGGGAGCGGGTGACCGGGTGGCGAATACTGTGCAGGCAGAAAGCGAACGCACGAGCAACGGTCACGATGATGCCGCGTCCAAGCTCTGCTGGATCGAGCTGACGCGTCTGATCGAACCGTTCCCCATCGACGCGAACCTCGATGTCGGTGGAACCTGGCCGGATCTCGAGACGGCCCTGTACTGATGCGAATCCTACGACGGGGTCCCGGCCCATCATGCGGTGAGCTATCGGCCGGCCAACGTTGGAGCCAGGAACAAAAAACGCCGGGGCATCTCGGGTGAAGCCCAACACACCGTCGTCTTCGAGAAGAGCTACCTCACCGACTCGATTGAGGTCCGGGTGCCACAGGATTGTGAGCGCAGGTACGACGGGCGCGCTCAGTGACCCGGTTGGGGGCTCGAAGGGTCCGCTCAGGGTTGAGTCGTTGTCGAAGATGGACACGTCAAGTCGGTCCCGGCCCGCATAGGCAACCGTCGAACGTCACCGGTACCACAGGATGGTTCATTCCGACGCCGGACGGTCGGCCAACCGCCATCG
>CAWKBC010000015.1:0-9355 GCA_963847705.1 uncultured Pseudomonadota bacterium | reverse complement strand
GCGACAACCAGAGCAACGAAGGACCGGTCGATCTGTCGGCCAACGCGCTCCACGCCGCCATCGACGCGGCCACGGCGCTGGGGGATCTGGAGTCGTGCGGCCGCCTCTACGCGGAGATGGCCGAGCTCCCGCTCTCCGAGAAGCGGCGCATGCGGTATCGCCTGCTGGCCGAGCGCTACGCGGCGATGCCGCTCGAGGAACGCCCCGCCGCGGTCAGCTTCCCCGAGCACCTCCGCCGCACCGACGTCTACGCCGACATCTGGCGACAGGACCTGATCGAGCTGGAGCTGGCGGGGGATCCGGCGGCGGTGCTGGCGCGGCACGTCGCCGATCATCCCCCGTCGTCGGGGGAACATTCGCGGCACGCGCTGCGGGCCCTGCTTCTCTGCGGCGCTCCGGACTTCCAGATGGACAACGTGCAGGCGGTCTCGGAGCTGGCTCTGACGCTGGGCCAAGGCGCCGTCTATGAAATGCTGAGCCCGCTCGAGCGGCTCTACGAGCACCCGGCGGCGGAGGTCCGCGCGGCGGTCCTGCGAGGTGTGGGCACCGTCTATCTGGCCCGGAGCTACGGCCTCATTCGCAAGGGGCTGGTGGACCCGGCGCTGCCGGTCTTTCAGGAAGCGCTGCGGGTGTTGCGCCAGATGCACTTCGTCGACGGGCTCGAGCCGGCCACCCGAATCTTTCGTGAGTCGACCGACGAGCGGGTGCGCCTGGCGGCGCTGGAGGGGATCGCGGGGAATCACAAGCCGGCGGCGGCGCTGGTGCTCGTCGAGGCGGTCCGTCAGGAGACCGGGGCGATCCGCGCGGCGGCCGAGGCGCTGCTGGCCAGGTTCAGCGGCGACGAGATGGTGACGTTGATTCGCCAGGCGCGCGACGCCGAGATCGGTGACCGGCGCGAAATCCTCGACCGGGTGCTGCGGTCCGTGCACTGAGGTCGAGCGAGGCTGGGCAGGGGCTGATTGACGCTGGCGGGGCCGGAGTGCGCGCGGGGCACCCGTTCACTTGCGGCGCCGGCCCAGACCCCAGGCGGCCAGCAGGCCGATCAGAATCAGCCCCAATGTGAAGACGCCGCCGCTGCGGGAAAGACCTCCGTTCTTGATCCAGAGGATGGCGAGGACGGTGGCGGCGCCGATCACCAGCCAGCGCAGGTTGCGCTGGGTCGAGACCAGGGTCGCCTTCTGCTGGCGCCGGATCCGCTCGAGCTCGCCCTTGACCCATTCGACGTCGATCGGCTCGCCGCGCTTTTGCCGCTGGATCTGCTCTTCCAGGTAGGCCTGCCGGTCCTCGGGCCCGGTGGGGTCAGGCGTGCTCACGGGCTCGACTATACCGCGCGCCGAGCCGCAGGTCAGGGCGCCGGCCCGACGCCCCCAGCCACATCAACGGCGACGATCTCGGCGACCTCAGCCGCGAGAGGCGGCTCGGCCAGGAGCAGCCCGAGCTCACGGTTGTCATCGAGCGAGGTGGGGGTCAGGTTGACCGACCCGAGGTAGAGCGTGCGGTCGTCGGCGACCACCACCTTGCCGTGAATCGCCGGCGCACCGACGGCCCGGACGATCGCCCCGGCGGCGGCCAGCGTGGTGAAAGGCGCGCCGGCTCCCGCGGCTGGCCCGGGCCAGGCCAGCGTCACCGCCACGCCGCGCGCGCGGGCGTCGAGCAACGCGCTGATGACCGCCGCGTCGGTGAGCTCCTCGGTCTCGAGCGCCAGGGAGGCGTGGGCACCACCGAGCAGCGCCAGCAGGGCAGGGCGCGACGATTCGGGCGACGAGATCAGTCGACCGGCATCCGCGGGCGGCGTTCCCGTCGCCGCGCCGGTCGCGTCGGCGGTGAAGATCGCTTCAGCGGCGGCGACGTCGGTGGCGTCGTCGTCCAGCGCCGCATACTCGCGGTTGCCGGCCAGACCCGCGCCGCTGAGGTTCAGCGTCAGGATCGCCAGTCGCCGGTGATCGATGGTGAACGCCTTGGCGTGGGTGTAGGTGAAGCGCGGCAGCGACCAGCGGACGTCGACGCCCGCGGCGACGAGCTGGTCGTACGCTGCCTGGTTCGCCCCGTCCTGTTGGTACGGCGCCGGCTCGAGGATGACCCGCACGTCGCAGCCGGCCGCGGCCCGCTCGGTGACTGCTGCGATCGCGCCGGCGTCGGTCAGCAGGTACATCTCCATCCAGAGGCTGGCGCGGGCCGACGCGATGAGCTCGAGGACGGCCTGCCGACCGGCGTCCGGTTCGACGAAAAGGGCGACCGGCGCCGGCACGGTGGTCGAAGACGGGCTGGTCGGGCTGGTCGGGCGGGTCGGGCTGGAAGGCCAGGCCAGCTCGCAGGCAGCCAGGGTCCAGGGGAGCAAACAGGAGAGTATCCAGAAGACGGCAGGCCCGCGGCGCACCCCAGCTTATCGACGCCGTGCCGCTGCGGTTGCGGTCGAGGCGGCTAGTCTAGCGCGCGAGCTCGATCAGGCCCGCTGCGCCCATGCCGCCGCCGACGCACATGGTGATCACCGCATAGCGTCCCTGGCGGCGCTCGAGCTCGTGAAGCGCGGTGGCGATCTGGCGCGCGCCGGTGGCGCCAAGCGGGTGCCCGATGGCGATGGCGCCACCGTTGACGTTCACGCGATCGACGGGCAGCCCCAGCTCACGGACGCAGTAGACCGCCTGGGAGGCGAACGCCTCGTTCACTTCATACAGATCGATCTCGTCGATCTTGAGGCCGGTCTTGGCCAGCAGCTTTCGAACCGCCGGCACCGGGCCGATCCCCATGATCTCGGGCGGGACCCCGGCGACCGCGAAGGCGCGGAAGAACGCGCGCGGCTTGGCGCCCAGCGCCTTGGCCTTGTCGCCCGAGGTGAGGATGAGGGCGGCGGCGCCGTCGTTGAGCGGCGAGGAGTTTCCGGCGGTCACGCTGCCGGTGGGATCGAAGGCCGGCTTGAGCGCCGCCAGCTTCTCCAGCGAAGTGTCGGCGCGCGGCCCCTCGTCCCGATCGACGGTGAGGTCGCGCCAGACCTCACCGTCGAAGACGCGCGTCTTGACGGCAAGCACCTCGGCGGCGAAGTCGCCGCGCGTCCAGGCGGCGACCGCCTTCTGGTGACTGGCCAGCGCGAAGGCATCCTGCTGCTCGCGGCTGACCCCGAACCGGCGCGCCACGTTCTCCGCGGTGTTCCCCATCGGGATGTGCGCCTCGGGGAACTGCTCGACCACCGCCGGGTTGAGCGCGATCTTGGCGCCGCCCATCGGGATGAGCGACATCGACTCGAGCCCGCCGGCCAGGCCGGCGTCGATCGAGCCGGCGGCGATCCGATCGGCCACGATGGCGGCCGCCTGCAGCCCCGACGAGCAGAACCGGTTGACCGTCATCGCCGGCGTGGTGTCAGGCAGCCCGGCCAGAAAGCCGACCTGGCGGGCTACGTTCAGCCCCTGCTCGGCCTCCGGGTGGGCGCACCCGAGGACCACGTCCTCGACGTCGGCGGCGGGGATCCCGGCGCGGCGGATTGCTTCGCGGGCGACCAGCGCGCCCAGGTCGTCGGGGCGGGTGTTCTTGAAGACCCCGCGCGGGGCACGGCCGACCGGGGTTCGAACGGCGGAAAGAATGGCGACGTCACGCATGGTCTTCTCCACTGGCTTCGCTGTCCATTGGCTCCGCTGCTCCTCAGTTCCGCAGAGGCTTGCTCTTGGCCAGCATGTATTGGATGCGCTCGCGGGTCTTGGGTTCCCCGCACAGCGACAGGAAGGCCTCGCGCTCGAGGTCGAGGAGGTGCTGCTCGCTGACCGCCGCGCCCGCCGGGACGGCGCCGCCCGAGAGGATGCGCGCCAGCTGGCCGCTGACCTTGGCGTCGTGCTCGCTGATCTGGTGCGCGCCCAGCAGGTTGTGCAGCGCCGCGCGCAGGGTGGCCGCGCCGGTCTCGCCGATGACGCGAATCATCCGCGGCGGCGGCGGGCGATAGCCGGCGCGGGCCAGCCCCAGCGCCAGCGCCTTGGCGTCGGCGATCAGGGTCTCGCGTGCCATCGAGACGCTGTCCCCCTGGCGCAGGTAGCCGAGGTCGCGCCCCTCCTCGGCGCTGGTCGAGACGCGCGCCGTCGCCAGGTTCAGGAACGGCCCGCGCACGAGTGCCAGGAGATCGAACTGCGGGTCGTCGCTGGCGCGCGCCGAGGCGCGGGCGGCCATCTCCATGCAGCCGCCGCCGGCCGGGATGAGGCCGACGCCGACCTCCACGCAGCCGATGTAGAGCTCGGCCGCGGCGCGGACGGTCTGGCAGCCCATCACGATCTCGGCGCCGCCGCCCAAGGTCAGGCCGAAGGGCGCGGCGACCACCGGGACGCGCGCGTACTTGGTGCGCACGCAGGCGTTCTGGAAGGCGGCCACCATCTCGGCGACGGCCTGCATGTTCCCCTGGCCGAGCGCGACCATCAGCGCGAACAGGTTGGCGCCGGCGCAGAAGGCGTCGGGGGCGTCGTTGCCGATCACCAGCGCGACGCCGTCGCGCTCCGCCTTGTCGACCGCCTTCATCGTCATGGCGACGGTGTCGGGGTCGATGGCGTTCATCTTGCCGTGGTACTCGAGGCAGAAGACGCCGTCGCCCAGATCGAGGAGCGAGGCGCTGCCGTTGCGCTCGACCTCGCCGCCGGCGGCGCGAATGGCGTCGAGCGAGAGGTGGCGCGGGTTCTCGGCGACGGAGGTGAAACCGCCGCGCATCCCGAGCTGCGCGCGCCTGCCGGGACCGTCCTGTCGGTAGAACTTCATCCCTTCGCCCTGGGCGGCAATCTGCTCCCGCACCCAGCCGGGCACGGTGTAGCCAGCCGCCTCCATCTTGGCCGAGGTCGCCTTGACGCCCAGCGCGTCCCAGGTCTCGAACGGCCCGCGCTCCCAGCCGAAGCCCCAACGGAGCGCCCGATCGATGTCGACCACGCTGTCGGCGATCTCGCCCAGCCGGTTGGCCGCGTAGATGAGCGTCTCGTAGAGCACGGTGCGGGCCAGGGCGGCGGCGCGATCGGTGCCGGCCACCATGCGGCGCAGCTTCTCGTCGACGTCGTCGGTGGCGCGGGCGGCGCCGATCGAGTCGAAGCGCGGCTTCTTCTGCGGTCCGTACTCCAGCGTCTTGAGATCGAGCTGGAGGATGTCGTTGCCGACCTTCTTGTAGAAGCCCTGCTTGGTCTTGGCCCCCAGCCACTTCTTCTCGACCAGCGTGGTGAGGACGGCCGGCGGGACGAACACCTCGCGCCGCTCGTCGTTGGGGAGCGCGTCGGCGCAGTTGCGCGTGACGTGCACCAGCGTGTCGAGCCCCACCACGTCGGCGGTGCGAAAGACGGCGCTCTTCGGGCGGCCGGTGGCCGGGCCGAACACGGCGTCGACCTCCTCGACGGTGTAGCCCTGCTTCACCGCCTCGTCGAGCGTCCGCATGAGCGCGAAGGTCCCGATCCGGTTGGCGATGAAGTTGGGCGTGTCCTTGGCGTGGACCAGCCCCTTGCCGAGCAGCTCGCCGCACAGCGCCTCGGCGCGCGCCAGCGTCTCGGGGGCGGTGTCGGCGCCGGCGACGATCTCCACCAGCTTGAGGTAGCGGGGCGGGTTGAAGAAGTGGGTGATGCAGAACCGCGCGCGGAAGCCGGCGCTGCGCCCCTGCATCAGCTCGGCGATCCGCAGCCCCGAGGTGTTCGAGGTGATGATGGCCCGGCCACCGTAGCCGTCGAGGCGCGCGTAGAGCTGTTGTTTGATGGCCAGGTTCTCGATGACCGCCTCGATGATGACGTCGCTCTTGGCGGCCGCCTCTTCGAGGTCGTCCTCCAGGTTCCCGGCCGTCACGGTGGTCTCGAACCGGGGCGAGAAAAAAGCCGCCGGCTTGGCCTTGCGCGCCGCCTCCAGACCGGCCAGCGCAACTTTACTGCGCGTCTTGTGGTCGGCGCCGGCCGGCGCGTCCTTGGGGACGATGTCGAGCAGCCGCACGCGCAGCCCGGCGTTGCCGAGATGCGCCGCGATGGCCGCCCCCATCACCCCGGCCCCTAGAACCGTCACTTCGCGAATTGCGGGATCGGTTGCCATCGTTACACGATAACCGAAGATTCGGACTTTGGAAGTGCACCGCGAAGTTGGCGAGGGGGAGTGACGAAGGGAAGGGCGAGGGGAAGGGGCGCGAGGCAAGGTGCAAAGTGGAAGTCGCCACGGATGTGGCGTCATGCTGGTGGCTCTTGATAGCGGAGGGCTTCTACCTTCTAATCGTTGTCCGATGACGAGAGTGTGTTCCCGGTCTGCGGCCTTGCTGCTGGCGACCGCGGTGTCGGTCGGTGCTTCGTTCGGGACTTCCAAGATCGCGCGCGCCGCAGAAGAGGCGACGCCCGACAGAGCCCTGAATGACGCCAAGGAGGCCTTCGAGACGGCTCAGACCTTCTTCGTGCGGGGCGAGTACGACACCGCGGCCCTGAAGTTCCTGGAGGCTTACAACAAGAAGCCCTACCCGGCCTTCCTGTTCAACGTCGCCGTGTCGTACGAGAAGGCCAAGCAGCTCGAGAAGGCCAAGGAGTACTTCGAGCGCTATCTGAAGGACGATCCGAACGCCAGCGACGCCGCGCAGGTCAGGCTTCGCCTGGACGTGATTGGCAAGTTGCTCGCGCCGCCGCCTCCTCCGCCGCCCGTGGCCGCGCCGACCACCCCGGGCGCCCCGTCGGCGGCGCCGCCAGCACCGGGCGCGGCGCCCGCGCCGCCGCCCCCGGCCGGCGCGCCGGCTGCCCCCGGGGCGTCTGCGCCAGAGGTTGGCGCAGCGCCTGCCGCCGGGACGCCCGCCGCGCCGGGAGCTCCCGCGGCGCCCACGCCGGCGCCTCCGCCCGTGCTGCCGGTGTTGCCGGACATCGACACCAAGGGGTTGGTGGTCATCGACTCGAAGCCACAGGGGGCGACGATCTATCTCAACGACAAGCGGTCGGGCCCCTTCGGCCAGACCCCCTGGCACGGGTCGCTCGAGTCCAAGCCGGTCCGCCTGATCCTGGAGTCGAAGGGGTGGAAGGCCGAGGAGCGGCAGATCAGCCCGCGCTCTGACAAGCTGATCGACGTCTACATCGCGCTCTCCGAGGAGCACTACCTCGGCTGGATTGAGATCACCTCCAACGTCGTGGGCGCCGACCTCTTCATCGATCGCAAGGACATCGGCGCCATCGGCCGGACGCCGTTCACCGGGCAGCTCAAGCCCGGCAAGCACACCATCTTTCTGGAGAAGTTCGGCTACCAGCCGCTGCAGCAGGAGATCGACGTTCCCGCGGGGACGGCCATGCAGCACAACCTGGTCATGGAAAAGAGCCAGGCCGGGTGGATCAGCATCACCGGCAAGACGACCCAGGGGGGGCGCCTCCTCGTCGACGAGAAGTTCGGCTGCGCCACCCCTTGCCGCGTCGAGCTCCCCCCGGGCCGGCACAAGCTCCTGGTCGAGCGGAAGGGCTTCGAGGACTACGAGACGACGGTGGAGCTCGGGCAGGGGATCGAGACCTCCATCGAGGTCCAGATGTCGCCGCGCCCGTCGCGCGGGCATGCGATCTCGAGCAGCGTCGTCGCGCTGGTGATCATCGGCGCCGGGGCCTACGTCGGCTACCTGTCGAATCAGAACAAGAACAGCCTCAAGAGCGACATCGCCAGCGGCCAGCTGATCGACAACAGCGACTCGCGATTCAGCAACGGGAAGTACGAGGCGATCGGCGCCGATGTCCTCTACGGCGTCGGCGCCATCGTGGCGCTCACCGCGATCTACGGCTTCTTCGAGCACGGCCCGGACAGCACCGGGGTGGCGGAGCACCACGCGATCACCCTGGCACCCCTCTTCGGACCGGAAGGAACCGGGCTGGCCCTGGGGGGGCGGTTCTGATGCGCGCCCCGGTCAAGCTCCTGCTGGGCGCCTGCGCGGCGATGGTGGCCGGCGCGCTGTCGGCCGGGTGCGACTGGCGCGCGTTCGACACGCTCCAGAACCAGACGCCGGTGTTGGCGATCGATGCGCCCTCCGGGTTCCCGTCGTCGAACGATTTCGCCAGCCTCCTCCTGCCGGTCGCGCCGCCCGCGGATGGCTCCTCGGCCGGCTGGTTTCTGACGTCCGCGACGGAGATGACCGGGCTCGCGCTCGTCAAGCTCGACGCGGCGGGCGGAGCGTCGGCGCTCACGCTGACCGGCTCCGCGCTCGACGATCTCGGCGGCTCGCCCGTGACGACCATGGCCGAGATCCCGGGGACGGGAACCGCGCTGCTGGGCGCTCCCACGTTCCACAGCCTCCTGACCGTGGATCTGGTGTCGCAGACCGTCTCGCAGTTCATCCCTTCGTCATCGCTGACCGCCAATGATCCGCTGCTGGGGGTCGGTGTGGCGGCGGGGAACCTGACCGGCGGCGCGGCGGCCGATCTGGTCGCCGCCTCGAGCTCGCTGGTTCACGTCTTCGTCGACGGCTCCACCACCGACATCGCGCCTGGTGCTGGCGATCTGGCCAGCTGCCCGATCACGCTGTCGGCCCAGCTGTCGAACCACGATCATGCCAATCGCGCGCTGGTCGTCGGCAACCTGCTGACCAGCGGGCCGGCGATCGCCATCGGAACGCCGGGCGCGGCGGCGCCGGGGAGCGTCTCGCTCTTCACCGCCACCACCAGCGCCCTCTCCTGCGCGGGGATCTTGACGGCGCCGGCGTCGACCGACAGCGGGTTCGGGCAGACGCTGGCGATCGGCGACTTCGACGGCGACGGGGTTCCCGACCTGTTGGTGGGCGCCCCCCCGTCTCGCGTCTATCTCTACAAGGGGCCCGTCGCGCCGGGGGCGGCGCCGACCGCCACCATCGCTGCTCCGCCCGGGAGCGCGGCGTTCGGCGCGGCGCTGGCGGCGGGGAACGTCGATGGCCTGCTGGGTGACGAGGCGCTGATTGGCGATCCGGGGGCCACGCTGAACGGACAGACCGACGCCGGGAACGTCACCATCTACACCGGTCCCAAGCTGGCGACGATGGCGAAACCCACGCCGGCGCTGTCCGATCACGACCCGAGCGCGGGCGAAGCCTACGGCTCGGCGGTGGGCGCGCTGCCGTTCTGCGCGTCGGCGCCGTGTGCTGCGCCTCAGCCTCTGCCGCTGGTCGGCGCCCCGGCCAAGGCCTTCATTTATTTCACGCTCGGTCCGAGCGACCCGCGCACGGACTAGCAGCGCGGGTGGCGCGAGACGGCCCCGGTGCCGGCCCGCGCGCGCCAGGCCGGCTTCGACGGCACGTCGTCGCGCCTGGTTCGGTCCGCGCCCGGACCGCGCGGTGGGCCGGCTTCGACGGCACGTCGTCGCGCCTGGTTCGGTCCGCGCCCGGCCCGCGCGCTGGGCGGCATTCGGCGGCACGTCGTCGCGCCTGGTTCGCCGCGTTGCCTCACGGCAACGCGCT